>NZ_JBBMFT010000008.1:0-76043 GCF_040095835.1 Flavonifractor hominis
AACTACGAGGCCATCCCGGTCACCAACGTCACCGGCGTGAAGCTGAACGTGGAGAGCGTGTACCTGTACTCCAACTTCGGTCCCCGCGGTGAGCAGCTCATCGCCACCGTGGAGCCCGCCGACGCTGACGACAAGTCCGTGACCTGGACCAGCGCCGACGAGAACGTGGTCACCGTCAACGACGTGGGCTACATCACCGTGGTGGGCGAGGGCATGACCACCGTCACCGTCACCACCAATGACGGCGGCTACACCGCCCAGTGCCTGGTGCAGGTGGGCTCCTACAACGACGGCAGCGATGCCGAGGACGAGGATACCACGCCTCCCACCGAGACCGAGGAGCCCGGCGAGACCACCGAGCCTACCGAGCCTGAGACCCCCGCCTTCTCCGACGTGCCCGCCACCCACTGGGCCAGCGAGGCCGTGGACTATGTGGTGAGCGAGGGCCTGTTCAACGGCACCTCCGACACTACCTTCTCCCCCGACGCCTCCATGACCCGCGCCATGTTCTTCACCGTCCTGGCCCGCCTGGACGGGGTGGACACCACCGGCGGGGCCACCTGGTATGAGAAGGCCATGGCCTGGGCGGTAGCCGAGGGCATCACCGACGGCACCAACCCCGAGGCCACCATCACCCGGGAGCAGCTGGCCGTCATGCTCTACCGCTACGCCGGTTCCCCCGCCACGGAGGGCAGCCTGACCGGCTTTGCCGATGCCGCCTCCGTGTCCGTCTGGGCGCAGGACGCCATGGAGTGGGCAGTGGCCGAGGGCATCCTCACCGGCAAGAACGGCTCCGCTCTGGATCCCCAGGGCACTGCCAGCCGCGCTGAGGTAGCCACCATGCTCATGCGGTTTACTACCCTGTAATATCGCCTTTTGAAAATTTACCCCTGCAGGTGAATACCTGCAGGGGTAAATTTTTTCCACATTTAGGGGTTGACAAAGGCAGTTAGTTGGTGTAAACTCAATGCAGTTTCACGGTTAGTATTCGCTAACCAAAGGAGGGAGGCATCCATGATGCCCTTAACAATGGCCCGGCAGGGGGAACGCGTCACCATCCGGAAAATTACCGGTAAAGATGAAGTCCGCCAGCACCTGGCTGAACTGGGCTTTGTGGTAGACAGTCAGGTAACTGTGGTCAGTCAGCTGGCAGGCAACTTGATCCTTCAGGTCAAGGACAGCCGGATCGCACTGGACAAAACGATGGCTAATCGGATTATGATTTGAGAGGAGACGGGACATGAAGACACTGCGGGATGCAAAGGTGGGCGACACGGTTACAGTCGTCCGTCTGCACGGCGAAGGTGCAGTCAAGCGCCGGATTATGGACATGGGTATCACCAAGGGCGTGACCATCCATGTACGCAAGGTGGCTCCTCTGGGAGACCCCATTGAGCTGAATGTGCGGGGCTATGAGCTGAGCGTGCGCAAGGCCGATGCGGAGATGATCGAGACAGCCTAATGGTTTGCCCATCGATTAGTTATAACTAATCGTCAGTTAGAAGGGAGAAGCAAGATGGAACTCAAAATTGCGCTGGCAGGCAACCCGAACTGCGGTAAGACCACGCTGTTCAACGCCCTGACCGGCTCCAATCAATACGTGGGCAACTGGCCCGGCGTAACAGTGGAAAAGAAAGAGGGAAAGCTCAAGGGCCACAAGGATGTGGTGATCCAGGATCTGCCCGGCATCTATTCCCTGTCCCCCTATACCTTGGAGGAAGTGGTGGCCCGGAGCTACCTGGTCAATGAAAAACCGGATGTTATTCTCAACATCGTGGACGGTACCAACATCGAGCGCAACCTGTATCTCACCACCCAGCTTATCGAGCTCGGCCTCCCCGTGGTGGTGGCGGTGAATATGATTGATCTGGTCCGTAAAAACGGGGACAAGATCGACCTCGCCAAGCTGGGTGAGGCCCTGGGCTGCCAGGTAGTCAGCATGAGCGCCCTGAAGGGCGAGGGCGGCATGGAGGCCGCCGAACGGGCCATCGCTCTGGCCAAATCCCACCGTGCCGGCGAGCTGCCCCATGTATTCACCGGCAGCGTGGAACACGCCATCGCTCACATCGAAGAATCGATTGCCGGCCAGGTAGATGACCGATATCTGCGCTGGTTTGCCATCAAGGTGTTTGAACGGGACGACAAGGTCATGGACCAGCTGCACCTGGAGGGCGAGCTGAGAGAGCATCTGGAGGCCCATATCGCCGACTGTGAGCGGGAGCTGGACGACGACGCCGAGAGCATCATCACCAATCAGCGCTACTCCTACATCAGCTCCGTGGTAGACCGGGCGGTGGCCCGCAAGAAAGCGGTCCACGGCCTGACCCCCTCCGACCGGATCGACCGCATTGTGACCAACCGCATCCTGGCCCTGCCCATCTTTGCCCTCATCATGTTCGCAGTGTATTACGTGGCCATCGGTACCGTAGGCGACTGGGTCACCGGCTGGACCAACGACGTGCTCTTCGGCGAGATCATCCCCCCCGCCGTCAGCGGCTGGCTGGAGAGCGTGGGCTGCGCTCCGTGGCTCCAGGGCCTCATCGTGGACGGCATCATCGCCGGCGTAGGCGCGGTATTGGGCTTCGTACCCCAGATGCTGGTACTCTTTTTCATGCTCTCCATCCTGGAAGACGTGGGCTATATGGCCCGAGTGGCCTTCATCATGGACCGGATCTTCCGCAAATTCGGCCTGAGCGGCAAGAGCTTTATCCCCATGCTCATCGGCTCGGGCTGCGGCGTGCCCGGCGTCATGGCCTCCCGCACCATTGAGAATGAGCGGGACCGCCGCATGACCGTCATGACCACCTGCTTTGTCCCCTGCGGTGCCAAGATGCCCATCATCGGCCTGTTTGCCGGCGCCATCTTCGGCGGCAGCGGCCTGGTGGCCGTGTCGGCTTACTTCATCGGCGTGGCCGCCATCGTCATCTCCGGCATTCTGCTTAAAAAGACCCGCGCCTTCGCCGGCAACCCCGCCCCCTTTGTCATGGAGCTGCCCGCCTACCACGTACCCGCCGTGGGCAACGTGCTGCGGGCCACCTGGGAGCGCGGCTGGTCCTTCATCAAGCGGGCCGGCACCGTTATCCTGGCCTCCTCCATCATTTTGTGGTTCCTCCAGGGCTTCGGCTTTACCGAGACCGGCTTTGGCCTGGTGGAGGACAACAACTCCTCCCTGCTGGCCGCCATCGGCGGGGCGGTATGCTGGATCTTCGCCCCCCTGGGCTTCGGCACCTGGCAGGCCACCGTGGCCAGCGTCACCGGCCTGATCGCCAAGGAAAACGTGGTATCCACCTTCGGCGTGCTCTTCGGCCTGGGCGCCGACCTGACGGAGGAGGACCCCGGCCTGCTGGCCGCTGTAGGCACCCACTTTACTGCCCTGTCGGCCTACTCCTTCATGATCTTCAACCTGCTGTGCGCTCCCTGCTTTGCCGCTATGGGCGCCATCAAGCGGGAGATGAACAACGCCAAGTGGACCCTGGGTGCCATCGGCTATATGTGCGGCTTTGCCTATGTAGTCTCCCTTATCGTCTACCAGATCGGCGGACTCTTTACCGGCGAGGTGTCCTTCGGCGTAGGCACTGTAGCCGCTGTAGCAGCCATTGCAGCCCTGCTCTATCTGGTGGCACGCAAGAACAAGTACGATGAAACCACCCTCACCCTCTCCGCCGTGGCCGCCGCTTCCAAGTGAGGCCCCAGCGGAAGGCCGGATGCAAAGGAGTGTCTGTCTATGAACCTACCCACTCTGCTCATTGCCCTGGCCGTGCTGGCCGTATTCGTAGCCATTGTGGCCCGGGGCATCCACAACCGGCGCGCCGGCAGGAGCAGCTGCTCCTGCGGCGGCTCCTGCGGCCACTGCGGCTGCGGTGAGCTGTGCCACCCCAAGAAGTCGTAAAAGCCCGCCTCTCTGTCTGGAAAGGAACTGTAACCATGGATCTGACCGATACCAACGTGCGTTATCTTCTGGCCATCTACCACCTCTCCCAGGCCCGGCTGGAGGTTTCCTCCAAGGACATCGCCGATGCACTGGACGTCTCCCGGGCCTCGGTTACCAGCATGATGTCCATCCTGACGGACAAGGCACTGGTGACCAAACAGCGGTATGGAAAGGTCCACCTCACTGCCGCTGGGAGCCGCTGGGCCTCCCTGCTGGCCGGGCGGACCGATGAGTTGGCCCGAACTCTGCAGGCCCGAATGAATCTGTCCTATGAGGAGGCCTGGAAAGCCGCCTGCGCAGCGGTATCCACTCTGCCCCGGCACTGTCTGGAGGCCTTTCCCCGGCCCGAGCGCAGCCGGACGGAATCCATCCCCTGCTGATCAAAACACAGCGCCCCCGGGCGCGGCCTTACGGCCGTGTCCGGGGGCGCTGTTGGTTTTATCAGAATCGGGTGCCGCCGAATTCGTGGAAGGTCAGTCTGGGGTTGCGCTCCTGAGTCCAGTTCACCGCCCACTGGGAGCCGAAAAGCAGCAGCTGGTTGCCCTTGTAGTCCTCCACCAACTTCACGTCGGTGCCCAGGATCAGATCCTCTTCCTTTACTGGCTCGCCGTCGTCGGTCTCGATCCAGCGCAGGTACTCATAGGGCAGGCCCTCCATATAGAGGTCCACATTGTATTCGTTTTTCAGTCGGTACTCCAGCACGTCAAACTGCAGGGTACCCACCACGCCCACAATGACCTCTTCCATACCGGAGTAGGGAGTCTTGAAGATCTGGATAGCGCCCTCCTGGGCGATCTGCTCCATTCCCTTCAAAAACTGCTTGCGCTTCATGGTGTCCAGAGAGCGCACCCGTCGGAAGTGCTCCGGGGCAAAGGTAGGAATCGGGTCAAATTTAAACTTTCTGGCAGCGGTACACAAGGTGTCGCCGATGGAGAAGATGCCCGGGTCAAACACGCCGATGATGTCCCCGGCGTAGGCCTCCTCGATGATCTCCCGCTCGGCGGCCATCAGCTGCTGAGGCCGGGAGAGTCGGATCTTCTTGCCGCCCTGAACGTGGTAGACTTCCTTGTCCGCCTCAAACTTGCCCGAGACAATGCGCATGAAGGCGATCCGGTCCCGGTGGGCCTTATTCATGTTGGCCTGGATCTTGAATACGAAAGCGGAAAAGGCGTCGTCCATGGAGTCGATGACCTCGTCCCCTGCCGCCCGGGGCAGCGGGGCGGTGGTCATCTGAAGGAAATGCTCCAGGAAGGGCTCCACGCCGAAGTTGGTCAGAGCCGATCCAAAGAACACTGGGGAGAGCTTGCCATGGCGCACCCGGTCCAGATCGAACTCGGCGGCAGCGCCGTCCAGCAGCTCAATCTCGTCGGTCAGCTGCTGGTGCAGCCGCTCGCCGATGAGCCCATCCAGGTTGGGATCCCCCAGCTCTACCTCGGTGGCAGTGGCCGCCTTGGAACCGCCGTTGGAGGTAAAATGGATGATCTTCCGGCTGCCCCGGTCATACACACCCTTAAAGTCCTTGCCGCAGCCAATGGGCCAGTTCACCGGATAGGTCTCGATGCCCAGTTCCTTCTCCAACTCCTCCAGCAGCTCAAAGGAATCCCGGGCCTCCCGGTCCATCTTGTTGATGAAGGTAAAAATGGGGATGTCCCGCATGGCACATACCTTGAAGAGCTTGCGGGTCTGGGCCTCCACGCCCTTGGCGGCGTCGATGACCATGACGGCCGAGTCGGCGGCCATCAGGGTGCGGTAGGTGTCCTCAGAGAAGTCCTGGTGTCCGGGGGTGTCCAGGATGTTGATGCAGTAACCCTCGTACTGGAACTGCATGACGGAAGAGGTGACCGAGATACCGCGCTGTTTTTCGATCTCCATCCAGTCGGAGGTGGCGGCCCGGGTGTTCTTCTTGCCCTTTACCTGGCCGGCCTGGGCAATGGCCCCGCCGTAGAGCAGGAATTTTTCCGTCAGAGTGGTCTTACCGGCGTCGGGGTGGGAGATGATGGCAAAGGTGCGCCGGCGCTTGATTTCAGCTTCATATTGTGACAAGGTCTGGTTCCTCCTTGTAAATGGTGATGGGGGCAAGCGGAGGGCGCCGGCTACGTGGGCCTGCCCTCCAGGGCGGCCACCGCCTGGGGCAGCTGGGTAAAAGCAGTCACAGCGGGTACCGGGCGGTCAATGGTCCCGAAGCCGTAGGCCGCGTGGAGGAAGGGTACCCCTGCCGCCGTAGCAGCGTCACAGTCCCCCTGAGTATCCCCGATATAGAGCGGCCGCTGCAGGCCGTTGCGGGCAACCACCAGGGCAATGTTATCCGCCTTGGGTTTACCGGTGCGGCCGGGACACTCATAGTCGGTAAAGTATCCGCCCAGCTTATGGGTTTGCAGGAACGCTTCAATATATCCATCCTGGCAGTTGCTGACGATGAACAGCCGGTACCGGCCGGCCAGCTGCTCCAAGGTCTCCCGCACCCCGGGGAACAATACGCTGCCGGCGGCACACAGGCCGATGGTCTCCGGCCCGTCGCATTGCCCGGCAATGCGGGCGCACTCCTCCCGGTCCATCCAGGGGAAGAGTTTACAGGCAATATCGGGCAACAGCATCCCCAGGCAGGGACGCATCCGCTCCGGAGTGACCGTCCCGGCCAGCTCGGGCATCACGCGCCCCAGCACATGGTTCCAGGCCGCGCAGATGCCCTCGGTGGCGTCCCACAGCGTCCCATCCAGATCAAACAGCAATCCGTCGAACAGAGCAAACACCTCAAATCAGAAAAAGGACCACATCCGTTGGGATGCAGTCGGCCAATGGTGATACATGGATACTATAGCATATCTGCCAGCCGCTTTTCAAGCCTTCACACCCCATATTTTGCACAAAACCAGCCTATTTGGATACACTGGGGCAGGAGGTGCTGAATATGGATCAGAACACGCTGTGCCGGCAGCTGCGTATCGCCGACCAGTCCCTGGTGTTTCTTCTGCTGCTGATTGCATCGGTGTTGCTCTCCTGCCAGGGCATACGCCTGCAGCGGGAAGCGCTGTGCCGGCAGCTGCGGGGGGAGAGCGGTGAAACTCCCGGTCTTTTCCCCGTACGCCTTGGAGCCTCGGCCCTGGTGGTGGGGGTGCTTGGCTTCTTCTTGTGCCTGGCAGTACATACATGGCAGGAGATCGCTCCGGAGAGCGCCCCGGCCGAACGCCAGTCGGCCCGGACCAATCTGTGGGCCTCCCTGCTGGTGTTCCTGGCCGCCCTGCTGCGGCTGGATGATCTGATGCAAAACGCCCCGTGTCCGGATTGACCGGCCACGGGGCGCATATTTTTATTTCTGCTCCTGCTCTTTGGCAAAGAACGTGAAGGTCCCGGCCGCAACCAGCCGTTCCTGTGAGTCGGTAATGGTCACGTCATATACCACAATGGTACGCCCGATCTTCTTGGGCCTGGCCAGGCAGTAGATCCGGTCTCCCCTGGCCGCCGCCAGGAACTGCATAGAGCTGTCCAGTGTGACACAGGGCCGGCCAAGGGTAAAGGCGGCCGTACCCGTCACCGTATCCGCCAGGGTAAACAGGGCTCCTCCGTGGATCACCCCCAGAGGGTTCTTGGTATCCTCCCGGACTTCCAGCACACCCTCCGCCTCATGGCCCCGGATGGCAGTGACCCGCACTCCGCTCCTGGGCCCAAAGAAGGGGCCGCTGTTTACCTGCTCCAGCATCTGGCTGTAATCGTTACTGTAAGAATCCATCCAGGATTTTCTCCTCTGCCTCCTGCTCCGTAAGGCCCAGGGTCATGAGCTTGAGGATCTGGTCGCCGGCGATGCGGCCGATGGCAGCCTCGTGGATGAGCTGGGCGTCCACATGGTTGGCCACAATGGCCGGGATGGAGGAGATCCGGGCCTGGCCCATGATGATGGAATCGCACTGTACATGGCCAAAGCATTTGGCGTTGCCTGTCATTTTGGGATAAAACACCTGCTGGGAGTCGTCCTGCGCTACCGAACGGGAGATCACCCGGCCGGAGGCATCCTCACCATCCAGAATGATCTCCATATCGCTCTCGGCGGTCTGCTGGCCGTGGGTGAGCAGCTTTTCGGTGATAACCACCTCGGCCCCCTTGCCGGCTACGATCTTGGTCTCCCGCTTGGTGGAGTCCACCCCCCGGATCTGGGTGCTCTCCATGTTGAGCGAGGCGCCCTCCTCCAGATACACCACGGTCTGAGGATTCATAATGCGCTTGCCGGTACCGGGGCCTTCGCCATAGTGCCGCTCCACATAGCGCACCTTGGAGTTCTTGCCGATATAGAACGTGTGCAGGCCGTCGTGCTGACTGGTCTCGCAGCCAGTATTGTGAATACCGCAGCCGGCCACAATGTCCACATCGCAGTCCTCGCCGATAAAAAAGTCGTTGTACACCATCTCACTCAGTCCCGTCTGGCTGATGATGACAGGGATGTGGACCGACTCATGCTTGGTGCCGGGCTTAATGTGGATATCGATACCCGACTTACCCGGCTCGGTCTTGGTGGTAATCTCAATGTTGGCGGTATTGCTGCGGGAGTCCAGCTGACCGTTGCGGCGGATGTTGTAGGCCCCCTGGGGGGTCTTCTCCAGGTCCGCGATCTCCTTGAGGAGCTTCCACTCTGCCTGATCCATGGTTAGTTCGCTCCTTCCGTCATATAGCTGCACCCGGCCGTGGTATTGGCCAGGATCTGGGGGAAAATCTCCTCCTTGGGGCCGTGCTTCTGGATCTTCCCGTCACCGATCATCACGATCTCGTCGGCCAGGTTAATGATGCGCTCCTGGTGGGAGATGACAATGAGGGTGGCCTGCCGCTTGGCATGGATGGCCCGGAAGGTCTCCGTCAGCTTGGCAAAGGACCACAGGTCGATGCCCGCCTCCGGCTCGTCAAAGATCATCAGTCCCGATTTCCGGGCCAGGATGGTGGCAATCTCAATGCGCTTGACCTCGCCGCCGGACAGAGAGGCGTCCACCTCCCGGTCAATATAGTCGTGGGCGCACAGGCCCACCTTGGTGAGGTACTGGCACCCCTCCTCCCGGGTCAGCTTTTCACTGCCCGCGGCCAGGGCCAGCAGATCTTTTACCCGCAGGCCCTTAAAGCGGGGCGGCTGCTGAAAGCCATAGCTGATGCCCAGCCGGGCCCGGCTGGTAATATCCAGATCGGTGATGTCGGTGCCATTCCAGGTAATGGAGCCCCCGGTGGGCTTCACAAGACCCATGATGGTCTTGGCCAGCGTGGTCTTACCACCGCCATTGGGGCCGGTGATGACCACAAATTGATTATCCTCCACCGTGAGGGAGACGTCGTTGAGGATGCCCAGCTCCTCTCCGGCTTCGCCTTCCACCTGATAGCAGAGGTTGCGTATCTCCAGCATTGGCTGTCGCTCCTTTGTAAATTCCGTTCGTGATTTGTTATTGTACCATGTTAAGCAGAAAAATACAACCCTACGGGCGCAAAAGAAGCCTTCTGAGCATAGAATGAAGAGAATTCATCCAGAATCAGGAGGCAATGCCATGCAACAAGATCATTTGCCCGCACCCTGCGACCGGGAGGTCTTTGAGCGGGTCTGGCGGCGGGTCATGCCGGGCGACCGGGCCGACTGTCCCATCACACTGGGCCAGGCCGACCCGCCCTCTGCCGAGGTGCCGGAGACCCTGCCCGCGGTATCCGCCGTCCCGCTCCCCGCCCGCCAGGCTGTGGAGGCGGAAGAGCACCGGGTCCCCTGTCTGGGGGCCGCCTCTGCTGTGTACGGCGCTCAGCTGCAGCAGTTCATTGACGGAGAACTGTCCGACTGGCGTGCCTATCAGGCTCTGGCCCGCCGGGCCCAGGGCAACGGCGGCAAGGTCCTCTCCACGCTGGCCGCCGATGAACGCCGGCACGCCAAGCGGCTCTCCACCGCCTACTTTCTCATCTCCGGGGTCCGCTACTGGCCTGCCGACCGGACCTCCACGCCTTCTCCCGCGCCGCTCACCGCCGCTCTGCGGGAACACTTCATGGAGGAACAGCGGGGAGCGGCCGCCTACCAGTCTGCCGCCGCTGAGACCGTCGATCCCTGCCTGAGGGAATTATACCTGGAACTGGCCGGTGAGGAGGACGCCCATTCCTGGGCACTGCGCGGCCTGCTGGAACAGATGTGACCGCGTGCAGAACGGGCGCCCGTCTTTGGCGGGCGCCCGTTCTGCGGATTTCTGCTCAGTAGCCGTTGACCACTGCGTCCAGCACCTTAGCAGCCACAGAACCTGCCACATCCGCGCCCGAGCCGCCGTTCTCCACCATCACCACAAAGGCGTAGGGAGCATCCTCGTTGCGCAGAAAGCCGGCAAACCATGCATTGGGGGACTTGCCGCCTCCCACTTCAGCCGTACCGCTCTTGGCACAGATGTCCATATTGGGGAACCGGCCGGCGCCGTAGGTTTGGGTAACGTTATAGGCCATCATATCCGCCATGACCGCGGCAGTGTCGCTCTCAACGAGGGTTTTGGTACGCTTGGTAACAGTCGGAAGCGAGGGCAATCCCAGGGGGCTCTCGGTCTTGAGTACCAGTCGTGGCACCGCCGTCTTGCCTTCCTGAGCGATAGCCCCCATATAAACCATCAGGGCACATGGGTTCACCAGGTCGTTGTATTGTCCGACACCGGCCCAGCCCAGTTGATTGCTGGTCAACCCGTCAAAATCAAAGGTTCCGGCCGCCGTATTCAGTCCACTCACCGGATAGGCGCTGGTGAGGCCGGCCTTTTGTGTATACTGCTCCATCACATCCTCCCCCAGCTCGTCAGCCAACAGGGCAAACACTCCATTGCAGGAGTTGGCCAGGGCGTCGTAGATGTCCATCTCCCCGTGTGCCGAGGGGCAGGTGACTGCCCCGTCGCCCACCATGGTGGAGCCGGTGCACGTCCAGGTCCGGGAGAACAGGTCCGGGATGTGCTCGATGGCTGCGGCCAGAGTCACCGTCTTATACACCGAGCCGGGCGTAAAGGTCCCCGAGAGGAAACGGTTGACATAAACACCATCGTACTGCTCATCCCCCTCCTGGATGACCGGCGGATCCAGGGGGTCAAAGGTGGGGGTGGAGACCATACACAGGATCTCTCCCGTCTCATAATTGTATACACCCACCGCTCCCTTGCGGCCGCCCAGGGCCTCATAGGCAATGTAATTATACCGGGCATCCAGCGTCAAATAGAGGTCATTGCCCTCTCCCAACGGAGAATAGACCCCCGTAAACAGGTTGTAGCCTGAAAGCAGATCAGCAAAGGCCACCAGTGCCCCGGTGCCGATGTTGCCCTGGGCATCTCCCACAGCGTGAAGGGTCGCCTTGCGGACGGTGGCATTGTCATAATAGCGGCGGCTGCCGTTCTCATCCACCCAGGAGAGTACGTCTCCATCCCGGTCCAGGACCCGGCCCACCGAGAGCTGGCCCTGGCTGTTGTAGAGATGCCGGTTGGCGGCAAAAGAGACCCATCGCCCACCGTTGACCACGAACCGGAACACGAACAGCAGCGTACCCGCCAGCAGGGCCGCCGCCAGCAACAGGCACAGCAGGGCCCGTTTTTCAATCTTCTTCATCTTCCGCCTCCCATTCTTCCGTCTTTCTTGGCGCCAGCCGGGCGCTCTTGCGCTCCTCCCGGCGGGAGGGCAGGCGGATGGCAAAACTGGCGTTTGGCCGGGTATCGGTGGCCTTGAGGAAGGCCAGCAGGCCCCAGGAGGCAATCATGGCTGTACCGCCGTTGGACACAAAGGGAAAGGTCACGCCGGTAAGGGGCAGGATATCCACCGCGCCAAACACATTGAGGCAAGTCTGGAATACCATCATGGAGGTAGCGGCACAGGCGGCAATGATATAAAAGCTGCTCCGCCCGGCCCGACAGGCCCGCACGGCAAATACCGCCAGGGTGAGGATGGAACAGACCGCCAGCAGGGCGATGATGAGGCCCCACTCCTCGCACAGCATGCCGAACACCAGATCGGTGTCTCCTGCGCCCACATTGTGCAGCCATCCCTCCCCGGGGCCCACGCCGACCAGGCCGCCAGAGGCGGCGGCCGACATGGTGCGGGTCTGCTGATAGCCGCTGCCCACCGAAGCATTCTGCCAGGCATGCCCCCAGGTGGCAAAGCGGTTGAGGATATAGGGCTTGACAGAGAGGATCGTGAGCACGGCAAATACGCCGCCGCCGCAGATGAGGGCCAAGGTCGCCCAGTCGCCGGAGCGGAGGTAGGCGATGACCAGGAAGGTCACAAAGAAAATGGCTGCGGTACCGAAGTCGCTCATATAGGCCAGGCAGCCCAGACACAAGCCGGTAAGCAGGATGAACAGGCCCAGGTTCCGCTTGCGGAAGAGCCGGTCCAGCGTGGCCGCACCGGCAAAGATATAGCAGATCTTGGCAATCTCCGAGGGCTGCACCGACACCCCGCCGATGGTCAGCCAGTTCGCTGCACCGTAGCGGACCTGGGCCAGCAGGGCGGTGAGTCCCAGCAGACCAATGGCCGCCGCTGCCATGAGCCAGCGGATCTGTTTGGCCCGGTCCAGTTCCCGCAGGAAGATCCCCAGCACCAAAAACAGCACCAGCCCCAGCACCACGCAGAGAAACTGCTTGAACAGCGCCGGTGTGTTGGACGAGCAGGTGACGGCCAGAGACAGAGTAGACAGGAAAAAAGCAATGGTCTCCATCTCAAACCCCACCCGCCGCAAAACCCGCAGGGTAAGGTAGTAAAGCCACATCACCGCCGTCAGACACAGGAAGGTCAGGGGGATCATCACGTCAGCCCCCTCCCCCTCGCTGATGATGAGCTGCAGGGCAGTGAGTACCTGAAATACCGTCAGCAGTACCAGTCCCAGCCAGGGAGAGACTGGCCGGTCCACCTTCCGGCGCTGGCGGCGCTGCGCCTTCTCCTCCGGCGAGAGGGGAAGCAGCACGGTCTCCACCCCGCCGATACCCAGCACGTCGCCGTACTGTACCGTGGCCTGTCCCTCCACCGGCTTGCCGTTGACCGTCACGCCTCCCTTGGAGCCCAGATCATAGGCCGTCCAGGTGTCATCCTCGGCCCGGATCAGGGCAGCATGCTGCCGGGAGACGACGGGGTAATTCAGAATCACATCCGAGTTGCCTCCCCGCCCCAGGATGTTCTCCCAGTGGGTCAGGGGCTCCTGAGCCCCGTTTGGCAAGGTGAGATAGGCCCACACCTCCGGCAGGCAGGGCACGGTCAACAGCGAGCGGATGGTCCGGATAAGAATAAGTAGCGCCAGCACCGGGAAGAGAAAACGCACCGCCGTGGTAAACCAGGCACAGAGCTGGGCATGCTCTCCCATCCAGAGGGTAAGGGCATCCATCCACTGCTGCGGCAGGGTAAGCAGAGAGTCCATCCACCCACCTCCTTTCTTTCTTATCGAGGAGCAGTATAGCACAAGTTTTCCCGATAAAAAAGCGGAAGCCCGCCCGGCTCCCGCTTTTTTCACAAATTCTTCATACTTTTGTCCCGTAAAACCTGCTTGTTCAGACTCTCGCCCGGCGGTATAATAAGGAAAAACAAAGGATGTGATCCCATGTCTCAGATCATCGATGCCAAGGGCAAGCCATGCCCCACCCCTGTACTGATGGCCAAAGGGGCCATTACCGCCGGTGAGAGCGCTTTCACTGTTTTGGTGGACAATCCCACCGCGGTGGAAAATCTCAAACGTCTGGCGGGCAATCAGGGGTTTACCGCCGCAGTCTCCCAGGCAGAGGGGGGCTACTCAGTGGCCTTCTCCCGCACCGGCTGTGTCTCCTGTGAGCAGGCCGTCTCCGCTCCCCTGCCCGTCCCCGGTACGGACTGGGCCGTATTTGTGGGGCGGGACACCGTGGGCGACGGCGACCGGGAGCTTGGGACCAACCTGATGCGCATGTTTTTCTACACCCTGAGTCAGAGCGACGATAAGCCCGGCGCGGTGCTCTTTATGAACGCCGGGGTCAAGCTGCCCACCCTGGACGAGCAGGTGGCCGAGCATCTGAAGGCCCTGACCCAGGCCGGTACGGAAATTCTGGTGTGCGGCACATGTCTAAATTTCTACGGTCTCACCGACCAGCTGAAGGTGGGCACCGTGAGCAACATGTACGACATCGTCACCCGGATGCAGCGGGCCGGAAAGGTGCTCAGCCTGTAATGGACTACGCCCTCATCACCTTTGCCTCCACCTATGGGGCCATCTATGCCCAAAAGCTGCTGGCCCCGGTGGCGCCGGTGCAGGTCATGCCCGTGCTGCGGGAGATCTCCCTGGGCTGCGGCATGGCGGTGCGCCTGCATCCGGAGGACCTGCCCGCCGTCCGGGCCGCCATGACCGGCTCCCAGCTCAAGCCGGAGGAGTACGCCTTTTATGCCGTCACCGGCACGGGAGAAACCCTGCAGGCCGACCGGCTGACTTAAAACAGCCAACCCAGCAGCAGCGACAGGGCAAACGCGGCGATGGCAGGTATAAAATTTTCTCCCCGTACCGGCTTTTCAAACAGGGCCCGGAGCAGCAGCACCACTCCCGCTACCCGCAGCAGCCAAGGCAGCAGGCCCATCAGCAGCAGAAACGGCAGGCCGATGATAGCCAGCACCACAGGGATCAGCACCACTACCACCAGACAGATGATACACAATGTCAGCAAGGTAACCATGTCTCTTCCTCCTTTGTGGTATCAGCTTACCACGCGGCAGGTAAAAGCGTCCTGAAGGGATGCTTAAAATCCCATGAAAAACGCCCGGCGCATCCGCGCCGGGCGTTTGTTCTGCCGTTTACCGGAAGTACTCCGCGCCGCTCTCCAGCAGAGGCTGGTGCTTGTCGCCGGGGATGTTGATCCCCACGAAGGGGCCCCGCCGCTCCGAATGGCCCATCTTGCCAAAGACCCGGCCGTCGGGGGAGAAGATACCCTCGATGGCACACAGCGAACCGTTGGGGTTGACATCGATGTCCATGGAGGGCACGCCCGCTGCGTCCACATACTGGGTGGCCACCTGGCCGTGGGCGATCAGGCGCTCCAGCTCCGCCTGGGGCGCCACAAAGCGCCCCTCGCCGTGGGAGATGGGGATGGCATGCAGGTCACCCACCCGGCTTTTGAGCATCCAGGGGGAGTTGACACTGGCCACCCGGGTGGTGACATACCGGCTCTGGTGGCGGCCAATGGTGTTGTAGGTCAGGGTGGGGCAGTGCTCGTCCATATCCCGGATCTCACCATAGGGCACCAGGCCCAGCTTGATGAGAGCCTGGAAGCCGTTGCAGATGCCCAGCATCAGACCATCCCGGTTCTTAAGCAGGTCGTGGACCGCGTCGGCAATGCGGGGATTGCGGAAGAAGGAGCAAATGAACTTGGCCGAACCGTCAGGCTCGTCACCGCCGGAGAAGCCGCCGGGGATGAAGAGGATCTGGGCGTTCCGGATGGCGCCCTCCAACTCCACGGTGGACTGGCGCAGATCGTCGGCCGTCAGGTTGCGGATGTTCACCGTCTCGGCCGTCATACCCGCCCGCAGGCAGGCCCGGACCGAATCATACTCGCAGTTGGTGCCCGGGAACACAGGGATGACCACCCGTGGACGGGCCACCTTGGACTTGCACACGGCGGGGGAACGCTTGTCCCAGGAGATGGGCTCCACCGCAGCGGTCTTGCCCGCCCGGGTGGGATACACGTCCTCCAGCACCCCTTCGTTGAGGCGCAGCAGCTCATCTACGGTAGCCCGGTCGTCTCCCAGGACGATCACCGGCTCGGCGGTGGTGCGGCCAATGCGCATGCCCTCGCTGCGCTCTCCACTCAGCTCGGCCACGATGGCGCCGGGGCAGGAGGCATACCAGTCCAGCTCCACACCGGCATCGGCGTCAAAGCCTACGCTGTTGCCGAAAGACATCTGCATCACAGCCTCGGCCGCGCCGTTCTCCACGGCCCAGGCTGCCCGCACCACGCCCTCCCGGCGGAGGGCCTGCAGCTGCTTCCAGCCCTCCACACCGCGGAATAGGTACACCGGGTCTCCCGCCGCCTTGAATTCGGGGGAGAGCACCGCATCGGCCTCCACCGGTGCGATGGCAAAGGAGATGAGGGTGGGGGGCACATCCAGGTCCAGGAAGGTTCCGGACATGGAATCCTTGCCGCCAATAGCGGCCGCCCCCAGCTCCAGCTGGGCATCCAGAGCGCCCAGCAGAGCGGCAAAGGGCTTGCCCCAGCGCTCAGGCTCCTGGCGCAGCTTCTCAAAGAACTCCTGGAGGGTCAGATAGGCCTTTTCATAGTCGGCGCCAGCCGCCACCAGCTTGGCCACCGAGGTATATACCGCGCTGTGCGCGCCGACATAGGGGTCGGCGGACAGCTGGTCGGGATCGCAGCCCCAGGCCATGACGCTGGCCTGGGCAGTCTCCTGATTGGGCTCTACGGGGAAGAGGGCCGCCATGGCCTGGGCCGGAGTGCGCTGGGTAGCTCCGCCGAAGGGCATGAGCACGCTGCCCGCGCCGATGGAGCCGTCGAACCGCTCGGTGAGACCACGGCGGGAGGCGGACTTCAGGCTACCGGCCATCTCCCGCAGGGAGTGGGCCGGACGGGCCTGTGTCCGGGTGGGGCAGGCCACCTTCACCTGGGCGTGCTTTACCGCGCCGTTGGTGTTCAGGAAGGCCCGGGACAGGTTGGCTACGGTCTGGCCCCGCCAGGTCATGACCATCCGGGGGCTCTCGGTGACAGTAGCCACCGGGTAAGCCTCCAGGTTCTCGATGGAGGCAAAGTTCATCAGAGCCTGGGCGTCCTCCGGCGCCACCACCACGGCCATGCGCTCCTGAGACTCGGAGATGGCGATCTCAGTGCCATCCAGGCCGTCATACTTCTTGCGCACCGCGTCCAGATCGATGGACAGGCCGTCGGCCAACTCACCGATGGCCACGCTGACGCCGCCGGCGCCAAAGTCGTTGCACCGCTTAATGAGGCGGGTCACGTTGGGGTTGCGGAACAGCCGCTGGAGCTTGCGCTCCTCAGGAGCGTTGCCCTTCTGCACCTCGCTGGCCATGGTATCCAGGCTGGCCTTGTTGTGGCTCTTGGAAGAGCCGGTAGCGCCGCCGATGCCGTCCCGGCCGGTGCGGCCGCCCAGCAGGATGACCACGTCGCCGGGTGCAGGGGTCTCACGGCGCACATGATCGGCAGGGGCGGCCCCCACCACCGCGCCGCACTCCAGGTGCTTGGCGATGTATCCCTCATGGTAAAGCTCGGCTACGTGGCCGGTGGCCAGGCCGATCTGGTTGCCGTAAGAGGAGTAGCCCGCTGCCGCAGTCTGGGCGATTTTGCGCTGGGGCAGCTTTCCTTCCAGCGTCTGGTCCACCGGCACCCGCGGATCGCCGCAGCCGGTGAGGCGCATGGCCTGGTGAACATACACCCGGCCGGACAGGGGATCGCGGATACACCCGCCGATGCAGGTGGCAGCGCCGCCGAAGGGCTCAATTTCGGTGGGGTGGTTGTGGGTCTCGTTCTTGAACATCAAAAGCCAGTCCTGCTCCCGTCCGTCCACCAGGGCGGGCACATGGATGGAGCAGGCATTGATCTCCTCGCTCTCATCCAGCTCGGGCAGCAGGCCGCGTTTTTTCAGGGTTTTGGCTCCGATGGTGGCAATGTCCATCAGAGTCTGAGGCCGCCGGGCGGCCTTCTCTTCGCCGTACACCTCCACCCGGGCAGCCAGGTAGCGCTCATAAGCGGCCTGGACGGCCGGATCCGCAATCTCCACCTGATCCAGATGGGTGGAGAAGGTGGTGTGGCGGCAGTGGTCAGACCAGTAGGTATCCACCACCCGCACCTCGGTCAGAGTGGGGTCCCGCTTCTCCTCATCCCGGAAATAGCTCTGCAGGAAGGTCAGGTCGGCCAGGTCCATGGCCAGACCGTACTGGCCCAGCATCTGCTCCAGCTGCGCCTGGTCCAGGGTGGTAAAGCCCTCCAGCACGGGCACCGCATCCGGCACGGGGTAATCCTGCTGCAGGGTCTCCGGCTTGTCCAGGGTAGCTTCACGGCTCTCCACGGGGTTGATCAGATAGCCCCGGGCCTTATTCACCTGACTCTGATCCAGGGTCCCCTCCAGAACATAGACGGTAGCCGCACGGACGGTGGGCCGTTCTCCGCCGGTCATCATCTGGATGCACTGGGCGCAGGAGTCGGCCCGCTGGTCATACTGACCAGGCAGCGCCTCCACCGCCAGCAAAGTGTGCGCCCCCTCCGGGTCTGGCATGGTCTCGTCCCAGATGTCATCCACCTGAGGCTCGGACAGGATGGTCGTACGGGCGGCCTGGTAGACCTCCCGGTCCACACCTTCCACATCGTAGCGCCGCAACACCCGAATACCGGTCAGGCCGGTCAGGCCCAGGGTGTGGTGCAGCTCGGTGAACAGATGCTCTGCCTCTACGGCAAAGCCGGGCTTTTTCTCCACAAAACAGCGAAATACGTAACCCATTCTCGTTCTCCCCACTCTCTTTAGACTAAGTTCCAGTCGGCAAAGCCGTAGAATATATTCTGCTGGGTAGGCGTCATTCCTGAGATCTGGCTCCACTGGGTAAGCACCGATCCGTTTTTGAAGCAGAGCACCGCGAAGGGCGGCTCCTCCATAAGGCGCGCATACAGCCGCCGCCCTGCCAGATCCCGCCCCTGCCCGGAGGCTATCCGGAAGGCCTCCAGCAGGCTGGACGCTTCGGTATCCTGATATTTTCCGTAATTCAATGTCCCATTCGGCGTGATAAGTGCGGTCAGATCGAAGTCGGCGGTCAGGCGCACTTCTCCCAGATAGAGATCAAACTCCCCCTTCTGCAGGGCCTGGAGGTAATCCGCCCAGGCCAGGGCCTTCACCTCTACCGCGATTCCCTCCTGGCCCAATCCATCGGCCAGGTGCTGGGCCACCGCCAGGCGGTCGGCGTTGCCTGTGGGTACCACCAGGGTGAGCGCCAGTGTCTCTCCGCTCTTTCGCCAGCCGTCCCCCGACTGGCTCCAGCCCGCTTCACTTAAGGTCTGGGTCAGCATCTGGGGCGAGTACTCCAGCGTCTCCACCAGATCCTCCGGATAGTAGGCACTAGCCGGCGAAATGGGCAGCGCAGCGGACCAGGCGTGGCGGGAGAGCAACACCGTAGCCACCGCCGAGCGGTCAAAGCCCCACTGCAGCGCCCGGCGTACTCCGCTGTCCCGACAGGGGCCCTTCTGGGTATTAAAGCCTACATACAGCATATTGCTGGTCGGATAATCCACCGTATCAAAGGATCCCGAAAAGCCCAGTGCATTGGTCCCGGTCAGATCCGTGGCCACCAGGGCAATATCTCTGGTATCAAAGGCATGGATAAGGTCGTCCGCCTCCTGGATGCTGCGTAAAGGGATGGACTGCTTGGGCAGGTCCTTTCCCTGCCACCAGTCTGTCCGGGCCGTGAGGGCCAGGGTCTCCCCTTCCCCCGTGAGCACATAGGGTCCCGTTCCCAAGGGGTTCCCCCCCGTCTCCTTTACAATTGGAATATCCAGCAAAGAAGGCAGCGCCCCATTGGCCCGGCGGAGAACCACCTGTACCTGAGAGCCCTCTCCCGTCACACTCTGCACATCTGCCAAGCGGTTGGCATACAGCTGGCTGGTGCGTGCCAGGTTCAGGCTGGCCGCCACTTCCGCTCCAGTGAGGGCACTGCCGTCGGAGAAGGTAACGCCACTCTGCAGCACAAACGTCCAGGTAAGTCCATCCTCCGACACGGTATACGACTGGCACAGCTGCTGCTGCACCTGGAAGCTCTGGTCCAGGGCAAACAGGCCTTCATAGAGCAGTCCACCCAAATCCAGGTTGGTCCTGTTGGTGCCGGTGATGGGGTGAAATCCCGCATCGGGATAGCAGGCCAAAGCAAATTCGGCCGCCTCCGGCGCCGGTTGGGCGCTGGGGGCGGCCGTAAGTTCCGGCGAGGGGGTGGGCGCCGCTTCCTCCCCACAGGCCGTCAGCACCGCTACCATAGCCAATGCCAGCAGCAGCGCGATCCATCGTCTTCTCCTCATGCCAGTGCGATCATGGCGGCCTGGCTTCCCCGCTCCCCGTGGGTATAGCGATGAGACCAGTATTTTTCCGGCAGGCAGCAGGTGCAGTCCTCCGCCACAGCGATGTGCTCGGGATCCAGGCCCGCCGCCTCCAACCGTCTTGCATTGAGTCCCTTCAGATCCACACGGAACTTGCCGGTGGGCAACACCTGAATAAAAGACAGAGCCGCCGCACCCATGGCCTCGGTCATGGCATTGGGCACATCCTCGTGGGTCTCAAAGCAGCACTTGGAGATCCCAGGTCCAATGGCCGCCAGGATGTCCATGCGCTGACAGCCATAACACTGGCTCATGCGCTCCACCGCCCGGGTCACGATGCCCAGAGCGGTACCCCGCCAGCCGGCGTGAACCGCACCCACAACCCGGCGCACCGGGTCATAGAGCAGGATGGGCAGGCAGTCCGCGGAAAAGACCGTGAGCGTCACCCCGGGGATATCCGTCACCAGTCCGTCCGCCTGCCACGGCTCAGGCTGGTCCAGCCCCACTCCCAAATCAGCGGCGGTAACGGTGCGCACCGTATCTCCATGGACCTGGCTGGAGCAGACGATCCGTTCGCTCCCCGCGCCGATGGCAGCACAGAAGCGGCGGTAGTTCTCCCGCACATGGTCCGGGTCGTCTCCCCGGTTCATACTCAGGTTCAGCGTGGCGTAGATCCCCTGGGACACGCCCCCCAACCGGGTGGAAAAGCCGTGTACCACACCGCCGGCGGCCTCAAAGCCGTCGGCGGAAAGGTACACCACGCCATTGACGTTGTGTTCGGTGATCTTCATGCTCGGAATCCTCCATAGCCTCAGGCGCCTGTCAGTCTTCCTCGTGCATTCCGCAGCACTTCTTGTACTTCTTGCCGCTGCCGCAGGGGCAGGGGTCGTTGCGGCCGGGCTTGTCGCCCCGCTTGACGGGCTGTTTCTTCACGGTCTGATCGTTGCCCGCGCTCTCGCCGGTGACCTTGGCCACCCGCTGGCGCTTGACCTCGCCGCCTACCTGCACCCGAGCCAGGAAGATACGCCGCAGAGTCTCCTCCTGGATGGCGGCGATCATCCGCTCGAACATCTCATAGCCCTCGCGCTTGTACTCCACCACGGGGTCGTTCTGGCCATAAGCCCGCAGACCGATGCCCTGGCGCAGTTCCTGCATGGCGTCGATGTTGTCCATCCAGTACTCGTCTACCACCCGGAGCATCATCACCCGCTCCAGCTCACGCATCAGAGGCTCGCCCAGTTCCTTTTCCTTCTGGGCATATACCTCGCCAGCCCGGTCCCGCAGCAGCTGAATCAGCCCGTCGGCATCGTACTGCTGCAGTTCTTCGTCGGTAAAGGTAAACTCATCCGGCTGCAGGAAGAGCCCACGATACTGGGCGCACACCTCCCGCCAGTTCTCCGCGTCCATATGCTTGAGCTCACCCATATGGGCATGAACCTCGTTGGAGATGATGGTGGTAAGCATGCTCTGGACCGCTTCCTTCAGGTTCTCGCCGTCCAGCACCTTGCGCCGCTGCTCATAAATCACCTGGCGCTGGGTGTTCATCACGTCGTCATACTCCAGCACGGTCTTACGGGTCTGGAAGTTGCGGGACTCCACCTGGCGCTGGGCGTTTTCAATGGCGCCGGAGAGGATTTTGGCGTCGATGGGGGTATCCTCGTCCACACCCAGCTTCTCCATCATGTTCATCACCCGCTCAGAGCCGAACAGGCGCATGATGTCGTCCTCCAGGGACAGGTAGAACCGGCTCTCGCCCGGGTCGCCCTGACGGCCGGCACGGCCGCGCAGCTGGTTGTCGATCCGGCGGGACTCGTGGCGCTCGGTGCCCAGGATGAACAGACCGCCCACCTCACGAACCTTGTCTGCCTCGGCACGAATCTCATCTTTATACTTGGCCTCCGCCTCGGCAAACATCCGCCGGGCGTTGAGGATCTCCTCATTGTCGGTCTCGGCATAGCCGGTGGCCTCGGCCATCAGTTCGTCGCTCAGACCTGCCTTGCGCAGATCGGCCAGGGCCAGGTACTCGGCGTTGCCGCCCAGCATGATATCGGTACCACGGCCGGCCATGTTGGTGGCCACGGTAACCGCACCCAGCTTACCGGCCTGAGCAACGATCTCGGCCTCTTTCTCATGGAACTTGGCGTTGAGCACGTTGTGCTTGATGCCCTTGCGCTTGAGCATGCCGGAGAGCTCCTCCGACTTTTCAATGGAGATGGTGCCCACCAGCACAGGCTGCCCCTTGGCGTGGCACTGCTCGATCTGCTCCACGATGGCGCGGAATTTGCCCGCCTCGGTCTTGTACACCACGTCGGAATGGTCCACGCGCTGCACCGGCTTGTTGGTGGGGATCTCCACGATATCCAGGGAGTAGATGGTGCCGAATTCCTCCTCCTCCGTCATGGCGGTACCCGTCATACCAGAGAGCTTGTTGTACAGACGGAAGTAATTCTGGAAGGTGATGGTGGCCAAAGTCTTGGACTCCCGGGCAACCTCTACATGCTCCTTGGCCTCGATGGCCTGGTGCAGGCCCTCGGAATACCGGCGGCCATACATAAGGCGGCCGGTAAACTCATCAACAATGATGACCTCGCCGTCCTTCACCACATAGTCGATGTCCCGCTTCATCAGGCCCCGGGCCCGGATCGCCTGGTTGATGTGATGGGACAGGGTGGTATTCTCCGGGTCGGCCAGGTTCTCGATCTGGAACTGCTGCTCCGCCTTCTGAATGCCACGGGCGGTGAGGGTAACGGTGCGCGCCTTCTCATCCACCACATAGTCGGCATCGATATTGGGGTCCTCTTCCTCTTTGGTGTCCACGCTGGCCACCCGCTGGCCCTTCAGCTTGGCCACGAAAGCGTCTACCACCGTATACAGCTGGGTAGACTTATCCCCCTGGCCGGAAATAATCAGGGGCGTACGGGCCTCGTCGATGAGGATGGAGTCCACCTCGTCCACGATGGCAAAGCTGTGGCCCCGCTGGACCATCTCATGGGCATAAATGGCCATGTTGTCCCGCAGATAGTCAAAGCCAAACTCATTGTTGGTGCCGTAAGTGATATCGGCAGCGTAGGCAGCCTTACGGTTTTTGGGTTCCACCTCGTGGATCACCAGGCCAACGGTGAGGCCCATGAACCGGTAGACTTTACCCATCCACTCACTGTCGCGCTTGGCCAGGTAGTCGTTGACCGTTACGATATGCACGCCCTCGCCGGCCAGCGCGTTCAAATAAGCCGGCAGGGTGGCCACCAGGGTCTTGCCTTCACCGGTCTTCATTTCAGCAATGCGGCCCTGGTGCAGAATGATGCCGCCGATGAGCTGCACCCGGTAAGGCTTCATGCCAAGCACACGCCAAGCCGCTTCGCGGCAGGCAGCAAACGCCTCAGGCAGGATGTCATCCAGGCTCTCGCCGTTGGCAAGCCGCTCCTTGAATTCAGGGGTCTTGGCTTTGAGCTGCTCGTCGGTGAGCTTGGAGTACTCCTCATCCAGGGCCTCGATCTTGTCCACGATGGGTCGAATGGCCCTCAGTTCCTTCTCAGAGCTGGTGCCGAACAGCTTTTTCAACAGTCCCATGCGTCTTGTTCACCTTTCTTGTTCTGGATCATCCGCGCCCCCAGGCGCTGGACTTTCAGGTTAATTCAGTTTCCTAGTATACCATATCTACCCCCAATAAAAAAGGGGAAATTGTGAACAAATCCAGTCTTTCGTCCGGAGTCTGTATGAAATCCGCTCCTGCCCGGCAGATAATTGAACATAAAAATTTACAAAACGCGTTTTTCCATTTACGGACGAGACGACGGATGGTACAATAACAACATCCCGATCCACCCCCGCAAAGGAGTTTATGTATGAAAAGACGCACTGTTTTATCCACTCTTCTGGCGTTGACCCTGGCTGCTACGCTCACAGCCTGTACCGGCACGCCGGAAGCACCGGAGATCTCCCCTACCCCCACGCCGGAACCTGCTCCCACTGTCACCCCCACGCCGGAGCCCACCCCCACCCCCGAGCCTGAACCGCCCGTGTGGAGTGAGCAGGTTATCCAGCGCACCTTCACCGCCGGGGACGGCACCCAGGTGATGCAGGTAAGCTACACCCTGCCCCTCATCCAGAATACCGACGCCTGCCCCGCCGGGGCGGCCATCAACGACTGGTACAAGTCTGAGGGCTCCCGCCGTCTGGCCGAGGCGGAGGAGAACTATGAGATGGTGGTAGCCGATTACGACGTATCCCAGGCCTCCGGCTTTCCCTTTACTCCCACTACGGAAGAAATGACCTCCCAGGTCTGCTATGAAGATGAGGCGGTCATCAGCATCTGCCGCAACTGGTACCTGAGCAGCAGCGCTCCCTATCCCACCACCTTCCGCCTGTCCGAACAGTTTGACGCCCAGACCGGTGAGCAGCTGGGCTCGGTGGATTTCTTCTCCGATCCGGACACGGTGCAGGAACGGGTCGTGGACGCTTTCCTGGCCCAGGAGGTCATCCGCTCCGGCGGCTTTACCCGGGACCAGGTGACCCTCGCCTACCAGGCTGAGCACTTTTACCTCACTGACGAGGGATATGTGTTCTGGATCCAGGGCAACACCCTCACCGGCCTGCATGAGCCGGTGGAAGTCACCCTTACCTATGACGCGCTGAAGGACGTGAGCAGCCATGGATAACACTCGGCCCAAGGAGCAGTCGGTCCACCGCCTGCACATCGACGGCTATGCCAGCGATGGTTCCGGCGTGGCCCGGCTGGACGGCATGGTGGTCTTTGTCCAGGGCGGTATCCGCGGGGAGGAGTGCGAGGTACAGCTCACCCATGTGGGACGCAGTGCCCTGTGGGGCAAGGTGAAGCAGATCATCACCCCCTCTCCGGCCCGTACGGACCCCCAGTGTCCCTATTATGGCCGCTGCGGCGGCTGCCAGTACCGGCACATGGACTATGCCGAGGAACTGGAAGCCAAGCGCATCCGGGTGGAAGACGCTCTGCGCCGGCTGGGCGGGGCGGAGGTGACCGTTCCGCCGGTGCTGGGCGCGGCACATATTGACCGCTACCGCAATAAGGCCCAGTTTCCCGTCTCTCCCGGCCCCCGCATCGGCTTTTACCGCTCCCGTACCCATCAGGTCGTGGACGTAGAGGACTGTCTGCTCCAAAGCGAGGCGGCGACCCGCCTGCGCCGGGCGGTAAAACAGTGGATGCAGACATGGTCCATTCCGGGCTACAATGAGCGCACCCGCACGGGACTGGTACGCCATGTTTATGTGCGCACCAACCGGGCCGGGCGCAGCCTGTGCTGTCTGCTGGTCAACGGCCGGGGGGTTCCCCGGCAGTCCGAGCTGGTAGCTGCCCTGCGCCAGGCAGAGCCCGGGTTGGCCGGGGTGGTGCTTGGAATCAACGAAAGCCACAGCAACGTCATTCTCGGAGAGCACTACCGCACCCTGTGGGGGGAGGACTTTTTGTCCGATCTCCTGTGCGGCCACCGCTTTCAGCTGTCGGTCCCCTCTTTTTACCAGGTCAATCCCGACCAGGCCGAGGTTCTTTATGCCAAAGCTTTGGAATTCTCCGGCCTCACGGCTGGTGAAACCGCTCTGGATCTCTACTGCGGCATCGGCACCATCAGTCTGGTTCTGGCCAGCCGGGCGGGCATGGTCTGGGGCGCGGAGGTGGTACCCCAGGCGGTGGACGACGCCATCCGCAACGCCCAGTGGAGCGGCATAGAAAATGTCCGTTTCCTATGCGCCGACGCGGGAGAGGCCGCCCGACGTCTGGCCGCGGAAGGGGTACGTCCCGACGTGGTCTGTGTGGACCCGCCCCGGAAGGGACTGGCCGAGGACGTGGTGAATACCATCGCCGCCATGGCCCCCAGCCGGGTGGTCTACGTCTCCTGCGACCCCGGCACTCTGGGCCGGGACGTGAAGCGGTTTGCCGCTCTCGGATATACCTTACGCAAAGCCGCCGCCGTGGATATGTTCCCCCGCACCGCCCATGTGGAGACGGTATGTTTATTGTCCAAACTTAATGCAAAGCAACATATCGAGATAAACTTGGATATGGACGAGCTTGATTTGACCGATGCAGAAAAGAAAGCTACCTACCAAGAGATCAAAGATTATGTGTTGGAGCATAGCGGCTTGAAAGTCAGCAGCTTGTATATTGCACAGGTAAAGCAGAAGTGCGGTATCATCGAGCGAGAGAACTATAATAAGCCGAAGTCTGAGGACGCTAAACAGCCCCAATGCCCGCCGGATAAAGAAAAAGCAATCGAGGAGGCATTGACGCACTTCGGTATGATTTGAGGAGGGCGGATATGACGCATTTGATTTCTTGTGAGTTCAACATGGATACCGCTTGTGTGGAGCTGAAATTTGCAGATGGCAGCATGATTGCCATTGATACGATTGCGGTAGAGAATGAGGTTGCCGATAATATGTATCAGCGGTCGGAGCTTGACTATCTGATCTACAATGCTCCATTGGAGTATGCAGACCTAATCTTGAACGGTGATCCCGAAACCTATTTGAAAACTGTCACAGAGTATAAATCTTTGGATAGCTGATAAATTTTAAGGCGGCAGGGAGATTGATTTCTTCTTGCCGCCAAACCTTTTGCAGAATATGGGATACAGCGATATTCCACAATACACATATGAAAGGAGTGTGCAAGATGAAATTATCCTACAGCAAGGTATTCGATAGATATACAATGTCTTTTTCGGATAAACTGGCTGAACTTTCGTATTCTCTGTACAAAACATTGAGATTGCGGTTGACAAAAATATTCCCTCTTTCAGAACATGACAAATATCGGTTCCATGATGACGATCCGTTTTCGAAAGAAAAATCTGCTGATATGCCGCAAGGCTTTGACTACATAAAAAGGGAGAGTGTCGATGGATTTATAAGGTTGGACTACATAGATTTGTATGATTATCTTCCAAAGGAAGACCTACCAAAGTTTATGAAAGAACTAAAAAAATGTGTTCGCCGTAATAAAACAACTCCTTTTGGGGCATTTCGTTCCCGCGAGGATATTGATAGAATCGACAATTTTGGTCAGTATTATGATGGTCAGGCTTTTACAAATATTTTAACGGTTCGATTTTGCAAAAACAAAAAACTTCAACAGTTTTGTTCTGATATTTCCGTATCTCTTCGCAATTTATCGGCTACATTTCTTTTAGTAAAATATCGTGTATATATTACAAAGGAGTTTAACGCCAAAATAGCAGAAATATGTAAGGAAAATTACTCTGGATATACGAAAGTTTGTAGGCAATTCAATACACCTTGGTATGCAGTGAAAAAATTTGGTAGATCATCTTATACGGGCAATAATGTTCGTCAAGAAAAAGTCTACACAATGGTTTCCCAACTGAAGTGGCAAATACTGAAGGAAATTCGCAAAACATTTTCCATCAGGTTTTGGGAAGACAGAATATTTACGCCGACATTTGAAACATATTCGACCAATATCCGTCCCAGTAATGAGCGTCGCAATTTAGAGTTTTGGGATAGTATCTCGTTTGACAGAGTTGCCGACTATGCACCAACGTATAACGCCTGCGTATGCTGGGATTATAAGCATGGAGAAAATGAGGGGTTACGTTTATCTGCTTTCTGCGGCGGAAATTACTCCAAAGACGATCATTTGCCGGAGATAGCCCACCATGATATCTCGGATATATATGGGGTTTATTTAACTGCGGCTACATTAGAATATGTTGCAGATAGAGACATTGCGATCTGCAATAAAAAAATCAGCAAAGTGATTAGAAAAGCTAAAACATCCTCTGTTCTAAAAGTCAGAGTTGCGGTTGAACGGAAGTTATATTATTGTTATCGTTTTATTTCGGAATTTTCAGGTAAATCTATAGATCACGATGATGCTAAAGCCTTTAGACATCAGTTTTATAAAAAAGGTTCTGTATCGTCAAGAAGTCTTGAAGGTATATCTAAAAGAATCCGGGAGACAAAAACGCAAATTGATAATATACTAAAGTTGTTAAATGATGCGGCTGAATACAGAAGCAGTGAATCAAATATCAAACTGCAGTGGATTATGATGATTGTAACCGTTCTGTCTTTGTTTGTTGCATTGTCCAGTATTAATAATAACGATGTTGTAAATGAGATTAAGAACTTGATTGAGTGGATAGAAACAATAATGCCAAAATAAATCTACTACTCAATAGATGCAACGCTGTGGGGAGCGAGTGAAGCGTACCAACTAAAACTTGGCGGCAAAATGCAACAGCGTTTCCTGCTCTGTTACGATAACTGCATCGTCGAAATTGACTTCGAGTGGGATTGGCAATTAACATCGGAACAAATGACCGTTGTTACAGAAAAACTTGAAAAGGAAAATCTGCAACACAACAAACCGCTGCAATTTTCATCCCCATGTAGGATGGAGGTTGCAGCGGTTTTTCTGTTTTATGGATTCTGTTGTTTTTGCCTTAACATTTCATTGAGCTTTTCCGTATTCTTTTTGGTTATGGAATAAATGATCGCCCAAATCACGACATAGCCCACGACAAAAATAGCCGAAAAAACTATAATCGGCATTACACCCCAATCCAGCCAGTCATTGAGCAGATAAGTGCCGAGATAGCTGACATACAACACACCACCGTGAATCAAAATCGCCACCATCAAGGGCAGCCGTTCAATTTGATAAATGGCGTTCATACCGCCTGCAATAAAAGCAAGTGCGGTTATTGAAAAGATTCCAATGCATACCTGATTTACGGTTAGAGTAGCTACGGCAGCGGTCTGTTGCAAAATCAGATAGAGTATCGCTAAAATGATGGGGCCCATGCCGCAAGCTGTAAATCCTCGGCGTAAAAACTCGAAAACAAACTTTCTCATATTCCTTCATACCTCCTTCTGATTTCCGCAAAGCAGCGTCTGGAAACATATTCCCGATAGCCACATTGAAATACGGCATCCACACCGCCGCTGAACACCGCATCAAATCGCAGAATACGATGCTCATTTGCAAGGGTTGATTTGTTGATGCGGATAAAGTAAGAGGGCAGGATATCCTCCAAATCACGAAGCCTGTCTTTGAGCGAAAAGTGGTTGCCGCCTGTATCAATGGCAATCACTTTTCTGTTAAGAATGGTGATACATTCGATTTCTGAAAATGCCAGTTTCCGCATCTCATCATCCCTGTATCCCATAATGTAGTCCTCACCGGAATAACTACAGACAAGATTCTCGATTTGCTGTGTCAGAGAAGAAGGTGCATGAACAACTGCTATGATTTCTTCTTCTGCGTTTTTGTCGATAATGAGCTTATATTTCATCTCCTCAATCCTTACTGTTTTTTCATTTGCCTGAGAAAGCAGAATACGGCAATTACCGTTACCAATACACCATACAGCAGAACAGGCAGAATGTGTGGTGCTGCAAGTTCAAAACTACCGCTGAATAACGCTTTCTCAAGTTCCGCTGCGTGCATAAAAGGCAGCGCATTGGCAATTTTCTCGAATGCTCCTCCAACAAGTTCAAGATCAAACCATACGCCGGAAAGCCATGCGGAAAGATTGGTCAACAGTGCGCCGCAGATGCCGCCTACCTGCTTTACACCAAAAACGCTGCCGCACAAAAGCCCCAAGGCAATATTGAAAATCGCCATTGGTATAATTCCGATAATGGCATAGACAATATTTTCGCTGACAGTCAAGCCTAATGGAATCGCAAACAGATAACAGATTACAGTCTGTCCGATGGCAATAGGCAGAAGTGGGAGCATATAGCCAAGGACGAAGTTCAGTCCCGTCAGAGGTGTTGTGTACAGTCGTTGCAGTAAGGCACTTTCCCGGTCTTTGGCAATTAGTGTCGCTGAAAACAGCGTCATAAATGATAGACCGAATACGGTAATCCCCGGTGCCAAGGTGTCGATCTCAAACAGGTGTACCGGAATATTCTTTTGCATTGTAGTCAAAAGCAGCAGCAAGACCAACGGAAATCCCAGACCGAATCCAAGATTGACGGGATCTCGGAGAATTTCTTTGGCACATCTTTTGGCAAATGTCATCATTCTCATACCGCAGTATCCTCCTTCACAATAGAAACGAACGCTGTTTCAAAATCATTTGTTCCTGCTAATGCGTTCAGTTCTTCTACTGTTCCTACCGCAAGAAGTTTTCCGCTTTTCATAATGCCGATGCGGTCAGAAAGAGCCTCTGCTTCTTCCATGTAATGTGTTGTCAGAATGATGGTTACCTTGCCCTTAAGTGAACGAATTGTTTCCCAAAGCTCGTGCCTTGCAATGACATCCAAGCCAAGGGTAGGTTCGTCCAGAAACAGGATTTGCGGTTCGCTGATCAGAGCCATGGCAATGCTGACTCTGCGTTGCCAACCACCGGATAACTTACCGGCTTTTCTTTTCAAAACGATATCCAAAGCAAATTGCCCGGAAAGTTCTCTAATCTTTGCTTCCGTTTTCTCTTTTGAAAAACTGTGGATGCCGCAGATCAATTCCAGATTTTCTTTCACGGAAAGATTTGGAGCAACAGCCGTTTCCTGCGGAGATACGCCAATCAGCCGCTTTACCTGTTCCGGCTCCTTTGTAGTGCTATAGCCACCTACGAGAGCCTCTCCGCCCGTGGGCTTTGTCAGACAGGAGAGCATTTTAATAGTTGTGGTCTTTCCTGCACCGTTCACACCCAGCAGAGAAAATAATTCGCCCTGCTGAATTTCTAAATAGAGCTTGTCCACGGCAGTCAGGTTTTTGTACCGCTTGACCAGCTCCGTTGTTTTAATTGCTTGCATTTCTGCTATCCTCCATTTTGTTTTTTGCTGGTATCATTATAGCAAACAAAAATGGAGAAATGTTGATTCCTGTCTGTTCGGTCGTTTCTGATGTCTAATCGGTACTGCTGCTTTGTGCCGCAGCATCGAAACAGGATTTTTTCTGTAACATTGAAACAGAAAATAATCCTGTTTTGTATTTTCTGAGGAAAGGTGTCAAACTGCATTTTTACAGTTTGGGTACCATTTTCGAGGAAAATATACGGGTGTCCAGAGGGGCGCAGCTCCTTGGCTCTGGGTTTCCAATAGGGGCGAGAAGCATCCCTGTTGGCACACGATTTTGCTTGCAAAGTCTAGTGTGTTATACCTTTTGCGACCGCTAACGCTGGAAAGGGGCTGTCCCACGCCAGACAGTCAATTTCAAGCGGCAGCAGAACAGGCGGATTTTGTGGGCTGTAAGCAACAAAAGACAAGGAATTTGCAATGAGCAAAATCCGGCTGTTCGGGTGTAGTTGGCATAGGAAATCTTGAAGCTGAGCGGAAAGATTTGTTGTGCCAACGGGGGCGCAAGAGGTATATAAAAACCCGCCGCAGCGATCAGCTCCCGTATCGTATTTTCTCCTGCTCCAACTCAAAGGGAATCGTCAATTTCTTCGGAAGCTCGCTCATGGAGAGTTTCAGAATTTGACGGATTGCGATTTTTGCAAAGACGTTCGTTCTGCTCAAATCGCCGTCTGCCAGTTTTACGATCTGCGCTGTTCCCGCAGAAAAGTCAAAACGGATTTCTCCCCATTCATCGTCGTCGTTTGCATACCGATGTACTGCTTTGTACTCGTATGCAGCGGCGGCGATTTTTTTGTTTTTGTCGATCAGCTTCAATTCCACCACACCGAGAACACCGGCATCCACCAAAAGTCCGGTCAGCTTGTCCACGATCTTTTTGTAAGCTCGCTCCGCGCCGCTGGTGGTGCTGTACTCGTAAGCGGTGGCAAGCTGTTCAAATGAATAACGCTCGTCCCACGGCATCACCCGTCCGCAGTTCATACAGATGGCATTTCTCTTTTCAAGGAAGAACTTTTCCTTGCGGCTGAGTTTGTCAAAGGCAGCTTGTACCGCATCGGCACGAACACCGTTCCAGAGAATGTCTGCGTAGTTCCAGCTATCGTCACAGGTAACATCTTCGCCTGTTTCCTCGCTGTTCTCGTCCTGCATGGTGGAGTAAAAAGGAACACGGCTGCGGTTTTGTCTTGCAAGGGTCAGATACTCGGCGGCAGTTTCTTCGGTGCAGTTCTGCTCGGTGGCATATTCGGCAATCACTTCCTTTGCGCTCTTGCCGGAATTGTTATAGAGCCATGCAACGCCACGGGCAGCTTTGTATTCGTCCAGAGATTTGAACGAGCCTGCTTCCTCCTGTCGGCGGCAATCCAGAAGTGCGTTGCCGATGAAGTGATGGGCGTAGGTCAGAAAGTCTGCGCCCTTGTCGGGGGCATAATTCGGTAAGCACTCCAACATAGCAAGGACACAACTGAGCTTGTAATCCAGAAAGCGCAGAGGGTCATATCGGTCAATGCCCTCGGTCAGCAGAAAGCGGTACACTCGCTTGTTCAGCCTTGGCTCGTAGTGATGCAGGAAGTATGTAAAATAGATCAGATCATTTTCACGGACAGCGGAAACGATGTAATCATTGATGTCATCTACCTTGGGCGGCGCAGAGTCAAGACGGAAGATGCGCCCTGCCTGTCGCATGGTCATAGCTCTGTCCTGCACAGCGAATTTAGCTGTGCTGGCATATTCATCGGTATTCCAGAAGCGTTCTTCGGACATTAGGCGCACCTCCTTTCAGTTTATTTTGAATATTCTTATAAGCTATTGATGTATTCGGCGTATTCCGCAGGATGATTGATAGAATACTCGCCATGATACAGCTTATCCTTGATGAACAGTGTGCTGCCCGGTATCATTTGATGCAGCTTTCGGGCTGACGAAATCATATTGGATTGCTCTCTTGCGCCTACCACAACGGTTACTTTGGCTGTAGTTCTGCTGATTTCTTCTTTACAGGAATAGCTTGTGTTGGCTTTCATAAATGCAATCATATCCTGCTTGGATATTTTACAGGTATCCTCATAATAATTCCGGAACAAATCTGACTTGATTTTCAGCGACTTGAATTGCAGCTTGGCAAACCATTTTTTCTTGATAAGTCCGAAACTCATATCAAACATGGGCTTTATCAAAGTATTCGTAAGCTTTGATGGGATAACACAGGCACTCTCAATAATGGCATATTCACAAAAGGACGGACGCTGTGTCAACATTTCAACCAGAACCTGTCCGCCCAAAGACAAACCGCCTATCAGAAAAAGCTGTCCTTGGCAATGCTCATCTATGTAATGCAATAGAGCTTCTGCGTTATCTTCAATACTGGTAAAGTTCCGAGAACTTCCTGCATGACCATCCAAAATTGGGAGAATGACGTGGTATCTGTCTTTCAGCAATTCAGCCACTTCTTTGTAATTCCACCAAGATAAACCGCCGCCATGCAAAAGCATAATTGTCTGTTGATTTTCTTTTCCGTATTCAAGTTCGTTCATATTAACTGTTCTCCTTGCCGGTCAAAAAGGCATATACCCTGTCGTTGAAGTCCCTGGCTTCTTCATATGCGGCGTGCCCAAACTTCTCATACATATATATTTCGCAACCGAGCTTCTCCGCAATTTCGCTCGAAGCTATACCACTAACCACTTTATCCTGTTGTCCGCCGATTACAAAAACTGGACATTGGATTTTGTGCAAGTCCTCATAAGAATTACAAGTAAGACAAGCTCTTGCCAATTTTATAAAACGATTGACATCTTTCGGTTTTTGCATAACAGTCAGCAACGGCATAAACGGTTTATATCGCTTTACATAGGCATCGGAATACATACGGATTGCCATATCTTCCACAAGCTCTTTTATATTTCCTTGTTCAGTCAATACAATCCATTTCTCGATTGTCGATTCGACAACAGGATTGTTCTTGGACAGCGTAACGGCAAGCACCAATTTGTTTACCAAGTCAGGACGGTCAATGGCGAGATACTGCGCAATCATTCCACCCTGCGAAACACCAAATACATCAGCATTCGTAATTCCCAATGCATCCATCGCTGCAGCAACATCCGAAGCCATATCTCGTACTGTCATACCATCTGGAATATCCGGTCTGCGGTCAAATAGATACACAGTGTATTCTTTGGCGAAAAGACGATACATATAAGCAAGTGATACGGAAGCACCCTTAATGCCACGAGTGTTCAATCCTTGAATCATAATTAAGCTTTTCTTGCCACTGCCGAAAGAAATAGTATCAATTTGCATATTATGTAGATTTGTTTTTTGCTCCTTTGCGTTGTAAATCATGATTATTTCTCCATACTCAAGTTTTGTTCGTTGCCTCAATAAACAAGGCATCCTGCGACATCTCCGTTTCATAGCGGCCCTTGGCATACTCGTAGTCGAAGATCGCACGCTCCAATTTATCTTTTGCCAGACGCTTCATCACATCGGCGATCTGCTTGTCCAGAGTGCCACGGCGGAGATACTGCGTAATCGTGTTCATTCGGCGTGTGTAAATCGCCTTGATGGGATGATCGTCCGCAAGCTCTCTTTGCTCTCTGCCTTTGAGATTGCCAATCTGACGGCAGGTACGCCCACGCTTGTCCCCCGGCGCAAGACCTCCGCAATATTTAGTCTGCCTTGCATCGGTAGTTAGAAACCACTTGCCGCAGATGGGACATTTCCTTGGCGCATGACCGACACACAATCCCTCAAACAAGTCGGAACGGAACATACCCACAAAAGAAACGTAGTGCATACGCTTCACAAGCTGCGGTATGCCTTTCTCCGGCATAACAGAAGATACATACTGAATTGTGGTATTGGTCAACTGCATCCACATGGAATTTTCGGGAGATAATGTTTCATCTTTTGGAAACTGCTTGGCAAAAGCGGCGGCATATCCGTCCGGCGTGCGTTTGCTGTCATGGAGCTTGTGGGCGAAGTCAATCATGCCGCCCTTGAATATTTTCAGCGTGTTTCCAAGCTGAGACATTCTCTGTATCAGCTTCAAGACACCGACAGCGTGGCTGTATTTTTCATCAAAAGAAGCTGCTGCGCCGATTTCCTGTAATGCCTTGATGTACGAGACGATGTTTTCTATGTGTTCCTCGTCAAAGAGACGGTGCAATTCCTTTTCATCCGTTGCCAGGTCCAGAAAAGAGAACGGTTCTGTTTTCTGCAAGAAGCGGACGATCTTCCATAGAGCTTTCTCTGCCGTGGGGAACACAGACACATCCACATTACCCGTACCGAGCATGAGAATGATTTCGTTCAACGGCTGGCAGAGTGTTGTTAATGCGGCGATCTGTTCATCGGTGATGTTGAGTGCGGCACAGCCAATCGTACCGATGGGAACGGTCTTCTTACCGTATGTTACCTTGTCCTGCCAAAAATCCAATGTCAGCAGATTTTGATTTAGGATGCTCATGTGCCTACCTCCAATCTGTCATGTTTTTCTTGTTTTTGCGGTTAATCATATAGATTGTGTTCTACATAGATCATCATTTTATTGTTTTGATACCCATATTCAATAAGTCCAACAAGTGGTGCTAACCCAATAAACTCTATTCGTCCAAAGAGAATTGGCAGGAGTATGGACATAGAAAAGATTACGCCTAAAAGGACAAACAGTGCTATATGCTCCTTGCGCCATTTCTTTTTGAAATATGATTTTTTCTCTTCAAATGAAAATGCACTGCTTTTGGAAACTGCAATAATATTTTCATCAGCCTTTTTTCGGAAATCAGCGTCAGACATTCTTTCTCCGGCTAATATCTCATTGATATTGACATGAAATTCCTTTGCAAGCAGTTGCAGCATTTCGATGTCCGGCATATAGTTTCCATTCTCCCAACGAGAGATGGTTTTATTGGTTACGCCAAGTTTCTCGCCCAGCTCCTCTTGCGTGAGTTCTGCTTGTTTGCGGAGCGAAGCTATAAATTTTCCGATTTTCACTTGATCCATATTGATCACCTCCGGGATTATTGTATATCAATCACGGTGAGAATTCCTCCTCACAAACAGCGATTCTTCATAAATGCTTGTCTGTGCTGTCATGTTTTTTGTTTTCTTCCATTATACCATATATTTGTGACAAAATATAGAATGCCAGCTGATTTTTTAGCTGTGTTCATCCAGAAATTTACGCTATTTTACTCCAAACCGTCTTGTCATGTTTTTTGAAATGAGCTTGTCATGCCATTAGCCTGCTTTTTTCGATTTTCCTCATAATATACACGAGGGGATGAAAAAACGTCCCCATCAATAAGAATTATGGAGGAATGCGATGAATGTATTCGGAACAGTAAAAACAAGCATCAACACAAGAGAAGCGGCAGAAAGGTACGGCGTGGAGGTCAACCGTCATGGAAAAGCCCTTTGTCCGTTCCACAATGACCGCCATCCGAGCCTGTTTGTGGACGATGATCACTACCATTGTTTCGCTTGCGGCGAGCATGGAGACGTTATCGACTTCACATCCAAGCTCCACGGTCTGTCCCTGTACGATGCGGCGAAGAAGCTTGCATACGACTTCGGCATCACGCAGGACAAGCCACCCGACAAGGCGGTGCAGGAAAAACTAAATAAGAAAAGCGAAGCACGGCGACTCAGAGAAAATGAGAAGCTGTGCTTTTCTGCGCTCATGGAGTATTACAAGCTCCTGCAGGAATGGATGATACTGTACGCACCGAAAACCCCGGAGGAGACACCGCATGACAGATTTATTCAAGCCTGTCACCATCTGTCCTATGTGGAGTATCTGGTGGATCTGCTGGTTATGGGCGATTCCTACGAGCGCACCGAGGTGATCGACATGATGATGACCGATGGCAAGCTGAAAAAGCTGCAAACGTATCTGAAAAAAATGAAGAAGGAGGAAAAAGCCTGTGAACGAAGAAAAGATTTTGCACGATGAAGCATTGGACGAGGACAGCGATTGGGCGTTCTGGTTTGACGGTAAGAACATCAATGAAGTTATGTTCTGTCAGTATTTCTTACAGCTTCATCCCATGAAATGCGTACGAGGTCGCCTGTTTACAGTGGATGGCATCGTTGAGGACGAGGGCGAGATCAGTCAAATGATACTGGATGAAGTACGTGGGTGTCTGACAAATGGCGTTGCCAAGGCGGTTTCCAATCTGCTTGCCAGTCTGAAGCTTATGGCGTACTCGCCGCCGCTGCCTGTAGAAACAGACCGCATTCATGTGGCAAACGGCACGTATTTCTTGAACGGCACATTCACTGAGGACAAGACCTACTGCAACAACCGCTTGAAAGTGGCATATAACCCAAACGCACCGCAGCCGAAACGATGGCTGCATTTTTTGTCCGATCTGCTCGTACCGGAGGACATTCCTACCTTGCAGGAATATCTCGGCTACTGTCTGATACCCTCCACCAAGGGTCAGAAGATGCTCATGCTCATCGGCAAGGGCGGCGAGGGCAAAAGCCGTATAGGGCTTGTGATGCGCTCCATTCTGGGTGACAGTATGAACACCACAAGCATCCAGAAGATCGAAAATAACCGTTTCGGCCGAGCCGATCTGGAAAGTAAGCTCTTGATGGTGGACGATGATATGGATATGAGCGCACTTCCCAAAACCAACTATATCAAGTCCATCGTCACAGCGGAGTGCAAAATGGATATGGAACGCAAGGGTGTACAGAGCTACCAAAGTCTGCTGTACGCCCGTTTTTTATGCTTCGGCAACGGAGCATTGACTGCACTCCATGACCAGTCGGATGGATTCTTTCGCCGCCAGATCGTGTTGACCACCAAAGAGCGACCCGCTGATAGAATGGACGATCCGTTCCTTGCCGAGAAGCTGATGCAGGAAAGCGAAGGTATCTTCCTGTGGTGCATGGAGGGGCTGTATCGTCTGCTTGCCAACAACTACCGCTTTACCATCAGCGGACAAGCCAGGGAGAACGTGGAAACGGTCAAACGCAGCAGCAACAATGTCATTGAGTTCCTGCAATCGGAGGGATATATCCTCTTCAAGGCAGATGCAGAAGCAAGCTCCAAGGCACTCTATGAAGCCTACAAGCTGTGGTGCGAGGACAATGTGCGAAAACCAATGTCAGCAAACAGGCTCAGTTCCGAGCTTGCACAGAATAAACGCCTTTACAATGTGGAAGCCACCAACAATATCTATGCCGGAGGAAAGCGTGTGCGTGGATTTATGGGTATCGAGGTACTGGCAAAGTCCTCTTTTCTGAAATGGTGAGCGAAGTGAAAAAGTGCTGTACGTACCGTACAGTACGTACGGCAGTTTTCAACTCCACCTCTATATGAGCATTGAAAACGATGGCAAAAATCAATGCTCTAAAGCAAGCCTTGTGAAATCCGTGAAGATTTACACCGCAGGAAGTATCAAAATCATCATTTGGTGATTTACGGAACAGTAAAGCACATTCACGGAACTGTGGTGTTTCTTCCTGTTCGGTCTGCTCTCCCACAAAACAGTAGAACAGATAGGGTGCTGTTATGGACAGGACTACGCAGAGCGAAATCTGAGAGGAAAACACCATCTTCAAAATCAACACTTATCGGTGAGGACAGTTCACCGCACAAAAAACCAATATCACGAAATTATGGAGGAATTTTTGTATGAAATCGAATCTGAGAAATGAAATCAAGTCGTACATTGTACGGCAAGGGATGACCATGCAGGAGGTCGTTGACCTTCTGGCAGACGAATACGGATGGAGCGACAGCGTTTCCAACCTATCCAACAAGCTCCAGCGTGAATCTCTCCGTTATATCGAAGCGGTACAGCTGGCTGATGTGCTGGGCTTTGAAATCGTATGGAGAAAGAGAGGTGATCGCTGATGGCAGCACCGCAGTATGCTATTTTACGTTTTGCCAAGTACAAGGGACCGGAGATCAGCGGCATTGAAGCTCATAACGAGCGCACCAAAGAGAAATACGCAAGCAATCCCGACATTGACCCGTCCCGTACACACCTCAATTTTCACCTTATCAAGCCTGAAAGAAAATACAGGGCTGAATCCGAAAAGCAAATTGCTGAAGCCGGATGCCGCACACGCTCTGACAGCGTTCGTGTGGTGGAAGCTCTCATTACCGCTACGCCGGAGTTCTTCAAGGGCAAGAAACGGGCTGAAATCCGTGAGTTCTTCAATGAAGCATTGGAGTTCATAAAGCAGAATCAAGCTCCCGAAACCATCATATCTGCTGTGGTGCATCTGGACGAGAAATCACCTCATATGCACCTTTGTTTTGTCCCTCTGACAGAGGATAAGAGACTGTGCGCCAAGGAGATTTTGGGGAACAAAAAGAAGCTGACCCAGTGGCAGGACAAGTATTGGGAACACATGGTCAAGAAATATCCCGATCTGGAACGTGGCGAAAGTGCCAGCGAGACCGGGCGTGACCATATCCCTACGAGAGTATTCAAGCAGATGGCACGTCTGAACAAGCAGCACGACAAGCTGGCGGAACTGCTCTCTGATATGAAATTTACGAACTACAAGGAACGCTCCGCACAGATTGCGGCATTTCTTGAAAAGTATATCCCCGATGTGGCAGCCATGGAAACGCAGATGAAGAAATACGAAAAGTTCTTCAAAACGGCAGACGGCAAGCAGAAAGCATTGGAGAAGAAAAATGACGAGCTGACCGCTGCTCTGGAAAAGAGCGAGAAAGAAAGCACCGTCAAGAAGTTGCAGGAAATGCGGCTGCACAGCGATTATGAACGTATCAAGGGTATTCTTGACCGTATCCCGCCAGAGATCATTCGAGCATATACACATCGTGACAGCAAAACGCAGGAGGTACACCATTATAGATAATCGAAAAAAGGATGAATGGAGCGGCTTTGCCGATTTGCTTGCCAACTTAATAGAGAAATATGCGGCGGTTCTGGATATTGAAAATCTTCCGGAGCCGCCGATTTGTTTGGACAGCGAGAAAAAGGAAATTGTAAACAATTCCAAACATTTTGCGGAATCTATTGAAAAAGAGGACATTGCATGATATAATATACGTGTGATGAGTGTCCAAACCTACTCTGAGAGTGATTTCGGAGTAGGGGTTACATAACGGTGCTGCATACGGCGGCACGAATGAGGATGACGATATGAAAAAAGACAAGATAAAAGTATATATTTATACGAGAGTATCCACCACGATACAGGTGGATGGATACTCTCTGGATGCTCAGAAAGCCAGAATGAAAGCATTTGCCGAATACAATGAGTATGAGATTGTCGGTGAGTATGAGGATGCCGGTAAATCCGGCAAGTCCATCGAGGGCAGATTAGAATTCAATCGCATGATGGAGGACATCAAATCCGGCAAGGACGGTGTTTCCTATGTGCTGGTGTTCAAGCTCTCCCGTTTCGGCAGAAATGCGGCGGATGTGCTGTCCACGCTGCAAGTGATGCAGGATTTCGGTGTCAATCTTATCTGTGTTGAGGATGGCATTGATTCCTCCAAGGATGCAGGAAAGCTGATGATCTCCGTTCTGTCTGCGGTTGCCGAGATCGAGCGTGAGAACATCCGTGTTCAAACGATGGAGGGCAGAATCCAGAAAGCCCGTGAGGGTAAATGGAACGGCGGCTTTGCTCCCTACGGATACACACTTGAAAAGGGCAAGTTGTTCGTCAATGAGGAAGAAGCAGAAGCAATCCGTATCATCTTTGATAAGTATGTGCATACCGATATGGGCGCAAACGGGCTTGCCCGATACCTCGCCAATCACGGAATCGGGAAAATACAACGGCAGAACGGTAAGAATCCTTTGTTTGATGCGGCTCTGATTCGCAGGATACTGAAAAATCCTGTTTACTGCGGCAAGATCGCCTATGGCAGACGCAGAACGGAAAAGGTGCATGGCACAAGAAATGACTATCGCCTTGTGGAACAGGACAATTATCTATTGGTCGATGGTCTGCATGAAGCGCTTGTTTCCGAAGAACTCTGGCATGACGCACAGGTAAAGCTGCTTGCACAGGCAAAGAAGTACGAAAAGGTCAACCACGGCAAGGATAACAAGGTGCATCTGCTGACAGGCTTGCTCAAATGTCCGATCTGCGGTGCGGGAATGTACGGTAACAAGAGTGTCAAACACAAGGCAGACGGCACGAAGTACAAGGATTTCTACTACTATGGCTGCAAGCACCGCACTATGACCCGTGGGCATAAATGCGATTATAAGAAGCAAATCCATGAGGAACTACTGGAAACCGCTGTGGCAGAGGTTATTACCAAGCTGGTGAGCAATCCGAAGTTTGCCGCCTTGATGCAGCAGAAAATCAGCATGAAGGTGGATACCTCCGCTATAGAGCAGGAGATCGCTAACTATGAAAAGCAGCTTCGTCAGAGCTATTCCATCAAGTCAAGACTGATTGAGGAAATTGACACCCTTGACCCCGACGATAAGCACTACATCAAACGCAAGGCAGACCTTGATGATCGCCTTTACAAGATGTATGATAAGATCGAGGACACGGAATCTCTGCTGATTGAAGCCAGAGCAAAGAAAACGGCAATCGAAGCGGAAAAGCTGACTGCCGATAATATCTACAAAGTATTGATTTACTTTGACAAGCTGTACGCCGTGATGGATGATGCGGAACGCCGACAGCTTATGGAGTCGCTGATCTCCGAAATCCATATCTTTGAGGAACGGAAGCCCAACGGACAATGGCTGAAATCCATCAAATTCAAGCTGCCGATCATAGAGGAAGATATGGAAATAAGTTTGGACAATGATACACAAGTCGAATCGGTGGTGCTGCTTACCCAGTAACCCTCTCGGTTCGGTTCAAAACGGCCGGCGCCTTCCTTGACAGGAGGCGCCGGCCGTTTTCTTTCTTCTCTTTGGTTGACATTGTAAACCATTTATGCTACCATGGCGTCAGATAGGTCTACAATGTAAACCAAGGAGGAATTGTCATGGGCGAACCGGCCGTACGGTTGACGGGTAGTGAGTGGAACGTGCTTGCCTGTCTGTGGGAAAAAAGCCCCCAGAGCGTCATGCAGCTGGTGGGAGAGCTGGAGCATCGGGTTGGTTGGAGCAAAAGCACCACCATTACCACCCTGCGGCGCATGGAGGACAAAGGGCTGATTCACAGCCAGAGCGCCGGCCGCGGCAAACTCTATGTCCCCGCCGTGGATCAGGAGCAGGCCGTGGTGGCCGAGACCCGGAGCTTCCTGCGGCGCGTCTATCAGGGCAGCGTTGGGCTGATGATGAGCTCCATGGCCCGGCGGCAGGAGCTGACACAGGAGGACCTGGAACAGCTGCGGGCCATTCTGGCTGACGCAGATCGGGAGGAGCCGCCATGTTCCTGATACAGTGGATCGTCTCCTCCTGCGCGCTTATCCTGGCAGTATTGCTGCTGCGGGCAGCACTGGGCGGGCGTATCAGTGCCCGGCTGCGGTATGCGCTGTGGGCGGCGGTGCTGCTGCGTCTGCTGATTCCGGCCCCTCTGTTCTCCGTCACGGTCCCGGCCTCTTCCGACACCGGACCGGTCCAGAGCTCCTCTGCACCAGTGCAGGCGTCCGCCAGCGCAGAACCGGAGCGCGGTGGTTTTGCCGGGACTATGACGGAGGACGCCGCTGCTCCGGCGGAGCCGGCACAGCCGGCCCCATCTCCCGCCCGGATCTTGGCGGCGCTCTGGCTGACCGGGAGCGTCTGCACCGCCCTGGTGCTGCTGGGGTCCAATTTGCGCTTTGCCCGGCGGATACGCCGGACGCGGCAACTGGTGGACCTTGCCTGCACACCTGCCGTATACACCGTTGGGGACCTCCCCTCCCCCTGCCTGTTTGGACTGGTGCGCCCCGCCATCTATCTGACACCGGAAACGGCTGTCTCCCCCGTCCGGCTGCGGCATGTGCTGGCCCACGAGCGCACCCACTACCGCCATGGAGATCATATCTGGAGCGCCCTGCGGGCTCTGGCTCTGGCGGTCCACTGGTGGAACCCGCTGGTATGGGCCGCGGTATGGCTGTCCCGTCGGGACGGGGAGCTGGCCTGTGACGAGGGCACCCTGCGCCGCCTGGGCGATGGGGAGCGGACCGCTTACGGGGAGACCCTTCTGGCCCTGATCACCGCGCCGCCCCATCCGGGCGACCTGTTCTCCTGCGCCACCACCATGAACAGCGGCAAGCACGGGCTGCATGAGCGCATCCGGCGCATCGCCCGTACTCCCCGGCAGCTGCTGTGGGCGGCAGCCGCCGCCATAGTGCTGACAGCCTTGACGGCATGCTGCGCGTTTACAGGAGCGGCACGGCCGGAGCAGACAGCCGGACCGGTCCCGGACCCGGACCGTTCGGTGGCCTGCGATTTGGACCGCAATGGCGTCTCCGAACAGATCCTGCTGCACACCGAAGAGGGTCTCTACACCCTGCGGGTGGAGGAGCCTGCGGGTTCCGGCGCGGACACGGCCGCCTCCAAACTTCTCTGGTCCACCGAGGCCGCCGACGCACACCCGGGCTGGAAGGCCGTGTTTCTCACCCAGGCCGGGGACGGTGACTGTTTGATGGAGTATACGCCCACCATGTACTGCGGAGAGGCCACCTACGCCTACCGGGTATTTTATCTGGACAGAGACGGCGGCGAGATCGTGGTGGACGAGGACTCGGTATCCTTCGGGCTCAATTTTATGTTTGAGGACAATTCCTTTGACGCCCGGGCCCTGGCTGCTTTTATGGAGCAGGTCAACGCCTGGTTGGCCCAGAGCACCCTGCTGCTGAATACCGACCCAGAGCTGTCCTCCACCTTCCAGCGGTTGGGGGTGCTTCAGGATGATCTGTGGTTTCTGGAGAGGGACGGCTTCACCCGGGACCCGAACAAGAGTCTGCTGGAAAATCTGCTGTCCTACCAGAACGCCATGACCGCTCAGGCGGCGGTACCCACGGCCGCAGAACTGCTCGCCGGCATTCAGGCGGCAGATCTGTCCGAGACGGGTGGCGCGGATGCCGCCGCTCTGGCCCAGGCCCTGAACGGTGCGGCCTATGCGCCGGAAACCGACGCAGAGACCTGGGCCCCCGCCTTCCGCCTGACGGTACACTACACGCTGGAGGGCTCTTCCTCCCCCCAGACCGCCGTGTTGGAGGCTCCAGCGGAGGGCGATACGGTCCTGCTTTCCCTGACGGGACAGGTCACCTACCTGTTCCACTCGGAAAATCCGGAAAACGAGTCCATTTATCTCAGTCAGACACCCTATTCTCTTACGCTCTGTGTGGAAGACACTGACCTGTGTCAACTGGTCCGCACCTGGGGACAGTCCATGTGACCTTCTCCGGACCAGGCAAGAAAAAACGGGCCACCCCCTCCTCGGGGGTGGCCCGTTGCTTTGTCTCGGTCAGTTAAGCACGATAGCGTTGATCGCCTCGATAAGTTCCACCACGCTGCTGCGGGCCACCAGGCAGACGGGCTGACCGTCCACCACTGCCAGGCAGTCGCTGCCGTCATAACGGTAGAGCTCAATGGAAACCGTGGGCTCTCCCTCCAGATCCAGGTGGAGCGTCAGGCTGATCTCCTGCTTCTGGGTGGGCTCCTCGTCGGTAAAGCGGTCAGCCTGCAGGGCCTGCAGGGCGCTTTCCAGATCCGTAAGATCCAGTTCCTGCTCCTGATAGGAGTAAGTCCGCTCCTCGCCGGAGCCCTCAGAGGTAATGGTATACGCTACCCCTTCCAGCGTAATATCGATCTGACTGATATCCTCAGTCTCGGCGGGGACCACCTCAGGATGCCGCAGATCGTCGTATGCGGCGGCCATCAGCTGCTGATACTCTTCACCCGTGATCTGATAGAGAATCTGAGACTCACCCACTCTGGCATAGGCCGTGATGCTCTCGGGATCCTCTTCCTCGTCCGTCTCCCCGCTCTGCTCCGCCAGTTCGGCCAGCTGATCCGGGTCGCGGCTGACACTCAGGGTAAAGTCCTGGGTGCTCTCGTTGCCTTCTTCATCCTCCGTGGTATAGTTCACCTGGATGATAAGTTCCGGATCGTCCAGCCCACACCCCTGGATGGCCTCCTCGGTGGCATTATAAGTCACATAATGGGTCAGGTCCAGATAGCTCAGGTTCTTGAGGTAGCTGTTTACCCGGGAGGTATCCAGCGGCACGTGGTCCCCATCCACCTCGGTAAAGTAGACGTCAGAATCCCGATAGGTGTCCGCGCCGTCCTCCTCGTAGGTGATGGTATAATTCTCGCTGCCCGAGAAGGTAATCTGATTGGCCTGCTCAAAGTAAGGCACATCATCCTGAGCGATGAGATCACTCAGCTGCGCGTCAAAGTCGTCCAGCGGATCGTCCTGAACCAGGTAGACATTTCCATCCCCGATGGAGACATAGCGCTGAGAGTCCATGGTACTGTAGTCGCCCAGTTGGACCGTATAGTTCTGTTCTTCGGTGGTGATCTCAATGGTACATACCGGGTCGTCCAGTCCGTACTGCCCCAGATCTTCCACTTCCTCAATGATAAAGGCCACGCCAAAGGATGCAAACCGCTCCAGCATCTGGCTCATCTTGTCTTCATCCACCGGGAAGGCTGCATCCTCATCGTAGACCCAGACACCGTCCTCCCGATGGAAGGCCAGGCTCTGCCCGTCGTACTCCCAGGACAGGGACTGGACGGAATCGGTGGGGATCTCCAGCACCACCTGGTCGCTGTTGCTGATCTGCTCTTTGTGCTCTTGGTACCGGCTCACGCCGAAGGTCACCGCGCAGGCGACCACCAGCACGGCCAGCAGAAGATAAATGCGCTTATACCGCTTCATTCTGCAACCCCTTTCTTCTCACTACCACACCGATGCCGATGCCCAGATACACCAGCGGGAACACGCCGATCATCAATACCTTCAGCAGAGAAGAAGTGGACTCGCTGATGGTCAGATAGTTGTAGTCCAGCGACTTGCTGCGGATCGCCATAGCCTCACTCTCCCCAATGAGAGAGGACAGGGCATTCATACCCAGATTTACATTGGCTCCCGAGGAATAGGCGTTATACATATCCTCCAGGAACGCCGACGAGGAGAACCAGACCATCTGGCCGCCGGTGCTGCAGTCAACCGATACCGCCAGAGCAAAGGGCCCATCAATATCTCCTTCCTCTTTCTCATAGGTGTCCAGGTCATACCCGGCCACCTTGCTGAAGGAGTCGGCGGAGGTGGTGAGCAGAGCGGTTACCGTGGCATCCGTTTCATTCTCCCCAATGGTCAGGCCCTGCGCAACAGGCAGGATGGGGAAATAGTGCTCTTCCATGAGCGAATCGGTCATATCGCTCTCAGCCATGTCGGGCATCAGGGCCAGGGGCGACTGGAAGGCGTAGTGCTCCCGGTCTCCTTCCACCACGATTCCCTCGTTGGCCGTCACACCGTAGTCTGCCAGAAGGCTGTACAGATTGTCCAGCGATGCATCCTCAACAGGGCCGGCCATGACCAGCAGCTTTCCGCCACCGGCTACATAGTCGGAGAGCATCTCTGCCTCCTCGGTGGAGATGTCGCTGGACGGGGCATAGAGCATGACACAGTCGGCCTCCTCGGGCACAGCGTCCACTGTCAGCAGGGAGAAGGTGGTCATCTCAATGTTTTCCTTCTCGATCTGCTCGCTGAAGGTGGAGGGCAATTCGGCCTCACCGTGGCCCTCCAGCACATAGAGCTGGGGCTGCTCCTCGTTCACCACATAGTCAATGGCCGAGGTGATGGCCCCCTCTCCGTCAAAGGCGGTCTTGTAAGAGCTGGAGGCCAGGTCCAACTGATAGACATAGATATCGTCATAGCCGATAAAGCGGCTGCGATCTCCGCACTCTACCACCAGACTGTTGTTGTCCACCGTTTCGTCGGTGTACTGCTCGGCAAAGGTGGGATAAATGTCGGGATTCTTTTTTACTACCTGGATATGGTCGGACAGGCTCTCGTACTTGCCCAGCAGGTTCTCGATGACCTGGTCCTCTTCCCCCGACTGCACGATCCAGTAAATGGTCACGTCCTCCTCCAGTGCATTTACCACCACCTTGGTGTTGCTGGTAATGGAGTAAAGCTTGGTGGAGCTGATATCATATTTGGTCAAAGTGGTAGGCAGGGCGCCAGCCAGGATGTTGAGCACGATCAGCAGTGCCAGCACCACCGCAGTCATAGCCAGGGAGTAGGAACCGCCCTGGAACGCAATGCGATTGTGCCCCGCTCTGTCCGTCCGCTCCGGAAGCTTGGATTTCTTCATCAGTTATACCTCCTTTTTTCCAGGGACTGGACCGACAGGAACAGGAAAAAGACGATCACGCTGACATAGTAGACGATGGCCGTCAAATCAAACACGCCGCTGACAAACCCATTGAATCGCTCAAACAGGGACAGCTTGGTCATAATATCGGGCAGCAGTCCCTCAAAGGCCGACCCGTTGAGCAGGTACAGCACAATGACACAGAGCGTCAGCGCGATGCATACCCCATAGGCCAGGTTCTCATTCTTGGTCATAAAGCGCACAATGGCACCCAGCACCAGGATCAGCACCAGCAGGGCGATGATGGTGCCAAGGGCAGTGGAGGAGACATACTCGGACAGGCTGACGCTGTAGTAATTGAACAAAATCACCGCGATGCCGATGCCGGCCGCCAGGCCTTGGTTATCGGTCAGGGAAGAAATAAACATGCCCAGGGCAATCAGAGCCGCTCCCATGATGAAAAAGGCCAGAATCGAGCCATAGGAGGTCAGCAGGTACACCTCACCAAACTGAGCAAAGATAAGCGGGTAAATGGAGATAATGGCCAGAGGAATGAGATAGAGGATCAGCAGCGCCACATACTTGCCCAGAATCACCTGTGTGGTGGTAATGGGCAGAGAATAGAGCAGCTGGTCGGTCCTCTGGCGCCGTTCCTCGGCGATGACCCGCATGGTCAGGATAGGCACAATGACCACGAACACCAGGCTGCCGAAGCTGAGCACATATTCAAAATTGCTCACCGCTGCCTGGAGGTTGTAGAGCATGGCGCCCACCCCTACAAAGGCCAGCAGAAACGCCCCGAAGACATAGGCCGTCAGGGAGTGGAAGTAGCTTCTCAGTTCATGTTTCAATACCGCGCTCATGCGTCTTCCGCCTCACTTTCCGCCGGCTCACCGGCCGTCTCGCTTTGCTCGGTCAGTTCCAGGAAGATGTCCTCCAGATTGGCCTTCTTCAGCGTCATCTCCAACAGAGCCGTTTCCTGTCTGGCAAAAGCGAAAAAGATCGAGCGGGAGACGGCATAAATATCCGCTCCATCTGTTTTGAGGTGCACGCACACCCCCTGAGGCTGGGCCTCCTCCACGGTAATCTCCGTAATATGCTCCACCTGCTCCAGAATGGCCCGGGCCTCGTCGGCGGTGGTCTCAGCAGTCAGGGTAATCTCGCTGGGAGAGAGCAGCTGCCGCTCCAGATTTTCCGGCGCATCAAAGGCGATGAGCCTGCCCTTGGCGATGATGAGGATCTTCTCACACATGGTCTGGACCTCAGAGAGGATGTGGGAACTGAGGATAACCGTATGATCTTGCCCCAGCTGGCGGATTAGCTCCCGGATCTCGATGATCTGAAGGGGATCCAACCCCACCGTGGGCTCATCCAGAATGATGACCTTGGGATTGCCCAACAAAGCCTGGGCGATGCCCACCCGCTGCTTGTAGCCCTTGGAGAGCGCCGAAATGCATCGGCGGCGCACAGGCTGAAGCCGGGTCTGCTCAATCACCGAGTTAATCTGCCGTTCCAGTTCCGCCCCCCGCAGTCCCTTTGCCTCTCCGACAAAACGCAGGTACTCCTCGGGCGTCTCGTTCATATACAGCGGCGGCTGCTCAGGCAGGTAGCCAATCAGCTTTTTGGCTTCACCGGGTTCATCAAAAATATCGTGGCCGTCGATGTGCACGTGTCCCGCTGTAGCGGACAGACAGCCCGTCATGATGTTCATGGTAGTGGATTTGCCGGCGCCGTTGGGGCCCAGAAACCCGTATACATGTCCCTCTTCGATCTCAAAGGACAGGTCGTTGACCGCCATAAAATCACCATAACATTTGGTTAAGTGCTCCACTGTGATCATGGTTGACCTCCTTGTTGGTGGTGTTGCATCGAGGCCATTATAATCACTCTCGCTGAAAGGACGCTGAAAGCCTGTTAAAAAACAAAACCAGGGCGGCACACATCAGCTGTGTGCCGCCCTGGTTTCCAAACGCACCCTCAGGCGCAGGGAAGATCCACAAAAAAGGTGTTAATCCCGTCTTTGCTCTGGGCCCATATCGTCCCGTGGTGCTGCCGCACAATGCTCTCGGCAATGGACAGCCCCAGCCCGAAACTTCCCGTGCGGCTCCGGGCCGGATCCGCGCGGTAAAAGCGTTTAAAGATCTGTCCCAGCTCCTCCTCTGGGATGGGGGCGCCCTCATCGGCCACTTGGAGTACACACCGCCCCTTCCCCCGCCGCCGCAGGCTCACCCATGTGGTCCCGCCAGGACTGGAATACTTATGAGCGTTGTCCAGCAGAATTTCCATCAGCTGGCGCAGCTGGGCCTGATCTCCCATCACCTGAATCTCTTTTTCAATGTCCAGGGTAAGGGTAAGGCCCCGCTCGAAATAGAGCGGTTCAAACGGCAGCGCCGCCTGAGCCGCCAGGCGGCTGAGTTCCACTGGCGCAAAGGCCTGCTCCGCCTCGGCGCTGTCGGCCCGGGCCAGCTCCAGCATCTGCTCGATCAACCGGCGCATCTGCCGGGACATGGTGAGGATGCTTTCCAGAAACCGTTCCCGCTTTTCCTCGTCGTACCCCGGCTCCTGCATCAGTTCCGCATTGGTCAGGATGACCGTCAGGGGCGTTTTCAGCTCATGAGAGGCCGCCGCCACAAACTGCCGCTGCTGCTTCCAGGCTCGCTCCACCGGCCGCACCGCCCATTTGGACAGCAGGATACTCACCCATAAGAACGCCACAAAGCTCACCCCGCCAATAAACAGGCAGGTGCGCATCAGCCCATCCATCGTGGCCTTCTCACTGGAGATATCGGCAAACACCAGGCACTGGCTCATGGGCGTGTCCACCCGGTAATAGCGCAGGTTATATTCCTGAATCACCCCAAGCCGTTTGGGGGAGGCAAAGGCCATGTCAATGAGCTGATCCAGAAAGACGTCATCCGATAGATCATAATAGCCCCCGCCGGTGGAAATCAGTTCCCCATGGGGGCCCAGTTGAAGGGTAAAAAAGGGCAGCCGCACCTGCTCATCCAGCTCACTGGGGGTCCCCAACTGCACTGGCTGGCTGGCAATGTTCTGCATCATCTGGATGCTTTCCCGCTCCAGATTTGCCCCGGTAAAATAAAAAATCAGTCCGAAAATGACACACAGAAGCAGCGCCACGATACTCATGTTCACAAACACAAATTTAAAACGCAGGCGCTTAATCATCTCCGTTCACCTCCAGATGATAGCCCAACCGGCGAATGGCTTCAATACGGATATTGGAGCCAATACTGGCCAGCTTCTTGCGCAGAAATCCAATGTAGACCTCCACATAGTTATCCACCGCATCAGAATCATATCCCCATACTTTGGCCAGCAGCGCTTCCTTGGAGATATTTTTCCCTCCGCTCTGAAGCAGCGCACGCATCATATCAAATTCCTTTGCAGACAGTCGAACGCGGTTTTCCCCACACAGCAGCATGGCCGAGGAGAGATCCAGCGTGGTATTGCCAAAGGTCACCTCATCCACCTGGGCACCCTGACGCCGCAGCAGGGCGTTGATGCAGGCCAGCAGCTCCCGGATATCAAAGGGTTTGGTCAGGTAGTAATCCGCTCCGGCGTTCAGCCCGGTGATCCGGTCCTCCAGTCCGGAGCGGGCCGTCAACATCAAAATAGGTGTTCCCAGATGCTTGGAACGCACCTGCCGCGCCACCTGATAACCATCCAGATTGGGCATCATGACATCCAGAATCAAAAGATCATAAATCCCCAGCTCCGCATACTGCGCTCCACTCTCTCCATCATAAACGGCCTCCACTTCAAACCCCTTGCTCTTGAGCAGTTCGGCAATGGAATCGGCCAGGAGTTTTTCATCCTCAATGATCAGGATTTTCAATACCGTTCACCTCTTTTTCTTGGTGCTATCATAACGCAGTTTGCTGAAATAAGGCTGAAAATGCACGCGTCAGTCTTACCTGCACATCAGCCGGCCAGGGGCATAAGATAGGATGCGGGGAGACTTTCCCCGCGATCCTGCCTGGAAGGGAGAATGTCACGTGGCAGAATTCCACTTGTCTCATACGGGCGTGCCCCGCTCGGACGAATGTTCCATGAACCGGGTCCACGCGCAACCGGAGCTTTGCTCCTGCGGTTGTGTTCCCTGTCCACCGCCCTGCTGCCCCATCCCCGGTCCGGTAGGCCCCACCGGACCTACCGGTCCCACCGGCCCCACTGGGCCCACCGGAGCCACTGGAGCTACCGGAGCCACTGGAGCTACTGGAGCTACCGGAGCCACCGGAGCCACCGGACCTACCGGAGCTACCGGACCTGCCGGAGCTACCGGACCTGCCGGTCCCACCGGGCCCACTGGAGCCACCGGACCTGCCGGTCCCACCGGGCCCACTGGAGCCACCGGACCTACCGGAGCTACCGGACCTGCCGGTCCCACCGGGCCCACTGGAGCCACCGGACCTGCCGGCCCCACCGGGCCTACCGGAGCCACTGGCCCCACCGGGCCCACCGGAGCCACCGGACCTGCCGGTCCCACCGGTCCCACCGGCCCCACCGGAGCCACCGGAGCCACCGGACCTGCCGGTCCCACCGGAGCCACCGGAGCCACCGGACCTGCCGGTCCCACCGGGCCTACCGGAGCCACCGGACCTGCCGGTCCCACCGGGCCTACCGGAGCCACTGGTCCCACCGGCCCCAGCGGTACAGTTGCAGCCGCAGCGGCAGTTCCAAATGCCACTAGCGAAACCGATATTGTCACCAACTTCAACCAGCTGTTGGCCAATCTGCGCGCAGCTGGGCTGTTGGAGTCCTGACAGAGCGGTCCATGAGGGCGGCGCGGCGGCGCCGCCCTCCGCATTTTATAGAAAGGAGCAGGGCATGATTATCTATGTTTACGCCATCTGTAAAAACGAGAGCGCCCATGTAGCAACCTGGATGGCCTCCATGAGAGAGGCCGACGGCGTCTACGTCCTGGATACCGGTTCGGAAGACGATACAGCAGAACGCCTGACCGCCGCTGGAGCAATCGTGACACGGGAGTCGGTGTCTCCCTGGCGATTTGACGCCGCCCGCAATCGATCCCTGGACTTGGTCCCCGAGGATGCAGACCTTTGTGTCTGCACCGATCTGGACGAATGCTTTCACCCCGGCTGGCGTGCCGCACTGGAGCGCGCCTGGCGGCCGGGAATCACCCGGATGCGTTACCGCTACACCTGGAGCTTCCGCCCGGACGGCTCAGAGGGCACTGTATTTTGGAGCGATAAAGTCCACACCCGCCACGGTTATCGCTGGCACGCCCCCGTCCATGAATTTCTCCAGCGTCTGCCCGGCTGGGGGCCCGAATACCTTGTGGACGCGGAGGGCGTACAGCTGGACCACCATCCCGATCCATCGAAATCCCGGGGACAATACCTCCCTCTGCTGGAACAGTGGGCAGCCGAAGCTCCTGAAGACAGCCGTGCAATGCACTATTTAGGAAGAGAATACCTGTATTACGGCCGGTGGACAGACTGCATCGACACGCTGGAGCGTCACTTGGCACTTCCCTCCTCCATCTGGGTCGAAGAGCGATGCGCTTCCATGCGCTACCTGGCACGCGCCTGGCAAGGACTGGGAGATTCCGAAGCCGCCCTGCGCTGGTTTTGGCGTGCCATCGGAGAAGCGCCTCACTTGCGGGAGCCCTATGTGGAGTTGGCCCAGCTACTCTACCAGCGTGAGGAGTGGGACGGGGTCGTTTATCTGACCCGGCGTGCCCTTTCCATCTCCCGGCCGCCCCGCAGCTATCTCTGTGAGGAAACGGCCTGGGGCAGTCTCCCCTGGGATCTCCTCTGTCTGGGGCTGTTCCACACCGGCCGTACAGCCGAGGCCCTGGACGCAGCAGAACATGCTCTGGCACTTTCTCCCAATGACCCCCGGCTGACCGACAATGTTGCCCTGCTCCGAACGATGGCAGCCAGCCAGTAACTCTGCTGCTTCGCAGGCGAAAAAACCCCGCTGGGGAGGCAGTCCTTTTCTGGACACAGGGGCTGATTCATGATAGGATTAAATTGTATGGCCCATTTTCTTTTTCTCTTTTTCTTTTTTTACAGGCAGCATGAATTTCGACAACTTTTTGTTTTACCTGTGCGTCTGTGGAACAGCCGGAAAAAGAGAGGAGGGTCGTCTATTCCAGATAATAAAGGCGGGTGTCTTCCACCGTGGAGACCGATTATAATCAATTGTTGGGCCTGGTCAGCGAAGTTGGGTTCCGGCTGATGGAAAGCGGAGCAGAGATTTACCGGGTGGAAGAGTCCATCAGTCGTCTGCTCCAGGCTTATGGGGCGGAACAGGGGGAGGTTTTTGCCATCCCCAACTGCATCATTGTCAGCCTGACCTCCCCTCAGGGCCATCCCTTGACCCAGATCCGACGCATGCCGGCCCATGGTACCGACATTGATCTGCTGGAGCAGTATAACAACCTTTGCCGCCGTCTGTGCCGGGAAACGCCTCCCTTTGAGGAAGCTATGGAACAGATGGCCCGGATTCGCCGCTCCCACCGCACCTATTCCATACCAGGTCAGCTGGCTGCCCATTTCCTGGGCTGCGGAATGTTTTCCCTGTTTTATGGCGGCACCTTATTGGACGGAATCTGCGGCGGAATCTGCGGTATGGTGATTTGTCTGAGCCTGCTGATCATGTCCCGGTTTGGGGCCAACCTGTTTTTTAAGACCATGGCTGGCGGTGCGCTGTCGGCCCTGGTTGCCATTTCTCTGACTACCCTTGGCGTGGGACAGAATCTGGATCGGATTATCATTGGCGCTCTCATGGCCCTGGTACCGGGTATTGCCATGACCAATGCCATGCGGGATATCATGGCCGGTGATATGGTGGCAGGTATCAGCAAGGGAGCCGAAGCCCTGTTGATCGGCGCGGCCATCGCCTTGGGCACCGCACTGGCACTGGGCTTGACCCGAATGCTGGTGGGAGGCTGAACCGATGAGAGAAACGATCTTGTACTTTATGCCGTGCATATATGCCTTCCTGGCCTGTATCGGTTTTTCCATGCTCTTCAACATTCACGGCATCGGCATGCTCATCTGTGCCGGTGGCGGCGGGCTGGGGTGGCTGTGCTACCTGCTGGCTGCGCCACTGGTGCACAGCGACATCATCCAGTCTTTTCTGGCCGCGCTGGTGATTTCCGCCTGGGCAGAGATCATGGCCCGCCTGCGCAAGTGTCCGGTAACCAGTTATCTGCTGGTGGCACTCTTTCCCCTGGTACCCGGGGGCGGCATCTACTATACTATGGAACACGCCCTCAATGGCGAGACCGACCTGTTCCTGGCATCTTTGCTGCACACACTGGGAATGGCCGGTGCATTGGCAGTAGGCGTGCTCCTGGTGGCCTCCTTTGTGCGGCTGTTCAGTGATCATAAAAACCGGCAGTCCCGGCCTTGAAAGGAGCGCCTTATGCCCCGCTATGATTTTATTCTTTTTGACGCAGACAACACCCTGTTTGATTTTGACCGGGCCGAACACGAGGCATTGCTGCGCACGCTGAACCAACACGGTCTGCCCGCCGGGCCGGAAACGCAGGCGCTCTATGTATCCATCAACCGCGGACTGTGGGCCCGTTTTGACCGGGGCGAGGTGCGCCGGGAATGGTTGGTGGTGGAACGCTTTGCCGCTCTGTTGCGGGCTCTGGGTTGTCCGGGCGATGCGGAAGCGCTGAACCGGGATTATTTGACCCATCTGGGAGAGGGCGCGTTCCTGCTGCCAGGAGCGGAAGACCTCTGCCGCGCGCTTGCCCCTCACTGCACCCTGGCCATCGTCACCAATGGTGTGGCCCGGGCTCAGCGGGGACGTTTTGACCGCTCTCCCCTGCACGGACTTATCCCCTGGCTGTTCATCTCCGAAGAGGTGGGAGCCAGCAAACCCAGCCGCGCCTTCTTCGACCCTGTATTCCACGCTATGGGTATCGCCGACCGCCGCCGGGCACTGGTAGTCGGCGACAATCTGCTCACCGACGTCCAGGGTGGCCTGGATGCGGGAGCCGATGCTGCCTGGTATAACCCCCGCCACCTTCCCGCCGATCCCTCCCACGTCCCCACCTGGGAAGTGGCTGACTATTCCGCCCTTCAGGCGCTTATTCTCTCCGATCCCCTTTGAAATTCAAATGCTAAATGAGGTGTCCACATTGTCCTCTCCCCGTTATCAGCCCAAGCGCCGCAGACACAGACGCTCCCGTACCTGGAAGCTGCCTCTGCTGGTAGCAGCCCTGGCCGTATGCCTGGGTCTGCTGTTTATCCCCAGTCTGGGTCGTGCGCCGGACGGCAGCGAGCCCGCCTCCGCCGATGTCTCCCCCTCTGCCACACCCGTACTTACACCCGAGCCCACTCCTACTCTCACGCCGGAACCCACGCCGGAAATTACGCCGGAACCCACGCCAGAAGCGGCGGACGTATTTGATTTTACTCAGCCTGCTCCAGCCTCGGAAAAGGTGGATATGGATTATTTTTCCGATGCGCTGTTTATCGGCGACTCCCGTACCGATGGACTGCGGCTGTACAGCGGTATTAAAGGTGCCGACTTTTACTGCTACAAAGGTCTGACTATTTTTGAAATGGACAACCGCAAGGTCGTGGAACTGAACGGGACCAAATATACCGTGGTAGAAGCCCTAGAGAAGGGGCCCCAATATGCCAAGATCTACATTTCCCTGGGCATCAACGAATTGGGATACTTCAACGACGACGCATTCCACAATACCTTTGGGGAATTTCTGGCTCAGGTAAAGGCCCTTCAGCCCAACGCCATTATTTATCTGGAAAACCTGGTCCCCGTCAACGCCGAACAGTGTGCGGCCAATAACCAGCCCAGCTATGTCAATAATGACCGGGTGGCCGACTACAACGCCATTTTCCCCCAGCTGGCCCAGGAGTATCAGGTGGTCCTGCTGGACGTGGCCGATGCGCTCACCGATGAAAACGGAATACTCCCCGCCGACGCCACGGTGGACGGGGTGCACTTTACAAAAACCTGGTATGAAAACTGGCTGGCCTTCCTGATGGAACACACCGTGGATCCCGACGCCTATGCCGCGGGACAGGCCGCCGCAGAAGGAGTAAATGAAACATGAAGCAGATTATCATCCGGCTGATCCCGGCCATTCTTACCCTTTGCCTGACCCTAACCGCCTGCGGCGGCGGAAACGGGAACACGGCTTCCGGCTATGATCCGGCCTCCACGGCCCAGGCACTGCTGGACTCCGGCGCATTCAGCGAGACGCTCAGCCAGCTGGACCAGGACACCGCCGCCACACTGTACGGACTGGACCCGGAGAGCATTACCGACTGTGCGGTATACGGTTCTCTCTCCGCTGGCGCTGAGGAGTTGGCGGTGATCGCACTGAAGGATGAGGACACCGCCGCCGCTGCCCTGGCCGGTCTGGAGCAGCGCATCGACGATCAGAAGGCCGCCCTGGAGAACTACCAGCCTGAGGAGGTTAGCAAGCTGGATAACGCCATTCTGGAGCAAAACGGCAACACCGTGCTTATGGTAGTGGCTGCCGACAATCAGGCGGCCCTGGATGTTCTGGACGGGATGGGTGAATAAGCAAAAAAGTGCCGGGCTTCCGGCACTTTTTTTCAACTTTTTGACCCGCTGCTCCGTCTAACAAACAGAAGCAGGGAAGGAGCGCCCCGGCCGTGGAACACAGCATCCATCAGCAGCTGACCGATTATATTGTGGCAAACCAGGGGGATTTTTACCGTCTGGCGTACAGCTATGTCAAAAATCGGGATGCTGCTCTGGATGTGGTGCAGGAGAGCATTGTCAAGGCCTTGAGCAAATCGGATTCCCTGCGGCGGCCTGAGTTCCTTAAAACCTGGTTCTACCGCATTCTGCTCAATGAGAGCATGAATTATTACCGGCACAGCAAGCGCCTGGTCCCTCTGGAAGAGGCCTTGCTGGACACCCCTGCCCCGCTCCGGGACGACGGAGCACGGCTGGATCTGTACGACGCCATTGAGCGGCTGGATCCCAAGGAACAGGCCATTATCCGGCTGCGTTTTTTTCAGGATATGAAGCTGGAAGAAATCGCCCAGGTGACCGGCATCAATCTAAACACTGTGAAATCCCGGCTCTATAAGAGTCTGCGTAAGCTGCGCGAGCTGACCGAGGAGGAATGAACCATGCATGACCCCTGGCAAGACGCCCGAGAGCGCTATGAAAATACCCCCCTGCCCGATGATCTGGAGTTTGCCGTTGCCTCTGCCATCCGTACCGGCCAGCGGGCTCGGACCCGCCGCCGTGCCGCCCGCCGGAGCCTGGGCGCCGCTCTGGCTGGATGCGCCTGCTTTGTACTACTCATCAACGCCAGTCCCACCTTTGCCCAGGCTGTATACGCCGTACCCGTTCTGGGTGATCTTGCCCGGGTCTTTACTGCAACGGAATATACTGTGGAGGACCGGGACCATCTGATTGACGTCCGCCTGCCTGCCCTGGAGCTGCCAGGGGATACAGACTTGGATCAATGCATCAATACCGAGATCCAGACCCGCATCGACCAAGTTCTGCAGGAAGCGGAAGAACGGGCCAAAGAGACCAAACAGGCCTTTGTGGAGACGGGCGGAGACCCCGATGAGTTCATGCCTATCATCATTGATGTGGATTACGAGATCAAGTGTCAAAACGACCAGTATCTCTCTTTTGTCATTACCAAAACCGAGACCCTGGCCAGCGCCTATACGGAAGTCTACACCTATAACATCGATCTGAAAGCCGGGCGGGAGCTCTCCCTGGCCGATTTGCTGGGGCCCGATTACAAGAGCATCATCAACGAGACGGTCCGCCAAGAGATCGAACTGCGCAGTCAGAATCCCAACAACGTCTACTTCTCCCCCGACGCCGGCGGCTTCCAGTCCATTGACGATGACCAGCGCTTCTATCTCAATGAGGCCGGCAACCCCGTCGTGGTCTTTGAAAAATATGAGATCGCTCCCGGTTATATGGGAGAACAGGAATTTGAGATCCCGATCCCTTCTCCCCAATAAAATACGGCCCCGGCTGTCTGACCGACAGCCGGGGCATATTTTTTATTCTTTGGTGTGTTTTCCACCGGCCACCAGCTTAACCAGCTGGATGATCAGGGTAGGCAAAACAGCCAGCAGCACCACCTGACCCAAGCGGCTCAGGCTAAAAGCGGGCGAAACCAGGAACAGCCCTTTGAGGCCGGGAACAAAGAGTACCGCCAACAGCAGCACCACCCCGGCGAAGAAAGCCAGCACAGAATACTTGTTGCTGGAAAACTTCAGGTGGAAGATGGACTCAGCGCCCCGGCAATTGAAACCGTGGAAGAGCCGGGCCAGGGTCAGCGTGGCAAAGGCCATGGTAGAGGCCAGCATGGCATCCCCGCCCTGATACCCCAGATAGAACGCAACCATAGTAGCCACGGCAATGAGCAGTCCCTGTCCTCCGATACGGGAGAGGAGCGGCCGGTCCAGAATCGGTGCCTTGGGGTCCCGCGGCTTACGGTCCAGCAGCCCCCGGCGGGCAGGTTCCATTCCGATGGCAATGGCGGGCATGGAATCGGTCAGCAGATTGATGAACAGCAGATGCACCGGCTGGAACGGAACAGGCAGAGCCATCAGGGAAGCATACAGCACACAGAGGATCCCCGCCGTGTTGCCCGAAAGCAGGAACTGGATGGCATTTCGGATATTTTCATACACGCTGCGGCCATTGACCACCGCCTTAACGATGGTGGCGAAATTGTCGTCGGCCAGGATCATAGAGGCGGCGTCTTTGCTCACTTCGGTGCCCGTGATGCCCATGGCCACACCGATATCCGCTTTTTTGAGGGCGGGTGCATCGTTGACGCCGTCGCCCGTCATGGATACAATGTTGCCCCGGCGCTGCCAGGCATTGACAATGCGGATCTTGTGCTCGGGGGATACCCGGGCATACACCGAGATCTTGGCCAGGCGCTCATCCAGGTCGGCATCGGTCATCTCGTCCAGCTCCACTCCGGACACCGCCTCGTCCCCATCCTGGAAAATCCCCAGCTGCCGGGCAATGGCAGTGGCGGTCACCTTGTGATCGCCGGTAATCATAATGGTGCGGATACCGCCCCGCTTGGCATCGGCCACCGCCTGGATCGCCTCGGGCCGGGGCGGGTCGATCATGGAAATAAGGCCAATAAAGGTAAATTCACTCTCATCCTCCAGGGTGAGAGGCCGCACAGTGTCCAGCTCCTTGTAGGCAAAGGCCAGTACCCGCAAACCTTCCATGGAAAGCTCCATATTGGTGCGTGCGATCTCCTCTTTCCGCTGAGGGGTCATCTCCACCTTTCCCTCACGGGTAAGCAGCCACTTGGACCGGTCCAGCAGTACATCAATTGCGCCCTTGGTGAAGAGGGTAGGCACTCCATCGATGTCGTGCAACGTGCTCATCAGCTTGCGGTCGGAGTCAAAGGCCAGCTCCCCCAGCCGAGGGTGCTGAGCACGATAGGCTTCCTCATCGATACCCAGCCGGTCGCCCAGCATCACCAGGGCTACCTCGGTGGGGTCACCGATGGCGGTACCGGTTTCCTCGTTGGTAGTGGCGTCACTGGCCAGCAGGGCAGCTTTGAGCAGCAGGCGCTGTACATCGTTGACCAGGTCCAGCTCTTCCCCCTCCAGTAGCGAGCCGTCGGCGTACAGTTTCTGAGGGGTCATCTTGTTCTGTGTCAGGGTACCTGTCTTATCCGAGCAGATGACCGAGACGCTCCCCAGGCTCTCCACCGCCTTCAGGTCCTTGATGATGGCGTTCTGCCGGGCCATTTTCTGGGTGCCCATAGCCAGTACAATGGTAACGATGGAGCTGAGGGCCTCGGGGATAGCGGCCACCGCCAGAGCCACGGCAAACATCAGGGAATCCAATACCCCCATACCCGTACGGAAGATGGAAAGAGCAAATACCACAGCGCAGATAGCCATGATGACAATGGCCAGCTTGGCCGAAAAACTGTCCAGGCTCTGCTGCAGGGGGGTCTTGCGCTGCTGGGTCTGGTTCATGAGGGCCGCGATCTTGCCCAGCTCGGTATCCATACCGGTGGCAGTGACCAGCACAGTGGCCCGACCGTAGGTCACCAGGGAGCCGGAGAACACCATGTTCTTCTGGTCGCCCAGAGCCACCTGCTCGGCGGTGATGGCCTCGGCCATCTTGTCCACGCCCTCACTCTCACCGGTGAGGGAGCTCTCATTGACCTTGAGGGAGAAGTTTTCCAGCACCCGGCCGTCGGCCACTACCATATCCCCGGCCTCCAGCAGTACGATGTCACCGGGCACCACATCGGCAGAGGGGATTTCCACCCGTACGCCGCCCCGCAGGACTTTGGCCGACGGGGAGGACATAGCCTTCAGGCTTTCCAGGGATTTTTCCGCCTTCAGGTACTGCACCGTGCCCAGCACGGCGTTGAGAATGAGTACGGCAAAAATTACAATGGTGCTCTCCACATTCTCCGACACAGCGGAGATGAGCGCCGCCACGATGAGGATGACCACCAGCAGATCTTTAAACTGCTCCAGGAAAATCTGCAGTACGCTCTTCTTTTTCCCCTCGGAGAGCTTGTTGGGGCCATACTTCTCCAGACGGCTGCGGGCCTCCTGATCGGCCAGGCCGCCGGCGGAGGCCTGCTGCGCCTCCAGGGCCTGCTGGGGCGTTTTTCGATAATAAGCCTCGGACATATTTGGTTCCTTCCTTTCCCAAAATTCCGGAGGATGGGTAACAAAAAAAGACCCTCCGCCAACTGCCGCATAGCACGACAGTTGTCGAAAAGTCTTGTTACCACATGGGCGCATACCGCCAGATCCGCAATGCAGACCGTGGTGTTGACGGCATGACTTTCAAACTACTCCCTTTTCAACTGCCGCTATGATAACACACACCAGCCGGCAAGTCAATGGCTTTTTCCAGTATAGACACATTTCGTCCCACTTATGCGTCCATCGGCATTGACGCTCCTCTTCCGGTCCAGTATACTAAATATAAACTGTCGAAAGGAGAAATACATGAAACATAAGCTCATCCCTCCCCTGCTCAAGGCCGCATGGGTACTGGAAGTTGTTGTAGGCATAGCCATTCTGGTGGCCACCGTGATCCAGCTGGTTCTGGTGGGAAACCAGACCTTTTCCGGCCTGTTGAGCGGGCAATTCGACCTGGACGGATTTTTTACCAGCATCATGACCATCGTAGTGGGCATTGAGTTTCTCAAGATGCTCATTCTCCACACCCCCAGAGCGGTCACCGATGTGCTCTTGTTTGCCATTGCCAAGCAGCTGGTGGTGAGCCATCCCAGTTCCATGGATACTCTGCTGGGTGTGGCGGCGGTGGTGCTCATCTTCCTGGTGAAAAAGTTTCTACATACCGACGACGACCATCTCTCCGCCGCCGACCGCCACATGGCGGCCCATGCCAAACCATCTGAAGACGAATAAATGCGCCGGGGCGCAGGCAATTCTGCCTGCGCCCCCATTGCGTTCAGCGCTGATATTCAAATTCCAGGTTGTACAGCGAGACGATATCCCCATCCTGAATCCCCATCTCCTCCAACCGGTCGAACAGGCCGGACTGGCGGAGCATCTTGTCAAACCAGTTGCGGGACTCGTAATCGCCGAAGTTGACGTTGGCCATGAGCCGCTGCAGCCAGGGGCCCTCCACGATCCAGGTATCATCCTCATGGACGATGCTGAGGGGCTCGGACGTATCCACCTCCGGCGGGCGCTCCACGTAGGTGGGCTCGTACACCGTGATGGGGGGCAGGTGCTCCAGCTGACGGGCGGCGGCAAACATCAGCTCCCGAGTGCCCTGCTGCGAGGCAGCGGAAATCTCATAAAACGGCATGCCCAGGGCCTCCACATGGGCTTTCAGAGCCTCCAGCCCGGAGCGGTCGGCGGCGATATCCACCTTATTACCCGCCACGATCATCGGCCGGGAGGCCAGATCAGGCCCATACTGCTTGAGTTCCTCCTGGATGGCCTCGAAATCGGCCACCGGATCCCGGCCCTCACTGCCCGACACATCCACAACGTGGATGAGCAGCCGGCAGCGGTCAATATGCCGCAGGAAATCATGTCCCAGACCTGCGCCCTCGGCCGCACCCTCGATGATACCCGGGATGTCGGCCAGTACGAAGGACACGCCCTCTTCCACATACACCACGCCCAGGTTGGGGAACAGGGTGGTAAAGTGGTAATTGGCGATCTTGGGCCGGGCTTTGCTCACCACGCTGAGCAGGGTAGACTTGCCTACGTTGGGGAAGCCAACCAGGCCTACATCGGCCAGCAGCTTCAGTTCCAGGATAACCTGCCGCTCCTGGCCAGGCAGACCGGCCTTGGCAAAGCGGGGCACCTGCCGGGTGGGGGTGGCAAAGTGCTTATTGCCCCAGCCGCCGTTGCCCCCCCGGGCCAACACAAAGGAATCGGTCTCGGACATGTCGCAGATAATCTCGTTCGTCTCCGCATCCCGCACCACGGTGCCCCGGGGCACTTTGATGATGAGGTCCTCACCGTCCTTGCCGGAGCAGCGCTTGCCCTGGCCGTCCATGCCGTTGCCCGCCACATACTTGCGCTTGTAGCGGAAATCCATCAGGGTGGACATGTGTTCATTGATCTGCAAAATCACACTGCCGCCCCGGCCGCCGTCGCCCCCGTCAGGGCCGCCCGCGGCCACGTACTTCTCCCGGTGGAAGGCCACCGCGCCGTTTCCGCCGCTGCCCGCCTTGACGGTAATGCGTGCGGTATCTACAAAGGGTGCTGCCATAAATTCCCTCCTTCATACAGAAAAACGCCCCGAACCAGGGGGTTCGGGGCGTTTTATGCGCAATTACTGAGCGATCTCGACAATGGAGACCTGCTTGCGGTCCTTGCCCAGGCGCTCAAACTTGACCTTGCCGCTCTTGAGGGCGAACAGGGTATCATCGCTGCCCTTGCCCACGTTGACGCCGGGATGGATATGGGTGCCCCGCTGGCGAACCAGAATGTTGCCGGCCAGAACGAACTGACCGTCGCCGCGCTTCACGCCCAGGCGCTTGGCCTCGGAGTCACGGCCGTTACGGGTGGAGCCGACGCCCTTCTTGTGGGCGAAGAACTGAAGACCGATGTTCAGCATGGTATCACACCTCCAAACTTGTGTGTTGAATGGTCGCCGCACCGGAGAGGTCAATCCTCCTCCAGCACGATAATATGGTCAGGATATTCCTCATGCAGACTGGCAAAGTGCACCATAAGCGCGGTCAGAAGGGTCTGGCACACACTTTCATTGGCGTCGCTCAGTCCACCTGGGATACGCAGGGAGATGGATGCGTCCTGCTCCCGGATCTTTACCGCAGCCCCCAGTCCTAGCACGTCGTTGACGGCGCACTCGGTGAGACGGACGGCACTGGTCACGGCAGCACAGACGATATCGCTCCCCGCTTCGGCGTAGCCGCTGTGGCCCTGCACAGTGAGGCCCACGATGCGCTCGCCCTCCATGTGAAAACGAACTGTGGTCATCTTACACGGAGATCTTGCCGATGGTCACCTTGGTGTAGGGCTGACGATGGCCCTGCTTACGGCGATAGCCCTTCTTGGGCTTGTACTTGAAGACGATGATCTTCTTGCCCTTGCCGTTCTTCACCACGGAAGCATCCACCTTGGCGCCCTCCACCACGGGAGTGCCAACGGTGATCTTCTCGCCGTCGATGACAGCCAGGACCTTGTCGAAGGTCACGTTCTCGCCGGCCTCCACGGGCAGCTTCTCGATGAACAGGGTATCACCCTCCGCCACCTTGTACTGCTTGCCGCCGGTCTCGATGATCGCATGCATGTAGTTTCAACTCCTTCATTACGGGCTCGCTGTCGGGGGCGGGAGCACGAAACTCCACTTGCAGACCCATTCAAAGCGGCTCTGATAGTATATCAGCGAGTTTTGGAAAAGTCAAGGTTTTTTCAAACTTTTTTCATCCATACGGCCAAAATACCAGCCGGTGACCCCATCTTTTTTCACCAGCGCCCGGTCGGACAGCCGCAGCACCACGGAAAGCACGTCGCCTGGCTCCACCGCCAGGCGGTAATCGGTGGCATCCTCACACCGGGTGACCGCTCCGTCGGTATAAAGGTATTCGGTGGGGATCTCCAACACCCGTCCGCTCTCCAGGTGCCGGCAGCGGCAGAGCTCCGGCCCCCGCTCCAGCACCTCCAGAGCATTGCGCCCCCAGCGCACATTGATGGAGTCGGCCGATGGTACCTGATGCTCCAGAGCTACTGCGGTGGGCAGGCCGTCGTAGGCGAACCAGGAGAATGCCCCGCCGGGCATCTCCGGCAGCACCAGGGCATTGAGCTGTCCGTCCAGCTTCAGTGAGCATCCCCCGTCGATGCTTGCTATGTGCCGCTCTGGCACCAGCAGCGGCCGGGCCCGGGGCACCCATGGGTCATACAGGGTCACCGGCCAGTGACCCACCACGCACCAGCGGCGGAAGGAGTGCCCCTGGGAGAGAAAGTCGTCGTTTTTCATGCACTTCCAGGCGGGCAGGCCCTCCAAGCGGTCCTCGTCGGCCACGCCCCCGTGAACAAAGAGATAGTCCGGGGTGATCAGGATCTCGGGCAGACTCTCTAAAAACTCCAGCTCCGGGGCAAACTGCTCCCGCACCACCTGGCGCAGGGCCGGCAGGTCTTCCGGCCCCCGGGGCATAAAGCCAGCCGCCCGCCCCATCTGCAGCAGCAGGCACCGCTCCCCCCACAAACGCAGGTAGCGCTCATAAAATTCCTTTTGGATCTCCCCGTCCTCCCGGACAAAATCGCACACCAGATCGTCGCAGTTGCCCCGCAGACAGTAGACGTCGCTGCATTGGGCCAGCTGCATAATATACCGCAGGGTGGAGAGACTGTCGGGTCCTTTCTCCACCAGGTCCCCTACCAGCACCAGAATATCCTCCGGGCCATAGCGGGCGGCGCTGAGCACGCCCTGCAGAAAGGGAAGATTGCCGTGGATGTCGCTGATGGCCAGTACCCGCCGTCCGGCAGGGAATCGGGTACGCACCACCCGGGCCAGTCTGTGCATTGACTCCACCTCGCTTTCACGCTCCATTTTAACACGGCGGGTAGAAAAAAGGAACGGATTTCCCGGCGGGAGATCCGTTCCTTTCTCCTATGCTTATCGTGCCATCCGGGCAGCCAGGGATACCCAGCCGTTCTGCTCCCGCCGCCGGAACACCTGTAAGCCGTTTTGCTCCAGGGCAGCCTGAACCTCGTCGGCACGGGTGTCAATGATCCCCGAACAGAGGAACACTCCGTCCTCCGTCAGGAATTCCCCCGCCCGGGCTGACAGGGGGATGATCACATCGGCCACGATGTTGGCCAGCACCAGGGGATACTTCTCCTTTGCCAGCTCCCGCACCAGACTCTCATCGGTGATCACATTGCCCGCCAATACCCGGTAACGGTCCTTTCCGATACCGTTGAGGGCGGCGTTTTCATAGGCCACGTCCACCGCCTTGGGGTCGATGTCCACCGCCACTGCGGAGGATGCGCCCAGCACCAGGGACGCAATGGACAAAATTCCACTGCCGCAGCCCAGATCCAGCACCGGCTTCCCAGGCACCGTGTACTCCTCCAGCCCCATGAGGCACAGCTGGGTGGAGGCGTGGCTCCCGGTGCCGAAGGTGAGGCCGGGGTTGAGATAGAGCGGGGTCTTGCCCTCGGGGACCGCTTTGTCCCGCTCCCACTCGGGCACAATGTAGATCCGCTCGCCCACAGGCATGGGCTTATAGTACTTCTGCCAGGAGTGGGCCCAATCATTGTCCCCCAGGGAGGTAAGGGTATAGGGCTGCTCAATGCCGGTGAGCCACTGCTTCAGCTGCGCCCTGCCGTCGGCGTCATCCGTGATATAAAACTTGACCCGGCATACCCCCCGCATCTTTTCCAGCAGGTCCTCGTCTACATAGTCCCAGTACTGCCGGTTTTGCTCCAGGAAGGTCTTGAAATCCTCCTCATCCTCAACCGCAAAGCCGGTCACACCGTTGCCTGTCAGCCGGGCACACAGGCCGTCCAGCTGAGCCTCGGTGGTGTCCAGGGTTACTTCCAACCATTTCATCTCTTCCATCAGCGGCGGCTCCCCATGAAAAACAGGGCGACTGTGCCCGGTCCGGAGTGGGCGCCAATGACGGGACCCACGTGGTTGATGACGACACTCTTCACGCCAAAGCGGCGCTTCACATCCTCCGCCACCTTATTGGCATCGGCCTCACAGTCGCCGTGGCTGATAAAGACAGTCTGCTCCGCCGGATCAATGGCCGTCTCCTCCATATGGTCCACCAGGGCCTTCAGAGAAGCATTGCGGCCCCGGGCGGTGCCTACTTTTATCAGGTGGCCCTCGTCATCCACATGCATCACCGGCTTGATGGACAGCATGGTACCCAGCACGGCGGTGGCCGGAGAGATACGCCCTCCCCGTTTGAGGAAGTGCAGATCATCCACCGTAAACCAGTGGCACAGGCGGAGCTTGTTCTCTTCCGTCCAGTCCCGCACCTCCTCGATGCTCTTGCCCTCGTTTTTCAGCCGGGCAGCATACCACACCAGCAGGCCCTGGCCCAGAGAGGCACACAGTGTATCGACTACATAGACCTTTCGCTCAGGGAACTGCTCCATCAGTTCCTGGGCCGCAATGCGGGCAGAGTGGCAGGTAGCCGACAGCCCCGAGGAAAATGCCATTACCAGTACGTCCTTCCCCGCTTGCAGGTAGGGGGTCATCTTCTCCGTGTAGTCCGCCACATTTACCGCCGAGGTGGTCGCCATCTCCCCCTCCCGCAGCATACGGTAGAAATCGCCGGGGTCCATCTCACGGTTATCCGGCCAGTTCCAGTAGGTCTTGTTCTGAATATGGAAGGACAGCGGCAGTACCTCGATCCCCAGTGTCTGCACCAGTTCATCGGTCAGGTCTGCAGAGGAGTCCGTTAACAAAACATAATCATTCACCGTAATATAACCTCCAGTACTCTATTTTCCGGGGTATACCCGGTTATTTTCGACCTTTTTCCGGGTGGGGACGCCGCTCTCGCAGCAGTTCCAGAATACGCTGGCAGGCCAGCTTATCGGCATAGCTGCGCAGAGCCAGCGCCATGGCCAGTCCGGGCAGATCCTCTTCTCCGGCGCTGCTGTCCAGGCTGCCCGCCGTCACATCCAGCGCCCGGTCCAGCTCTTCCCGAAATTGTCCATACAGCGCTTCAGGCTGTCCTCCCTCCGCCGCCGCAGCCAGCAGAAGGCCTGCATCCTTCACGGAAAGCACCTGTTTGATGGCACACAGGGCGGTCAGATAAGCCAGATGGGTACGGGAATACCGCTTCCCCTCTGCCCGCGGCATGGCCCCATCCTTAATATAGTTGTTGACCATGGCCGAAGTAAGGCTCTCCCCTTCTCCATAGTGGATCAGCTGTCGGGGCATATAGGAAATCAACTGGTCCATATACAGTCCAATGTCGGGAAGGGCCTCCCACTCCACCGGACGTTCCCGCTCCAATCGCTCTTTGAGTTCACGGATCTCCTCCAAAGCCCGCCCTCCTTTCTGGTTTTCAAAACCATATCATAGAATTTCGAGCCAATTATAGCACATTGTCTTTCCGGAAGTAAAGGCCACTACCCGCTGAAAAACGGCTTCTCTGGTCACATAACAAAATTATGTGATGCTCTCCCCCCTCCGTTCGACGCAAGATGCGTTCCCTTATAGAACAAACTGCGCTTATTTTGCGACGGCATGTGTTAAAAAGCCATCCGTTGCCAATTTGGCTCGTACTGGAGCGGAGTCGATTGAGCTTGTCCGCCGTGTGTGCTATAATAAGGGCTCTGGCAAATATACTGCCGCACTCCTGCGGCAGGAAAGGAAGCGAGACACTATGACAAAGAAGAAACTGGGTATCCTGGGCTGTGGCTATCTGGGCGGTATTGTAGCTGAGGCCTATCAGGCCGGCCTATTGGATGGCTATGAACTGGTTGGGGTGACCAGCCGCACGGCGGCTCCCGCTCAGGCTCTGGCGGAGCGGACGGGCTGCACCTTCTGCGCCGACCTTCCGGCGCTTCTGGACCTGCACCCCGACATCGTGGTGGAAACTGCAGGAGGCCCCGCAGTTCGGGCCAGCGCTTTGGCCATACTGGAGGGAGGGGCTGATTTGGCGGTCATCTCCATCGGTGCGTTCTCCGACCCGGCCTTTCTGGAGCAGGTGCGTGAGACCGCAGCCCGCTGTGGGCGCAAGGTCTACCTGGCTTCCGGCGCGGTGGGCGGCTTTGACGTACTCTCCACCATTACCCTGATGGCCCGCGCCCAGGGGCAGGAGCCTGCGGTCCGCTTTCACACCCACAAAGGGCCCAAATCCCTCCAGGGCACACCGGTATACCGCCCCGAGATGGAAGAACAGGAGCTGGACGCCTTCAACGGCACGGCCACCGAAGCCATCGCCCTTCTGCCCACCCGGGTAAACGTGGCAGTGGCTGCCTCCCTGGCCTCCGCCGGACCGGAGCACACCAGCATGCGCATCACCAGCGTGCCCGGCTTTGTGGGAGATGATCACTGCATCACCATCGAAGGTGCAGGCGCAAAAGCGGTGGTAGACATCTACTCGGACAAAAGCGCCATCGCCGGCTGGAGTCTGGTGGCTCTGCTGCGCAACTTGGCTTCTCCCATCGAACTGCACTGAATGCAAAATGTCCTGCTTCCTGCTGTTCAAAAAAGTCCATTGATAGTATAATTAGTCTCAAAACCGGGATTTGACCAAACCAGCGGGAACGACGATATAAAACGGGGGAAACAGGACATGGGGACAAGCGTCTGGGATCGCCGGCGAAAGCGTGTTTTTGAAATCATTGAAGTAGGCACACAGTATGACTATGTCAGCCGGGCCTATGATTTCTTTAACGCAGCCTGCATTCTCCTCAACCTGCTGGTCAATATATTGTATACGTTTGGAGAGATCCGGGCGGTCTACGGTGAGCTGCTGGTGGCGCTGGACGAGTTTACAGTGCTCACTTTCGGTGTGGATTACGTTTTGCGGGTGTGGACCGCCAAATTTCTTTACCCGGATATCAGTGAAGGCCGAGCTGTACGAAAGTATGTGCTGTCTTTTACCGGTCTGGTGGACATGCTCTCTTTTCTGCCCCATTACCTGCCCATTTTCTTCCCCGCCGGGGCGGTGGCCTTCCGCGCCCTTCGGGTCGTGCGGATCTTCCGCCTGTTTCGGATCAACGCTTATTATGATTCACTGAATGTAATCACGGAAGTAATTATGGGCAAAAAGCAGCAGCTCTTTTCCTCCGTGTTTATTATCCTGATGCTCATGATCGCCTCCAGTCTTTGTATGTACAGCCTGGAACATGAGGCGCAGCCCGAAGTCTTTACCAACGCTTTTTCCGGCATCTGGTGGTCGGCCTCCACCCTGCTGACCGTGGGATATGGAGATATTTACCCGGTTACTCCCTTGGGAAAGGTCTTCAGTATCTTCATCACCTTTCTGGGTGTGGGCATGGTAGCTATTCCAACCGGTATTATTTCCGCTGGATTCGTCGATCAGTATTCCAGGATCAAACGAATGGCAGAATATGGCCAGGAAGCCGCCATTCATTTTATTAAAATTACCCTGTCTGAGCAGGACTGCTGGTCCAACCGCAGTATCCAGGAGCTAAACCTCCCCAAACGGGTGATCATTGCCGCGATCCAGCGCAACGGTCGGGTGCTCATCCCCCGGGGCAACGTGGTACTGCGCGCCGGCGATTCACTGGTTCTGGGCGCGGAATCCTTCCGGGAACAAAAGGAACACATTCGGCTAAAAGAGGTCGTCCTGCAAAAAAACAACCCCTGGAATGGGCTGCGGATCCGGGAGCTGGATATCTCCCGACATACCATTATCGTACTGATCAAGCGCGGAAAACGGACCCTGATTCCAACTGGCGAAATGTTTCTGCGGGAAGGCGACTCTGTCATTCTCTATACACAGACCAACATGCGTGGAGTAAATGAAATCGAAATCTGACTTCAAAAAGACGCCCCGGAAACCTAGGTTTCCGGGGCGCCTTTTGATTTTGCCGGATTGACTGCTTTCACTTGACTGAGACTACGCCCTCAAATGTGGTTCCACAGCATACCTTGGTCGTGCTTTATAGGGATAGGCTATGTTACAACAAAAAGTTGCTTTTTAACCGAAATAAAATAAAGTATACTGATAGTAGGAAAGAGCGCCATAAGAGGAAGAAGGCGACACAGAGAAGAGGGCCCTCTCCTTGTCTTTTGTCCTTGCGACATGAAAGACTGTCCGTGCAGAATTGATCAAACAGGCCAGCCGCTCCGCTGGCTGCCCAGGGGTAAAACCAATTTAAATTTTAGGGGAGGCATGCATATGAAAAGAATGTTAATTGGTGTGTTTACAATCGCTTGCGTCCTGGGGTTATCCGGATGCCAAAGCAAAGGTGCTGTGACCGAAACCTCAACACCTGTCAGCCATCCAACGGGGACAAGCTGGTCTGAGCAAGATATTGTTTCTATGTTTTCACAAGTTAAAAAGAATGATTGGGAATACATCGACTGTGTTTTGATCTCTGATTATGCCAGCGACTGCGTTGGCGCTGTACTTTTCTGGGATGATGAAAAAGAAACAAGCAATGTTGCGTTCTTTGATGCAGACGGATTTTATCAACAGTGTGGTACATATGCAAAGATGTCGGCTAATCCTGCGTTCACATATCTCGGAGATGGCTGCGTAACCTATGAGCTGGAAAAAGAGGATGGTACAACTTATCATTATACGCTCACAATTTCAATTGATGGAAACAATGTAAATTTCAAGGCGGAAGATGATTTTTTAAAACAACAATAATTTTCTGTTTACACGGGAGTTTTTACGTTTCCCCATAAAAGGCACAAATAGCCTAGCAATAAAACGTTATCTGCGCGTATTAAATAAAATTTAAACGTAATTCTTGGCACGTATACCGATCTTTTATCGTATTCTATATTTTTCTTGTGTTTTGTTGTGTAGTGTTCTAGAATTCTCAATAGAGAAAGGGGCAGTTTTGGACATTTTTTAGCATTCTGGAGTTGTATCCACACTTGAGAGAGGAGAGGAAAACAGATGAAACCACATGCAACACGCATTCTGGCGTGGGTCCTCGCCGCGAGTCTATTGTTCTCAATGACTCCGGTCATGGCCATTGATACCCCCTCTGTCGGGAGCGTCGCTGCTGCACAGTCCAGCGGGACAATCTCCATCGGCAATCTCATTGATTTTCATCTGATGACGCCAGGTCAGGTAAAATATCAGATTGCCAGCATCAACCCTCAGGGAGCGGAGTTGACCGTCTCTTCCTCCAATGAGGCGGTAGCCACGGCACAGATGACGGATACTCCGTCTCATGTCACCGGCAATCAGGATCTGACCTGTACGGCCGATACCCCCAATGAGCGAGATGACACCCGTGAAATCGAGGTAACCGCTCACTCCCCCGGTACCACTACCATTACTGTAACCGCAACCGCCCCTGGCTATGATGAGACTTCCGTCACCTTTTCCGTCAACGTACTGGAGGCCGTCAATGAAGGGACTCGCCGTACGGATACCAGTATAGATAGCGGCTGGAAATTTGCACTGGCCACCGATCTGCCCGCAGGGCTTACTCCGGAACAGATCTCCGATCCCAGTTTTGATCTGAGTTCCTTTGCCGATGTGAATCTGCCCCATACCTGGAACATCGACGACGTGGAAAATCAGCTGAGCAAACATTACGGTGTAGGCTATTACCGCAAGGAAATAACGCTTTCCAGCCAGGATTATGCCGGAAAGCAGATTTTCATTGATTTTGGTGCGGCAAATAAAGTATCTGATCTGTACATTAACGGTCAATATGTGGGTACGCATAAGGGCGGTTATGCCAGATTCCGCTATGACATTACCGACGTGGTGTCGCTGGACCAGACCAATGTGGTTGTCATGAAAGTGGACAACAGCGTTGGTAATTCGGTCATGCCTTTGTCCGGCGGATTTGCCTACCATGGAAGCATCTACCGGGATTCCTATATCATTTCTACCGATCCTGTGGCGTTTGATAAACTGGATTATGGCTCCTCCGGCATCTATCTGACCCAGAGCGATGTGTCAAAGACCTCAGCCACCCTGAACGTAAAGGCCAAGGTGCACAACTATGGGGATGCCGCCCAGACCGTACAGGTCAACGCCGTTCTCTATCAGCAGGACGGCCGCACACCGGTGACACAGCTGACGGATACCCTGGTGCTGCAGGCCGGGGAAGACGGCACCTACTCCCAGGATTATACCCTGTCAGACCCCCACCTCTGGAACGGCCGCATCGACCCTTATCAGTATGTGGTGGAAGTGACGCTGGAACAGGACGGGGTGATTCTGGAGCGGGTACGGGAGCGTATCGGGTTCCGGTTTTTCGAGATTCTCCCCGTCGATGACCCGCGGGCTGAAGACGGCGCGTTTCTGCTCAACGGGGAACCCTATCTTCTGGCGGGCGTAGCCATGCATCAGGACTGGGAAAACAAAGGCAACGCCCTTACCCACAGGCAGATCGATGAAAATATCGCCTTTGTCTCGGAGATCGGCGCTACCTGTCTGCGTCTGTCCCACTATCAGCACGACCGCTATACCTATGATCTGGCCAGTGAACGGGGCATTGTGACCTGGGCGGAGATCCCCAATGTAGACGCGGTAGGCGCTCAGGACACTGGATTTTTGGAAAATGCAAAACAGCAGCTCACCGAGTTGATCCGCCAGAATTACAATGCTACCGGCATCCTTATGTGGGGCATTCACAACGAGCAGCGGACCCAGAACGCCTGGGTCCAGCAAGTACTGGATGAACTGTATCAGCTGGCCCACCAGGAGGATCCTACACGCTATGTGACACTGGCTACCAACGGCTCGGCCAGTACGGCTTTCAGCTGGCAGGCCGACATCTCCGCCTGGAATATGTACTACGGCTGGTATTCGGGCAACAGTGTAGAGGGCTTTGGCCCCTGGATCGACGGGATCAAAAACTTTGCCCTGAAAAATGAGAGCGTGGGCTCACCGGCTGTACCCGTCAACAAGCGCATCGGCATGAGTGAGTATGGTGCAGGAAGCAGTATCTGGAGCCACGAGCTGTTTCCCCCTGACCGGATCACCGACCGCTCGGAGTTCCAGAGCGAGGAGTTTGCCAACAAGTCTCATGAAAGTCATTGGCAGCAGATCCGGGAGCGTCCTTGGATTTGGGGTACCTTTATCTGGAACATGTTTGACTTTGCCCAACCCGGCGTAGTCAGCGAGGGCGGCATCGTCAGCCGCAATACCAAGGGTCTGATGAGCTTTGACCGTTCCCTGAAAAAAGATCAGTTCTACTTCTATAAGGCCAACTGGTCGGAAGATCCGGTGGTCTACATCTCCTCCCGGCGCTTTGACCAGCGCTATGCCGATGAAAACTACGTCCGCGTGTACTCCAATCTGGATGAAGTGGAGCTGTTTGTCAACGGAGTATCCGCCGGTGTGATCCGGCGCACTGATCCAGCTCTGCCCAACACCGAAGAGGGCAATCTGATCCGTGATCCTTCCCTGGGCATCTTCCATTTCGATGGGGACGCTGTACAGCTGCATCAGATCGGCGATTATGAGATCACCGCAGTGGGTCGGATCTATGGCGAGGACGGAAGTGTAACCAGCACATACTGCGACACCGTTACCCTGTCCCGCCTGCAGGACAACCGGATTGGCCTCACATCCCAGGTATATATGATCGATTCTGTCAATCGGACGATCTCCAAGGTGCCAAAGGATACCACCGTGGAGCAGTTCAGAGCAAATCTGGATGTGCTCTACAATGGCACCCTCCGCATTCTGGATGCCGAGGGCAACGACCTCAGTGACCAGCCCCAGGCTCTGATCACTTTGCAGACCACAGTGGAGGTCACTGCGGAGGATGGCGTGACAAAAGAGGTTTATACGCTGGCCGACACCCCCATTTCCGCCGGCGCCTCCGCCACTGCGTCGCCCTCCAAAGCGGGCTATGAGGCCGAATACCTGACCGACAGCGATTTGGAAACCTATTGGAATGCCTCCAGCGCCAGCTATCCGCAATACTTTGAGATCGACCTGGGGGCAAATACCTATCTCTACAAATGTTCCACCCTCTTTTTCGGTACGGAGCCCCGCTCCTACCAATATACGATCTCGGTCAGCAGCAACGGGACCGATTATACACAGGTTGTGGACCGCACGCAAAATACCCAGAGCGCCTGGGTCACGGACGACTTGGACGGTTTGGTCCGCGCACGCTACGTGCGTATGGAACTGACGGGGGTCAAAAACGGATACAATGCGGCCGTACATGAGTTTATGGCCTATGGCTTCCGGGTCGATTCCGAGGAGTATATCGTGGACTCCGACGCCATGGAGATCCTGGGCGTAGCCCCATCCACAACGGCGGAAGCGCTCCTGCGCAAGTCGTCCATTGCCGGGAACTATGCTCAGGCACAGGTGATTGACGCCCAAGGGCAGCCCGTTGCAGGCAGCGCCCCCATCGGGGAAAACGCCAGCCTGCAGATTTCCGCAGAAAATGGCGGGAGTGTAAGCTATCGCATCCGGGAAGACAGCAGCACTGCCACTCCCGTTTCTCAGAACAAACCCATTTCCGATGTGTTTGACCTGAAAGCAGGCAGCAGCGCCAGTTACATCAATGACGGCAACGCCGATACCTTCTGGAATGCAACCAACGGCTTTGATCCTGCCCGCTATGTGGTGATCGACCTGGGTGCGGAATACTGGCTTTCCAACTGTGAAATTGACTTTTACCAGGGTTCCAACAAACGCTATTACCAGTACCGCATCAGCGGCAGTCTGGATGGCAGCGACTTTACCCTCCTGGTCGACGGCAGCGGCAATACCGATCAGGAGCAGGTCTCCCATGATCTGGGTGCACCCGTACGCTATCTTAAGCTGGAAATCACCGGCTGTACCGGGTCCCTTACCAATATGGCCGCCGCCGTTAAGGAATTGCGGGCCTACGGCTGGACCATGTCCGGCACGTACCAGGTGAATCATGAGGAACAGACCATTTCCGGTGTTGTGGATATGACGCCGGTGGAACGTTTCCTGCAAGACCTGAAGCTGCGGGGCAACGGCGCCGCGCTGCTTCTGCAGGATGGTCAGCCAGTCGAACATACCGGCTTTGTCCGTGACGGAATGACGCTTCGCGTCTCGGATCTGGACGGACAGCACGCGGTGGATTATACCATCGTCACCGGCATGGATGATACGCCCATCTCCCGCAACAAACCTGCCTCCGGCGCATGTAAGGCCGACAGTGACCCTGCCTTTGCAGTGGACGGGGATCCGGATACCTTCTGGAACGGGCCTATGCACACCACTGACGGCAAGGAATACGCCGAATACCCCGCCGTCCTTACCATTGACCTATCCAACGGTGAGTACGTAAACGGCAAGGAAATTGAATACCATATCACCGAAGTCGTGACCAATTGGATGGAAACCTATGGCCGTAGCTACCAATTTACCTACACAGTTATCCCGCAGATCGGAGTGCCCAGCCTCTGGCACGACGCAAGTGAAAATCAGGCCAATGGAAGCATCACCATCACCGACCGCGAAAACAGCGGCTTCGATTATGGGGCCAGCCAATTCCAGATCAGCGTGGATGGCAGAACACCCGATTTGGAGTGGTTGGCAGCAGCGATCCGTGAAGTGGATGTATACGGCTGGTACCTCGGCTCCAATGTCTATACAGTGGAAGACGGTTCCATCCAGAATGTACCGGAGGGGACCGATGTAGACACGCTGCGTCAGAATCTGGAGCTGCGGGGTAATTATCTGTACGCACTGTGCACAGCGGACGGCGAACCCGTCACCACCGGAACCGTAGCATCCGGGATGAATGTGGTAATCACCGACCGCATCGGTCAGACCTTTACGTATACCATCACCGTTGGTGAGGTACCCGAGCAGTACACCGTCACCGTCAAGACCCAGGGCGAGGGCGACGCATCCGCCGCGCCCACCACGGCCGCCGAGGGGGACACCGTGACCCTGACCGCCCAGGCCGCTGAGGGCTGGCACTTTGTGAAGTGGACCAGCGAG
>NZ_JBBMFT010000009.1:0-74426 GCF_040095835.1 Flavonifractor hominis
CCGGTGACGGCGGCGATGGACAGCGCTCCGGTCTCGGAATCATAGGTGTAGCCCTCGCCGGCGGTCAGGGTCTCGCCGGCCATGGTGACGGTGACGGTCTCGGGCAGGAGGTAGCCCTCCTCGGCGGTCAGGGTCACATTCAGGGGCTGGCCCTCCTCCACCTGGGCGGGAGCGCCGTCGGCGGTCAGGTTGGTCAGGGCGTAGGTGACGGCGTAGGTCACAGCGGGGACCTGGCCGTCGGTCAGGGTGTAGGTGTACAGCTCAGTGCCCTCGGCGTCGGACACGGTGAGGATGTCCCCATTCAGGATGATGTCGCCGGCGGTGCTCAGGCTGAGCTGAGCGCCCTCCAGGCCCACCAGAGAGACGTTGGACAGGAAGGCGTCCTTGCTCAGCTCGGCGGGAATGGTGATGGTGCGCTCGGTCTCATCCACGGGGTAGGCGCTCTCCAGCCGCCAGCCGTGGATGGTGAGCTCGTTGATGGAGGGGGCCTTGGCGTTGGCGCCCTCGCCGCTGGGGACCTTCACCACCAGGTAGCGGACCAGCTGCTGGTCCAGCACGTCGTGGACGGAGGTCTGGTAGTTGGTGTTGCCGGTGAAGATCTGGGTGTAGCCCTGCTCGGCAAAGTCCTTGTCCTTGGCCGCGCCCTCGCCCCACTCGCCGTCGGCCTTGGCCCACAGCTGGTAGTCATAGGCGCGCTCGGTGGGACGGTAATACTGGCTGTCCACGCTGGAGATGTGCCACACATCGCCCAGGTCCACTTCCAGCCAGTGGCCCCAGCCGCTGTCCACGCTCTTGTCGTAGCCAGACCAGCGGGTGTCCGGATCGCCGTCCACCGCCTTATCGGCCGAGTTGGTGCTGTTCTCCTCGCAGGAGGCCCGGACGGTCTTGTCCAGAGCCAGGTTGCCGGTCACCACCACGGTGGCCGGGTTGCTGGCGATGCCGCCCACCACGCAGTAGTAGTAATAGGTGCCCTCGGTGTCGGTGGAGAGGGTCAGGGTCTTGCCGGTGGCGCCGGGGATCGCCTGGCCGCCCTCGTTGCTGGCGGTGGTGTTGGAGTACCACTGGCAGGCCGCGCCCTCGGCGGTCTCCACGGACAGGGAGGCCCCGGCGTACAGGGGCAGCAGGGTGTAGGGCTCCGGCTGGCTCAGCAGGGGCACGCTCTCCACGGTGTACACCGTCTCACGGCCCAGGGAGTCGGTGACGGTGATCTTGTCCCCGTCGGCGATCCAGGCGGAGGAGTTGCCGATCTTCAGCGTGGCGCTGCCGGTCAGCTTCAGGTTCTGCTTGACGGTGTCCGCCAGCTCGTTGGCCGGGATCTGGATGGTCTTGGCGTCCTCATCGATGGAATAGGCATCGGAGCTCAGACGCCAGCCGTACACCTCCAGCTCGCACACGGAGGGGCCGAAGGCGCTCTTGTCCGGGCTGTCGGTGACCTTGATGAGCACATAGCGCACCAGGCCCGCGTCCTCAGGCACCGCGTCGGACACGGTGGTCACCTTCTCGGACGTGCCGTCGGCGACGATCTGGGTGTAGCCCTCGGCGGCCAGGTCCCGGTCCTTGCCGGTGTTGCCCCAGTCGGTGCCCTCGTCGCCCTTGACCCAGATCTCATACTTGTAGGTACGCTCGACGCCCTTGTAGTGGGAGGCGTCGATTTGAGAGAGGTAGTAGCCCTCGCCCAGGTCCACCTCGATCCAGTCGCCCCAGACATAGTTGCTGGAGAAGCCGGACCAGCGGGTGTTCATGTCGCCGTCCACCGCCAGATCGGCCGTGTTGGAGTTCTCCACATGGGAGGCCTTGGCCGGCTGGTCCAGGGCCAGGCTGGTGTTGGAGAAGAGATAGGTCTTCTGCGTCACGCCGTCCTCGGCGGTGACCACCAGCTTCATGCCTACGGTCAGCTCGGTGGCCTCGTCGCTCACCGGCTCGCCGGCGGCGGTGCGCAGCTCATAGCTCTGGTTGTAGGAGTCCACGATGGAGGCCTTGAACTCGCCCCAGGTCAGCGGACCGGAGAGCTGGATCTTGTCGTTGTTCACCGTCACGGCCTCGTTGTTCACGCTCAGGGAGACGGTGTAGGTGAAGCTGTCGATGCAGTCCTGGGCGTCCTGGGTCTTGAGCACGAAGCGCAGCAGGTTCTCGGTGGAGCGCTCCAGCTGCCAGCGCTGCAGGGTGCCGTTGGCCAGGGCCGCACGCAGGGCGTTGGGGTCGGGGCTGACGGCGGGGGCCTTCACATCGCCGCCGTTGAGCACGTCGTCCAGGTGGCTGGTGTGGGCGTAGAAGTCGGTCATCACAAAGCCGTCAAAGCCCCACTCGTCCCGCAGCACCTCGTTGAGCAGCTCGTAGTTGGCCGTGGAGTGGGTGCCGTTGATGCAGTTGTAGGAGGACATGATGGACCAGGGATGGGCCTCCTCCACGGTGATCTGGAAGCCCTTCAGGTAGATCTCCCGCAGGGCCCGCTCGGACACCCGGGAGTCGCCGTCCCAGCGGTTGGTCTCCTGGTTGTTGCAGGCGAAGTGCTTGAGCTGGGAGGCAAACTTCTGGCTCTGCACGCCGTTGGTGATGGCCACGCCCATCTTGCCCGTCAGGTAGGGGTCCTCGGAGAAATACTCAAAGTTACGCCCGCCCAGAGGGTTGCGGTGGATGTTCATGCCCGGGGCCTGCCACAGGCTCATGCCGAAGTAGCGGGCCTCGTTGCCCATGGCCGCGCCCAGCTGCTCAATGAGCTCCATGTTCCAGGTGGAGGCCTGCATGGTGGCGCAGGGATAGAAGGTGGAAGTGGTCTCCCAGGTCTTCTTGCTGCCGTTGTACTGGATGCCGGCCGGGCCGTTGGAGGTGCCGATCAGCGGAATGCCGTACACGTCCAGACCCGCCAGGCCCGTGCGGTGGCCCTTGTTGGACTCGGGATTGGTGCAGCCCACCATCTTGATGAGCTCATCGTCGGTCATGCGGCTGATGAAGGTGGTCAGCAGATCGTCCGCCGCCTGCTGGGCCTGCTCGTCCGCGTCGGGGGCGTTGGCCGCGTTGAAGGCCTCCACCACCTCGGGGAAGGTGATGAAGGGATCGTCCGACTCGGGCGGGTTGGTGTACTTGGCCTTCATCTCGGCCTCGGTGACCGAGTCCTTGGGGGCCGACTCGGTCTGGGTCAGCGCCTCATAGGTGCCGTCGGAGGTCAGGCGCTGGGTGAGCTTGGTGGTGTCGGGTACCATGTGGTGCTCCAGCTGCTCCACCACCTCCAGGGCGGACAGCTTGTAGGTGTCCACCTGCTGGGCATTGCGCACCGAGTTGCCCACATAGAAGGTGTAGTCCCCAGCCTCCAGAACATAGGCCGCCTCGTGGCCGGTGCGGCCCACGTCGTCGTAGCTGGCCATGTCGTCAAAGGCAAAGCTCATGGTGACCGTCTCGGACGCGCCGGGGCCCAGCTCGCCGGTCTTGGCGAAGGCCGCCAGCTCCCGGGCCGGCTGGTCCAGCGCACCCTCGGGCGCGCCGTAGTAGACCTGCACCACTTCCTTGCCGGAATAGGTGTCACTGTTGTTGGTCACCTTGGCCGTCACCGTCACGGTCCGGTCCCGGCCCTCGCCGGTCACCTCCACCGTCTGGTCGGTGATGGCAAAGTCGGCGTAGGACAGGCCGTAGCCAAACTCGTAATTGACCTTCTCGGCCGCGCCGGGAATGGTCTCAAAGTAGCGGTAGCCGACGTAGATGTCCTCTTCATAATTGGGGTTGCTGACGCCGAAGTTGGCGGTGGTGGAGTAGTCGTCCAGACTGGCCGCCCAGGTGTCCACCAGCTTGCCGGAGGGATAGGCGTCGCCGCACAGCACGTCCGCCATGGCCGTGCCGCCGTCCATGCCGGGCAGGTAGACCACCATGGCCGCGTCAATGTCCGCATTGTCCTTCAGCCAGGAGGTGTCCACCACGCCGGTGACGTTGAGGATCACGATGACCTTCTCAAAGCCGGCCGCCTCCACCGCGTCCAGCATGGCCTGCTCGTTGTCGCTGAGCAGGAAGTCGCCCTTGCCCGACTTGCGGTCGGAATCCTCGCCCGCCGGACGGCCGATGGTCACGATGGCGGTGTCCGCGTTGGCCGCCGCCTGGTTCACCTGCTCCTCGGTGACCGCCATCTCGCCGCCGAACATGATGACCGCGCCCTGAGTGGTGCCGTAGCCGTAGGTGCGCCCGTCGTTCTTCCAGTAGTTGTCGTAGTAGTCCTGATAGGACTGATACAGATCGTCATACAGGGTGAGATACCCCGCATCTTCCTTGGCCTTCAGCCCGTCGTATAGGCTGACGTAGCCCACCTGGTCGTTGGCCGACTCAAAGTTGCCCGAGCCGCCGCCGCCCCAGATGAAGTCCACCTGGTTGATGCCGAAGATGGCCACCTTCTCCCCCTTGGACAGGGGCAGGGCCTTCTCACCGGACTCCCCAACCGCGCGGTTCTCCAGAAGGACCATGCCTTCCTCCGCTACGGTGCGGGCCATCTCGATGCCGCCCATGTTGCCGGTGGCCTCGCTGGGCTCGGCGTTGTAGGCACCCGCCTGGGGCAGAAGTCCGCCCACCATCACGGCAGTGAGGCCCAGCGCCAGAAGCCGCCTCATGTGTTTCATAGATGTGTCTCCCTTCTTTCCTTTTTTCCATCCGGGCAAAGAATCGTGCAGAACTCCGCATGCCTCCTTTTTCCTGCGCCTGCCGCTGTCCACGGCAGAAGGACGGCCACAAGCCGTCCAGGATACCATAATTTTACTACAATCCCATCGGCCGGTCTATCATCAAATTGCGAAAAATCACACCCGTACATCTGTGCAGAAATGCGAAGCTACACAGGAAAAATTGAAAAAAGATGCACGCAAACGGGAAACTTCTCCCCCAAAAATCACCGGGGTTGAGGAGGGGGGAGCACGTGAAGAACGAACGGACACGGCTGCTGCGCCGGATGGAGGAACTGGCCCGGTGCAGAGTCAACGACGCGGTGAAGCTGGCTTTTCTGGACGCCGGGGACGCACAGGTCATCGACCGGCTGGACCTGGCCGCGCTGACCGAATTCAAGCGCAGCGCCTCCGGCGCGGTGGAGATCCGCCTGGTGGACCGCATGGCCGTCCTGGAAAAGCTGGTGGAGCTGACCGGCGGGGCGGAGGAGAGCGCCGCCGCCTTCTACCGGGCCCTGGCGCTGGGGGCCCGGGAGAGCGGGGCGGACGATGGAAATTGAGCGCTTTTCCCCCAAGCAGCGCCAGGTGCTCACCTGGTGGTGCCCCGGCTCGCCGCATGAGGCCAGGGAGGCCATCATCTGCGACGGCGCGGTGCGCAGCGGCAAGACCCTGTGCCTGGGGCTGTCCTTTTTCTCCTGGGCCATGGCCGGCTTCGACGGCGCAGCCTTCGGCCTGTGCGGCAAGACCGCCGGCGCCCTGCGGCGCAACCTGCTGGGGGAGCTGATGCCCCTGCTGGGGGAGTTGGGCTTCCGGTGGGAGGAGAAGGTCAGCCGCAACCTGCTGAAGGTCCGCTTCGGCGGGCGGGAGAACACCTTCTACCTCTTCGGCGGCCGGGACGAGGGCAGCGCCGCCCTCATCCAGGGGGTCACCCTGGCCGGGGTGCTGCTGGACGAGGCCGCCCTCATGCCCCGCTCCTTCGTGGAGCAGGCCTGCGCCCGCTGCTCGGTGACCGGCAGCCGGCTGTGGTTCTCCTGCAACCCCGAGGGGCCGGAGCACTGGTTTTACCAGGAGTGGATCCGCAAGAGCGGGGCGCGCAACGCCCTGTACCTCCACTTCACCATGGAGGACAACCCTGCCCTCTCCCCCCAGGTGCGGGAGCGCTACCGCCGCAGCTTCAGCGGCCCCTTTTACCGCCGGTTCGTGCTGGGAGAGTGGGCCGCCGCCCAGGGGCGGGTATACGACTTCTTTGACGAGAGTATGGTCCGGCCCGCCCCGGAGGGGGAGATGGAGCGCTGGTGCGTCTCCTGCGACTACGGCACCGCCAACCCCACCTCCATGGGCCTGTGGGGCCTCCGGGACGGGATCTGGTACCGGGTGGAGGAGTTCTACCACGACTCCCGCCGGGAGGGGAGGCAGATGACCGACGGGGAGTACGCCGACGCCCTGGAGCGGCTCACCGCCGGGCGGAGGATCTGGAAGGTGGTGGCCGACCCGTCGGCGGCCAGCTTCCTGGAGACCCTGCGCCGCCGGGGCTGGCCCGTACAGCCCGCCCGCAACGACGTGCTGGCCGGCATCCGGGTCACCGCCGGACTGCTCAAAAGCGGACGGCTGGTCATCTGCCCGCCCTGCCGGGACGCCATACGGGAGTTTTTCCTCTACCGCTGGGACGAGACGGCGGCGGGGGACCGGGTCAAAAAGTGCCACGACCACGCCATGGACGACATCCGCTACTTCGCCGCCACCGTGGCGGCCGGGACGGAGGACTGCCTGGACGGGTTCTGCGTGGAGCGGGGACGGTTTTAAGAGGAGGATGCCATGGGACTGTTGCAGAAAAAACAAACGCCGCAGGCCGCGCAGGCGGTCCAGATCCGGGAGGGGGGCAGACACCCCTTCGGCGTGCTGGACAGCTACGTGCCCCTGCGCAGCGGGGAGAATGAACTCTACCGCAGCATCCGGGAGGCCGTGCCCATCGTGGACGCCGCCATCTGGAAGCTCATCCGCCTGGCCGGGGGCGTGCAGGTCCGCTGCCGGGACCGGCGGGGACAGGAGGGGCTGGACTGGTTTCTCACCCACGTGGACACCGGACGGGGCCAGCGGGGCCTGCAGTCCTTCCTGGATGCCTACCTGGATTCCATGCTCACCTGCGGCCGGGCCGTGGGGGAGATCGTACCCGACCGCAGGCGGCGGGACATCGCCGCCGTGCTGTGCGCCGACCCCGCCGACGTGGAGATCCACCAGGGGGACTCCCCTTTGTCCTTCACCCTGTGGGGCCGGGACGAGACCGGCCAGACCCGGCCCCTGCCCCGGCAGGAGCTGCTGCTCTTCACCCCCTTCCAGCCCGAGGTGGGCAGCCCCTACGGGGTCAGCCTGCTGCGGTCCATGCCCTTTCTCACCGGCATCCTGCTGAAGATCTACCAGGCCGTGGGCATGAACTGGGAGCGGATGGGCAACCTGCGCTTCGCCGTGGTCTACAAGCCCGGGGACAACCCCCTGGACCAGTCCATGGCCCAGCAGCGTAGCCGCCAGATCGCCCAGGAGTGGTCGGCCGCCATGCAGGCCGGCCGGGAGGGGTGCGTGCGGGACTTCGTGGCCGTGGGCGACGTGGACATCCGGGTCATCGGCGCAGACGGCCAGGTGCTGGACAGCGAGGTGCCCGTGCGCCAGATCCTGGAGCAGCTGGTGGCCCGCACGGGCATCCCGCCCTTTTTGCTGGGCTTGTCCTGGTCCTCCACCGAGCGGATGAGCACCCAGCAGGCCGACATGATGACCAGTGAGATCACCGCCATCCGCCGGGGCCTGGAGCCGGTGGTGGAGCGCATCTGCGAGCTGTGGCTGCGCCTGCACGGGCTGGACAGCCGCGTGGAGGTGGACTGGCAGGATGTGAACCTCCAGGACCTGGTGGAGGAGGCCAGAGCCGAGCTCTACCGGGAGCAGGCCAGGACGGTGCGCATGGAAAACGACGCCAAGGAGAAAGGAGCGGGACTATGAACGTGACCAAACAAGCGGGGGTGGACCGGGGACTGGAGGTGGACCAGCGGGAGCTGGAACAGATCAACGCCATGAGCCGCAGGCCCCTGAACGCCGAGGAGGTCTATGCCTTCGCCGTGCGGCTGTGCGACAACGAGGTGGACCGGGACCACGAGCGCTTCCCCACCGCCACCCTGGAGGAGCTGGCCCCCCTGTTCGTGGGAAAGAGCGGGCTGTTCGACCACCAGTGGAGCGCCCGGGGCCAGACTGCCCGCCTCTACCGCACCGAGCTGGTGCAGGAGCCCGGACGCACCACCCGGGCGGGGGAGGGCTACTGCTACCTGAAGGGCTGCGCCTACATGCTGCGCACCGAGAGCAACCGGGAGCTCATCGCCGAGATCGAGGCCGGGATCAAAAAGGAGGTCAGCGTGGGCTGCGCCGTGGAGCGGGCGGTGTGCTCCATCTGCGGCGAGCCCATGGACCAGTGCCCCCACGAGAAGGGGGAGAACTACGGCGGCGCGGAGTGCTGGGCCGAACTCACCGGGGCGGCCGACGCCTATGAGTGGTCCTTCGTGGCCGTGCCCGCCCAGCCCATGGCCGGGGTGATCAAGGCCATGGACCGGGACGGCCGCTCCCGCCTGGAGCGGGAGGCCGCCCTGGGGCGCAAGTATCTCCAGCAGCTGCGCCAGGAGGTGGTCCGGCTGGGCGGCCTGTCCGGCCTGGAGCTGGAGCACGGCGTGCTCTGCCGGATCGCCCGGGCCCTGGAGGAGCCCGAGCTGGACGCCCTGCGCCGCTCCCTGGAGCGGCAGGCGGACCGGAACTACCCGGTCCAGACCCAATTGCACTACGACGGCGGCGCGGACCGGCCCGATGAGCGGGACGGCGCGTTTCGGATCTGAACAAGCGCCGAGGGGAAAGGAGAACAGGCAATGAGCAAGATTTCGTTTGAAGGCATCGGAGAAGTGGCGGCCACCTTCGCCTGCGAGGCGGAGGTACAGGCCGGCCAGGTGGTGGGCCTCACCGGCGACGGCACGGTGGGCCCCTGTGAGAGCGGCGGGCGGATCTGCGGCGTGGCCCTGTCCAGCGAGGACGGCTATGCCGCCGTGCAGATCGGCGGACTGTGCCGGGTGGCCAAGACCGGCGAGGAGGTTACCCCCGGCTTTGCCAAGCTCTCCGCCGACGGCACCGGCGGCATGAAAAAGGACGAGGCCGGCGGCACGGAGTACCTGGTGCTCCGGGTGGAGAGCGACGGCATGGTGATCCGGCTGTAAGAAAGGGAGGATGCGGGATATGGCTTATCGATACGACAATCTCAGACTGGAAAAGGGTATGTACAACGAGGCGGGGCGCACCTTCACCCAGGTGCTGGAGCGGGAGGACCCCGACGCGCAGTACAAAGGCACCGCCCTGGAGGGGCTGGACGCCTATCAGCGCCAGCTCAAGCGCTTTGACATCAAGGTGAAGGGCGCGGGCAGCGACGTGGTGGAGAAGTTCTTCGCCACCAGCCAGTCCGCCGTCCTCTTCCCCGAGTACGTGGCCCGGTCGGTGCGCCAGGGCATGGAGGAGAGCGACCTGCTCCCCCACCTCACCGCCGCGGTCACCCGCTTTGAGGGGATGGACTACCGCTCCATCGCCTCGGTGCCCGACGACGACCAGAAGGCCCTGCGCCGGGTGGAGGAGGGCACCGCCATCCCCCAGACCGCCGTCAAGACCCAGGAGAACCTGGTCAAGCTCCACAAGCGCGGGCGCATGCTGGTGGCCTCCTACGAGGCCATCCGCTACCAGAAACTGGACCTCTTCTCGGTCACCCTGCGGCAGATCGGCGCGCACATCAACCGCATGCACCTGGAGGACGCCATCGACGTGCTCATCAAGGGCGACGGCAACGACAACCCCGCCCAGGCCTTTACCGTGGGCAGCGAGCCCATCGGCGGCAGCGCCGGCACCCTGGGCTACGACGAGCTGGTGGACTTCTGGGCCCAGTTCGACCCCTACGAGATGAACACCCTGCTGGTCTCCGGCGAGATGATGCGCCAGATGCTCAAGCTGGACGAGTTCCAGAACCCCCTGACCGGCCTCAACTTCCAGGGCACCGGCAAGCTGGCCACCCCCCTGGGCGCCACCCTGCTGCGCACCTCCGCCCTGGAGAGCGGCACCCTCATCGGCCTGGACAAGCGCTACGCCCTGGAGATGGTGCAGGGCTCCGACGTGATGGTGGAGTACGACAAGCTCATCGACCGGCAGCTGGAGCGGGCCGCCATCACCAGCATCTCCGGCTTTGCCAAGCTCTTCACCGACGCATCCAAGGTGCTGAAGCTGAAATGACAGAGCAGATCGTAGCCATGGCCCGCAGCCTGGGGCACCTGGAGCCGGACCAGGAGCCCGCGCTGGAGGCCCTGTGCCGGGCGGCCCGGGGGGAGCTGGCCGGACGGCTGCGGGAGGGCATTGCCCCCGAGGACTGCGCCGGGGCCTTCGTGCTGGGCTGCGCCTGGCTGGCCCTGTCCTGGCTGGCCGGGGCGGAGGACGGGGCGGTGGAGCAGTTCACCGCCGGAGAGGTCTCCATCCGCACCCGGGGCAGCGGCGAGAGCGCCCAGCGGGCCGCCGCCCTGCGCCTGCAGGCCGAGACGGTGCTGGGGCCCTACCTGGCCGACCGGGGCTTCGCCTTTCGGGGGACGCCGGGATGAAGGGAAAGTGGAAGCAGATCCTGGAGCGGTACGGGCAGACGGTGACCCTCTGCCGGGGGGAGGAGCGCACCCAGTGCCGGGCCTTCCTCCAGCCCGTGCGGCAGACCGGTACCGACGCCTGGCAGCACCTGCCCACCCCCCTGGGCGAGGTGCGGCGGGACCGGTGGATCTATCTGGGCGACCCGGAGGTCTCCCTGGAGGGGGAGGCGTGGCTGCTCTGGCAGGGGCGGCGCTTTGACATCCGGGTGGCCCACCACGTGTGCGTGGGGGAGCAGTGGAGCCACTGGTGGGCTCTGCTGGAGCCGGGAGAGGAGGCGTGAGCATGGACTTTGCAGCCATACGGGAGCGGGTGGCCGAATATTTGCAGGGGCAGGGGATCGACGCGGTGAGCGCCTTCCCCGCCGGCGAGCGGGCCAGGCGCAGCGGCGTGGTGGCGGCGGTCTCCCTGCGGGCCTGCCAGGGCGGGCCCGAGGGCTTCCGCGACTACCTGGGCGAGCGCTACGACCCGGACAGCGGCACCTGGCAGGAGCTCTACGGGCGGCGGGTGCGCCTCACCTTCGGGCTGGACCTGTACGCCGGCCGGGAGAGCGGCGAGGCGGGCATCCAGCGGGCCTACGACCGGCTGGCCGAGGCCTTCCAGTGGGAGGGACCGCCGGGTCTGGCCCTCACCGAGCTCTCCTGCGGAGAGACCGTATTTGATCCCCAGGCCGGCCTCTACCGCCGGCCGGTGGAGGCCGTCTGCCAGGGCTACCTGTACGCGGTGGCCCAGGAGGGCGGCGCCTTCCTGGATTTTATTGTGAGAGGAGAGAGGCAGATTTGAGCACGAGCATCCATGAGCGGCCGGGGGTCTACTCCAGCTACGACATATCCACCGTGGTCAGCGGCAGCAGCGGCGGACAGAATGTGGGCCTGGCGGCCCTGTGCACCAAGGGAGAGGAAGAGAAGATCTACCAGCTGAGCCGGTATGAGCAGGCGGTGGAGGCCTTCGGCGCCGAGGAGACCCTGAGCCAGCTGGCGCGCATCCTCTTCCTCAACGGCGCGGCGGTGGTCAAGGCCGTGCCGGTGGCCGACGAGGAGAGCTATGCCGCGGCCTTCGCCCGGCTGGAGGCCGAGGAGGACATCGCGGTGGTGGTGTGCGACAGCCAGCAGCTGAGCGTGCAGCAGGCCCTGCGGGACAGCGTGTGCAGCGCCTCCGAGGCCCGGCGGGAGCGCATCGCCGTGGTGCCCGGCGCCGCCGGGGAGGACCCGGAGGCCCTGGTCACCCGGGCCGAGGGGCTCAACAGCGAGCGGGTGGTGCTGGTGGCCCCCCTGGGCGGGGACGGCGGGGCCCAGGTGGCCGCCGCCGTGGCCGGCGCCATCGCCGGGGAGAGCGACCCCGCCGTGCCCCTGGGAGGGGCCGAGCTGCGGGGGGTGAGCGGCCTGGCCGCCGCCTACACCGACGACGAGCTGGACGTCCTCATCCGGGGCGGGGTCACGCCGGTGGAACAGAGCGCCGGCGTACTCAGCGTGGTGCGGGGGGTGACCACCCGCACCAAGAGCGGCGAGGTCCCCGACCAGACCTGGCGGGAGCTGACCACCATCCGCATCGTGGACGACGTGATCCCCACGGTGCGCAACGCCCTGCGCGCCCGCTTCCGCCGGGCCAAAAACACCGAGCAGAGCCGGGGGGCCATCCGCTCCCAGGTGGTGCTGGAGCTGGAACAGAAGCTGGCGAGGGAGATCATCACCGGCTACGACGGCGTCACCGCCCAGGCCGACCCGGAAAACCCCACCGTGTGCCTGGTGGACTTCTCCTTCACCGTGGCCCACGGGCTCAACCAGATCTGGCTGAGCGCACACATTACGGTTTGAGAGGAGCGGCGGTATGAAGATAAGCGGATTTCCCACCAGCAGTGACATCTACCTGGAGGTGGACGGGGTCAAGGTGGCGGTGGTGCAGAGCTACACCGCCCGATCTACCCGCACCAGCCAGAACGTGGAGGCCTTCGGCGAGGACGAGCCGGTGGCCGCCATCCCCGGCCAGCGCACCCACGTCATCGAGCTGACCCGGCTCTACGCCACCGACGAGGCCATCCGGGACGGGCTCAACTTCCACGACCTGAAGGACTTCAGCCTGGTCATCTGCAAGCCCGACCGGAAGATCATCTACTCCGGCTGCCAGTGGAGCGCCATCGGCGAGACCGGCGCGCTGGGGGCCATGGTGGTGGAGAAGATCACCATCGTGGCCGCCAAGCGGATCGAGACGGCGGCCTGAGGAGGGAGAGAGCCATGCTGGAGGGAAAGGAACGGCTGCGCCTGGAGGACGGGCGCACCCTGCGGCTGCTCTCGGCCCTGGAGGTCCTCCAGGCCCGCCGGGAGGCCGCCGGGCTGGCCCGCAGTGAGGAGGAGCAGGCCCTGTGCACCAACGCCTGCCTGCTGGCCCGGGCCCTGGAGCGGCAGGGCGGACCGGTGTTCCGGGACGGAGCGCAGGTGCTGGAGTGCCTGAGCGCCCGGGAGATCGGGGCCCTGGCCGGGCGCTGGGCCGCCTTTGACCGGGCGGAAAACCCCTCCCCGGCCGACGACGAGCAGCGGGTACAAGCGGCAAAAAAAGCCTGGAGCACGCGCCGGATGCGCGCCTTCGCTGGCGCGTGCTCCGGGCCTTTGGGGCGCTTCCTACGGAGGAGCGGGCCAAACAAATGAAGGCGCGGGACTACCTCTGGTGCGCCCTCAACCTGGTGCTGGACCGGGAGGAACAGCTGCAGCAGCTGTGCCCCGACTGCCGCAGCCGGGTGGAGGAGGAGCGCTGTCCCGTGTGCGGGGCACCCCGGGGCAGCTGCACGGGGAGCGAAAACGCCGCCTTTGACCGGCAGCGGTACGAGAAGCTGATGCGGGGGGAGAAGCCATGACCGATTACATTGCCCTGCTGCTGGCCGGGCAGGAGCCGCCCCGGGGAGAGGAGCCGGCCCCCGCGCTGGCCCGGAGGGAGGACGAGCTGTGGACCCGGGCGGAGGAGCAGGGGGACGGGGAGGCGGCCCCGGAGGGGCCCGCCGGGTCCCCCAAAGGAGAGAACGTCCCCGGAGCGGAGGCGTCCTCAGGGCCGGAAGAGGGAACGGACCAAACCGGGCAGTTGCTCCGGCAGACGGCGGGGGAGCTGCCCGAAAGCGCCGGGGGGAGGTTGGAGGGCGGAGCGGCCCTCCAGGAAAGGTGCTTACGCCCCGCCGGGACGGCGGAGGACGCTTCCTTCGGCCAGGCCTCCGGCGGGGCGGAGTGGCTGGACCAGGCGGTGCGGGAGAGCCTGCGCCCCTGGAGCGCCGCCGTGGGAAAGGCCGCAGGGACCGGCACGGCGGCGGTCCGTCTCCTCCCGGCGGAGGGGGCGCGGCCGGGGCTGGAGGAGCTGGACCGGCTGGTCCGGCGGGATGCGAGACGCTATGACGGGGGGTTTGCGCTGTTGTGAGATTGACGGCAATGCGGTACAAGGACTATGTGTGGCCCCACAATCCCAGGGTGTACACCATCGGCTATGAGCGGACCATGGGGGCCCAGAAGGTGCCCTTCGGGCGCTACTGGCTGCAGGATCTGGGCCCGGCCCAGCGGGTGATGCGGGGCGAAGGGGAGTTCGTGGGCGCGGACGCCTACCAGCAGTTCAAGGCCCTGGCCAGCGTCTTTTATTCCGACGGGCCGGGCCTGCTGGTCCACCCCGTCTGGCAGACCGCCTGGGCCTATTTCGTGGAGCTCTCCCTGGCCCAGGAGCCCCGGGCGGACTACGTGCGGTATACCTTCACCTTCTGGGAGGGGTATGAGGGGCACAACACCGGCGTGACGGTCCAGGCCGCCGCCCCGGCCCAGACCACCTCCGCCGCCACCGCCGCCGGGACCGCCCAGGCCCAGTGGCACACCGTCCGGCAGGGGGAGAGCATGTGGAGCATCGCCCGCAGCTACGGCCTGACGCTGGACGCGCTCATCGCCCTCAACCCCCAGATCAAAAACCCCAGCCGCATCCAGGTGGGCCAGCAGGTGAGGGTGGCATGATGCAGGTGGTGCTGACATGCTGGGACGGGCGCAGGCTGCAGCTGCCCGACCCGGTGCGCTGGAGCTTCCGCTACGGCGGCGACGCCCCCTGCGACAGCTGCTCGGTCACCTGCCTGTGGCAGCCCGGAGGGGAGGACCTGCTGGCCGAGGCGGTGACCCTCACCGCCGAGGAGGACGGCAGGCGGATCTTCACCGGCGTGGTGGACGAGTGCGAGCGGGGCTGGGACAAGACGGGCAGCCGCCTGACGGTGTCCGGCCGGAGCATGGCCGCCCGGCTGGTGGACAACGAGGCCCTGGGCCAGCAGTACCAGGTGGCCACCCTGGAGGACATCCTGCGGGACCACGTGACCCCCTACGGCATCCAGGCCCGGGTGGAGGTCCAGCTGCCCAGCGTGCCCGGCTTTACGGTGGACACGGGCAGCAGCGAGTGGCAGGTGCTCTACGACTTCTGCCGCTACCACGGGGGGATCACCCCCCGGGTGGACCGGCAGGGACAGCTGGTCCTCGCCCCGTGGGCGGACGGCCAGACGCGGGTGCTGGGGCCGGAGGCGGCCATCACCGCCCTCACCCTGCGGGACCAGCGCTACGGGGTGCTCTCCGAAGTGCTGGTGCGGGAGCGGGGCGGAGAGAGCGTCCAGCGGGTGACCGACGAGGACTTTCTGGCCCGGGGCGGGCAGTGCCGCCGGGTGGTGACCATGCCGGACAAGAGCGGCTACCAGGCCATGCGCTACTCCGGCCGCTACCAGCTGGAGCAGTCCCGCACCGAGCTGCGGCGGCTGGAGCTGGAGCTGCCCGAGGCCTTCTGCGCCTGGCCGGGGGAGCTGGTGCAGGTCCAGGGGAGCCAGCCGGTGGGCCGGGGGCTGTGGCGGGTGGCCGAGAGCGTGTGCGCCCTGGAGGAGACGGGGCGGTACACCCGCCTGAGCCTGTGTCCGCCGGACACGGCGCTGTAACACAACGAGAAAGGAGCGGCGGGCATGTGGATCGCGCGACAGGGGCGCCGGCAGACCGGCGCCCAGCCCCAGGCCCAGGTGGGCCGGGTGACCCTGCCGGGAGACCCGGCGGGGGTCTATCTGTCCGGGGAGCGGCGGGAGCTGCCGGTGTTCGCACCGGGGGGCTACGTCTGGCGCCCGGCGGCGGGGCGTGAGGTACTGGTGCTCAAGACCGGGCCCGACGGGGCCGCGGCCTGTGTGGCCGGGGAGCGCTGCGGCGCGGAGGAGGGGCTGGAGGAGGGCGAGGTACTGCTCCACGCGGGCAAGGCCTCCATCCGCCTCAGCCCCGACGGCACCATCTGGCTGGAGGGCCAGCTGCGCCTCAACGGCAGCCCGGTGAGCCTGGCGGAGGGATGAGATGGAACTGATGGTACGGGACGGGGACTATGTCCCCGATGACACCGGCGGCTTCCGCCGGGCCGAGGGGAGCGACGGGCTGCTGCAGCGGGTGCTGTGGAAGCTCTCCATCCCCCGGGGCAGCTTTTTGCCCCTGCCCGAGCTGGGCAGCCGGCTGTACCGGCTGGGCCGGTCCGCCCCCAGCGAGCGGGAGGCCCTGGCCCGGCAGTATGTGGCCGAGGCCCTGGCCGATGAGAGCGGGCTGAGCGTCACCGGGGTGACGCTGGAGAGCGGCGGAACGCTGCGCGTGGCGCTGGAGTGGGAGGGCGAGGCCCTCTCCGTGGCGCTGGAGACGGAGGGGATGTGACAGGATGACAGTGGACGAGATCTATGCCGGGATGACGGCGACCTTTCAGGAGCAGACCGGGCTGACCGCCGCGGGGGACGGGGATCTGGCGGTGCGCCTTTACGCGGTGGCCAGCCAGATCTACGCCCTGTATGTGCAGGGGCAGTGGACCCTGCACCAGTGCTTTCCCCAGAGCGCCCAGGGGGAGTACCTGGATCAGCACGCCCAGCTGCGGGGGCTGGAGCGCCGGGCGGCCACGGCGGCCGAAGGGAGCATCCGCTTTGAGCGGGACGGAGGGACCGAGACCGCCCTCACCATCCCCCAGGGCACGGTGTGCATGACGGGGACGCTGGTGCGCTTTGAGACCACCGAGCAGGGGAGCATCCCCGCCGGGGAGACCGGGGCCGAGGTGCCCGCCCGGGCGCTGGAGGCCGGGGCGGCGGGCAACGTGGCCGCCGGGAGCATCCGGGCCATGGCGGTGCCCCCGGTGGGAGTGAGCCGCTGCACCAATCCCCAGGCCTTCACCGGCGGCACCGACGCCGAGGACGACGAGACCCTGCGCGCCCGGGTGCTGGAGACCTTCCGGCGGATGCCCAACGGCGCCAACGCCGCCTTTTACCAGCAGCAGGCCATGTCCTTTCCCGAGGTGGCCGCCGCCGCGGTCATCCCCCGGCCCAGGGGGGTGGGCACGGTGGACGTGGTGGTGTCTACCGCCGCGGGCCTGCCGGAGGAGGAGCTGCTGGAGCGGCTGCGGCAGCACCTGGAGCAGATGCGGGAGATCGCGGTGGACGTCCAGGTCCGGGCCCCGGAGGAAAAGAAGGTCAACGTGACGGTGCAGGTGGCGCCGGAGGAGGGCGCGGACTTCGCCCAGGTCAAGACGGCGGTGGAGGAGGCGCTGGGGAACTGGTTTGACGGGAGCCTGCTGGGGCGCAGCGTCCTGCGGGCCCAGCTGGTGGCCCTGGTGTTCGGCGTGGAGGGCGTGGCCAACTGCGCCGTCACCACCCCCGCCGCCGACGTGAGTGCCGAAAGCGACCAGCTGCCCCGGCTGGGCACGCTGAGCGTCGTGGAAATGGGGGGCTGAATATGGGCTATGCCGAAGATCTGAGGGCCCTGCTGCGGCCCATGCGGATCTACCGCCTGGAGGGGAGCGTCAACGGCGGCGAGCTGGAGGCCCAGGGCCGGGCCCTGGACCGGGAGGAGCAGCGGCTGGAGGAGCTGGAGCGGGAGATGCTCCTCACCACCGCCCAGGACTGGGGGCTGGAGGCCGTGGAGGGCCTGCTGACCCGCCGGCCGGTGAGCACCACCCCGGAGGGACGGCGGCAGGCGCTGCAGGCCCTGCTGCGCATCGGCGGGGACAGCTTTACCCTGGCGGCCATCAACGACAACCTGAAGGGCTGCGGCCTCAACGCCGTGGCCAGCGAGACCGGCACCCCCGGCGTGGTGGAGATCTATTTCCCCGATGTGCCCGGCATCCCCGACGGCTTTGCGCAGATGCGGGCCATCCTGGAGGACATCCTGCCCTGCCACCTGGACATCCGCTACCACTTCTGGTACGCCACCTGGGCGGGGCTGGAGGCGCGCTTTGCCACCTGGGGGGACATCGAGGCCCTCGCTCCCACCTGGGAGGAGATCGAAAAGCTGGTATGAAAAACCGCCGGCCTGAACCAGAGTTCAGGCCGGCGGTTCTGTTTGGATCAGGGGCCGGTCAAAAAAGCGGGAGAGCACGGTGCGCAGCTGCTGGTCGGTGAGGGTGCCGGCAGGGTCCAGCTCCCCGGTGGGGGACCAGTCCATCAGCCCTGTGCCCGCCGCCCAGTAGAGGGAGTCGTCCGCCCAGGGGGAGATGCCCTCATACTCGTTGCAGGCGGCCACCCCCTCGGGATAGAAGGTGTCCCGACCCAGGCAGGCGGCGTAGCGGCGCAGGAGTACGGCGGCCTCCTCCCGGGTGATGGGCCGCTGGGGGGTGAAGAGGTCGCCGCCGGTGCCCCGGACCACACCCAGATCGTAGGCCCAGCAGATGGCGGGGGCCTCCTCCAGCTCCAGCGGCACGTCGGTGAAGGGGGCGTCCCCCCGGTAGGGCAGCGCCCCCGCCCCCACCCACAGGGCGTACACGAACCGGGCCCGGCTCACCGCCGGCTGAGCGGCGACGGCCGACGGGAGCAGCAGGGTCAGCAGCAGCAGCGCGGGAATCATCAGTCGCATGGCATATCCTCCTTTGCACAAGAATATACCATAAACTGGGAAAAGATGCCGTCGAAGCGGGGCCGGCCCAATCAGCGCATGCGGTTGCGCAGGGGCTGGCCGGCGGTATAGCGGCGCAGGTTGTCCAGGAAGAGGGCGCGGATGCGCTCCAGGGTCAGCTCCATGTGGTTGTAGCCGCCGGCGGTGTGGGGGGTGATGAGGGCGCCGGGGGCGTCCCACAGGGGGTGCTCCGGGGGGAGGGGCTCCGGGTCGGTCACGTCCATGCCCGCCCCCAGCAGGCGCCCCTGGGCCAGCAGCTCGGCCAGGGCGGCGCAGTCCACGGCGGAGCCCCGCCCGGCGTTGAGGAGCACGGCCCCCGGCTTCATCCGCTCCAGCCGGGCCCGGCTGAGCAGGCCGGCGGTCTCCGGGGTGTGGGGGAGGGCCAGGGCCACCACATCGGCCTGGCCCAGCAGTTCGTCCAGGGCGGAGAGGGGATAGGTCTCGTCAAAGCCCTCCACCGGGGCGTCCGAGCGGTGGACCCCCACCACACGGGCGGCCCCGAAGGCCCGGCACAGGCCGGCGAAGTGCCGGCCGATGTCCCCGGTGCCCCCCACCAGCACGCTGGCGCCGGACAGGGACCACACATGCCCCAGGTCCTGCCAGACGTGGGCGTGCTGCTGGTCCCGGTAGGCGGGCAGGCGCTTGTAGATGGCCAGCAGCATGGCCAGCATGTGCTCGGACACGGCGGGGCCGTAGGCCCCCACGGCGGAGGTGACCGCCACGTGGCCGGGCAGCACGCCGGGGGCCAGGTAGGGGTCCACCCCGGCGTTCCAGCTCTGGACCCACTTCAGCCGGGGAAAGCTCTTCAGGTCCGCCGGGGGCACGAAGCCCATGAGCACGGTGACCCGCTCCCGCCAGTCTTGGGGGATGTCCGCGGCCCCGCCGCGGTCGCTGGTGGGAAGAAAAAGATGCTCCGCCTCCGGCGCCGCGGCCTGAAAGGCGGGACGCTGGTCCTGAGGGATGGGGAGCAGATGCAGAATGGTTTCCATATTGGTCGAATGCCTCCTTACAGGGATGTTGGCCGGCGCCGGGCGGAGATGCGCCGCGGGTCCATAACGGACTGATTATAGCAACTCCCTCCCCGCTTTGCAAGCCGGCCCCGCACTTGCCCCGCACCTGGAAATGTGCTACACTACAGGGACATGGAAAGGGGGGAGCGGGATATGGAGCTGCACCTGGACACGCCGGTGGAGGCCCTGCCCGGCGTGGGTCCGGCCCGGGCGGGACACCTGGCCCGGCTGGGGCTGGCCACGGTGGGGGATCTGCTGGGCTACTTCCCCCGGGACTATGAGGACCGGCGGGCCGGTTCCACCATCGCCGCCGCGCCGCCGGACCGGCCGGTGTGCCTGACCCTGATGGCGGCCGAGCCGCCCCGGCTCTCCCGCATCCGCAAGGGGCTGGAGCTGGTGAAGCTGCGCATGGTGGACGACACGGGCAGCCTGAACGTCACCTTTTTCAACCAGTCCTATTTAAAGGAAGCCCTCCACCCCGGGGAGTACTACATCTGCTACGGCACGGTGGAGGGCCCTCCCGGCCGCCGCCAGATGACCAACCCCGTGTGCGAGCCCGCCGGGCGGGCCCGCTTCACCGGGTGCATCCTGCCGGTGTATCCCCTGACCCGGGGGATCTCCAACAACCTGCTGGCCGGGCTGACCCGCCGCTGCGCCGAGGCCTGCGCCGGCCAGGTGGAGGAGGCCCTGCCGCCGGAGCTGCGGCACAGGTATGAGCTGGCGGGGGTGGAGTTTGCCTACCGCAACATCCACATGCCCGCCGACGAGCAGGCCCTGGAGAGCGCCCGCAGGCGGCTGATCTTTGAGGAGCTGTTCCAGCTCACCTGCGGCATGGCCCTGCTGCGCTCCCGCCGGGACCGGGCCCGGGGCATCCGGTTTTCCACACCGCCGGTGGAACACTTTCTGGCGCTGCTGCCCTTTGCCCTCACCGGGGCCCAGCGCCGGGCCATGGCCGAGATCGCGGCGGACACCGCCTCCGGCGCGCCCATGAACCGCCTGGTCCAGGGGGACGTGGGCTCGGGCAAGACCATGGTGGCGGCCTACGGGGCCTGGCTGGCCGCCGCCAGCGGGGTGCAGTGCGCCCTCATGGCCCCCACCGAGCTGCTGGCCGAGCAGCATATGCGCTCCCTGGCGCCGCTGCTGGAGCGGGCGGGCATCCGCACCGGGCTGCTCACCGGCTCGGTGAAGGGCCGGGCCCGCAGGCAGCTGTACGCCGCGCTGGAGGCCGGGGAGCTGGACCTGGTCATCGGCACCCACGCCCTGCTCAGCGAGGGGGTGTGCTTCCGGGAGCTGGGGCTGGTCATCACCGACGAGCAGCACCGCTTCGGCGTGGCCCAGCGGGCCCGCCTGGCCGCCAAGGCCCGGCAGACCCCCCACGTGCTGGTGCTGTCGGCCACCCCCATCCCCCGCACCCTGGCTCTCATCATCTACGGGGATCTGGACGTGTCGGTGATCGACGAGCTGCCCCCCGGCCGCACCCCGGTGGAGACCTACGTGGTGGGGGAGGACAAGCGCCAGCGGATGTACGGCTTTGTGCGCAAATTGGTGGGGGAGGGCCGCCAGGTCTATGTGGTCTGCCCCGCCGTGGAGGAGGGGGAGGGCGGCGACGGGCTGAAGGCCGCCGTGGCCTACGCCGAGACCCTCCGGGCGGAAGTCTTTCCCGAGCTGCGGGTGGGCCTGGTCCACGGCAAGATGAAGAGCCGGGACAAGGACGCGGTGATGAGCCGCTTTGCCGCCGGGGAGCTGGACGTGCTGGTGTCCACCACGGTGATCGAGGTGGGGGTGGACGTGCCCAACGCCGCGCTGATGGTGGTGGAGAACGCCGACCGCTTCGGCCTGTCCCAGCTCCACCAGCTCCGGGGCCGGGTAGGCCGGGGAAAGCACCAGTCTTACTGCGTGCTGGTCAGCGACACCCGCAGCGCCGCCAGCCGGGAGCGGCTGCGGGTCTTGTCAAAGACCACCGACGGGTTTAAAATAGCCGAGGAAGACCTGAAGCTGCGCGGGCCGGGCGACTTTTTCGGCCAGCGGCAGCACGGTCTGCCCCAGCTGTCCATCGCCGATCTGGCGGGGGACATGCGGGTGCTCAAGCAGGCCCAGCAGGCGGCCGAGGAGCTGCTGGCGGCCGACCCGGGGCTCACCCGGCCGGAGCACGCCCCGCTGCTGGAGCGGGTGCGGCGGCTGTTTGCCGAGCACGGGGAGATGTTTAACTGAGGATACGAGGTGTTCACAATGGATCGAATGGAAGAGGTCCGGGCCCTGCGGGCCGACCCCCAGGTACACTACAACTGCTGCCAGGCGGTGCTGGTGCCCTTCTGCGAGGCCTGCGGGCTGAGCCGGGAGCAGGCCTTCGCCCTGGGCAGCAACTTCGGCTCGGGCATGCGCCACGGCTCCACCTGCGGCGCGGTGACGGGCGCGCTGATGGTGCTGGGCATGGCGGGAGCGGACAGCCAGGCCGGTACCGAGCTGCTGCGCCGCTTCCGGGCCAAGAACCAGACGCTGGACTGCGCCAGTCTGCTGCGCATGGCCAGCGAGCGGGGCGAGGAGCGCAAGAGCCACTGCGACCGCATGGTATTTGATGCCGCGGAGCTGCTGGAAGAGCTGATGAAATGAAAAAAGAGAACTTTCCTTTGGGAAAGTTCTCTTTTTTTGTATTGTGCCCCGGGGGAAAGGGGTGTATGATGAAGCCAGATCAGAAAAAGAGAGGAAGTGCTGGTATGAAACGACAGATGTTCCTGCGCCGGGCGGCGGCACTGGTCTGCGCGCTGGCCTGCACCGCCGTCCTGCTGCCGGCCCGGGCCGCCGGGGCGGAGCCCGCCGTCAGCAGCAACGACGCCAAACAGACCTACAGCAGCTGGTCCGGCCCGGTGGACTCCTACCTGATGGAGGAGGGCGGGGTACTTACCCGGGTGGAGTACATCGGCGAGAGCATCGTGGTGGAGGACTACGACGCCGGGAGCTTCACCCTGCAGGGCAGCCGGAGCATCCCCATGGAGCTGCCCCTCTTCGGCGGGTTCTTCGCCGGGGAGGAGTATAACTTCTTTGTCTTCGGCCAGGAAAACCCCAACGAGGACGACAGCCGGGAGGTCGTCCGGGTGGTGAAGTACTCCAAGCAGTGGCAGCGCCTGGGTCAGGCCAGCCTGTACGGGGCCAATACCGTCACCCCCTTTAAGGCCGGCTCCTGCCGCATGGCCGAGGGCAACGGCGTGCTCTTTGTGCGCACCTGCCATGAGATGTACCAAACCTCCGACGGGCTCAACCACCAGTCCAGCTTCACCTTCACCCTGGATGAGGATTCCATGGAATTCCTCACCACCCAGACGGGGATATCCAACCTGGCCACCGGCTACGTGAGCCACTCCTTCAACCAGTTCCTGCTGCTGGACGGGGACAACCTGGTGGCCGCCGACCACGGAGACGCCTACCCCCGGTCCATCGTGCTCATCCGCTACATGGGCGACAACGCCAAAAACGGCGTGCTGGGTCTGTGCCAGGGGATCGACGTGCTGGAGATCTACGGCCAGACGGGGAACAACGTCACCGGCGCCACCCTGGGCGGCCTGGCCGCCGGGAAGGACCACTATGTGGTGGCGGGCACCTCGGTGGCCCAGGACGGCAGCGCCGCCAACGGCGGCGGCGGAGAGAACCTCTTTGTGGGCAGCGTGGACAAGGACAGCGGCGCGGTGGAGCTGCACTGGCTGACCGACTATGCCCCCATAAGCGGCTCCCTGTCGGGCGCCACCTGGTGGGAGGCCAGTACCCCCCATCTGATCCCCCTGGAGGACGGCACCTTCCTGCTGATGTGGCAGCTGTGGTTCCGGGGCGGCAAGGTGGCCGTGGTGCAGTACGCGGTGGTGGAGGAGACCGGGAACGTGCTGCGGAGCGGCCAGCTCCAGGGGGTCTGCCTCTCCGACTGCCAGGGCATCCTGGTGGACGGGGACGTGGTGTGGTACACCACCGAGGAGAGCGGGCCCACCTTCTACCGCTTTGATCCCGACGACGGGACGTGTACGGCGGAGGACCGGTACGGCAGCGCCCTGAGCGCCTTTTCCGCCGACCAGCCTGTCCCCACCTTTACCGACGTGCCGGCGGACGCCTGGTACCGGGAGACGGTGGAGCAGGTCTGCGCCCTGGGGCTGATGAAGGGCACGGGGGCGGACACCTTCTCCCCCGACGCCAAGCTGACCAACGCCGAGGCGGCGGTGCTGGCCGCCCGGGTGCGCAGCCTGTGCCAGCAGGACGGGACCACCTTCGTCCAGGGTGACCCCTGGTACCAGAGCTATTGGGACTACGCCTTCCAGCACGGCTGCGCAGGCTCCGTCATGGGGACCAACGCCCAGCCCCAGCAGCTGTGTACCCGGGCGGGCTTTGCCGGCAGTCTGGCCGCCGCCGTGCCCGAGTCGGTCCTGCAGCCGCTGCCCCATCTGGAAGGGTTTTCGGACAGCGCGCTCATCCGCTCGGACTACGCCAGTGCCCGGCAGGGCATCTCCCTGCTGTACACCTCTGGGGTGATCTCCGGCGTGCCCGCCGGGGACGGCAGCCTGGCCTTCTGCCCCGGCAACCCCATCACCCGGGCGGAGGCGGCGGCCATCCTGGCCCGCCTGATCCTGCCCGAGCTGCGGCAGGCAGACCTGCCCACCCAGGCCGACGGCGCGCCGGCCATGTAACGGCGCAGATGAAAATAAGCCCCCGCCTCCGCGCAAACGGCGCGGAGGCGGGGGCTTTGTGTTTTGCGTCAGGTCCCGGCCAGAGCCCGGGCGTTTTGCAGGTAGCGCTCCAGCACGTACCGCAAATCCCCCCGGGGCAGCTCCTCGGGGGCGACGCCCTCCAGCGCCGGGCGGGGCGGGGTCATCCCGGCCTGGAGCCGCTGGGCCAGCCGGTCCAGGGCGGCGTACTGCTCCGGCGGCGCCGCGCCGGTCTGGATGAGGCACTCCACCTGCTCCAGCTCGGAGAACATGTTCCACAGCAGCAGCAGCCGGGCGCGCAGGGGCTTGGCCTGCTCCGCGGGCGCCTGGCTCAGGAAGAGGGAGGCCTCGTGGTAGACCAGGTGGAACTGGGAGAGCAGCTCGCTGAACAGGGCGGGGGGGACCGCCTGGCGCAGGCTGCGGCGGACCACGCCCCAGTAGTAGGATTGCAGGGTGAACAGGGCGTTGACGTTCCAGCGGAACTGCCGGTCCTTCCGGTTGGGCAGCAGGAAGCGGTTGACCACCAGCACCAGGGCCACGGCCAGCAGCAGGTAGAACATCCGCAGCTGGATGGCCTGGGTCTCCTCCACGGTGAGGGTGGCCATGGTCAGGGCGAAGGAGGTGGAGAAGATGGGGTGGACCCAGGTGCCGGGGGTGCAGCAGTACATCAGGGAGATCATGCACAGGGAGAAGGCGAAGATCCCCGGCAGGCCGGGCAGGTAGGGGTAAACCAGGTGGACCAGCGCGCAGCCGATGGCGGTGCCCACCGGGCGGGTGAGCATGCGGTGGGCGCTCTCCTCATAGCTGGGCTGGAGCAGCAGGAAGGCGTGCATGGGGAACCAGTAGGTGTGCTCAAACTCCCACAAAAAGCTGACGGTGCAGCTGATGGTCATCACCACCGCCAGGCGCAGGGCGAAGCGGAACTCAAAGCGCTCCAGGGAGCAGCGCTGGCGGAAGGCGTCCCACACCTGCCGCCAGGGGACCTGCTTCCACAGGGGGACGCGTCCGGCGGGGGCGGGGGGCCGGCAGAAGAGCAGCAGCATGTGCAGAAAGCTGCGGTAGAAGATGCGCAGCCGTCCCTCGGGCAGGTCGGTGTCCTCCAGCAGGGCCTGGACCCGGCCGGCCAGCGCCTGGCGGGCTTCGGCATCCCCGGCGGCCTGTAACTGGCGCACCAGCCCGGCCAGGGTGTGCATGCTCCGGGGGAAGGCGGGCATCTCCCGGCTGTCGGCCCAGCTGACGTCGGCGATGAGGTAGGCCGCCCGCTGGAAGAGCAGGGCAAAGAGATGGCAGCGCTGCTTCTCCTCGTCGGGCAGGCGGAGCAGGCGGCGGCGCTCGTAGCCCATGCGGTGGAACTTCTGGGCCATGGCGTCGAACTCCGCCCGGGCGGCTCCGGCGTCCCCGCCGTCGGCCAGCTGGTCCAGCAGCTGGGCCAGCCGGGTCAGCCCGTCCTGGAACTGCCGGGCGGCGGACTGGGAGGTCCGCTTCAGCCGGGCGCAGAGCAGCAGGCAGAGCACCAGCAGGGCCGAGCAGAAGACCACCGCCAGCAGCTGCACGGGGAGGTCCTCCAGCGTGGGGGGGCGCAGCTCCAGGAAGATGAAGGTCATGGCGAAGCCGAAATAGGCCTTGGGGGCGAACTGGCTGCTCTGGAGGAACACCAGCAGGAAGGGCACTGTGAAGTTGAGGATCACGCACAGCCACACCGTCTGGGAGGCCAGGAAGGCCAGCACGCACAGGACCACCGAGCCGAAGAAGAGCCGGGCGTAATCCCCGGGGGTGTTGTCCCGGTTGCGGCGGATCTGGAACAGGGTGGTGGCCGAGGAGACCACCATGGCGTACTGACTGCCGAAGAGCGCACTGACCAGCAAAAACAGGATGACAAAGTACAAGATGGTGGGGAAGGCGGCCTTCCACCGGCGGCAGAACAGGCCGGGAAAGCGCTTGCAGGCGGCGAGGATCTCCATGGCGGCCCCTCCTTTCAGACGGATTTCTCCTTTATTATACCGTCTTTTACCACCTGGGCGCAAGAGGGGGCGGCGCTCAGGTCAGGGGGAGGGCCAGGTCGGGGTCGCACTGGGTGGCGTGGGAGTAGAACGGCTCGGCCTCCACCGTGTCCCAGGGGTAGTCCCGCAGGGGGAAGGCCAGGTCAAAGTAGCCCTCCAGGTCGCTGCCGTCCTCCGCCCTGGCAAAGGTGTTGGAAAACTGGTCGATGTGGTACTCGCTGCCGTCGGGGGCCCGGCAGAGGCCGGAGAAGAGCTGGTAGAAGAGGGTGCCGCTGTCCCGCATGGGGGCACGGAAGCTGAGGGTCCAGTCCGCCCCCGTCCGCTCCGCGCCCAGGAAGCGGACCCCCTCGGGCAGACCCTCGGCCTGCCCGGCGGCCAGGTCCACCGTGACCCAGGGCTGGTCCTTGTTCCGCCAGACGGCCCCGCCGATGTGGAGGGTCAGATCCCCGGCCTTGGAGAAGTAGTCGCTCTCAAAGTGGTAGGAGGTCACCCGGTCCTGGGCGCTGCCGTGGGCGGTGAGGCCATCGGGCCGGCCGTAGCGGTTGCCGTCGGCGTCCTCCAGCCAGCAGTCCAGGCTTTGCAGCTGGGCGGAGTTGGCGGCGTCCTCCTCGATCTCCACCCGCACGTGGGTGGGGTAGCGCTCCAGGGCGGTGATGCGGAGGGCCTGCCCGTCCAGGGTGAAGGGCACGTCCAGCGCCACGCGCTCCCCCTCGGCGGTGTACCGGGGGTCAAAGTGCAGCGTAAAGCGGAAGCTGGCCGCCGCCTCCGGCTCCTCCGGCACGTCGTCCCACCAGCCGCTGTCCAGCGGGGCGGGGGCATCCTCCGACGCCACCGGCCAGAAGGAGTAGTCCAGCACCAGGGTGTCGGGCACATCGTTGTCGGTAAAGTCGGCCTGGAGACGCCACAGCCCGTCCGGGTCCTCCGGGGGCTGGGGGAAGGAGATGCCGCAGCCCGCCCGGCCGCCGTCGGGCAGGGACAGGTCCCCCGAGCCCTCCAGGGCGCCGTAGGGGCCGCTCTGGACGGTGAAAAAGACGTTGACCTGCTTTTGGTCCACGATGATGTGCTCCACCGTCATGGTCACGCCGTGGTCGGTCTGGCTCTGGCCGATGTACTGCACGTACTCGTTCTCCACCGCGGCCTTCAGGCTGGGGGAGAGGGCCACCGCGGCGGTGAGCTGCCGCAGGAAGGGCACCCCGGAGCAGGCCAGGGCGAAGGGAGTGGACAGGTTGACCAGCAGTACGAAGGCGGCGAACACCGCCGCCACGCTCCCGGCGGGGGCGGCCCACAGGCGGCGCAGCCGCCGGCGTCTGGCCCGCTTCCGGGCCCGCTCCACGGCGCCGTCCAGCGCCGGGGGCGCGGGCAGGGTGCGCAGGGCCTCATATTCTTCCATACGGTCCATGGCTATACCTCCTCGCTCAGTTCCAGTTTCAGCAGGGCCAGGGCCCGGCGCTGCCGGGTGGAGACGGTGCCCGGCGGGATGTCCAGGGCCCGGGCGGTCTCGGCCAGGGTCAGCTCCTGGAAAAAGCGCAGCACCACCACCGCCCGCAGCTCCCGGGGCAGGCGGGCCACCGCCTCCCGCAGGGGCAGGGCGTCGAAGGCCTCGGCGGCCGACTCGGGCAGCTCCTCCACCGCCTGCTCCCGCTTGCGGCGGCGCAGCTCGGCGTTGCAGGCGTTGATGAGGATGCGGGTCATCCAGGTGGTAAAGTATTCCGGCTGCCGCAGGCTTTTATAGTGCAGCAGACCCTGATACACCGCCTCGTCCACCGCGTCCAGGGCATAGGCCTCGCTGCCCAGGTAGAGGTAGGCGGTGCGGTAGAGCCGGGCCTTGATCGCCTCGGCTTGGGAGATGAATTCCTGTTCGGTCAAGGGCGGCGCCCCCCTTTCTGCCTATTAGAGAAACAAGCGGGCCGGTTTCATTGCCTTTGTTGAAAAAAAGACGGCTTCATTGTATAATACTCTGAACCCAACGAACACACCGGGGGCCGGGGGCCCCCATGGGGAGGTAACCATTGAATCAACTGGAACAATTGCCCATTCCCCTGCTGGAGTGGTACCGGGAGAACGCCCGGGTGCTGCCCTGGCGGAGCGATCCCACCCCCTACCACGTGTGGATCAGCGAGATCATGCTGCAGCAGACCCGGGTGGCGGCGGTGCTGGAGTACTACCGCCGCTTTATGGAGGCGCTGCCCACCGTGGCCGACCTGGCGGCGGTGGAGGAGGACCGGCTCATGAAGCTGTGGCAGGGGCTGGGATATTATAACCGGGCCCGCAACCTGCAAAAGGCGGCCCGGCAGGTGATGGAGCGCTTCGGCGGGGTCTTCCCCGGGCGCTATGAGGACATCCTCACCCTGGCCGGGGTGGGGGAGTACACGGCGGGGGCGGTGGCCTCCATCGCCTTCGGCGTCCCCGTCCCGGCGGTGGATGGCAACGTACTGCGGGTGGCCGCCCGCATCACCGGGGACGAGCGGGACATCACCCGCCCCCAGACCAAGGCCGCCGTGGGGGCGGCGCTGCAGGCGGTGATGCCCCTGCAGGCGCCGGGAGACTTCAACCAGGCCCTGATGGAGCTGGGGGCCACCGTGTGCCTGCCCAACGGCGCGCCCCTGTGCGAGCGCTGCCCCGCCGGGGCCTTCTGCGCGGCCCGGCGGGAGGGGCGGACGGCGGACTTGCCGGTGAAGGCCCCCAAAAAGCCCCGCCGGGTGGAGGAGCGGACGGTGTTCCTCATCTTTTCCGGCGGGAAGGTGGCCCTGCGCCGCCGCCCCGCCCGTGGCCTGCTGGCGGGGCTGTGGGAGTATCCCAACGAGCCTGCCGGCGCGCCCTGCCCGGTGGAGGCCCTCCGGTTGGAGGACGGCCCGGCGGGGAAACATATGTTCAGCCACATCGAGTGGCACATGACGGCGTGCATCGTGACGGCGGCGGGAGAGACGCTGCCCCGGGGCTGGGTCTGGGCCGACCGGGCCGCCCTGGCGCGGGAATACGCCGTGCCCAACGCCTTCCGCGCCTTTGACCGGGCGGTGGAGGACCGCATTTCATAACAAAGGAGAACCCTATGCATTCCATTCTGGCTGCCCAGCGGCAGTATTTCAACACCGATGTCACCAAGACCCTGGCCTTCCGGCAGGAGATGCTCACCCGGCTGGAGCTGGCCCTGGTCCGGTGGGAGGGGGACTTTCTGGACGCGCTGAAGGCCGACCTCAACAAGTCGCCCTACGAGGCGTATATGAGCGAGCTGGGCCCCACGCTGGAGGAGCTGCGCTTTGCCCGCAAGCACCTGCGCCGCTGGATGCGGCCCAGCCGCCGGCCCACCCCCATGTCCCAGTTCCCCTCCAGGAGCACGGTGTACCGGGAGCCCTACGGCGTCAGCCTCATCCTCTCGCCCTGGAACTACCCCGTTTACCTGACCCTGGGGCCCCTGGTGTCGGCCATTGCCGCCGGGTGCACCGCGGTGGTGAAGCCGGGGGAGGACGCCCCGGCCACCGCCCATGTGCTGGCCCGGGTGCTGGGGGAGGTCTTCCCGCCGGAGTATATCCGCGTGGTGGAGGGGGACCGGACGGCGGCCGAGGCGCTGCTGGAGCAGCCCTTTGACTATATCTTCTTCACCGGCAGCCCCGCCGTGGGGCGCAAGGTGATGGCGGCGGCGGCCCGGAACCTGACCCCCGTGACGTTGGAGCTGGGGGGCAAGTCCCCGGTGATCCTGACCGGGGACGCCGACCTGGAGCTGGCGGCCCGGCGCATCGCCTGGGGCAAGTTCCTCAACGCGGGGCAGACCTGCGTGGCCCCCGACCACGTGTGGGTGCCCGCCGCCCGGCAGGAGGCCTTTGTCCAGGCCCTGGGGCGGCAGATCGAGGCCCTGTACGGCCCCGACCCCCTGGCGGGGGAGGATCTGCCCCGCATCGTGAACCAGCGGCACTTCGACCGTCTGCTGGCCCTGATGGAGGGGGCCCGGGTGGCCGTGGGCGGTGGGAGCGACCGGGCGCGGCTGCGCATCGCCCCCACGGTGCTGACGGAGGTGACGGAGCAGTCCCCGGCCATGGGGGAGGAGATCTTCGGGCCCATCCTGCCGGTGCTGAGCTACGACAGCCTGCCCGAGCTGGTGGCCCGGCAGAAGGACAAGCCCCGGCCCCTGGCCCTGTATCTCTTCACCCGCAGCAGCCAGGCCGAGCGCCTGGTGCTGGGCAGCCTGTCCTACGGCGGCGGGTGCGTCAACGACACCATCGTCCACCTGGCCACCCCCCACCTGCCCTTCGGCGGGGTGGGCAACAGCGGCATGGGCAGCTGCCACGGCAAGGCGGGCTTCGACACCTTTACCCACGAAAAGAGCGTGCTGAAAAAGGGACGGCTGGATCTGCCGGTGCGCTATCCGCCCTACGGCGGCAAGAAGCTGTCCACCCTGAAAAAACTTCTCTGAGACGGGGGCGATGTGCCATGGCAAAATTATACTTCCGTTACGGGGTCATGGGCTCCAGCAAGACGGCCAACGCGCTGATGGTGCGCTACAACTATGAGGAGCGGGGGCAGGACGCCCTGCTGGTCAAGCCCGCCATCGACCAGCGGGACGGGGCCCGGTTCGTGGCCTCCCGGGCGGGGCTGAGCCACCCGTGCATCTATGTCTCGGAGCTGATGGAGATGACCCCCCGGCAGCTGCAGCCCTACGCCTGCATCATCGTGGACGAGGCCCAGTTCCTCAGCCGGGAGGAGGTGCGCTACCTCACCGACCTGGTGGACGACTGGAACATCCCGGTGATCTGCTACGGCCTGCGGGCCGACTTCAAGGGGGACCTCTTCCCCGGCTCGGCGGAGCTGCTGGCCACCGCCGACGTCATCGAGGAGGTCAAGACCATCTGCTGGTGCGGCAAGAAGGCCCTGTGCAACGCCCGCTTCGACGAGCACGGCCATGTGCTCAAAGAGGGCGAGCAGGTGGTGCTGGGGGCCAACGACAAGTACATCGGCCTGTGCCGCAAGCACTGGAAAGAGGGCAATTTAGGCCCCAAATAAGTCGGGGCCCAGGCACTCCGCCGCCAGGGTCAGCCCCAGCCTCAGGCCCTGGGCAAAGGCGTACATGCCGTGGCCGGCGGCGGGGTTGCCCCGCAGCTCCTCCGGCCACTGGCCGGGGTCGGGCGGGCCCACGAAATAGTGGTAGAGCAGTTCCATGGTAGGGGACATGCGAACACCTCCATAATACGCAGTTGACTGTGTATTATGATCGTAACACGCAGTAGACTGTGTGTCAAGGGGGAAACACGATGTTTGCACAACGGATTCGTATCCTGCGGGGGGAGCGGCATCTCACGCAGGCGGAAGTGGCGCGGGAAGTACAGCTCTCCCCGCGGGGCTATCAGGATTTGGAGCTGGGGCGTCTGCCCAAGTATGAGACGCTGCTCCGCCTGGCCGACTTCTACGGGGTGTCGGTGGACTGGCTCATGGGCCGGACCCAGCGGCGGGAGGTGTGGCGATGATCTGCAACCTCTGCCCCAGACAGTGCGGGGCCCTGCGCAATGAGACCGAGGGCCGGGGCGTGTGCCGCATGCCGGCGGCGCCGGTGGTGGCCCGGGCGGCCCTCCACCGGTGGGAGGAGCCCCCCATCTCGGGCACCCGGGGCTCGGGCACGGTGTTTTTCTCCGGCTGCTCCCTGGGGTGCGTGTTCTGCCAGAACGAGCAGATCAGCCACCGGGACTTCGGCCGCAGCGTCACGGTGGAGCGCCTGCGGGCCATCTTTGAGGAGCTGGTGGACCAGGGGGCCCACAACATCAACCTGGTCAACCCCACCCACTACGCCCACGTGGTGCTCCAGGCCCTGGAGCGGCCCCTGCCCGTGCCGGTGGTGTGGAACAGCGGCGGCTACGACCGGGTGGAGACCCTGCGGGCCCTGGAGGGCAAGGTACAGATCTACCTGCCCGACTGCAAGTACCGCACGCCGGAGTACGCCGAACGCTACTCCGGCGCGGCCGACTATCCCCAGGCGGCGGAGGCCGCCATCCGGGAGATGGTCCGCCAGACCGGCCCCTGCGTGTACGACGGAGACGGGCTTCTGCAGCGGGGGGTGATCATCCGCCACCTGCTCCTGCCCGGCCGGCTGGCCGAGGCCAAGCGGGTGATGGACTGGGTGGCCGAAACCTTCCCGCCGGGGACGGTGCTCTTCTCCCTCATGAGCCAGTACATCCCCTGGGGCCGGGCATCGGAGTACCCCGAGATTAACCGGCGGCTGCGCCCCTCGGAGGCCCGGGCGGCTGAACAGTACATGGACGCGCTGGGTCTGGAGGGTTTTGCCCAGGACGGCGGCGCCGACCAGGCCGGGTACATCCCCCCCTTCGACCTCACCGGAGTATGACAAAACGGGCGGCCCCACGGTTGGGGCCGCCCGTTTACTGCGGCCGGGCCAGCAGCCGGGCCATGTCCTCCGGCAGGGGCTGCCTCCAGGTGAGCACCGCCCCGCTCACCGGGTGGCGGAGGGTGAGCCGGGCGGAGTGGAGGGCGGGCCGGGCGATGAGGCTCTTGTCCTCCCGGCCGTACAGGAAGTCCCCCGTCAGCGGGCAGCCCAGGTGGGCCATGTGCACCCGGATCTGGTGGGTGCGCCCGGTGTCCAGCGTCAGCTCCACCAGGGCCCGGCCCCCGGCGGTATCCACCACCCGGTAGCGGGTGCGGGCGCTCTGCCCCGCCGGGTCCACCCGCCGGGCGATGATGGAGTCGGGGGAGCGGCCGATGGGGGCGTCCACCACCCCCTCCGCCGGAGCGGGCACCCCGTCGCACACCGCCAGATACACCCGCTGGAAGTCCGGGGTGTGGAGCTGGCGCTTGAGCTGCTCCTGGGCGTGGGGGTGCTTGGCCACCACCATCAGCCCCGAAGTGCCCCGGTCCAGCCGCTGGACCGGGTGAACGTCGGCGCAGATACCCTTTGTTTGGTAATAATAGGCGATGAAATTACAGATGGTATTGGGCGGCTGGCCCGCTCCGGCGTGGACCAGCACGCCGGGGGCCTTGTTGAGGACCAGCAGGTCCCCGTCCTCATACACGATGTCCAGCGGGCCGGGGGCGGCCACGGTGTGCCCGGCCTGCCCCGGGTCGGCCACCCGGACCGAGAGGCTCTGCCCCGCCTCCACCCGCTGGGCGGTGGTGACCCGCACCCCGTCCAGCAGGATGCCGTCCTCCAGCCACTTGATCCGGCGGATGACCGTGCCCGAGAGGTTCAGCTCCCGGCGCAGCAGGGCGTCCACCGTGGCCCCCGCCTGCTCCGGGGCGACGGTCAGCTCCAGCCGCCGGGCGGGCTGCTGTTCCATGGCGCTCCCTCCTTTGTCTTGCTGCCCCAGTATAACACGGCCGCGGCGGCTTTTCAAACGCCGGATTTTGTAGTATAATAGATCCATTAAGCGAAACGAGGTGTCCTCAATGGCGGAGAAACTGGGCCTTTACATCCACATTCCCTTCTGCCGCAGCAAGTGCGATTACTGCGACTTTTACTCCCTGGCGGGGAAGGAAGCGCGGATGGACGACTATCAGAAGGCGCTCATCGCCCATATGAAGGAGACCGCCCCCCTCACCCGGGGCTGGCAGGTGGACACCGTCTACTTCGGCGGCGGCACCCCCAGCTATTACGGGGAGAAGCGCCTGCGGGAGCTGCTCAAGTTCATCGCCCGGCGCTTCGACCTGGCCAAGGACGCGGAGATCACCGTGGAGTGCAACCCCGACAGCGTGGAGCGCAAGATGCTGCTGAGCCTGCGCCGGGCGGGGGTGAACCGCATCTCCCTTGGGGTGCAGTCGGCCCACGACTGCGAGCTGCACAACCTCCACCGCCCCCACGACTTCCGGCAGGCCCAGCGGGCGGTGTCGGCGGCCCGGGCGGCCAAGATCGGCAACATCAGCCTGGACCTCATCTACGGCCTGCCCGGCCAGGACCTGGAGGGCTGGAAGGACACGGTGGAGCAGGCCCTGTCCCTCGCGCCGGAGCACCTGAGCTGCTACGGGCTGAAGGTGGAGCCGGGCACCCCGCTGGACGACCGGGTGATCCGGGGGGAGAAGCTGCCCGACGACGACCAGCAGGCCGACATGTACCTCTGGACGGTGGAGCGCCTGGCGGCGGAGGGGTACCGGCAGTATGAGATCTCCAACTTCGCCCGGGCGGGCTACCAGTCCCGGCACAACCTGAAGTACTGGATGGGCCGGCCCTACATCGGCTTCGGCCCCGGGGCCCACTCCGACTTCGGCGGGCGGCGCTACTCCTTCCAGCGGGATCTGGAGGGGTATATCTCCGGCGTGCTCCACGGCGGCACGGTGATCGACGAGTCCGAGCTCATCCCCCAGCGGGAGCGGGGCAGCGAGTATCTCATGCTCCGCCTGCGCACCACCCGGGGCATTGAGGAGTGGGAGTACCGGCGGGAATTCTTCCTGAACTTCGACCCCATCGAGCAGAAGCTGGAGGAGTACGAGCGCCAGGGCTGGGCCGAGCGGCACGACCGCCGCTGGAACCTGACGCCCAAGGGCTTTCTGGTGTCCAACCAGCTCATTGGCGATCTGCTGAGCATTCAGGAGGAGGCCACGCTGGAAAAGACCCTGCCCCGGCTCAAGCAAGGCCGGCCGGACAAGGAATAAATGTCAGAAAAACTTCACAGTTTGATCCCGCGTTCCGGAGCCCCCGCTTGTTTACAAGCGGGGGCTTTTGTGTTAACATAACGACCATGTGGAACTTTGCAACCCGGAACACAGGAGGACAACTATGAAGCAATGCATTCGACGGGGCGCGGCCCTGGTCCTGGCGCTGGCGGTGACCGTTACGGCGGCCTGCGCATCCAACGCCATGGGCTGGGACGTACATACGAGCCGCGTGCCGCTGGCCCAGAGCGCCCAGATGGGGAAAAACATCTTTTGGAGCGACACCTATTCCGACCTGCGCACGGAATATTATGTGGAATACACCCCCAATGCCGACGTGACCCCCACCGTGGCCTACGGCAGCAAGGTGACCGACCGGGTCACCCTCTCGGACATGGCCCAGACCCTGGAGAGCCAGGGCAAGCGGGTGGTCTCCGGCCTCAACGGGGACTGGTACGTGCTCAACACCGGCGCGCCCACCGGCCTGGTGGTCACCGACGGGGTGGTGCGCTCCACGTCCTATTACAATGACTCCTGGGCCATCGGCTTTCTGGAGGACGGCACCGCCTTCATCGGCCAGCCGGCTCTGAGTATGTCGGTCTCCTTCGGCGGACAGGCCGTCAAGCTCAGCGGCGGCATCAACAAGGTGCGCAAGATCACCGCCAGCGACACCTCCGGCGGCCTGACCCTGCTGACCTCCGATTTTGCCTCCACCACCCAGAACACCGAGCCGGGGGTGGACGTGATCCTCACCCCGGTGGACGACGGATTTTACTCCCCCCAGCCCCGCATCGGCCGCCAGACCCAGTACGTGGTGGAGCAGGTGCTGGAGTCCACCGGCAGCATCGCCATCCCCGAGGGCAAGGCGGTGCTCACCATGAACGGCAAGGACAACGCCACGGTGCTGGCCAGCCTCCGGGCCCTGAAGCCCGGGGACACCGTCACCCTCACCGTGGCCACCACCGATGACCGCTGGTCCAACGCCGTGCAGGCCCTGGGCGGGGTGTGCAAGCTGGTGACCAACGGCCAGGTGGTCTCCGGCCTGGACACCAAAAAGACCGCCTGGCCCGCCGTGGGTATCAAGGCCGACGGCACCGTGGTCTTTTACGCCATGGACGGGCTCCAGTCCGGCTACAGCGTGGGGGCCACCCAGACCCAGATCGCCCAGCGCCTGGTGGAGCTGGGGTGCGTGGAGGCCCTGTGCATGGACGGCGGCGGCTCCACCACCATCGGCGTCACCTACCCGGGCCAGAGCGGCATGCAGGTGGTCAACAAGCCCTCTGACGGCACCCAGCGGAAAAACAGCACCGCCATCTTCCTGACCACCACCCTCCAGCCCACCGGGGAGCTGGGCAGCTATGCCATCAGCCCCACCGACGCCATGGTCCTCTCGGGGGCCACCCTCCAGATGACCGCCTCCGGGCTGGACACCAACTACTATTCCACCTACGCAAACCCCGTGACCTGGTCGGCCACCGGCGGCACGGTGAATGAAAACGGCCTGTTCACCGCCGGCAGCCAGAGCGGCTTTTATCAGGTGACGGCCACCGACGGCGCCGCCTCGGGCACGGCCTACATCACCACCGTCTCCACCCCCGAGTCCATCCGCCTGACCAACGCCGCCACCGGCAGCACGGTCACCGCCCTGAACCTGGACCCCGGCGAGCAGGTGGACCTGACCGCCACGGCCATCTACCGGAAAATGGCCCTGGTGTCCCAGGACAGCTGCTTCACCTGGGCGGCCGACCCGGCCGTCGGCACGGTGGACCAGAACGGCGTGTTCACCGCCGGGGAGAAGAGCGGCAGCGGCACCCTCACCGTCTCGGTGGGGGGGACCACCACCACCATCCCGGTGAGCATCGCCGGCCACGTCAAGACCCTGGAGAGCTGCGAGGGCACGCTGGAGTCCTTCACCGCCACCGACACCGCCAGCTTTGCCGGCGAGACCGGCCTGGACTACGTCCACAACGGCAGCCAGAGCCTGAAGGTGAGCTATGACGCCTCCCTGGCCGGCACGGCCAGCCTGAACACCGGCCTCACCATCCCCACCGGCGAGCACTACCTGGGCCTGTGGGTGTACGGCGACGGCTCGGGCAACACACTCATGGCCACCGTGACCGGCGCGGACCAGCAGAGCCAGCAGGTCCTGCTCACCGCCCTGGACTTCACCGGCTGGAAGCACGTGTGCGTGGAGCTGCCCGACGGCGCCGCCGCCCTGACCAGCCTGGACGTCATCTACGGCGGCACGGGCGGCCCGGCGGGGAGCATCTGGCTGGACCACTTCACCACCTCCAACGAGGAGATGCACGACACCACCGCCCCCACCCTCTCCCTGCAGGTCAGCGGCACCCAGCTCACCGCCGTCATGCAGGACGACGTGGACAAGACCCTCGCCCAGGGCAACCTGTCCCTGACCTATGACGGGGCCGAGCTGCCCTTTACCTGGAACGAGAGCACCGGCACCCTGACGGCCACCCTGCCCGCCGCCGACAGCGGCTACCACCGGGTGAGCGTGTACGCCGCCGACGCCAGCGGCAACCTGGCCCGCGCCTCCGCCGACGTGCAGCCCGCCACCCCCCGCACCTCTCCCTTCAGCGACATGACGGGCAACTGGGCCGACGCCTACGCCACCTACCTCTACGACACCGGCGTGTCCAACGGCACCGGGGGGGACACCCCCGCCTTCCAGCCCTCCCGGCAGATCACCCGGGCGGAGTTCTTCGCCATGGTGGCCCGCTGGATGGGGCTGGACCTGACCCAGTACGCCGATGTGGAGCTGCCCTTTGCCGACGCCGACTCCATCCCCGACTGGGCCATCAACGAGGTCAAGGCCATGTACAGCCTGGGCATCCTCAAGGGCGCCAATGAGAACGGCGTGCTGAAGGTCAACGCCCAGTCCACCATCACCCGGGCCGAGGCCATCACCATCCTGGGCCGGACCCAGCCCAAGGGCTACGCTGAGCCTGAGCTGAGCTTTGACGACGCGTCCCTGGTGGCCGACTGGTCGGCCCCCTATATCAAGAGCCTGGTGGGCCAGGGCGTGGTGACGGGCAACGACAACCGCATCCGCCCCAACGACCTGCTCACCCGCGGCGAGGTAGCCAAGCTGCTCTACGCCATGCGGTAACCGGCATACAAAAAACGCTCCCCCGGCATCGGGGGAGCGTTTTTTCTGTCTTATGCGGGGGCCGGTCACATCTCCCGGCGGCCCTCCAGGGCCCGCATGAGGGTGGCGTCGTCGGCGTACTCCAGGTGGCTGCCCACCGGGATGCCGTAGGCCAGACGGGTGATCTTCACCCCGAAGGGGCGCAGCAGGCGGGAGAGGTACATGGCGGTGGCCTCTCCCTCGGTGTCCGGGTTGGTGGCCATGATGACCTCGCTGACGCCGCCGGCGGCCACCCGGCCCACCAGCTCCTTGACGTGCAGGTCGTCCGGCCCCACGTGGTTCATGGGGGAGATGACGCCGTGGAGCACGTGGTAGAGCCCGGGGTACTCCCGGGAGCGCTCCATGGCCACCACGTCCTTGGGGTCGGCCACCACGCAGATGAGGGAGGTGTCCCGCTTGGGGTCCTGGCAGATGGGGCACAGCCCGTCCCCCTCCGAGAAGTTCTGGCACACGGGGCAGCAGTGGATGGCGGCCTTGGCCCCCACGATGGCGTCGGCAAAGGCGGCGGCGTCCTCCTCCGGCAGGGAGAGCACGTAGAAGGCCAGCCGCTGGGCGGTCTTGGCCCCGATGCCGGGCAGGCGGGCGAACTGCTCCACCAGCCGCTCCAGGGCGGGCGGGAAGTACTGCATGCCTTACGCCTCCCGCAGCGCGGCGATGGCCGCGGCCGGGTCGGCCGCGCCGTACACCGCCGAGCCCGCCACCAGGGTGTCGGCACCGGCGGCAATGACCTTGCCGGCGGTCTTGGGGCTGACGCCGCCGTCCACCTCCAGCCGGCAGGCGGGGTTGTACTGGTTGATCAGCTCCCGTACCTGGCGGATGGTGTCCAGCTGGTGCTCCATAAAGGCCTGGCCGCCGAAGCCGGGCTCCACCGTCATCACCAGCACCATGTCCAGCTGCTCCAGGTAGGGCAGCACGGCGCTGGCGGCGGTGATGGGCCGCAGGGCCACCGCCTTCTGCACGCCGCACTGCTCCATCAGGCGCAGGGCCTCGGCGATGCGGGTGGGGTGGTCGGCCTCCAGGTGGACGGACAGAAGGTCCGCCCCCGCCTTGGCAAAGGCCTCCACGTAGCGCACGGGCTTGTCGATCATCAGGTGGACGTCCAGGAACATGTCGGTGCACTTGCGGATGGACTGCACCACCGGTACGCCGATGGTGATGTTGGGCACGAAGCAGCCGTCCATCACATCCACGTGGAGCCAGTCGGCGGAGGACACCCGCTGGATGTCACGCTCCAGGTTGACAAAATCGGCCGAGAGAATGGAGGGGGCGATTTTAACCATCTTTTATCACTCCTTAAGGAAACCTTCAAACATCTGTGGTAGCATGGACCACAGCCGGCACGCACCGGCCGGGGCGGGGGCACATAAGATACACCAAGCGGATGACGCCCGGGGCCCCGCCGGTCCTCCCCACGCGCCCACGGGCTGCCGGACCGGCGGCCCATGCCCCGGAAACCGCGCGCCGCATCAGATAGTGTCCGGGAGGGCCAAGGCTCTCCCGGACACGCATGGTAAATCAGTTGTAGAAGTCGTTGGTGTGGCACTCCCGGGCGGGATACCCGGCGGCGCACATGGCGTCCAGAATGGCCCGCTTGTGGGTGTGGCCGAAGGCCTCCAGCGTGACCCGCAGCTCCACGCCGCTCTGGCGGTTGATGTTGACGAACTGGTTGTGCTCCAGCTTGATGATGTTGCCGTTGGCCTGGGCCACGATCTGGGCCACCCGCAGCAGCTCGCCGGGGCGGTCGGGCAGCTGCACCGAGAAGGTGAACACACGACCCCGGTTGATGAGCCCATGCTGCACCAGGCTGGCCACGGTGATCACGTCCATGTTGCCTCCGGAGAGGACAGGCACCACGTTCTTGCCCTTGCAGTCCAGGTGGCTCAGGGCCGCCATGGGCAGCAGTCCGGCGTTCTCCACGATCATCTTGTGCTTTTCCATCATGTCCAGGAAGGCGTCCACCAGCTCGTTGTCGTCGATGGTGATGATGTCGTCGATGTTCTGCTGGATGTAGGGGAAGATCTGGTCGCCGGGGGTCTTGACGGCCACGCCGTCGGCGATGGTCTCCACCTTGTCCAGGGTGACCACGTGGCCGGCCTCCAGGCTGGCCTTCATGGAGGCCGCCCCGGTGGGCTCCACGCCGATGACGGTGACGTTGGGGTTGAGCAGCTTGGCCAGGGTGGACACGCCGGTGGCCAGTCCGCCGCCGCCGATGGGCACCAGAATCACGTCCACGTCGGGCAGGTCCTGGAAGATCTCATAGGAGATGGTGCCCTGGCCGGTGGCGATGGCAGGGTCATTGAAGGGGTGGACGTAGGTCAGCCCCTCCTCCTCGGACAGCTTGGCGGCCAGCTCGGCGGCGTCGTCAAAGGTCTCGCCGTGGAGCACCACCTTGGCGCCGTAGTCCTTGGTGTTGTTCACCTTCACCAGGGGGGTGGTGGTGGGCATGACGATGGTGGCGGCCACGCCGGCCTGCTGGGCGGCATAGGCCACGCCCTGGGCGTGGTTGCCGGCCGAGGCGGTGACCAGGCCCCGGGCCTTCTCCTCCTCGGACAGGGTGCTGATCTTATAGTAGGCGCCCCGGATCTTGTACGCGCCGGTGATCTGCATGTTTTCCGGCTTGATGTACACGTGGTTGCCGGTGGCCTTGGAAAAGGCGGGGCTGTAGAGCAGGCTGGTGTCCCGGATGACGCCGGAGAGCACGCTGCGGGCCTCTTTGAATTCCTTCAGGGTGAGCATGGGGCAGACTTCCTCTCTATATATAGGCGATATATGTACTTTATCATACTGAGTTTTTTGGACAAAGTCAACGTGTTCTTGACACCCCGGAGGAGGAAAGGTACAATGAGAGAAACCAAGGACAGTGCGTATGACCGGCCCGGCGCGTCCGGACCGGAGATGGAATATAAGGGAGGAACGATACGATGAGCGATTCTATGGACTTCACCCCTGAGCTGACGCTGAGTCCCGATCTGAGCAAGGATACCGCCGCGGCGGAAGCGCCCCGCGCGCCCGAGGCTCCGGGCCTGACCCTGGGCACGCCGGCGGCCGACCCCGCTTTGCAGGAGCAGGCCCAGGCCATCCAGCTGGACGAGAGCCAGCTGTCCGAGGCCGAGCGCAAGATGGTGGACGATTTTGCCAAGAAGATCGACATCATGGACTCCAACGTGGTGCTGCAGTACGGCGCGGCGGCCCAGAAGAACATCGCCGGCTTTTCCGAGAGCACCCTCAACTCGGTGCGCACCAAGGACCTGGGCGAAGTGGGACAGGCCCTGTCCTCCCTGGTGGTGGAGCTCAAGGGCTTCGGCAAGGAAGAGGAGAAGGGCGTGTTCGGCTTCTTCAAGAAGAAGCGCAACGAGCTGGAGGCCATGAAGGCCTCCTACACCAAGGCCGAGGCCAATGTGGACAAGATTGTCCAGGTGCTGGAGGGCCACCAGGTGACCCTGATGAAGGACATCGCCATGCTGGACCAGATGTACGAGCTCAACACCAAGTATTACAAAGAGCTGACCATGTACATCCTGGCGGGCAAGAAGCGCCTGATGCAGGTGCGCACGGAGGATCTGGAGCGGCTGCGGGCCCGGGCGGCCCAGACCGGCGCCCAGGAGGACGCCCAGGCCTACAACGACCTGGCCAACATGGTCTCCCGGTTTGAGAAGAAGATCCACGACCTGGAGCTGACACGGATGATCTCCATCCAGATGGGCCCCCAGACCCGCCTGATCCAGAACAACGACACCCTGATGCTGGAGAAGATCCAGTCCTCCCTGGTGAACACCATCCCGCTGTGGAAGAGCCAGATGGTGCTGGCCCTGGGGCTGGAGCACTCCCGCCAGGCCACCGCCGCCCAGAGCGCGGTGACCAACATGACCAACGAGCTGCTGAAGAAGAACGCCGACATGCTGAAGATGGGCACCATCGAGACCGCCCGGGAGGCCGAGCGCAGCGTGGTGGACATCCAGACCCTGCAGCATACCAACGAGCAGCTCATCTCCACCTTGGATGAGGTCATGAACATCCAGAAGGAGGGCGCCCAGAAGCGCCGGGAGGCCGAGGTGGAGCTGGGCCGCATCGAGGGCCAGCTGAAGCAGAAGCTGCTGGAACTGCGGGGCTGAGGTGTCCGACAGCCCAACCGAAACGGGCTGCGGGGCTGAGCCCGCGGCATATAGAAACGAATAAGGGGAAGAAACGATGGGATATAACCGAGTGGAATCCAAGCGCCTGGCGCGCCAGGCCATACGGGGCGTGAGCCCCCACCCGATGCTGGTCACGCTGGTGTATGTGCTGCTGACCGGTGTGCTTTCCTATGTGATCGCCTATTTTGTCTCCAACCCGTTTAACATGGCCTACCTCTATCTGCTGGACGGGGTGTACGCCCCGGAGCAGATCTATCGGACCATCTTTACCCCCGGCCGGGTGGGCCTGTTCCTGCTGATGGAGATCCTGCTGACCCTGTACCAGTGGGTGATGGCCTTCGGCTACACCTCCTACGCCCTGCGCCTGGCCCGGGGGGAGGGCCCCGGCTTCCGTAACCTGCTGGACGGCTTCGCGGTGCTGGGCCGGTCCATCCTGGTGAGCCTGCTGGTGTGGCTGTTCACCGTCCTGTGGTCCCTGCTGGGCATGATCCCCTATGTGCTCCTGGTGATGCTGGGCGTGCTGCTGAACAGCTTTTTCCCGGTGGTCCTGGGCATCATCGTGCTGGTGGTGTGGGTCGTGGTGGTCTCCTACCGCTACCGGCTGAGCCTCTACTTCGCCCTGGACAATCCCCAGATGGGGGCTCTGGAGACGCTGCGGCAGAGCAAGCTGGCCATGCAGGGCTGCAAGCGGATCCTGTTTGTGCAGGACCTGTCCTTCCTGGGATGGGAGATCCTCTCCATATTCACCCTGGGCATCCTGGGCCTGTGGGTGATCCCCTACGCGAGCGCCGCCGACGCCAACTTCTACGACTGGATGGTCCACGGCTCCTTCACCACCCCCGGCGGGTATGAGAGCCAGTATGGCCAGGACCCCTTCCGCAAGGACGACCTTTCCGATTACTGAGTCAAACCCATAAAACGCGGGCCCCGGAGTAATTCCGGGGCCCGCGTTTTGTTATGCCTTGTTCCGGCTGGTCACCCGCTTGATGACCTTCAGCCGGGCGAATTCCTCCCGCTCCTTTTCCTCCAGCGCGTCAGTGATGAAGCGCACGGTGCCGTCCAGGTCGGGGATGACGATGTTCTGCAGGGCGTTGGCCCGCTTCTGGGTCTTGCGGATGGCGTCGGCCAGGCGGTAGATGGAGGTCTCCACCTCGGCCAGCCGGCGGGTCAGCTCCTTGACCTTGTAGAACTTCAGGTAGCACTCGTCCAGGGCGGAGGAGGTCTCCGCCAGGCCGTATTCCGGCCGGGGGGGCGGGGACTGGCCGGGGATGCGGGGCAGCTCCACCCCCATGACGGAGCGGTAGCGGATCTCCAGCGAGTCGTCCACCTCCACCGCCTCGGCAATGCGGTCGCAGATGCCCAGGCGGATGTTGGCCGCCTGGAGGGCGGCGTAGGCGTCGGTAAAGACGGTGTCGATCTGTTCCTGCAGCTGCTTGGCGGTGTCCATCATGCCCATCAGCTCCCGGATGAGGATGTTGCGCTTGCGGTCCATCAGCTCGTAGCCGGTCTGGGCCAGCGCCCGGGAGCGCTTGGCGGCGATCAGGTTGCCCTTGGTGGGCAGCAGGTTGGCCATGGCTCTTCAGCTCCTTTCCCGCCGGGCCGGCTCAGGCCTGCTTGTGGTGGAACAGGTCCTTCCAGGCCCCCTCCACATAGTGGGCGTCGATGGTCTTGGCGTCGATGCGGTCCAGCTCCGACTTGGGCAGCATGCTCAGCAGCTTCCAGCCCAGCTCCAGCGTGTCCTGGATGGTGCGGTTCTCCACCAGACTCTGGTTGATGAAGCGGCTTTCAAAGGCGTTGCCGAAGGCCAGGTACTGTTTGTCCAGCTCACCCAGCTCGTCCTCGCCGATGACGCTGGCCAGGCTGCGGGCGTCCTGCACCTTGGAGTAGGAGGCGAACAGCTGGTTGGACACGTCGTAGTGGTCGGCCCGGGTGAAGCCCTCGCCGATGCCGTCCTTCATCAGGCGGGACAGGGAGGGGAGGATGGCGATGGGGGGATAGATGCCCTTCTGCTCCAGGTCCCGGTCCAGCACGATCTGACCCTCGGTGATGTAGCCGGTCAGGTCGGGGATGGGGTGGGTGATGTCGTCGTTGGGCATGGTGAGCACCGGCACCTGGGTAACCGAGCCGCTGCGGCCGTGGATCATGCCGGCCCGCTCGTAGAGGGAGGCCAGGTCGGAGTACAGGTAGGCGGGGAAGCCCTTGCGGGAGGGGATCTCACCCTTGGAGGAGGAGAACTCGCGCAGGGCCTCGCAGTAGGAGGTCATGTCGGTGAGGACCACCAGCACGTGGTAGCCGTGCTCGAAGGCCAGAAACTCCGCCGCCGTCAGGGCGCAGCGGGGGGTGAGGATGCGCTCGATGATGGGGTCGGAGGCCAGGTTGAGGAACATGGTGACCCGGCTGAGGGCGCCCGCCTCCTCAAAGGAGCGGCGGAAGAACTCCGCGGTGTCGTTCTTGACGCCCATGGCGGCAAAGACGATGGCGAACTCGCCGTCCTGATCGGGGACCTTGGCCTGGCGCACGATCTGGGCGGCCAGCTCGTTGTGCTTCATGCCCGAGCCGGAGAAGATGGGCAGCTTCTGCCCCCGGATGAGGGTGGAGCAGCCGTCGATGGCGGAGATGCCGGTGTAGATGCAGCTGCGGGGGTATTTGCGGGAGACGGGGTTGATGGCCGAGCCGTTGATGTCCCGCCGCTCCTCGGGGTAGATCTGCCCCAGCCCGTCGATGGGGCGGCCCGCCCCGTCGAACACCCGGCCCAGCATCTCCTTGGACAGGGCGATGTCCATGGACTTGCCGGTGAAGTGGGTGCTGGCGTTTTCCAGGGAGATGCCCCGGGTGCCCTCAAAGACCTGCAGGACCACCCGGTCCCCGTCGATGAGGATGACCCGCCCGTAGCGGCGCTCGCCGCTGTCCAGGGTGATCTCGGCCATCTCGTCGAAGGCCACGTCCTTGACCCCCTCCAGGGCGATGAGGGAGCCGGAGAGCTCCGAAAGGCCGATGTATTCCAGTCTCATGTCTGTGATTCACCTCGCTGCGCGCGCATTACCGGTTGGCCTCGTTGACCTGGCGCAGAGCTGCGTCGATGGCCTGGTCGTAAGCGGCGAATTTCTCCTGTTGGTCGTTGGGGACCTCGTATTTCATCTTGGCCAGGGACTCGAAAATGCCGGTGGCCTTCAGCTGGGACAGGGGGATGGCCCGGGAGACGATGTCCTTGGCCCCGGCGTAGAGCTTGAGGATGAGCTGCATCATCTTCAGCTGCTTGTCCAGAGGCACGTAGGTGTCGATGGCGTGGTAGGCGTTCTGCTGCAGAAAGCCCACCCGGATGAGCTTGGCGGTCTCGATGATGAGCTTTTGATCCTCGGGCAGCACGTCGGCGCCGATGAGCTTGACGATCTCCATCAGCTCCGACTCCTTGAGCAGCAGGTGGGAGAGCTGGTGCCGGGCGGGGACGAATTCCGGCCCCACGTGCTCGTCGTACCAGGGGCGCAGGTCGTCGGCGTACTCGGAATAGGAGGTCAGCCAGTTGATAGAGGGGAAGTGGCGGGCGTAGGCCAGGGCACGGTCCAGGCCCCAGAAGGTGCGCACATAGCGCTTGGTGTTCTGGGTGACCGGCTCGGAAAAGTCGCCGCCCTGGGGGGACACCGCGCCGATGACGGTGACCGAGCCCTCCTTGCCCTCCAGGGTGCGGACGTAGCCCGCCCGCTCGTAGAACTCCGCCAGCCGGGAGGCCAGATAGGCGGGGAAGCCCTCCTCGGCGGGCATCTCCTCCAGCCGGCCGGAGATCTCACGCAGGGCCTCGGCCCAGCGGGAGGTGGAGTCGGCCATGAGGGCCACGTGGTAGCCCATGTCCCGGTAATATTCCGCAATGGTCATGCCGGTGTACACCGACGCCTCGCGGGCGGCCACCGGCATGTTGGAGGTGTTGGCGATGAGGATAGTCCGGTTCATCAGCGGCTGCTGGCTCTTGGGGTCCAGCAGCTCGGAGAACTCCTCCAGGGCCTGGGTCATCTCGTTGCCGCGCTCGCCGCAGCCCAGGTAGACGATGATGTCCGCGTCCGACCACTTGGCCAGCTGGTGCTGGGTCATGGTCTTGCCCGCGCCGAAGGGGCCGGGGATGGCGGCGGCGCCCCCCTTGCCGATGGGGAAGAGGGTGTCGATGATCCGCTGGCCGGTGACCAGGGGCCGGTCGATGGGCAGGCGCTCGGCCATGGGCCGGGCGGTGCGGATGGGCCAGCGCTGGGCCAGCTTCAGGGTGTGGGTGCGGCCGTGGTCGTCGGTGAGCTCCACCAGCGGCTCGGTGACGGTGTGGGGCCCGGGCTGGGCCACCGCGGTGACCGAGCCGGACAGCCCGGCGGGGACCAGGCAGCGGTGGACGATCAGCGGGGTCTCCGGGCAGGAGGCGTACAGCGTGCCCGGGCTCACCCGGTCCCCCACCTTGACGTGGAGGGTGACCTCCCACTGCCTGGACTCGTCCAGGGAGGGCAGGTTCAGCCCCCGGCGGATGAAGGGACCGCTCAGGTCCTGGACCACCTTCAGGGGGCGGGCGATGCCGTCGAAAATATTGGTCAGCAGGCCGGGGCCCAGGGTGATGGCCATGGGGGCTCCCTGGCTCACCACCGGCTGGCCGGGCTTGAGCCCGGCGGTGTCCTCATAGACCTGGACGGTGGCGGCGTCCCGGTCGACGCTGACCACCTCGCCGATCAGGCCCTCCTCGCCCACGTGGACCATGTCCATCATGGCCAGGCCCCGGTCGCCGGTGACCTTGACCACCGGGCCGTTGATGCCGTGGATGGTATAGCGGGGTTGGTTCATCGTAGTGGCGCCATCCTTTCTCATTCGTCGGACAGAGACAGCCCGAACAGTTCTGCAAAATGGCCGGACAGGTCGCCGGCGGCGCTGTCAAAGGAGGAGTCCACCCGCAGGCCCAGGGCGTGGGATTCGGCGATGAGCCCGCCCATGCGGAACTCCCCCTCCCGGAAGTGCAGCGGCACCCCCGGCGCGGCGGCCGACAGGGCCGCCTGATACCCCATGTCGTCGGGGCGGAGGGTGACCAGCACGTCCTGGGCCCCCTCCAGCTGCTCCAGCGCCTGGCGCAGCAGTTCCTCCAGCCGCCGGCCGTAGGCCGGGGTGCGGGTGAAGGCGGCGATCTTGGCCCGCACCAGGGCAAAGACCTCCTGGGCCATCTCGCTGCGGCGCAGGTAGAGGGCCTTCTTGTTCTCCAGCATGTGGCGGGAGACCGTGCGGCCCGCCTCGGCCTGGATGCGGGAGACCTCCTCGTGAATGTATTCGTAGGCGTCCTTGAGGGCCTCGCTCTCCGCCTCCTGGAACCGCTGGTCCCGGCGGCGGCGCACCTCCTCCATGGCCCGCTTGCTCTCGGCGGAGGCCTCCGCCAGGATCTTGGCGGTGAAGCGGTCCAGTTTCTGGTTCATATCAGGCATGGTAAACCTCCCTGCCGGGCCATCAGAGCTTGATGCCGATGGCCTCGCGGATATAGCGTGTGATGGAGTCGGGCGCCCGGCCGGCGCTGTGCCGGTCGGGGATCTCCACCACCAGGGGCCGTTTGCCGGTAAGCTTCAGCGGGGCGATGACGTCCCGGCACAGGCCGGCCAGATGTTCCGTGATGAGCAGCACGGCGATCTCCGGGTCGTCGGCGGCGGTTTGGATGGCGGCGCGGGCCAGCGCCTCCTCCCGGACCACCACGCCCTCGATCCCCGCCAGGCGCAGCCCCACCTGGGTGTCCGTGCTGTCGGTGATGACAAAGTATTTCATAGATAGCCTCACAGTCCTTCCGCCCCGGCGGAAGTCAGATGGAACGGCGGATCACACGAACAGCAGCAGCAGGGCCACGATCAGGCCGTACAGGGCCACGCCTTCGGCCAGGCCCACGAAGATCAGGGCCTTACCGAAGGCCTTGTCGTTCTCCGAGATGGCGCCCAGGGCGGCCGAGGCGGAGGAGGCCACGGCGATGCCGCCGCCGATGCCGCTCAGGCCCACGGCCAGGGCGGCGCCCACGTACTTGAGGCCCTCGGCGATGCCGCCGGCGGCCGCGGCGGCCTCAGCCCCGGCAGCGGAGGCGCTGCCGCCGATGCCCACCACGCTGGCCAGCACCAGGAAGGCGAAGAAGGAGGCGATGTTGGCCCCCAGGGCGCGCTTGGCCTTGCGGCCGGTGTACTTGCGGATGCCGATGAGGAACAGGGGGGAGAAGACCGCAAAGGCGGCGAACAGCAGGACGATGAATTTCAGCATGATTGATTGACCTCCTCAGGTTGTTCAGTTGATGCGGGTGGCATAGTCGATCTTTTTGGGGGTAAAGGGGATGCCGCCGTCGTCGTAGAAGCGGCCGAAGAGCTCGTAAAATTCCAGACGGAGTACCTGGATGCCCACCAGCAGGCCCTCAAAGCCCATGACGAAGGCGTTGCCCAGCACCAGGATGAGGATGCCCACCGGGCCGCCCACGCCGCCGGCCAGCTCGGCCAGCATGTGGACCACCAGCATCAGGCCCACGTGGGTGATGGCGTAGGCGCCCACGCGCATGAAGGACAGGGTGTTGGTCAGGTAGCTCAGCAGGGTTTCAAACAGCTCGAACACGCCGGTGCCCAGCACCTCGCCGGGGGAGAAGCGCTTCCAGTCCGGATCGCCGGCCAGCAGGTGGGACAGCGGCTCCCGCAGGAGCATGAGCACCAGGGGCAGGATCAGCACCGGCAGCACGTAGGCCGGCACGAAGAGGTTGACGCCGAAGGCCAGGGTGGCCACCGCGGCAAAGAGCAGCCCGGCGTAAAAGACGATGCCGGCCACGCCGTTGGGCCCGAAGAGGATCTTTTCGTAATTTTTCTGCCGGATGCCGTTGAGGATGTTGATGACCATCACCAGCAGCAGCATGAACACGCCCAGGCAGATGGACATCACCAGCAGCAGCAGCACGTTGCTCACCACGCCCAGCCCGGCAAAGGTGGTCTCCTCCATGATCTTGAACCCGGGCAGCAGCTCTTCAAAGCCGAAGACCGAGCCGTAGACGCACCCGAACAGCGCGCCGGACAGGCCGCAGCAGGTGATGATGCCGCCCAGCCACATGCGCTTCCACCGGGAGAGCACCAGCCCGATGAGGGCCAGGCACAGCCCCTGGCCCAGATCGCCGAACATGATGCCGAAGAACAGGCAGTAGGTGAGGGCCATGAAGAGGGAGGGGTCCTTCTCGTTGTAGGCGGGCAGGCCGTACATCTCCAGGAAGGGCTGGAACACCCGGCCCAGGAAGGAGTTTTTCAGCTTGGTGGGGGGCTTGACGTGGTGTACGTCGTCGGCGGTGTCGGCCACGCAGGAGAGGTTGGGGAAGCCGGCCAGCTTGCCCTCGATCTCGGGCAGGTCGGCCGCCGGGACCCAGCCGGTGAGGTAGAAGGTCCCCCGGCTGCGGCAGGCGTACCGCCGCAGGTCGCAGCACTCGCTGTGCCAGCGCAGGCAGGAGTAGGCCGAGAGGATCTTCTCCCGCTCCTGCTCCCGCAGGGCGTTGGCCTGTTCCTCCAGCTGGGCCAGGGCGGCGCGGGTCTCGCTGGCCTGGGCCTCCAGCTGGGCGATGGCGGTGTCCACCGTGCCGTGGGGCGGGTCCTCCAGGCGGATGCGGTGGAAGTGCAGGGAGTTGAGCAGGGAGTCCACCTTGTGGTGGGCGTCCTTGGTGGTGAAGTAGACCCCGTAGACCCGGCGGGAGCCCACCATGGTGGGCACGAAGAAGAGGTCCTCCTCGTCGTTGAAGGTCTCACGGAAGCTGTCGTAGGTCTCCCGGGGGAGATAGCCGTAGCGGAAGCGGGCGTAATCCATGCCCATCAGCTCGTCCAGGCTGACGTTGAGGCCGCGCAGGTTTTGCAGCCGCTCCTTGGTGCCGTGGATCTCGTCGGCCTTGTGCTCCAGCTCCTCCCGCCGGGCGGAGAGCTGGCTGACGCGCTGGGACAGCCCGTCGAAATAGGCGCTGAGCTGTTCGCTCTGGGTGTCTGGGTCAAAGGGGGCGTATGCCAGGGGGATACCCGCCTCATCGGCCACCTCCACCGAGCGGTGGAGAAGGGCGCGGTAGGGGTTTTCCGGCTCCAGGGGGCGCAGGCCCTTGACGCTCTTGAGCAGGGTTATGGCCTGTTCCGGGTGAAACTCCTGATCGATGACGCAGGCGCGGACCACATCGTCGAACCGCTCCAGCGGGCCGGCGATGGTCAGCAGCTTCATCGGGACAACGGACATCGCGGTAGCTCCTTCCTCAGATGGACGGCGGGGTCATTCCCCCACCAGATCTGCAAATTCCTTGTTGTAGGGCACGCCGTACTTCACCGACTCGATCACGTTGACCAGCACCGAGGTCTCCAGATCCTTCAGCTCCAGATAGGCCATGGCGGTGTAGACCGACGGGGGCACGCTGGCCAGCTGGCGCTTGTTGAAGCGGTAGATGGCGCGCAGGTAGTATTCCTCCACCTCGTCCACATGCACGTTCTCGAAGCAGTCCCGGTAGGGGGAGTCCCGCAGCAGGGCGAACACCCCCTCGGCGCCGGGGGCGGCGCAGAGGCTGCGGGTGAACTCCGGATTGAGCCGGTAGTGGAAGGGGAAGAGGATGCGCAGGTAGGTGTCCGGCTCGGTCTGGGGGAAATAGGTCTTGAGCCGGAGCACGTGGATGATGTTCAACAGGTCGATCTGCTCCCCCAGGGCCCGCAGCAGGACCTTCTGAGTATGGCCCCGGTACTGCTGGCGGACGATGCGGTAAAAGTAGGCGTAATAGGCCGTGCGCAGCAGGGCCTCGGTGAGGGTGTAGTCGGGCACCTCCCCCTCCCGGGCGGGGCGCAGCTGCTGGAGCACCGGGGCGTAGATGGTGTCCCGGGCGGCCTGGAGCAGCTGGTCGTAGCTGGTGCAGGCGGCGGTGGCGGCCTCGTCCAGCCGGCCGTGGAGCAGGATGGCGTGGGCCGGTGGGGCGGGGAGGGCGTATTTGCCCGACTTGAGCCGGCGCAGGGCGTTGAGGATGGCGGTGCGCTCGGCCGCGCGCACCCGGAACTGCATCAGGGGCTTGTCCGTGCGGGGGACGTAGTAGCACAGGCTCTGGTACTCCAGGCGCAACTCCTCCTGCAGGGCGGACTCCACCTCGATGCGCCCCACATACCCCCAGCTGCCCGGCGGGATAAGGGCCAGAGCACGGCTCCACCCCGGGTGCTGGCGCAGGTATTCCAGGATCTCCGCCTCATTGCGCAGCCCGGCCAGATGGGCAAAATCAGCCGCGCGCAGGCGTTTGCCGTACAGCGCGCGGACTTTGGCCGAGAGCGCCCCGTAGGTCATCTCCGCCCCCATCACGGCTGTACGCCCACGATCATGGAGAACAGGGTGTCCACCCAGCGCTCCTTATTCTTTTCGTAAGAGGACTCCACCGCCCGCATCACGTTGTCCAGCCGCTGGTCCAGTTTTTCCAGGGCCTCCTGGGCGGCGCGCTCCTCCGTGTGCTGGACGGTTTCCAGGCGGTTGCGGGCCCGGTCCATGTAGCTCTCCCGCATGGCGGCCACGTCCCGCTCCAGATCGGCCTGGGCCTGTTCCCGGCGCTCCCGGGCCTCCTCGGCCAGGGCCTTGGCGCCCTGTTCGGCGGCCATGATCTGGCTGACCATCTCGGCATAGTCCATATCGCTTACACCTCCGTTGTCATTGGCTTGGAAGAGAATGGGCATGTTTTTATTATCATACCATGGGGCGCAGGATAATTCCACAAGAAATTGATACAGTCAACAAAAATCTTTTTGCACAGCGTACAAAGCGGCCACCGCCGGGCGGCGCGGATGTGGATGGACTATTGTAATCCGGGAAAGGGGCGTATATAATAAATCCAATCATACGTTTCCGGCGATTCCGGAGACCGGTAGAGATAGGAGGAAGCATTATGACGAAGCTGCTCCGGCTTTTGGAGGGGGACTGCACCCTGACCCCCGAACAGCTTGCATCCATGACCGGCATGACCGTGGAAGAAGTCCAGGCTGCCGTGCGCCGTTATGAAGAAGAGAAGGTCATTCTGGGCTACCAGGCCATCGTGGACTGGGACCGCACCGACCGGGAGGCGGTGACCGCCCTGATCGAGGTAAAGGTGACCCCCCAGCGCGGGGAGGGCTTCGACCGGGTGGCCGAGCGCATCTACCAGTATGACGAGGTGGAGAGCGTCTACCTCATGAGCGGCGCGTTCGATCTGACGGTCATCATCTCGGGCCGCACCCTGAAAGAGGTGGCCCAGTTTGTGGGGGAGCGCCTGTCCACCCTGGAGGACGTGACGGGCACCGCCACCCATTTCATCCTGCATAAATATAAGGAGAAGCACCTGATCTTTGAAAAGCAGGAGCAGCAGGCGAAGGAGTGGATTTTCTCATGAATTACGACGAAATACTCTGCCGGCGCATCCAGCAGGTCCAGCCCTCTGGCATCCGGCGTTTTTTTGACATCCTGGAGGAGATGAAGGACGCCATCTCCCTGGGCGTGGGCGAGCCCGATTTCGTCACCCCCTGGCACATCCGGGATGCGGGCATCTACTCCCTGGAGAAGGGCTTTACCAAATACACCTCCAACGCCGGTATGGCCGAGCTGCGCCGGGAGATCGCGGCCTATCTGGAGCGCCGGTTCGATTTGCGGTATGACTTTGCCCGGCAGATCATTGTGACGGTGGGCGGCAGCGAGGCCATCGACCTGGCCATGCGCTGCCTGCTCAACCCCGGCGACGAGGTCATCATCCCCGTGCCCTCCTTTGTGTGCTACGGGCCGCTGGCCTCCATGGCGGGGGGCACCCCGGTGTATGTGGAGCTCAAGGCGGAGAACGAGTTCCGCCTCACCCCCGAGCAGCTCCGCGCCGCCATCACCCCCCGCACCAAGATCCTGGTGCTCCCCTTCCCCTCCAACCCCACCGGCGGCATCATGGAGCGCGCCGACCTGGAGGCCATTGCCGACGTGCTGCGGGGCACCGACATCATGGTGCTCTCCGACGAGATCTACGCCGAGCTGACCTACGGCCAGCACCACGTGTCCATGGCCAACCTGCCCGACATGTATGAGCGCACCCTGGTGGTCAACGGCTTCTCCAAGAGCCACGCCATGACGGGCTGGCGCATGGGCTACCTCTGCGGGCCGGCCCCCCTGATCCAGCAGATGCTCAAGCTGCATCAGTTCGGCATCATGTCCGCCCCCACCATCAGCCAGTACGCTGCCATCGAGGCCATGCGCAACGGCGACGGGGACATCGAGAAGATGCGCGATGAGTACGACGGCCGCCGCCGCTATCTGGTGGAAGGGCTGCGGCGCATCGGCCTGCCCTGCTTTGAGCCCAAGGGCGCCTTCTACGTCTTCCCCGACATCCGCAGCACCGGGCTGAGCTCGGACGAGTTCTGCGAGCGGTTTTTGATGGAGGAGAAGGTGGCGGTCATCTCGGGCGCCGCCTTCGGCCCGGGGGGCGAGGGCTTTGTGCGCTGCTGCTACGCCACCAGCATGAAGGACATCGCCGAGGCCCTGACCCGTATGGACAACTTCCTGACCAACCTGCGCAAGAAGCAGGGCCGGCAGGACTGAGCGCCGGAAGGCGCCGCGAAAGGAGGAGCGGAGCATGTACATCACCTGTCTGGATATGGAGGGGGTCCTGGTCCCCGAGATCTGGATCGCCTTTGCCGAGGCCGCCGGCATCCCGGAGCTCAAGCGCACCACCCGGGACGAGCCGGACTACGACAAACTCATGCGTTTCCGCCTGGACATCCTGAAGGAGCACGGCCTGGGCCTGAAGGAGATCCAGCGGACCATCGAAGGCATCGACCCGCTGCCCGGGGCCAGGGAATTCCTGGACGAGCTGCGGTCCTTCACCCAGGTCATCATCCTCAGCGATACCTTTGAGCAGTTCGCCCAGCCCCTGATGAAAAAGCTGAACTGGCCCACCCTGTTCTGCAACACCCTGGAGGTGGCGGGCGACGGGACCATCACCGGCTTTCAGATGCGCTGTCCCCAGTCCAAGCTCACCACGGTGAAGGCCCTGCAGAGCATCGGCTACGAGACCATTGCCGCCGGGGACAGCTTCAACGATCTGGGCATGATTCAGGCCAGCAAGGCGGGCTTCCTGTTCAAGAGCACCGAGCAGATCAAGGCCGATCATCCCGAGCTGCCCGCCTATGAGCGATTCCCCGACCTGCTGGCCGCCATCCGCGGCGCCATGGTCTGATTTCAGTCCGGAAGTGAGTGAGGAACATGCTGCGGCAATTTGACAGTTTGCCTTTCCGCCCCGCCGATATCCTGCTGCCCCAGCACTGCGAGTACCGCAAGTGGTCCGTGGTGGCCTGCGACCAGTATACCTCGCAGCCGGAATATTGGCAGCGTGTGGAGGAATATGTGGGCTCCGCCCCCTCCGCCCTGCGGCTCATCCTGCCGGAGAGCTGCCTGGACGGCCCCAATGTGGAGACCGACATTATGGAGGTCAACAACACCATGACCCGCTATCTGCGGGAGGACCGGTTCAAGAGTCTGCCCGGGGCGCTCATCTACGTGGAGCGCCGGCTGGACAGCGGCAAGGTGCGCCGGGGCCTGGTGGGCATGGTGGACCTGGAGCAGTACGACTACGAGCGGGGGGCCACCTCCCTGGTGCGGGCCACCGAGGGCACCGTGCTCGCCCGCATCCCGCCCCGGGTGGCGGTGCGCAAGAACGCCCCGCTGGAGCTGCCCCACGCCATGCTGCTGACCGACGACCCGGAGCGGACCGTCATCGAGCCGCTGGAAGGGCGCAAGGACCGGATGGAGCTGCTCTATGACTTCGATCTGATGGAGCGGGGCGGCCACATCACCGGCTGGAAGCTGGACGAGGAGGGGATGGCCCATGTGGCCGCCGCCCTGTCCGCCCTGGCCGACCCGGCCGCCTTCCGGAAGAAGTACGGGGCGGACAGCGGGGAGGTGCTCCTCTTCGCCGTAGGGGACGGCAACCACTCCCTGGCCACCGCCAAGGAGTGCTACGAGCGGCAGAAGCGCCTCACCCCGCCGGAGCACTGGGCCAATCTGCCCGCCCGGTACGCCCTGTGCGAGCTGGTGAACCTCCACGACGACTCCCTGGAGTTCGAGCCCATCCACCGGGTGGTCTTTGGTGTGGACCCCCAGGGACTGCTCCAGGCGCTGCTGGCCGCCTTCCCCGGCGCCCGGCCGGGTGAGGGGGAGGGCCAGGTGCTCCGCTTCGTCTACCGGGACGGAGCCGGGTCCATCACCGTGCCCCACCCCGCCGCCCGGCTGGAAGTGGGCACCCTGCAGGGGTTCCTGGACGGGTATGTGAAGGAGCACGGCGGGCGCATCGACTACATCCACGGCGCGGACGTGGCCCGGTCCCTGGCCGCCCGGCCGGGCAACCTGGCCTTCCTGCTGCCCGCCATGGACAAGGACCAGCTCTTCCCCACCGTGATCCAGGACGGGGCCCTGCCCCGCAAGACCTTCTCCATGGGGGAGGCTCACGACAAGCGCTTCTATCTGGAAGCCCGGAAGATCCGATAAAGGAGTGGCCGCCATGCCCATTCTGGAGATGCAGGCATATGCCAAACTGAATCTGTCCCTGGACGTGCTGGACCGGCGCAGCGACGGCTACCACAACATGCGCATGGTGATGCAGACGGTGAGCCTGTGCGACGACCTGCGCCTGGAGACCGGCACCGGCGAACCCCTGCGGATGCAGAGCAGCCTGGGCTTTCTGCCCGCCGACGAGCACAACCTGGCCGCCGCCGCGGCCCTGCGGCTGTGCGAGGCAACGGGGGCCGACTGCGGGGGGCTGAGCATCCAGCTGGACAAGCGTATCCCGGTGTGCGCCGGCCTGGCCGGCGGCAGCGCCGACGCCGCGGCGGTGCTGCGGGGGCTCAACAGCCTGCTGGGACTGGACCTGCCGCCGGAGCGGCTGGAGGAGATCGGGGCCGCTGTGGGCTCCGACGTGCCCTACTGCGTCCGGGGGGGCACCGTCCTGGCCGAGGGGCGGGGCGAAGTGCTCACCGACCTGCCGCCCCTGCCGGCGTGCAGCGTGGTGGTGTGCAAGCCGGCCTTTTCGGTGCCCACGCCCGAGCTGTTTGCCCGGCTGGACGGGGTGCGCATCCGCCGCCGTCCCGACACCGCGGGGCTCACCGCCGCCCTGGCGGCGGGGGACCTGGCCGGCGTGGCCCGGCGGATGTACAACGTGTTCGAGGACGCCCTGCCCACCCGGCGTCGGGGGGAGATCGAGGCCATCAAGAACACCATGATCCAGCAGGGGGCCCTGGGGGCCTGCATGAGCGGCACAGGCTCGGCGGTATTCGGCCTGTTCGCCGGGGAGGCGGAGGCCCGGGAGGCCTGCGCCGTCCTGGCGGAGAGCTGGCCCAGCGTGTTTTTGGCCCGCCCGGTGGAAAAACTGGTATAAAAAGGAACATCACCGTCCACAATGTAGGCACTACATTGTGGACGGTGATTCTTTATGGTAAAAGGGAAAACGCTGCACCGCTGGGAGCTGGCCCTGCTGCTGGGCGTGGCCTGCGCGGCGCTGCTGGGGGTGTGGCTGGACGGGAGCCAGGCGGCGCTGGCCGACCAGGTGATCCGCCTGCACGTGCTGGCCAACTCCGACCGGGAGGAGGACCAGGCCCTCAAGCTCCAGGTGCGGGACCGGGTGCTGGAGCAGGCGGAGGCCTATTTTGTCCCCGGGGCCACCCTGGAGCAGACCGAGCAGACCCTGTCGGCCCACCTGGAGGAGCTGGCCCGGGCGGGGGCGGAGGTGGTGGCCGAGGCCGGCTATTCCTACCCGGTGACCGCCTCCCTGGAGCACGACTACTGGTTCCCCACCAAGACCTATTCCGACTTCGCCCTGCCCGCGGGGGCCTACACCGCCCTGCGCATCGAGATCGGGGAGGGAGGCGGACAGAACTGGTGGTGCGTGGTCTTCCCGCCCCTGTGCCTGGGCTCGGTGACCGAGACCACGGAGCAGACCGCCCTGGACGCCGGGATGGACGCGGAAGAGGTCTCCCTCATCACCGGGGAGGATGAGGGCTACGTGGTCAAATTCAAGGCCATTGAGATCATCGAGGGGCTGAAAGCCCGTTTTGCGGGAAATTGATGGAACGGAAACGTCTGGACAAGGGAGACGCGTCCTGCTACAATAAAGCAAACGGATCAGTTTGCGCAGGACGGAGGGATGTCCATGGGAGAACGCATCAAGGACCTGTTTACGCTGCCGGAGGAGCTGCGGGAGGAATTTTTGCAGGACTCCGTCCGGAAAAACCGGGTCACTATGGTGGTACTGTGCGGCATGATGGCGGCGGTGGAGCTGTTCAACGGCTGCCGGGTGCTGTTTTTCTCTCCCTCCGGGCTGAGCAGCGTGAACAACCGGATCTATCTGGGCCTGTACAGCGCGCTGCTGGTGCTGGCGCTGGTGGTGCTGGCGCTGCACCGGGTGCTCTGGACCCACCCCGATGGGCTGAACCGGCTGCATCTGGCGGCCACGGGCGGCATGCTGGCGTGGAACGTACTGCTCAATACATATGATGTGACGGTGGGGAATGGCGTTCAGGCCACCGTCCTGGTGACGGCTCTGCTGGGCCTGTCGGTCCTCATCCAGGCCCAGCCCCGGTATATGCTGCCGGCCATCCTGCTGTCCTACGGGGCGTTTCTGGCGGCCAGCTGGCGGCATCTGAGCGAGGGGACGGTCCTCAATCTGACGGTAGCCGCCGCGGTGAGCGGGATGGTGGCGGTGGCCCATTTCCGGTATGTGACCCTGCATCTGGAGCAGAAGGCGCAGATCCGCCGCATCAACGAGCAGCTGGAGCAGGAGAAGGAGAAGCTGCGCCTGAGTCTGGAGCAGCACCGGGTCCTGATGGATCAGAGCAGCGACATCCTGTTCCGCTGGGAGCTGGAGAACGACCGGGTGGAGTTCTCCCACAACTGGGGGGAGCTGTTCGGCTACCCGCTGGAGATCGAACCGTTCCAGGCGTGGATGGAGCAGAGCCAGGACGCAAACAGCCCCCTGTCCGGCCAGATCAGGGAGTGGATGGGGGAATACCGGCAGGGCAAGCGAGCGGGGGAGCATGAGATCTCGCTGCGGATGATAAGCGGCGAGGTGCGCTGGTATCAGCTGCGGGTGTCCATGCAGCAGGACCTGTCCGGCCGGCAGGTGCAGGGCATCGGGGTGCTGCGGGACATCAGCAAGCAGCGCTCGGAGATCCAGCGGCTGCAAAGCCGCCTGCAGCGGGACAATCTGACCGGCATCCTGAACAAGCAGGCCCTGGAGGCCTATGCCCGGCAGCAGCTGAGCCGGCTGGGGCCGGACGGGGCCATCACGATGCTGATGATGGATCTGGACCAGTTCAAAGCCATCAACGACACCTACGGCCACCCCTGCGGGGACTATGTGCTTATGGAGATGGCCAACGGCATGCGGGAGGTGTTCCGGGACAGCGACGGGCTGGGACGCATGGGGGGCGATGAGTTTGCCGCCGTCCTGCCCGGCCTGCGGGACCGGGCCCTCATCCAGAGCAAGGCCGAGCAGCTGCGGGCTCACATCCGGCAGATCCAGTGGCGGGGCCAGCGGCTGAACGTGGGGTGCAGCATCGGCGGCGTGGTGCTGTACGGTCCGGCCCGGGAGGATTTTGAGACCCTCTATTACCGGGTGGACGAGGCCCTCTATCAGGCCAAGAGCGGGGGCCGGGACCGGCTGCACCTGCTGTGAGGATAAAAAAAGCGAGGCAGTTTGCCTCGCTTTTTTTTTAACCGATGCCGCCGTAGTAGATGCCCAGCACCCACACCGCTGCGGTGAGCACCACGTAGAACCGGGCGGTGAAGTCGAAGCCCCGGCCGGGCATCCGCCCATGGCCCAGGGCCAGCTCCTCCTTGATGGCCCGGGTGCCCAGCACGAAGTAGATGCACACCGCCACCAGCAGCGCCCCGAAGGGGGAGATGTAGATGGTGATGAGGTCCATCCAGCTGCCCATGCCCTGCAGGGACTCCAGGAACAGGCCGGGCAGGAAGGCCACCGCTCCCACCAGCAGGTTGGCGGCGGTGCGGGAGAGGCGGAAGTTGGAGGTAAGGGCCTCGCCGCAGGCTTCCAGCATGTTCATCAGGGAGGTGATCCCCGCGAAGAACACGGACAGGAAGAACAGCAGGGAGAGCACCCGGCCGCCGGGCATCTGCTGGAACACCTGGGGCAGGGTGACGAACATGAGGTCGGGCCCGCTGGTGGGGTCGATGCCGAAGGCGAACACCGCCGGCAGGATGGCGAAGCCGGCCAGCAGGGCGGCCAGGGTATCCAGTACGGCGGTCATGCCGGCGTGACGGAGGATGTTCTCCTCCTTTTTCATATAGCTGCCGTAGATGAGCATGCCCGCGCCGTTGATGGACAGGGAGAAGAAGGCCTGTCCCATGGCCATGACCCAGGTCTCCGGGTTGAGCAGGTAGCTCCAGTCGGGCTGGAGCAGGTAGAGGTAGCCCTCCATCGCCCCGGGCAGGAAGGCCACCCGTATGGCGATGATGAGGAAGAGAATGAAGAAGGCGGGCATCATGAACTTGCTGAGCTTTTCGATGCCGGAGGCCACCCCGAAGATGAGGATGCACACCGTCACCGCCACGGCGGCGAAGTGCCAGGGGATGGAGCCGAAGGAGACGGCCAGGGAATCAAAGAAGTTCTGGGCGTCTCCGGCCAGGACCGAGCCGGTGAGGGAGCCGGCGGCGTACCGCAGCACCCAGCCCACCACCACCGAATAGCCGATGGCGATGCCCAGCACGCCCAGCAGGGGGATCACCCCCAGCAGCTTGCCGCCCCGCTTGCCCTTCTGGCGCAGCACGTAGTCCAGCGAGCCCAGCGAGCCGGTACCGGTGAGCCGGCCCAGGGCAAATTCCCCCGACAGACCCACATAGCTGAACAGGGCCACGAACAGGATATAGGGGATGAGAAAGGCGCCGCCGCCGTATTGGCCCACCCGGTAAGGGAACAGCCAGATGTTTGCCATGCCGACGGCTGAGCCTACCGCCGCCAGTACAAAACCGATGGAACTGGTGAATTTACCGCTCTGTCCATCCTTATGCATGAAATTCCTCCTCGTCTCGTTTGACCATATGGATGTGGTCCTCCCACACACCGTTGATCTTTAAATAGTGTTTCGCCAGCCCTTCCTCCTCATACCCGGCCTTGGCCGCCGCCCGGCGGGAGGCCAGGTTGCGGGGCATGATGTTGGCCTCCACCCGGTGCAGGTGCAGGGTGCGGAAGGCCCAGCCGGTGGCCCGGTCGATGGCCTCGGAGCCGTAGCCCCGCCCCCAGAGGGTGTGGTCGATCTTGTAGGAGAGGAAGCAGGATTGGAAGGCGCCCCGGACGATCTCGTTGAGTCCCACCATCCCCACGATCTTCCCCGGGTGCCGGGGCTGCACCAGCAGAAAGCGGAAGCACCGGCCCTGCTCGGCCTGCTCCAGCTCCCAGGCCAGCCGCTCCCGCTGGCCGGCCTCGGTGAAGAACTCCTCCGGCTGCACCGGGTCGAAGGGGGCGAAGGCCGCCCGGTTGCGCCGGTAAAAGGCGGCCGCCGGGGCGGCCAGGGCCGGATCGGCCGCCAAAAACCCCAGCCGGGGGGAACGAAAGACGAACGGACGCATGGCGCGCCCTCCTTTCCTTTGCTGCACGTGAGGCACATTATAACACATCCCGCCGGCTTTTGCACTATAAAGTCGCAAAGAAACCGGAAGGACCCGGCGGGGAAAAGATTCCGCCCGGGTGGTTGACCTGGGGGCCGCTTTTCGCTACAATAGAACCACAATCCAAAGGAGCCGTCCACTTGTGGGCGGCTCCGCCATTGCCAAGGAGAAGATCATGCTGAACCGAGAAGAACAACTGCGCTTTTGTGCCGCGCGGCGGCAGGCCATCGCGCTGGAGTTCCAGAATCTGAACGACCAGCAGCGGCAGGCGGCCCTGTGCACCGAGGGGCCGCTTTTGCTGCTGGCCGGCGCGGGCAGCGGCAAGACCACCGTGCTCATCCACCGCATCGCCAACCTGATGAAATACGGCCGTGGGTCCGACTCCGACCAGGTGCCCGACTGGGTGACGCCGGAGGATCTGGCCTTTCTGGAGGGGTATGTCCGCGCCCCCGACCCGGCCCGGAAGGCCGAGCAGGAGCGGCTGTGCCGCCTGGACCCGGCGGTGCCCTGGTCCATCATCGCCATCACCTTCACCAACAAGGCCGCCGGGGAGCTCAAGGAGCGCCTGGAGCGGATGCTGGGCCCCGCGGCCAACGACATCTGGGCCTCCACCTTCCACTCCGCCTGCGTGCGCATCCTGCGCCGGGACATCGACCGGCTGGGCTTTTCCAGCTCCTTCACCATCTATGACACCGCCGACTCCGAGCGGGTCATCAAGGACATCGTGAAGGACTTCAACCTGGATGAAAAGACCTTTGCCCCCAAGACCATCCTGGGCTACATTTCCCGGGCCAAGGATGCCATGAAGCTGGGGAAGGCCTACCTGGCCGAGTGTGAAAAGGCCGGGGACTTCCGCCTGGTGCGCATCGCCCGGGTGTATGCCGAGTATGAGCGCCGCCTGCGGGAGGCCAACGCCCTGGATTTCGACGATATCATCCTGCACACCGTGCGTCTGCTCCGGGATTTTGATGACGTACGGGAATATTATCAGAAAAAATTCCGTTACGTACTCATCGATGAGTACCAGGACACCAATAATCTGCAATATCAGCTGGCCTCCGCCCTGGCGGGGGGCTACCGGAACATCTGCGTGGTGGGGGACGACGACCAGTCCATTTACCGCTTCCGGGGGGCCACCATTGAGAACATCCTGTCCTTTGAGAGCCAGTACAAGGGGGCCCGGGTCATCCGACTGGAGCAGAACTACCGCTCCACCCGGAACATCCTGGAGGCGTCCAACGCGGTCATCCGCAACAACGAGGGGCGCAAGGGCAAGCGCCTGTGGACCGAGCACGAGGACGGGGAGAAAGTCCAGTGCTACACCGCCATGAACGAGCACGACGAGGCCCAGTACGTGGCGGCCCAGATCCTGTCGGACTACTCCGCCGGCCGGGGGTGGCGGGACCACGCGGTGCTCTACCGCATGAACGCCCAGTCCAACCAGATCGAGCAGGCCTTCAAGCGCAACGGCATCCCCTACCGCATCATCGGCGGCATCCGCTTCTTCGACCGGGCGGAGGTCAAGGATATGCTGGCCTACCTGTGCGTGGTCAACAACCCGGGGGACGATCTGCGCCTGCAGCGCATCATCAACAATCCGCCCCGGGGCATCGGGGCCACCACCATCGAGCGGGCCCAGAGCATCGCCCGGACGGAGGGGCGCTCTCTGTGGGACGTGGTGAGCCACGCCAAGCAGTGGCCCGAGCTGCAGAAGGCCGCCCCCAAGCTGGCCCAGTTTGCCGAGCTGATCGAGGGCCTGCGGGGGCTGACCGGGGAGCTGGAGCTGCCCGCCTTTTATGAGGAGCTGGTCCAGCGCACCGGCTACGCCGCCATGCTGGAGCAGAAGCACACCGTGGAGGACCGCACCCGCCTGGAGAACGTGCACGAGCTGCTCTCCTCCATCCAGAACTACCTGGACAACACCGAGGAGGAGCCCAGCCTGGCGGGGTTTTTGGATGAGATCGCCCTGTACACCGACCTGGACAACCACGACCCCAACGAGGACTGCGTGGTGATGATGACCATGCACTCGGCCAAGGGGCTGGAGTTCCCGGTGGTGTTTGTGGTGGGCGTGGAAGAGGGCATCTTCCCCGGCATCCGCGCCATCGGCGAGCCGGCGGAGATGGAGGAGGAGCGGCGGCTCTGCTACGTGGCCATGACCCGGGCCAAGGAGAAGCTGTACATGACCTGCGCCTGCCAGCGAATGCTCTTCGGCCGCACCAATTCCAACCGCCCCTCCCGCTTTTTGGGGGAGATCCCGCCGGAGCAGGTGGAGAAGTCGGGCCGCCTGCCCTACGGCGAGCGGAGCGAGGGCGAGCGGGAGAAGCCGGCCCGCCGCACGCCGGTGCGCCGCACCTACGACCGGGGCTTCTCCCTGGGCGGCAGCGCCCCCGCCGCCGGCTCCGGCGCCGCCCCCGACTGGAAGAGTCCCGCCGCCGGCGCGCCCCAGAAGGCGGCCGCCCCGGCCTTCCGCATGGGGGACAGCGTGCAGCACAAGGCCTTTGGCCGGGGCCTCATCACCAAGGTGACCCCCATGGGCGGGGACGCGCTGGTGGAGATCGCCTTTGACAGCGTGGGCACCAAGCGGCTGATGCTCAAGTCGGCCGCCCAGTATATGCAAAAGGTCTGAGCCGCTCAGAGCAGCTCTTCAAAGCTGTGGATATACCTGTCGCACAGCGCCCGCATCTCGTCCTCATAGCAGGCGTAGAAGGGGTCGTACACCCCCACCACCGTCAGGCCCACCGCCTTGGCGGCCCGGCAGGCGCCGGGGGAGTCCTCGTACATGGTGCACGCCCCGCTCTCAACGCCCAGCAGCTCCAGGGCCTGGGTGAAGGCCCGGGGGTCCCGCTTTTCCACGCCCAGCTCCTGGACGTAGACGATCCGGGTGAAATAGCCGGTGAGCCCGTGGCGCTCCAGCGCCGCCTGGCACAGCTCGGGCACGCAGGCCGTCAGCAGGGCCATCGGCTCTCCCCGACGGGCGCAGGCCTCCAGAAAGGCCCGGGCCCCGGGCTTGAGGGGGACCTGGCGGGCGTAGGCGTCCCGGGCCAGGTCCAGCCACTCGGCCATGATGGCCTCGGCCGTCAGGTCCAGGTGGTAGTAGTCCCGGGTGAACTGGGCGGCGATGGGGAAGATGGAGTGGCCCACCGTGTCGCTGTATTCCCGGGTGGCGGTGAGGCCCCGGCGGGCGAGAAAGCCGTTGTCCACCTCCACCCACACGCCGTTGGAATCCACCAGCGTGCCGTCAAAATCAAATATCCTCATAACCAAGACCTCCAGAGAGAAGCCCGCCGCCCCGCGGCGGGATTTGGACGTTATTTTATCACAACCAAAGGAGAGGTACAACTATGAGCGAACACAGAGAGAACAGTGTCCTGGCCCGTTTTGCAACGCCTCTGATCATCCTGGCCACCGTCATCTGGGGCAGCTCCTTCGTGGTGATGAAGAGCAGCGTGGACGTGCTGCCCACCTTCTGGCTGCTGGCCATCCGCTTCACCTTCGCGGCCCTGGTGCTGGCGGTGGTGTTCATCCGGCGCTGGAAGGTGCTGGACCGGCAATACCTCATCGGCGGTACGGTCATGGGCTTCTGCCTGTTTCTGGCCTACGCCTTCCAGACCTTCGGCCTGGAACAGACCACCTCGGGCAAGAACGCCTTCTTCACCGCCGTCTACTGCGTCATCGTGCCCTTCCTGTACTGGATCATCGCCAAGCGCCGGCCGGACAAGTTCAATGTGCTGGCCGCCTTCCTGTGCATCGCGGGTATCGGGCTGGTCTCCATCACCGGGGATAGCGCCTCGGCCTTCAATATGGGCGATGTGCTCACCCTCATCGGCGGCTTTTTCTTTGCCGCCCACATCGTGGCCGTGTCCAAGTACTCCGAGGGACGGGACATCTTCATCCTGACCACGCTTCAGTTTGCTTCCTTCGCCCTGTTCTCCTGGCTGGGCATCCTCATCACCCGTCCCGCCCTCACCCCCGGCGTGTTTGACCGCAGCCTGATCCTGGGCCTGGTGTATCTGGTGGTCTTTGCCTCCTGCGGGGCGCTGCTGTTCCAGAACATCGGCCAGAAGTACACCGCCCCCGCCACCGCAGCCGTGCTGCTCTCGCTGGAGGCCCCCTTCGGCGTGCTCTTCTCCATCCTCTTTGCCGATGAGCGGCCTACGCCCCTTATGTTCGTGGGCTTTGCCCTCATCTTTGTGGCCGTGGTGTGCTCCGAGACCAAGTTTTCCTTCCTGTTCAAGAAAAAAAGCGGCAAGTGCTGAGACAGAACAGAGGCCCTGTGGGCGCGGCTGGGTCCGCGCCCACAGGAAAAAGTTGAAAAGATGGAAAAAAGGCATTGACAAAACAAATGTCCTGTGCTATTATTTTCTGGCTGACATGTGAAAGACGGTTATCCCCATGCGGGTGTAGTTCAATGGTAGAATCCCAGCCTTCCAAGCTGGTCGCGTGGGTTCGATTCCCATCACCCGCTCCATACGCGCCTGTAGCTCAGGTGGATAGAGCAACTGCCTTCTAAGCAGTGGGCCAGGGGTTCGAGTCCCTTCAGGCGTGCCAATCGCTCCATGTAAGCTTTATGGTGGATGTAGTTCAGTTGGTAGAGCATCGGATTGTGGTTCCGAGTGTCGCGGGTTCGAGTCCCGTCATCCACCCCATAGACTCAAGGCGGAAGGGCCGGAGCGTCCGCTCCGGCCCTGCGCTTTTACCAGCGAGATTGGGGTGTAGCCAAGTGGTAAGGCACGGGACTTTGACTCCCGCATTCGCTGGTTCGAGCCCAGCCATCCCAGCCATTTGACTCGTTAGCTCAGTCGGCAGAGCAACTGCCTTTTAAGCAGTGGGTCCGGGGTTCGAATCCCCGACGGGTCACCACGTCGGAGCAAAGTTCGCTTTGCTCCGACGCTTTTTTATGCTTACGCACAAAAAAGCGTCATCCGCCCGCTCCCTTGCTCCTCCTCTCCAAATCGCAACCGCTTGCGCTGGGTTGCGCTTTGGTTCTGGGTGCAGACTTAAAGGCTTATCCTCGAAACCGTTCGCCCGTTTCACGTCGGAGCAAGCGTCATATCGCTTGCTCCGACTTTTTTTATAAAAAGTCAGAGTGCGCTCATTTCCGGAGCCGCCCTGTTGTGCTGTCCCGCGTGGTTGCAAAGTCCGCTTTGTGACCACGCGTTTTATGCTTATGCACAAAAACGCCATCCACTTGGCCTTGGGCGCAGTCCGGAAAGGGAGCGGGGTAAGATTCTGTGTTGCAAAATTGATAGAATTCATTATAATTGGTAATAACAGGAGGTGTGTATGCTAGTGTTGTAACGCTCGTCATTGCGGATTCTAGGGTTTCTTGCTGATTCAGATCAAAACACCATGCTCAAAGTTTTGGAGGGATTTGCAGATGAAAAGAATGCTTTCACTTTTGCTGGCGCTTGCCATGCTCTTCTCGCTGGCCGCTTGTGGGAAAGGGACCACGGCGACACAACCTGCTCCGGAGGACGAGACGGGTGCTGTTACACAATCAAAGGCTCCCGCGGACGATGCTTCTGATGCTGAGACGGTGGGCAGCGTTGCGGTTGACGAAGGGCTGTTTGACGTAACGCTCAGCATCCCCGCAGCATTCGCCGACGAAGATAAGACCCAGGCTGATTATGATGCAATGGCCAAAGAAGCGGGCTACAAGTCGATTACGCTGAATGATGACGGCTCATTGACCTACGTGATGACCAAAGCCCAGCACAAGGACATGATGGATCAGATGGCCGCAGAATTTCAAAAACAGCTTGACGAAATGTGCGGCAGCGAAAATTATCCCAACTTTGTATCCATCAAGGCCGATTCCAATTTTAGCAGCTTTGAGATTGTTACCAAAAGCGAGGAACTGGATTTGGCGGAGTCCTTCTCGGTGCTGGCGTTCTATATGCTTTCCGGTATGTACAATGCGTTCAACGGAACACAGGTGGAAAATTGTAAGGTGACCTTTATCAACGAAGCCAGCGGCGCGGTTATTCAGGAAGCAAACTCGGCTGACGCAGGGGAATAGTTGTTTTGCAGAGAGGGGGCGCAGCATGCGCCCCCTCTGGTCTGGAGGCCGGGCTTGCAGGACGCATGGCTCCACTGCAGAGGCGGAACGGCGGCTTCTTTACATTTGCGGAAGATTTGATATAATGAGAGCACCATATGCTCCGCCGCATCACCGGCGTGAGGAACAGAAGAGGGAGCGTGGACTGCGTGGAGGAGATTTGCATCCGTCCCATGGAGGCCGGGCAGGCCGGGGCGGTTTCGGCCCTGATCGGCCGCGTCCTGATGGAAGTGAACATCCGGGACTACAGCCGGGAGGACATGGTGGAATTTGCCGCCTATTACAGCCCGGAGAAAGTGGCGTCCATCCCTGCGTCTGGCGGGCACAGCTATGTGGCGATGCGGGGGGAAGAGCTGCTGGCCTGCGGTTCGGTGGTACCGGTGGAGGGGCACCCCGACGAATGCATGATCCAGGCGCTGTTTGTGCGCCCGGACTGGGAGGGCCGCGGCGTGGGCCGGCGGATGATGCAGACGCTGGAAGCCGATCCCCTCTTCCGCGCTGCCCGGCGGGCGCTCGTATCCGCGTCCCTCACAGCGCATGAATTTTATGGCAAGCTGGGGTACCGCTACCGGGATGGCAAAAAGATCTGTGAGGATAACGATCACTATTGGATGGAGAAGTTCCATTGAATATCGCATAAAAAAAGCCGTGTTCCGCTGTTGGAACACGGCTTTTCTGCGCTGTTTGGAAGCTTACTGAGCGGAGTCGTTCTTGCCGGTGAGGATGGCCTCTGCCACGGCCCCGCTTTTAGTCGGCGGGCTGATAGACCCGCACGTTGTCCACGTATGCCTCCACGGCGGGCCGGTCGGCATTGGAGTCATCGGTGTAGAACCGCAGCAGGCCGATGGTGTCCACCGGATTGCGCATGGAGAGCCCCGACGCGGCCAGGGCGCCGTTGATGTAGACCTGCATCTGGTCGGTGTCTGTATCCACCACCAGCGTGACGGTGTTCCACTGCCCGGCTTCAAACGTGCCTACCTGCTGGGTGGAAGCGCTGTTCCCGCCCTGGAAATTGGTCTTGATCTGCCCGTTGTCCCGCAGGTGCACGCCGCCCAGGATCCGCTCCATGGCGCTGTCCTGGTACAAGAAGGGCAGTCCCACGAAGGACGCGGGGGTGTCGGAGCGGACCGTGGCCTCGATATAGACCACGCCCGAGGCCCCGTCAAAGCTCCGCTTGGCCTCCACGCTCAGGCCCTTCTCCTTGGTGGTCTGGGTCAGCTTGAGGCAGCGGCCTGTATCGGTCTGCTCCAGTGTGACGGTGCCGCCGGTCTCTACCAGCTCCCAGCCGGTCAGCTGGTCCAAGCTCTCCAGCTCGTCAAAGCTGTCGTTGACCAGATAGGCCCGCTGGCGCAGTCCATCCCGCGCCGCCGTCAGCTCGGCCATGCACGCGGAGTAGGCGGCGCTGTTTTCCTCGGCCAGAGCGGCCTCGGCGGCCTGAATGGCAGCCGTAAGCGCGGCGTGGCTGTCCACCGTGTAGGTCTCCGGGTCCTCGGCGGCCGGCCGGGCCTCGTCCACAGCCTGGCGCAGCTGCTCTGCCGTGACCGCTTCGCCGCCCGGCTGCTCCTCCGCCCGCTGGTAGACGAACACGTCGTCCACATAGGCCGTCAGCAGCGGCCGGTCGGTGTTTTTATCGTCGGAATAGAAGCGCAGCATGCCCAGCGTGTCCATATCGTTGCGCAGGGGGAGGTCCGACGCGGCCAGGGCGCCGTCGATGTAGACCTGCATGGTCTGGCTGTTGCTGTCCAGAATGAGGGTGACGGTCTTCCACTCCCCGGCCGAGAAGCGGCCCACCTCTTTCAGGTTGGAGCTGCCGTGCTCGTAGGTGGCCCGGATGCTGCCGCCGTCCCGCAGGGCCAGCGCGCCCAGGATGGTATTGGAATCGCTGCTGGGGTAGAAGTAGGGCGCGCCGAAGAAGGTGGCCGGCGTGTCGGAGCGCACTCTGGCCTGCACGTATACAATGCCCGAAAGCCCGTCAAAGCTCCTGCGGGCCTCCACGCTCAGCCCGCTGCCCTGGGCGGTCTGGACCAGCTTGAGGTACCGGTTGCCGTTGTCCTCCTCCAGGGTGACCGTGCCGCCGGTCTCCACCATGGTCCAGCCCTCCAGCGCGCTCACATCGGCTGCGTCGTCAAAGGTGTCGTGCACCTGGTAGGTGCGCCCGGTCAGGCCATCGACCGCCTGCTCCAGCGCTCCGCGGGCCTGCTCGGCCTCTCCGGCGCCGATGCGCTCCTGGCTCAGCAGCGCTTCGGCCGTCTCCACGGCGGTGCGCAGGGCCGCGCAGCTATCCACGGTGTAGGCCTGCTCGTCGAGCCCCTCCAGCACCGCCCGGGCATCCTCCAGAGCCTCGGTCAGCTGCTGTACCTGCTCCGGAGTGGCGTCCACCGCCGGCTGGCCGTGGATGGTGATCTCATAGATGGAGGCGCTTCCGGAGCCGTTGGTGGCGTTGGTGACGTCGATCTGCAGGTACCGGGCGGACACATTCCACTGGTCGGAGGTATACTCCGGGGTACTGTTGCCGGTCCGGTCCAGCACCTGAACGTTGCTCTCCCCGTCCACGCTGGCGCTGAGGCGGTACTGATAGGACCGGGTACCGGAGCGGTACCAGCTGATGTCGATCTGACTGATGTCGTAGACCTTGCCCAGATCGATGCGGATCCACCTGGGATAACCGCCGCCGGAGGCGGCCCAGCGGGTATCCGGATCGCCGTCCATGGCGTTGTCGGTCACGTTGGTGCTCTCCTGACTCTCGGCGGTGAGGGTCACCAGCCGGGCGTTGTCCACCGCGGCGCACAGGGCGTCATAGTACTCCACTTTCTCCGCGAAGGAGTCCGGTACCTGGGGATAGCGGTCATAGAATTCCTGCACCATCTGCACGTCCCAGAGGGGCACCGTCCCCTCCGCCGGGGCATAGGCCAGGATGGCCTGGGCCTTCTGCTGATAGGCCGCGATCTCCGCATCGACGTTGGCCTGGAAGTCAATGCCCGCCAGGGCGCAGGACAGCCGGGCGTAGCCCCGGCGCACGGTGTCGGCCTGGATCTCCTCCAGGGACGCCTGCACGGCTGCCAGCTCGCTCTTCAGGGTGCCGGCGGACGCGCTGTCGCCCGCGGCCTCCAGCTCTGCGATTCTGGGCTCCACCGTATTCTGGATGTAGTCGTCCAGATAGGACCGCTCCAGGGACACCAGCGCAGGCGTCCAGGACGGGTCGGGATTGTACTGGGAGTGGTAGCTCTCCCGGGGACCCAGGTTGGAGTCGGCCTCACCGCCGGTGTTGATGACGATGCGGTCTACCGCCGTACCCGCGTCCACCATATAAAGGCGGATGGTGTGATAGCCGGTGCTGGGGATGGTGATGGTGGCGGTGCATTTTTCAATGCCGTTGACCACGTTGCTGGACCAGTTGCCCGACTCAGCCTTGTTCTGCCCGCTGATCATCACAGGCGTGCCGTCGTCCACGCCGATGGCCACGCGCTGCGTGCCCAGCTCATCCAGGGTGGGGATGCGGTATACGGTGACCGGGAAGGTCCCGGCGCTCTGGAAGTACACCTGATACGTCAGGTAGGGCGCTTCGGTCAGGTTCCCGTCGTAGCTGGCCGTACCCATGGGGCCTGCCGAGACTGCGTCGCCGGAGCGTCCCAGGCTCTTTGTGGTAAAGAAGCCGGCCCCATTGTTCTCCACGCTGCTGGTGTAATGCTCGGCCTCCATGGCCACATAGCCGTTGGCCTCGGCATAGCCCTGGATCTCGGTGCGGGGCAGGGCGGGGTTGCTGACGTGCAGGGTAATGGTTTTTTCACTGCCGGCCCCCGTGATGGTCAGCACTGCCGTCTGGTCACCGGCGGGCAGGGCATCCCAGTCGATGTCCACAAACAGCCGCTGCTCGTCGTAAATGGTGCCGCTGGGCTCCGAGACCGTCACCCACGCCTGGTCCGCCGTGGCAGTGTAGGCAAAGGGCCGGGTACCCTGGTTGTACACGTCAATGAAATGGGTGTCCTCCAGATAGGCGGAGAACTGCAGCACGCTGTCCTCCCCGGGGACCTGTTCCCCTTCGGTCACCACGCCCATCCGGCTGATGTAGCCCACGGTATCCACCGTGGTGGCGGAGGGCTTGGGCGAGCGGTCGGGGCGCAGGTTGTTGCTGTTGTGGGGCTGCATGATGAGGTTCCACTTGCCGTCGGACATACCGGTATTGTAATAATCCGTGGCCAGATCTTCCTGCTCATGGGCCCAGTCCACCATCTGTGCATGGAAATTGGCGGCCGCCGTGCGTCCCTGCTCCAGGCACAGGGCGTTTTTCTGGGAGTGGTAATACTTCAGGTTGTTGTAGTAGGTGGCGATGATCTGATAGGCCACATGCTGATAGAAGGCGTCGGCCTGAGCACGGTCGGTCTCGTACAGCGTGTCAAAAATGGCCTGGGCCTGCTGGGCCATCTCCTGGAGCTGGGCCACCCGCTGGGACAGCTCGTCGCCGTAGTTCACCTGGCTGAAACCGAACTTCTTCCCGCCGGTGGAGCCGGTGGTGTGGTCCGGCTTGAGGATGGCCACCAGGTCGTAATACTCCTCCAGCAGCTGTGCGGTCTGCTGGCTGTCCACGTCGGGGAACCACTTCTCGGAGAGCTGTTCGTAGAAGCTGCTCTCGTCCTGGGTGCCCTCCAGATTGCTCTCGTCCCAACGGTCGATGTCCCACGCCATCTCGGTAAAGAGCTGGATGCTGATCTCGCTGGGCTTGAGGTCGCCCACGTTGACCACCCAGAGGGACTGGATGCCGCCCTCATAGGCCTTGCGCAGCTCGCTGAGCATCAGATCCGGCGAGACCGAGTTGAGCCAGCTGTAGCTGCCCGTGCCCTCATAGTTGAGGTGGTAATACACGCCGCTGCCGGCATAGGTCTGCTTCTCCTCCTCGGTGGGGAAGCGGCGGATGTAGCCGTGGTTGTCGTCGGCCCACACGATGATGGTGTCCTCCGGCAGCTCCAGGCCGGCCTCGTACAGGGGCAGCACTTCCTTATAGGGGATGAAGATGGGGAAGGCGTCCTCATTGACCTCGTTGCGCTCCAGCATGTCCACCTGGCTGTCCACCACGTCCTGCAGCACGGCCAGCTTCTCCTCCTGGGTGCTGGCGTTGGCGGTGCGGAAGCCGGCGTCGTGCACGCCGCGCATGCCCAGAGTGTAGGAGACCTCGTAGTCCTTGTACGCCTGGACGCTCTCCTCCCAGTAGCGGTCGATGAAGGAGCGCTGCTCATCGCTCTCGCTGTAGTCATAGCGGGGGATGGGGTCCTCATCGGGGTGATTTTTGTTGTAGTTGTACATCCAGTCGTCGACCTTGTTGCTGCCGATGGCCTGCATCAGGTCCAGACCGGTCAGATAGCCGTTCTCCTGGAGGAACACGCCCCACTCGGCGGTGCCGTTGCGCATCATGGGCTCGCAGTGGCTGGTACCCACGATGATGCCGTAGGCGTCGGCCAGTTCCCGGTTCTCCGGATACTTGTTGAAGTAGTCGGCGGGACCCAGCCGGGGCTCGGAGTGCATGGCCGGCCAGAGGTAATTGGCCTTGAGCCGCAGCAGCAGCTCATAGATCTTGGCATAGGTGTCCGGATTGATGTTGCCGTCCTCCCAGGCCGTCCCGGGCTCTTTTTCCTCGGTCTCCTGGGCCCACTGGATCATGTTCTGCTCGTCGTTGATGAAGATGCCCCGGTACTGGACCGACGGTTCGCCCTCCATCTTCAGCGGCGTGTCGATGACGATGCGGCTTTGCACCTGGGGCTCAATATCGCCCCAGTAATACCAGGGAGACACGCCGATCTGTTCGGAGAGGTCATAGATGCCGTAGATGGTGCCCCGCATGTCGCTGCCCGCGATGACCAGCGCACGGTCCACACCCTCCACCGGCTCGTCCACGATCTTCAGCAGATAGCTCTCCCACTTGCCCTCCAGCTGCCGGGCTTCGTCCAGCTTGCCCGCCTCCATCAGGCTGCGGATGACCGGGCTCTGATCCACCGAGCCGGCGATGACCGCCAGGCGGCCCAGCTGCTGCGGGTCGTTCTTGATCTCCGGTTTGTGCTCGGTGACCCGCTCCACATCCAGCTGCAGATCGCCCATGGCCCGGATGACCTGGGGGTAGTCCTCCGACGAGACGTAGAGATCGGGCACATTGGTCCCGTCAAAAAGGACAAAGCCGTCCTCGGGCGCTTCGGGCTCCGTTACGGTCACCTTGTACTGCCGGCTGGTGCTGAGATAGCCGTTGGCCGCCGCCGTCACGGTGAGCACCGCTGTGCCGGCCGCCACGCCGTTTACCAGGACCCGGTGGCCCTCCACCTGAGCCTGGACCACAGCCTCGTCGCTGCTGACCGCCGTCAAAACCGCCTTGTCTGGCGTTACGGCAAATTCCAGCGCCGTCTGGCTGCCCGCCTCCAGCGCCTCGATGTCCGCTCCGCCGGTCAGGACGACCGTCCCTTCTTCCGATTCGTGTTCCGTCTCGTCCTCCGTACCGCCGGAAGAGGCGCTGTTGTGCGTCAGCTGTGTATCCTCCGCCGGAACATACTCCGTCACGACGGTGTCATCCTCCAGCTCCACGCTCACCTGTTCCGCGTCCGGCCGGACGGTCAGGCAGTCCAGGTGGCTGCCGCCGGTCACATGTACGTCCATCCGATCGGCCGCCACCGTGACGGTCCCGGCGGTCAGATCCTTTAGTTCTGCGCTGCCGCCCTCGGCCCGCAGCACAATGTCCCCCGCCGTACCGCTCAGGGTGACGCCGCCGTTCACCACCAGCGCGATGCCGTCGTTCTGCCGCTCCAGGGTATAGGTGCCGGGAGCGGCGATGTACTCGGAAACGGCGTTGCTCAAAATGGTCACCACTTCCGCCCGGCTGATCTCAGCTGCGGGGGCGAGTTCCCCTGTGCCGGTGCCGTTTACGATCCCGCGGCCGGTCAGGGCCGCCACATAGCCCTCCGCCCAGTCAGCCACCGCGCCGGCGTCGGGGAATGCGCTCAGATCGGCCGGCTCACGGGGCTGGATCTCCAGGGCCCGGGCCAGTACCACCATGGCCTCCTGACGGCTGATGTTTGCCTCGGGACGGAACGCTCCGCCGTCCCCCTGCATCACACCGGCTCCGGCACAGCACTGTACCGCATCGGCGTACCAGGCGTCCGAGGCCACATCTGTAAAGGAATTCCCGCTGGGCGTTTTCAGCCGGAGCAGGTTGACGGTTATTTGAGCCATCTCGGCTCTTGTGATGGGGGCGTCCGGGCGGAACATCCCGCCATAGCCGCTGACGATCCCGCGCTCTGCCCAGGTTTCAATCGCGGTCCGGGCCCAGTGGTTCTGGGTGTCGGTAAAGCGCTCTCCTGCCTGGGTGACGCCCTGAGCCGGAAGCAGTCCCACGGTTAGAAGCAGTACCAGGAACAGCGCCAGGGCTCGTTTCATCCTGATTTTCATGTTCTTCTCCTCCTCGTTCCAATGCCGTTCAGATTTTTGACAATAAAACGTTTCCCCTCCTTTTATTACCTGAAATCAATATTACACATTTGAATTGCTGGTTGTCTACTAGCATATAAGCAGAAAATTTTAGGCGCTTTTTGTGCATATGTACTTTTTCCTTTTTTTTATCGCCACTTGTTTTCGGGCGTTTTGCTTGCTTTTTTGTATTGTGCTCGCTCCTAAACCTCTGCTCCCGGTTGGAAAAAACGTTTTAAAATATGATAGAACGTTGCAAATGAAAGCAAAACGGCAGCGGACCCGGATAGGGGCCGCTGCCGTTTGCTTCATTTGCATGTAAGATGGCCCATGGAGCACGCTCCATGGGCCATCTTGAAATTCAGCCGTTCTGCTCCTGGGTAAAGCGCATGAGCATGGTGGCTACCTCGGCGCGGGAGGCGGTGCCCTGGGGATCCAGAGCCGAGCCGTCCTTGCCGGTGAGGATGCCCTCGGCCACCGCCCACTCCATGGCGTCCTGTGCCCAGGCGGACACGGAGGCGGCGTCGG
>NZ_JBBMFT010000010.1:0-65892 GCF_040095835.1 Flavonifractor hominis
GAGGTATGGTTCCCGCCTACGCTGGAGGTAGCAGGCGTATTGGCAATACCCATGGGGCCGTTGCCCATGTTCAGGAAAGGAATCCCCATATGTTCGATGGCCTTGGTCTGGTGGTGATACCAGCCGTCCTGACCCATTTCCCCCTCAATGCCGCCCTGCATCAAAGACGCCCGGTGGCGTAGGGACAGGGTCGCCAGCGTTTCGTCGATTTGTTCCTCAAACTCGGAAAAGGGTTCTTCTCCGATCACACCAGCCGCAAGTGCCGGCGGTGTCATCAGGGAAGCGCTCATCGTCAGGGCCAGCATAGCCGCCAGGAATCGTTTACGTGATCGCATTGACATTCATCCTCTCCTTCATCGTATAAACCTATTCTTCCTGTCCGTGTGTCCTACCTCTAATTTATAACCTCCTCTTCCAGTTTCTGATATCTTAATACTTGTATGCTAGTAAACGTTTACGGTGTTGTCAAGACTAACTCACGTTTTCTTTGTTTTATTGTATAGTTGTTATACTATTTTCGTATAAATTCTAGTCATAAAAACCATATTTTTTTAGTGGATTTAAGTCCACATTTTAACCGACGGTTTGCTTGTAAAGCTTTGGTAAAGTTCATTGATACCGGACGGAAAATCGCGTAAACTAACACAGAACAGAAATGAGGTGTCAGATATGAAATGTGGAATCGTGGACGTCGGTTCCAATACCATTCGCCTGTCCATCTACCAGTGGGAGGGCCGGCAGTTTAAATTGCTGATGAACAAAAAGGAAATGGCCGGTCTGGCCGGCTACATCCGCAACGGCCAATTGTCAGACAGCGGTATTCTGGTGGCCTGTCGGGTACTGGCGGATTTCAATGCCCTGCTGGATAATTTTGATATCTGTGACATACATGTTTTCGGCACAGCCTCTCTGCGCAACATCACAAATACCGAAGAGGCACTGGATACCATCGAAGCGGTAACCGGTATTCGGATCGAGGTGCTCTCCGGTGCAGATGAAGCCGCATTCTCCTTCCTGGGCGCTACGGTGGGGGGCGGTGCGCCGGCCTCCGGCCTGCTGGCCGACATCGGCGGCGGCTCCACAGAACTGGTGGCCTATACAAACGGCTCCATCACTTCCGGGTGCAGTCTTCCCATGGGTTCCCTTTCCCTGTTTACCCGCCACGTCTCCGGGCTCTTTCCCACCCGGGAAGAACGGCGTGCCATCCGCGCCCAGGTAGAGGCAGAACTGGAACAGGCCAAGACCCGCGGCATCCATTCTTCTCATCTCATTGGAGTCGGCGGTACGTTTCGGGCTGCGGCCAAGCTGTGCAACGACCTCTCCGGGGCTGACTCCAACAACCGTCTCATCCCCGCCGACGAGGTACGCGGGCTCTATAAGCGCCTTAAACACGGAGATCAGACCGCCCTGCGGCAGATTCTCCGCTCAGTCCCCGACCGGGTGCACACCATCCTGCCGGGTCTTGTAATTCTCAATGCAGTGCTCAAGCACTATGAGGTGGAAAACCTGTGTGTCTCCACCTGCGGAGTGCGGGAAGGATACCTGCTCCAGCGCGTAATGGGGGTGAACGGACATGTCTAAAACGGTCGATACCCGATACACGCAGGAGCGGGAGTTGTCCTGGCTGCGCTTTAACGAGCGGGTGCTGGCCGAAGCCAAGGATGAGACGGTGCCGCTGTTTGAGCGGCTGAAGTTTGCCGCTATCTTCACCAGCAATCTGGATGAGTTTTTCATGATTCGGGTGGGCTCCATCTACGACATGACCCTTTCCCGGCAAACCCATACCGACAGCAAAAGCGGCCTGACTCCCATGGAACAGCTGCAGGCGATCTGCAAAACTGTGCCCGGCCTGTACCGCCAGCGGGACAAAATTATCTCTCAGCTGGAGACCCGCCTGCGGGCCTGCAACATTTGCAGCCTTACCCCTGGCGAGCTGGACAGCAAGGAGCGCAAACAGGTGGAGCGCTGGTTCCGGGATTACGTGCAGCCTGTGCTCTCCCCCATGGTGGTGGACAGCCACCACCCCTTCCCTCACCTGCCCTCCAAAAGTCTGAACATCGTGCTCTCCCTCCGTCGAGAGGGGGAGCGCCGCTTCGGCCTGGTCCCGATTCCCAGGGCCCTGCCCCCCTTCTTCCAGCTGGAGGAGCGCGGGCTGCGCTACCTGCTGACGGAACAGGTGGTACTGGCTTATGCCGATACCCTGTTTGATACCTACACTGTAGAAGAAAAGCACGTGATCTCAGTCACCCGCAACGCCGACATCAGCCCCGAGGACGAGGACTACGATGTGGGGGAAGATTTTCGCGCACATATGCAGAAGGTGCTCAAAAAACGGGCCCGGCTGGCCCCCGTCCGGCTTGAAGTCCAGGGCCGCCCTTCCCAGGAAGTACTGGAGTATCTCTGTCAGCGCCTGGAACTGCCAGCAGAGCATGTTTTTCTGTCCAAAAGTCCCCTGGCCATGGGTTATGTATACGCTCTGGAGAGCAAACTGCCACCAGAGAGCGCGGCGGCGCTGTGTTACGACAAATACACCCCAAAATGGCCCGCCGGACTGAACCGGACGGAGAAGATGATCCCCCAGATCCTGCGGCGGGACGCGCTGCTGTTTTACCCCTACCACTCCATGGATCCCTTCCTGCACCTGGTGCGGGAAGCGGCCAACGATCCGGCTGTACTGGCGATCAAGATTACCATCTACCGTCTGGCCTCCACGGCCAAGCTGGTGGAGTATCTCGCTGCGGCGGCCGAGAACGGCAAGGACGTGACGGTACTCATGGAGCTGCGGGCCCGCTTCGATGAGCAGAACAACATCGCCTGGGCCCAGCGCCTGGAGGAAGCCGGTTGTACCATTCTTTACGGCTTTGAGCATTACAAAGTCCATTCCAAGATCTGCCTCATCACCCGGCGGGAACGGGGCCATATCCAGTACATCACCCAGATCGGTACGGGCAACTACAATGAAAAGACCGCTAAGCTCTACACCGACTTCTGCCTGATGACGGCCAACCCGGCCCTTGGGGCAGACGCCGCCGCTTTCTTCCAGAACATGTCCACCTCCAATCTGGAAGGGGAATATCAGCAGCTGCTGGTCGCTCCCAACAGCCTGAAAAGCCGGCTATTGACTCTGATAGACGGTGAGATTGCAAAGGCCCGCTCCGGCCGGCCGGCCCGGATCTTTATCAAGGTCAATTCGGTCACTGACCGTACACTCATCGACAAATTGGCCGAAGCCAGTCAGGCGGGCGTACCGGTCATACTGAACGTGCGGGGTATCTGCTGTCTGCGCCCCGGCGTCCCGGGACTCACCGACCACATCCGCGTCTTTTCCATTGTGGGCCGTTTTCTGGAACATCCGCGCATTTATGCCTTTGGGGTGGGGGAAGAGGCCAGCCTCTATATCGGTTCGGCTGACCTTATGACCCGCAATACCGAGCGCCGGGTGGAGATCGCCTGCCCGGTGCTGGACCCGACGGTCCGCCGCCAAATCCGTCACTATGTGGAGCTCTTCTGCGGAGATACTGTAAAGGCACGGAATCTGTGCGTGGATGGCTCTTATGCTCCGGTCCCGGTCTCCGAGGGCATACCCGGACTGGACGCACAGGCAGCCCTGATGGCGGAAGCGGAACAGGAAGCCCTGTCTACCGTTGCGCATCCTGCGGTGCCCCAATCGGGCCGCCCCAGTTTCCTGCAGCGGCTGACCGCCCGCTTCCGGCGATAACAGAAGGCCCCGGAATATTCCGGGGCCTTCTGTTGACAACTCTTTTTATCTGGGAGACAGCATGCGGAACTGCCGCGTGACCGCTGCACACAGCTCATTGTAATAGCGCAGATAGTTTTTCTTTGCCTGACGCTGGATGGCCTGGCGGGCCTGAAATTCCCGCCATTGCCCGCAGTTTTTGTGGCAGCCGCTGCAGTAGGCACTGCAGCCGTTCTGACAGGGAAGCATACGCATGGCTCCTTTCCGTGCCGGCCACCGTGGCCAGCTTATCTGCCCTGAGTGTACCGCAGCGTCCCGCCGCGCGCTATCGCGTTAAGGTAAATCTTTCGTCAAGTTCCAATGCAGTAAAAAAGAGGACGGGCCCTGCCCGTCCTCTTGCTTTTCTTCTTAACCCTTTACGTTCCCATAATAGTTCACCGTAATGGCGGACACCTCGGGTTCCACACTGATGTCGTTGGACACGGTGATGGTGCCGTCATACATCTGGCTGACCAAGGTCTTGTAGTCGTCCTGGGTGAAGCTGTCATCCCACTGGGTGGACTCCATGGGGATCTGGACGTAGTTGGCCTCGGGATCGCTGCCATCCACCAGACCCAGGGTATCCACCTTGCCGCCGTACTGCGCCCAGTTGCCGTTCAGGATGGTCTCGGTCAGCATGTGGTTGACCGTGGCGCTCAGGCCCTTCATGGCGGAAGTCACGGTCATGCCCTCGCCGTAGCCGCTGTCAATGATGGGGGCCTGATCCACGTCCACGCCGATGAGCTTGCCGTTCACCTTGGCCGCAGCTTCCGCCGCAGAGGTATAGATGCTGCCGCCGCTGGCAAACACGACCTCCACGCCCAGGTTCTGATACCAGTTGTCCATATAAGCGGTGATGTCGGCGTCACCGGCGAAGGCGTTGCCGTACACATATTCCACGGTCACATCCACGCCCAGCTCCGCCGCCGCAGCGTCGGCACCCTGAACGTAGCCATAACCGTAACGTACCACGGCGGGGACGGACATACCGCCCAGGAAGCCCAGGTGGGTATAGCCCAGCTTCACGGCAGCATAGCCGGCCATATAGCCGCACAGCTCTTCCTGATACACCGCGCAGTACACGTTTTCAGGGAGGGTATAGCTGCCCAGGTCGTCCTGAGACACGTCCAGCGCGATAAAGGTCACATCGGGATTGATGTCCGCCACCTGGGTGATGGTCTCACCAAAGGCAAAACCGGGCATAACCACTACATTATAGCCGTCGGCAACTGCGGCGTCTACCATAGCCACACGCTCAGCCGTAGAGTCCCCTGCGGGTTTGAAATACTCAAACGGTACATTATTCGCCTCGCAGAATGCGCTGCAGGCTTCATAGGTAGTCTGGTTAAAGGACTGGTCGGTGATGTCACCATAGTCGGTGATCATAGCGACTTTATACTCCGTCGCCGTCGGAGTCGTCTCCCCACCCGCGGCAGGGCTCTCTGCCGTACCGCTGTCACCGCCGGAGGTGCCGCTGCCGCAGGCAGCCAGAGCAAACACCATCGTCAGAGACAGCAGGAGCGCCAGGAGTTTTTTGGACTTCTTCAATGCGATCTACCTTCCTTTCAAACAAATGGCTCAGTTCGGTCCAGACCTGATGTCTTCTCCTCCCTGAGCTCGCCCTTATTATACGATATCCGCTCCAAAAGGGCAACCTTCATTTTACGGGTATACTACCATATTTACAAAGGCTTCACACATTGCCTCTCCGGGCCAACTCAATACCCCTTGGGCTGCTGTCCCTTTACTAGGGTGACGATGGCGCTGGTACCCAGGCGTTCGGCTCCCGCGCGCAGAAAATCCTCCGCATCCTGCAACGTCCGGATCCCACCGGCTGCCTTTACCTTCACATCCGGGCCTACATGCGCGCGGAAAAGGGCCACATCCTCCCGGGTGGCGCCGCCAGTGGAAAAACCGGTGGAGGTCTTGATATAATCGGCCCCCGCCTCGCTGACAATCTGGCAGAGCTTGAGCTTCTCCTCCTGCGTGAGCAGACAGGCCTCCACGATGACCTTCAGGATGCGCCCCTGGCAGGAGAGCTTGATGGCCCGGATCTCCTCCAGCAGATCCGACCAGCGCCCATCCTTTACCCAGCCCAGATTGATCACCATGTCGATCTCATCAGCGCCGTTGCGGATGGCATCCTCTGTCTCAAACACCTTTACCGCTGTGGTGGAATAGCCGTTGGGAAAACCGATGACCGTACAGATCTTGATCTCGTTGCCCACATGCTCTGCTGCCTGTTTCACATAGGCCGCCGGTATACATACCGAGGCACAGCCGTATTTGATCCCGTCGTCACATACAGTGCGGATCTGTCCCCAAGTCGCTTCCGGCTTGAGCAGCGTATGGTCACAGTGGGCCAGGATTTCCTTCACGTCCATAAACCTCATTCCTTTCTGCTTTTGATCCAATATACCTTCTGCCTCGCGGGGATATTTTATACCCCATCATTCTCCTGTGCAAGAACTTTCTACCCGAAACATCAGCAAAAACGCCGCCAGCAGGAATACCCCCGCCGCCAGCACGGAACGTATACCCAGCCATCCGCTGACCAGCGCGCCCAGCGCCGCCCCGGCCACAAAGCAGAGAATGATGCCGTAATACTGCCCCGCCCGGTGCCGGTGGTCCACCTCTCCCGTGGTAAAGTAGAGGAACAACCGTTCCGTCCCGCTGCGCAGGTTCCCGGTACACATTGTAGTGGCAAAGGCATTACCGTTCACTTTTCGGAAACTCTCTACCTGCATGGCGCAAATAAAGGAGACCAGCACATTGGCCAGGGCATTCAGCTGCTGTGGCAAAAAGGCCACCAGGATGAGCAGCAGCAGCTCAGCAGCCAGAACGGTTTGTCTCCAGTGCAGGCCTGCGTCGCGGCGGCGGCCGCGGCGCTTGAGCAGCTCAGCCACCACTACGCCCCCCGCAAAGGCCAGTACGGGGATCAGATAATGCACCGCCCGCTCCAGCCGTCCTTCGGCCAGCGATACCCCCAGCAGCACCAGGTTGCCTGTCTGGGCATTTGCAAACACGCCGCCGCGCACCAGATACGTATACGCATCCAGAAACCCGCCTGCCAGTGCCAGCAGCGCCCCCAGGCGGAACGTCTCGGACATCTGCCGCATCTTCTTATCTTCCATTGCCGTCATGCCTCCAGAAAGACGGGGGCGGGCCTGCGGCCCGCCCCCGTATCCTATCTCTCAAAATCAGAAAGGAAGCCCAAGCCCCCCGGTCAGCTGCTGCATGGAGGAGGCCGAATCGCTCTCCGCTGCCCGCAGCGCCTCATTGACCGCCGCTACGATCATGTCCTGAAGCATCTCCACATCCTCCGGATCCACCGCATCAGGATCGATCACGATCTCCTTGACCTCCCGCTTGCCGGTCACCGTGGCCGAAACCACTCCGCCGCCGGCAGCAGCGGTGTAGGTCTTGTTCTCCAGCTCCTGCTGCATCTTCATCATGTCCTGCTGCATCTTCTGGACCTGCTTCATCATGTTCATGTTCATACCGCCGCCCAGGCCGCCCATTCCGCGGCTGTTGAATCCCTTTGCCATAGGTCGCAACTCCTTCTGTTATTCCTGAATGATGATATTGTCAAATTGCCGGCTCATGGCCAGCAGATCTTCCAGATTGTCATGCTCCGGTGCAGCAGCGGGCGCGCTTTGCACCTGAGGCGGTTTTCCCACCTTGACCGCACAGCGGACCGAACCGCCCGTCTGGGCCGAGGCCAACCGCCCCAGCTCTTCCAGAAGCGACGCTCCGCTTACCATGCTCTTGGTAAACTCACTGTCCGTCCACAGCGTGAGCACGCCCCCCTCCAGCCGTCCCTGCACCATGGCGGGATTGCTGAGGAAGGGGTAGACCGCCGGAAAGCGCCCCCGAACAGCCATTACCAGGCCGGGCCAGAGCTCCGCGCCGCCTGACGGGGCTGCCGGCCGGGCAGATGGGGCAGGTGCCGACGCGGCCTTCACCGGCTCTGTCTGCTCTGCCGGAGATACCGGTTCGCCCGGCTCCTCCGGCAGCGGAGGCCGCTCCTCCTCCCAAGGTGGCCCTTCTTCCTGTACCGGGGCAGGCGCGGCGGGCGGCTGAACCGCCTTCACCGGCCGTTCCGGAACGGCACAGGCGGCCGGAATCCCTCCGGCCAGCAGTTCTTCCACCCGGGACAGCCTGGCATTGAGGGCCGCAGCACTCTCATCCAGTGCCGGATCGCACATCCGGATCAGGCACAGCTCCGCATCCGTCCGGCGGTTCCCACTGCGGGACAGGTCGGCCAGAGTGCTTTGAAGCAGCCCCAGCATCTGCACCAGCCGCGCCGTCTGAAAGGCGTTGGACAGCCGGCGCATCGTGTTTTCATCGTATCCGCCGGTAAGCAGGGCCGCGCCCCCCTGGGGCGCTGTCTTGCGGATCAGCAGATCCCGCGTCAGTGCGGACAGCTCACCCAGCAGGCTGCCCACTTCCTTGCCCGCACCGTACAGACGGGCCAAACTCTCCAGCGCGGCGGCCGTATCCCCCGCACCGATCTGCTCCATCAGGCGGGCCGTTTCCAGATTGCCAGCCAGCCCAAGCGCGTCCAGAATCTCGGCCTCACCGATGGCTCCCTCCGGTCTTGCACACTGGTCCAGCAGGGACAAGGCATCCCGCAGTCCGCCGTCGGCCAGCCGGGCCAGCAGCGCCGCCCCTTCGGGCTTCAGCTCCAGCCCTTCCTGCTTGGCCACATAGCTCAAGCGTCCGGCAATATCCCCGGGCAGGATGCGCTTAAAGGAAAATTGCTGACAGCGGGATTTGATGGTGGCAGGCACCTTGTGCAGCTCTGTGGTGGCCAGGATAAACATCAGATGGGCCGGCGGCTCTTCCAGAATCTTCAGCAGCGCGTTGAAGGCCGCTGTGGAGAGCATATGCACCTCATCCACGATATAAACCCGCTTGCGTACCGCCGCAGGGGTATAGACCGCCTCATCCCGCAGGGCACGGACCTGATCCACGCCGTTGTTGGAGGCGGCATCCAGTTCCAGCACATCCAGAATCGATCCACTCTCGATCCCCAGGCAGGAAGGACACTGGTTGCACGGGTTGCCGTTTACCGGATGCTCACAGTTCACCGCCCGGGCCAGGATTTTGGCGCAGGTGGTTTTACCCGTACCGCGGGTACCGGTAAACAGATAGGCATGGCTCAGCCGCCCGGTCTCCACCTGGCGCTTGAGGGTGTCGGTAATATGGGACTGGCCCACCACATCGTCAAAGGTGCGGGGCCGCCATTTGCGGTACAGAGCCTGATACAAGGCGGTCACCTCAAATCACAGTCAAAGAAAAAAAGAGAGGCGAGGATGCGGAAAGCCGCGTCGCTTCGCCCCTCTTTCGCCGGTTCCGGCACATGGCAAGACCGCACACCGGCCTTTGGAATCAACGCTATGTCCGTTACCCAGGCAGCTGGCTCAGGAGCGGGAACCCCGCGGCACAGGCTGCGGTCCGCTTAGTGCTGCTCGGTTCCCCGCCTGACACGGTTCACGGGGCTGCCTTGCGCAGGACCGATCCATCATCGCTGCTCACCTGGGTCAGACGACACATCGCAGTTCCGGGGGCCGGGATTCATCCCTGCTGTAGCGGGTTGCAGGTACAGGGCACCGCTAACTCCCCGACTAGTGCGGCCTTGCCGTGAGCCGGACGCATATGCGCCGTCCACAGGAAGGCTGTCTTTGATATCATACATCATTTTCTCCCATTTAGCAATATCACTTTTGATTTTTTTAAAAAGGGTCTTTACAACCGGCCAATTTATGCTATAATATCTGAGTGTTCAGCCGCATGGGCCTGTAGCTCAGCTGGGAGAGCGTTCGGTTCGCATCCGAGAGGTCGACGGTTCGATCCCGTTCAGGTCCACCACACTCGGGAGATCTCATTTTGAGATTTCCCGAGTTTTTTTATGCTTTCAGGGTGCGCAATAGTATACACTCGTGACCCTTTCCGGGTGTAGGAAGTCGAAGAACTGTGTGACTCTGGTTTCGAATTTCACTTCGATCTCAAAATCCTTCCCGATATTCACCCGCTCAATGAGTTGCCGCAGGATCATCTTTTTTCCCTCGATACTGCTCCCCGCATAAGGTCGGCCCAGGACATAATCTTATCATACTCCTTTTGGACGGCAACGGCAGTGTTCTTCAGATCAGCCGCTTCTTTCTTGGCCTGTTCCAATTCCTGTGCCGGCGCCGCTATACAGATCCGTGGCGGTATCCAGTTTTTCAATCAGCCCACGGTAGTCCATAATCAAGCCGTAGTCTTTTTCCTCATAGAGACGGTTGGTGCGGGCAATGATCTGACGCAGACTATGTTCTTTCAACTCCCTGTCGATGTAGAACACCTGGCAGATGGTTGCATCCCATTGATTGAGCAGAGACAAGCTATATCGCTCACCGCTCTTCCGTTCGCCCGAAGTGTTACCGCAATTCCCGGTCCCATTTCAGAAATGTGACCGTGGGATATTCGTCGGACAAAATGTCTGCCATCAGGTTGGTCCCACAGATAAAAAAGTGGTGGGTTTCCTCCGAAACAAGGTAGTTTTCTTCCCGGAACTTGGTCAGATGCTCAGAGGACTCGCTGATGTAGAAGGTCCAGAGCGCCCAGTCCGGCGTTTTCTCAGACACCCAAAGTTCCGGGCGGTAGCTCTCGTCGGTGACGGTGTAGGAGACGATCCGGTCCCACACCAGCCGGAGAGCCCGCTCCGACCGCTTCTCCTCTTGAAAATGGTCGGGGCGCAAGAGGACCACAAAGCCCTTCTCCCCTTCAAATCCGATCTTCTCCACATCATAGACTTCGTCCACATCCCGGTGTGGGACCCACTTTCTGAAATTTTCCCAGAAATGATGTTCCAGCATGGCTCTGCGCTCCTTTCCGGTCAGTCACCCATCCCTTCAAATTTCAGCTGAAAGGCTCCTGTAATCGTCTGGCGCGTTTCAATATCCGGTCGTATCACGGTTTCTTTTCCCTCGTTCTTCTGTCCATGACACTCTTCAAAAATTGCAGGTAATAGGCAAGGATGCCAAGCCCCAACAGAAGAAAGGCAACCCTTCTGAGAAGGCTTTGGCCCTCTATCACAAAAACCAGCAGAAAAAGGCTTGCAATGACGAGCAGAAACAGAAGGGATATGAGGAGCATGCAGATGATTCGAATCGTCCTGGATGTCTGCTCCGACTGGGCCACATCCATAACTGCTTGCAACAAAGCCTCCAGCCACATAGAGAGCCCCCTCTCACACCAGAAGCCATTTCTGGCCGTCCGGCATAGGCCAGACGCTCCCCGGCATCCGCTCCAGCACTTTGCCTGTCTTAACATCCCGTACCAGGACCTCATCCCGGTAGTCCGGGTCCTCATACCATTTTTCCGTGTACATTCTGTCCCCGTCCAGAAGGACAAAGCTCTCACAGTCCTCCAGTACAAACTCCCGGCGCTCCGGCCAGAGAATATAGAATCGGTTACCCTGGGGAGCTCTGGTCAAGAGAAGGGGCGATGTCTTCAACATCAGATTATAGCAATCCCCCGCCAGGGCGAGAGGCAGCACCGCCAGCGGATCAGCCTTCCCCGTTGTCCCATCAAAGGTCAGGATATGGATTTTCTCTTTGGGAAAGTCAACCATAAGCAAGGCCACCTTGCCGTCGCAGTACACTGGTTTTCCCAGATACTGCCCGGGTTGCGTATGGACTGGTTCATAGACGCTCCCCTCCGGGTAGCGAATCAGGATGCCCCGGTTTCGCTGAATGGGGTGTTTGTCCCGGTAGAGGTCTCCCGCCTCGTAAAGATCTCCTCCCGTATAGTCCATGCCCCAGTACCATTCGCTGCTGCCGGCCAACGGCTCCAGATAGGTGATCCCCTTTGTGATAATCTGTTTCATGCCGTATCCTCCCCGGCCATACCATGTTTTGCTCTGGTTCTGATTGGCAAAGTCATTCGTAATACGCCGACATTCCACTGTAACTCACTTGATATCCTGATGTTTCAAAAGCCTCAAACCAACCAAAATAGATAAAATAAGATAGCCGCACAACACAGCGAAGCTCGGCAAGAATGACAGCAAATCATTCGATGCCGCATAAACAGACGGCATATGCGTAGAGAGTTTGATAAAATCCAGGTCAATATGAATTCTCAAAAATCCCAAAACCATTTCCAAAATTTGGGGGATGTTGGGAATTGCAAGGCCGAAAACAACGCCTGTAATTGCATTTCTGGTGTAGATCGTCGTTGTGAGGGCAAAGCTGATGTGCGCCATCACAAAAAGAATGCGTGCTATCACGGAAAGCGCATAGTAACCAGGATAGGAAATTGCCCCCACACCAAATCGGCTGCCCGCAAGAACTCCCATAAAGATGCCGCCGATCAGCATTACCAATAGATATGCCGCGGATATTGCAAAAACGATGGAGAAATAGTATTGTTTCCTGGCGATACCTCGTCCTATGATATTTTTCATTACGCCAGAACGATAAGTTTCTGCAACCGTATTCGCTGTCAGCAGCATGAAAACATAAAGGATGATATCACTACCCAAAAATGTATCAAACAGCCCCTCTATCCCCATAACAGGGTTCGATGCAGAGGCCAGGGAAAAAGAAAGCCGGATCGATGCAACCAGAAAAATACAGCTGAGTGCAAGGCATCCGAAAAAGAAACGGTCTTTTTTCAGCTGATAAATGTGTCCGCGAATTAGATTTTTCATACTGCTTGCCCTCCTGAAAGCTTTTCGACAAAAAATTTCTCAATGTCTTCCTCGTTTGTCCCCAAACCACATACACGCACTTTGTTTTCCACCAGGAATTGGTTAAGGTCCGCCGGATTAATTTTTTCATGCAAATGCAAGCTCTGATTGGAAAGAACTTCACATCGGACATCCGGATAACGGGAGGCAATGAGTGTTTTTGCATCTTGCAAATATTCCGGCTCAACCGTAACCCGGACGCCGCTGCTGCATGCATGTTCCAGCGTTTCTTTGCTAAACTCATCAATCAGGCATCCGCCTTCAATAATCGCGTAATCCGTCGCCAGTTTATATAATTCACTTAGAATATGGCTGGCGATCATGATAGTGGTGCCATTTTCACGATTTAATGTCTCCAGCATTTTACGCATCTCATAGACGCCCTCCGGGTCAAGGCCATTGATCGGCTCATCGAGGATGAGAAAATCGGGATTTCCCAGCAACGAAATTGCAATGCCCAATCGCTGCTTCATTCCCAGAGAAAATTGGCGCGCTTTCTTTTTTTCAGCGTTTTGCAATCCAACCATTTCCAGTATTTTACGATAATCTTGAGATTGGAGGCCAAACAGCAGCGAAAAATAGCGCAGATTTTCCAATGCAGTCATGTGCTCGTAGATGCCCGGTTTTTCAATCAGCATCCCCATGTTATTCCGTACCGCATCACCATTTGACTTTCCCTGCAAGGTATAACTGCCTTCACTCTGCTGCGTTAAGCCGCAGATAATACGCATAAGCGTGGTTTTTCCGGCTCCGTTCTTTCCCACCAAACCATAGATCGACTTTTTCGGCACATGAATACTCACATGATCCAGAACCGTTTTTGTTCCGTAGACTTTTGACAGGTTATCTGTTTGCAAAATATATTCCATATCATCGCCGCCTTTACTGTATTTAAAAATCAATTTAAGTTCCAAACAAGCTGGTTAACAGGCTATGCTTTCTGGGCGTGGACCTGTCCATATTTCGATCGTGTGTTGGAATCGTATCATAGAAGGCTGAGGAAACACTCGAAGATTTTCTTAAGTTTTCTTAATTTCCGAATGCAAAATGCCTCTTTGGATTTACAGTCCCCCAATTTCGAACCTGTGGACCGCTCAGAAATGACCTGTTTTACTCCGCTCTCAGAGTTACAGTACAGGCAAGCAAAGACATAAAAACGCTCCCCCGTCCCTGTCGGTGAAAAACACCGGCAAGGGCTGGGGAGCGTTTCTGCCACAGAACCTACCACGCACCGTCCCAGGCAGGACCACATCAATAATATACCTTGTAATCCAATAGGGTCAGAATCAGGAATCCATCACCGTTTTTTCAGCCGTTCAATACTCGGCACCTTGCGGCAAGGCGCAATCGCACACCCCCGAGAAATTAACCACTATTCCATGCTCTGAGTCGTCTTGGTTTCCCGCAGCTCCCAGTGTGATACAGCCCGGCAATGTACCTATCATTTTTTTACAAAAAGAGCCCGTATAGCATTCAGAACCGCCAGAATCATGACGCCTACATCAGCAAAGACTGCCAGCCACATATTGGCAAATCCAAAAGCAACCAACACCAGGCAAAGCAGCTTGACACCGATGGCCACCACGATGTTCTGATACACAATGCCCAGGCACTTGCGCGAGATTTTGATGGCCTTGGCGATCTGCATGGGATCATCGTCCATCAGCACCACATCTGCGGCCTCAATAGCGGCGTCCGAACCCATGGCGCCCATGGCGATGCCGATGTCGGCCCGGGCCAGTACAGGTGCGTCGTTGATACCGTCCCCCACAAAAGCCAGCTTTTCCTTGCCCTGCTTCCGGGCGAGGAGCTCCTCCACTTTTTCCACCTTGTCGGCCGGGAGCAGCTGACTGTATACCTGATCCACCTCCAGCTCTGCCGCTACCTGAGCGGCCACCCGCTCGGCATCGCCGGTGAGCATCACCGTCTTGTGTACCCCAGCGGACTTCAATGCCTGGATAGCCTGCTTGGAGGTGGACTTTACCATATCAGAGATAACAATGTGCCCTGCATATTGTCCGTCAATTGCCACATGAACGATGGTCCCCACGCTGTGACAGCTGATGTAGGGAATCCCCAGACGTTCCATCAGCTTATCGTTGCCAGCCGCCACGGTGTGGCCGTCCACCACAGCGGTAACTCCGTTGCCGCCGATTTCCTGGATCTGAGATACCCGACTGCGGTCCATTTCCTTACCATAGGCACGCTGCAGGCTCTTGCTGATGGGATGGCTGGAGGCCGACTCCGCCAGCGCGGCGTACTCCACCAATTTGGCGTTTTCCATCTCGCTGTGGTGAATCCCGTTGACCTCAAAGACCCCCTGGGTCAAGGTGCCTGTTTTATCAAACACCACAATGCGAGCTTGTGACAGAGACTCCAGATAGTTGGAGCCCTTTACCAGAACACCGACCTTGCTGGCTCCACCGATGCCGGCAAAGAAGCTCAGAGGAATGCTGATGACCAGGGCGCAGGGGCAGCTGGCCACCAGGAAAGTAAGGGCCCGGTAGATCCAGGTCTCCCAGGCGGGAGATTGTCCCAACCCCAGCATGAGCACCAGCGGCGGGAGAATGGCCAGCGCCAGGGCGGCATAGCACACGGCAGGGGTATAGATCCGGGCAAAGCGGGAGATAAAGTCCTCCGACTTGGACTTGTGGGAGGAGGCATTTTCCACCAGATCCAGGATCTTGGACACGGTGGACTCTCCAGCCCCCTTGGTCGTCTGGACCTTTAACAGCCCAGTCATGTTGATGCATCCGCTGATGATGGCGTCTCCCGGCTGCACCTCCCGGGGCAGCGATTCTCCGGTGAGGGCGGCAGTATCCAACGTAGAGGTTCCCTCCACCACCGTGCCGTCGATGGGCACTTTTTCTCCCGGCTGTATCACGATGACGGACCCGATGTTCACCTCATCCGGATCCACCTGTTCCAGCTTTCCGCCCCGCTCTACATTGGCATAGTCGGGCCGGATGTCCATGAGGTCGCTGATGTTCCGGCGGCTCTTCCCCACAGCGTAGCTCTGGAACCACTCACCAACCTGATAGAACAGCATCACCGCGATGGATTCCAGATAGTCCCCGTTTTCATAGACCGCCAGGGCCAGTGCTCCCAGAGTGGCCACCGCCATCAGAAAGTTTTCATCAAACACCTGACCATTGCAGATGCCTTTATAGGCCTTCCGCAGGATATCATAGCCAATGACCATGTAGTCCACCAGGTAGAGAGCCAGCCGCAGCCACCGGGCTGCTCCCCCCAGCGAATCAAAGGCTGCTCCCCCCAAAGACTGAAGTCCCAATAGCAATACCGTCGCCGCCAGGATGCGCCAGAGCATGAGCTTTTGTTTTTTTGTCATACCGCTGCCGGGCTTCTGGCCAATGAGCCGCAGCACCGCCGCCAGAAGGGCTACCGCAACCAGCAGGATATTTACAATTCGTTCCTGCATCGTCTATGCTCCTTTCCAACCGGCTCCTTACAAAAAGATCTCGCAGTCGGGTTCCACTTTTTTGCAGGCCTTGGCCACATCCTGCATGACGCCGGCAGGCTCGTGGCCCTCTTCAAACTCTACGCTCATCTTCTGGGTCATAAAGTTCACGGTGGCTGTCTGAACACCGGACGTCTTGCGGGCGGCCTCCTCCATCCGGTTGGCACAGTTAGCGCAGTCCACTTCAATCTTATAAGTCTTTTTCATCCTGAACACTCCTCTTCAAATTCATTACAACAATTAAGCAAATGTTTAATTGTATTGTCATCATATCCGGAGAACCTCACGCCGTCAATGCTTTGGGGCAATATCCTTCCATTTGGGTAAATGGTTCTTCTGTTTGGGCAAAGTATAACTGCGGCCTATCATCGGTGGAACACGAAAAAGCGGCTCCGAGAGGAGAACCCTCCCAGAGCCGCTGACAGAGCAGATTACTCAAATTTTCTATCATAAAGCAGTGCCGCAATCAGTACTACAAAGCAAGAACCCGCATTATGCACCAATGCGCCGGTTGTAGGGGTCAATACTTCCATAAGAGAAAGAAGGATTGCCACAAAGTTAATGCACATGGACAGGAGAATACTTGCCTTGATTGTTTTTACGGTCGCATTGGACAACCGCTTCAGATAAGGAATCTTAGAAATATCATCGCTCATCAAGGCAACATCGGCGGCATCCACGGCAATATCGCTGCCCATGCTGCCCATCGCTACACTGACATCAGCGGTTTTTAACGCCGGTGCGTCATTGACGCCATCACCAATCATACAGACTTTACGGCCTTCTCCCTGTAACGTTTCAATGCTCCGCACTTTTTCTTCCGGCAGCAACTCTGCCCGCACTTCAGAAATCCCCACCTGATTTGCAAGGTAATTTGCCGTCCTTTTGTGGTCACCGGTCAGCAGGACCGTACGGATACACATATCAGACAAGCGGGAAACGATATTCTTTGCTTGCGGACGCAGTACATCGGACAGGGCGATCACACCAATGCACTGATTTCGCTCTGCCACCAGAATCAACGCTTTCCCCTGTGTACGCAGCTGTTCCAATACAGATAAAATCGTTTCATCAATTGAAACTCCGTTTTCGTTTAGGAATTTCTCATTTCCGCAAAGCAACCTACGGTTTTGTACCTCTGCAAAAATTCCCTTCCCAGTGGTCATTTTGAACGAAGTGGATTCCCCAAACGCAACTCCCTTTGTTTTGGCATAAGCGACAATCGCTTTCCCCAGGGGATGTTCGCTTTTCGCTTCGGCAGAAGCAGCCAAAGAGAGCAGCGACATTTCACTGAGCGTTTCATCAAAGGTGAGAATATCACTGACCTCTAAACGGCCACAGGTCAAGGTGCCGGTCTTGTCAAACGCAATCGTGTCTACTTTCCCCATTTTTTCAAGGGCTTCACCTGACTTGATGATGACACCGTGTTTGGTCGCCTGACCGATTGCCGCCATAATGGCGGTGGGAGTTGCCAGCACGAGCGCGCAAGGACAGAATACAACCAATACCGTGACTGCGGTGACAATATTCCCGGTAAATATATAGGCCAATACAGCAATCAGCAGCGCAACCGGCACCAGCCAACTTGCTACTCGGTCAGCAATGCGCTGCATGGGAGCCTGCTTGTATTCAGCCTCCTGCACCATACGAATCAATTTTTTCAGAGAACTGTCTTCGCCAACTTTTGTCGCTGAAATATCAATAGCGCCGAAACAGTTGATTGTGCCGCAAAAGACTTCTTCTCCTACCCCCTTGTCCACCGGCAGGGATTCCCCGGTCATAATAGACTGGTCAACGGAAGTTTCGCCGCGTATAATTTTCCCGTCCACAGGAATGGTTTCGCCGGGAAGAATTCGAAGAAGATCTCCCTGCAGGATTTCCTCGGCAGGTATCTGTTCCTCTTTACCATGTCTCAGTCTGCGCCCTTTTGTCGGCGCAAGGCTAATCAGCTTTTTAAGTCCTTTTTTTGCTCGGTTTGTGGTGGCTTCCTCCAAAAGAGCGCCGATTGCCATAATGAACACAACTTCTCCTGCCGCAAACAAATCTCCGATTGCAATGGCCGCAACCATGGCAATGCAAATCAAAAGAGCCGAAGAAATTTTGCTGATACCGGGATTGTAAATGACTCTCCAGATCGCCAGATACAAAAGCGGGATACCGCTGATCACAATCGTTACCCATGCGGGATCAAACGGAAAAAACGCAACGTGTGATTCCGCCCCTCCAAACTCGTTCATCAGGTGGGGAACCAAAGCAAATAGCAGGAACACGCCGGACACCATTGTCATAGGCAATCCTGCGAGGAACTCATTGATTTTCTTTGCCATAACGAATCCTCCCATCTGCACACCATTCCCAATGTCCAATTCCTTGACGAACGCCTTTGCTTTTCGTACAATAAATTTGTTATCGAACACTTTGTTCTCTTTTATTGTATGTAGGAAGTGAAACAAACGCAACGGATAATCGTGTCTCTTTGTTTTGTACAGAACATTTTTGAAAAATTGTACGGGAGGAGTTACGATGGACAGGCGCCAGCAGAAAACAAGGGCCGCTATTTTTGCTGCATTCAGCACCCTTTTGGCCGAAAAAAATTATAATAAAATCACCGTGCAGGAAATCATAGATACTGCCAACATAGGCAGGACGACTTTTTACGCACACTTTGAAACCAAAGATGATTTACTGAAAGCCTTATGCGAAGATCTTTTCGGGCACATTGTCAGCAGCGCCATTGACTGCACTCATACACATGGGCTATATTCTGAACAAAGCGCCCCGGAATCTGTGTTCTGCCACTTATTGCAGCACTTGCAAGAAAACGACAAGAATATTATCGGGTTGCTTTCCAGTGAAAGCAGTGAAATTTTTCTTCGTTATTTCAAAGACAGTTTGAATGGGTTAGTACGGTCGCAATTTGTAAATCAAAACAGGAAGAATAATACGGACCTACCACAAGACTTTCTCATCAACCATATCTCCGGCAGTTTTGTAGAAATGGTGCTGTGGTGGATCAAGGGCAGGATGAAGCAGAAACCAGAGGAGCTGGACGGATATTTTCGGGCCGTAATGGAACCAATTCTGTGACCTTTAAACAATTAAAATAAACTTGTCGCAAAATATAATTCTGAAAAATCAGGTCAAACAAAAAGTTGCCGGGAAAACCAAAAGCATTGGTTCTCGGCAACTTTTATCCGTTTTTGATTTATTTGGCCTAAATGTTTCATTTTCTGACAGGCCCTTTGCTTTTATTGCGGTATTATGTTCTCGTTCGCTTACCGGTATTTTCCGACCCCCGAACCTCCTCGTGGTAGAAATAGTCCACAATTACCGGGTGGCCTGGCTCCGCCCGGCCATAGGGCAGCTCGTTGTCCACAAAGGGGCAGCCATTCTCCCCTGCCAGTCTGGCCGCCTGCGCCTCAAGTCCCCGGAAATAGCTCCGGTCGCCCTTTTGATAGATCGCCTGATAGAACGGTATTAAGTCTGGGTGTTTTTCCTGGATGTAGCCCAAAATCTCCTGCTTGAATCCGCCCCGCAGGTTCAGATTTTCCAGCCAGACCAGATCGCACTGATTCTTCACCCGATGGAAGATTGCCTCAAAATCCGTGATGCCAGGAAATACCGGTGCGATGAAGCAGACGGTTCGGATGCCTGCGTCGTAGACCTGCTTCATGGCTCGGAGCCGCCGCTCAATGCTCACCGCCTTGTCCATATCCGCCCGAAAATTCTCATCCAGGGTATTGATGGACCAGGAGACGGTCGCCTTCCCCATCTCCTTAAGCAAGTCAATGTCCTGCACTACCAGGTCGGACTTGGTACAGATGAGAATCTCCGCCCCGCTGCCCTTCAGCTGCTCCAGCAGTTTGCGGGTGTTTTGGAACTGCTCCTCCTGGGGAAGATAGCCGTCGGTCACCGAGCCGATGACCACTCGCTGTCCCCGGTATTTCCGGGGGTTCTTAATCTCCGGCCAGTGTTTTACATCCAGAAACGTACCCCAGGGCTCAGTATGCCCGGTAAAGCGCTTCATAAAGGAGGCGTAGCAGTAGCGACAGCCGTGGGTACAGCCCACATAGGGATTTACGGAATATCCTCCCACCGGCAGGCTGGATTTGGTCATGATATTTTTGGTCTGCACATCCCGGATCAGAATGCTATTTTCCACTATTTCTGCCATTTTACTTATTCCTCCAACACCCGGCAGAAAGCCAAGGGCCATTCCTGTCTCCTCTGCTTCTCTTCCATGATGAGCAGCAGTTCTTTCTTCGACCATCCACCCCATCTCTGCGAGCGCCACTGGATCAATACCGTTAGGTGAGCTGGCAACTCTGCGGCCGACGGTACAACCGATACCGGGATCTCCCCAGTGGTTTTCGGCTTCAGCCTTCCACTGCCGGGGCAATTTTTCCGAAGCCGTTCCAGGCATAGAGGCCTTTCTTGCTCTCATCGCCCAGGAACTTGTCCACCTGGCAGATATGCAGGATGTGGTCGCCCACCTCCACAGCCTGCTGCAGAGTGGCCACCATGGCAAGGCGGGTATCCGCTGGGATCTGAATGTCGCTGCCCTCTACGGCAGCCATCTCGATGTGGTTCTCAGCAACTTTATTGGTAGTCGCACCTGTGGAGCTTCCGCAGGCCACCACGGCCTGGGTCAGGCTCTCCCCCGGAACGGTCACGATCACCTTGCCGGTCTCACGCACCCGCTTGCCGGTGTGGGACTGCTTGCCGGCGGCAAAGCCGATCATAGGCGGGTCAAAGGACAGGTAGGACACAAAGCAGATGGGGGCCAGGTTGGTCGTGCCGTCCTCGTTCTGAGAACAGATCAGGGTCAGCGGATTGGGGGAGGTAAGGACCGTTGCCTCCATGATGTTCCGTTCTTTCATAAATCAGTGCCTCACTCTCTCTATGTTATGTTCTGTAATTGACATGCCGTTTTGATGTCGATATAATTATTATACTTAGAAGAAATAAAGGTGCAAGTACGCAGAATATTTGTACCTAGTACGAAAAATCATACCGACAGAGAGAGGGCTATTCCATGAACCAGCTCATGACCTATGAGGAATTTCAAAACCGGGTGGGCAGCGTCATCCTGACAGAAAGCGGAAACTGCCCGGTTACGCCGGTGGTCCAGATGCTCCAGGGGAAATGGAAGCTCCAGATCATCTATGAGCTGTGTATTCAATCTCCCATGCGGTTTGGGGAGCTGAAGAAAATGCTCAAACCCATCACCAACACCATGCTTACCAACGCATTGAAAGAGCTGGAGGCAGACGGTCTGGTACACCGGGAGCAGTACAACGAGATCCCGCCCCGGGTGGAGTATTCCCTGACGGAAAAGGGAAGGGATCTGCTGCCAATTTTCTATGCCATCTCCCAGTGGGGCATGAAGTATATTCCTTGAACAAACAATCCTCGAGGATTCCGTCCAGAATATAAAAAGCACCGGAATGATTTGACGGTCTGTCAAATCATTCCGGTGTTTTTTATAAGGAAACCGTACTCAAATCGATCTTGTCGGCCTCTGTAACCGGTCTTAATGGGCGGCAGGGCGTTCCTGCGGCCACAACTCCCGCCGGAATATCCCGGGTCACCACGCTCCCGGCGCCAATAATGGAGCCCTTCCCGATGGTGACCCCACCGCATATCACGGCATTGGCGCCGATCCACACATCATCCTCCAGTGTGATGGGGGCCGATGTGGTAATCGCATCGGCCCGCTGCCGGGCATCCACGGCATGGCCGACACAGCTGATACACACGCCGGGGGCAATAAAGGCGTTGGCGCCGATATGCACCGGGGAGGTATCCAGAATCACACAGTTATAATTGATAAACGCCAACCCGTGGGTATGGATATTGAACCCATAATCACAGCGAAACCCAGGCATCACAAAGGTTTTCGGATCACAGGTACCAAACAGCTTTCCTAAAATCTCTCTGCGCCGCTCCTCCTGCCCCGGCGGCAGCTGATTATACTCCCAACACAGCTGCTCAGCATTTTCCTTCAGACTTTGCGGGAGATGAAAGTTATACACGCTGTACGGAGTACTGCTTGTCAAAAGCTCCATCGGTTCCATGTCAGTTTCACGCACCTTTCCTCTGTTTATATCCATTCATGTCAGATACTCAGAAATTCCAGCAGTTCTGCTTTCCGCGCGGAAAAATCCCGCAGCCCCAAATCATACAGTTCCCGTTCCGCATCCTCTTTCATGGAGTAAGTCCCCACATGGATGGGCTCGCTGGCAGCAAAGACAAAGGCGGTCCCCTCCCGCTCCAGAGAAAACACATCCTTCAGGTTGTCGTTGTACACCACATGACGGCGCTCAATGGCATCCACAATGTTGGGGTAACTGCGGCAGGCCCGCCGGTACAGCCTGCGCATCCCCTGAGGCTTTCGTACATAGTCCCGATTCTTGGAGAGAATGACCACCAGCTTCTCACAGCCCTGCTCCAGGGCGCGGCGGACCGGGATGGCATCGGTCAGACCCCCATCAAAGTAGGGCACCCCGTTGAGCTCCACCGGATGGCAGGCAACCGGGATGGCACTGGAGGCCATGATCAAGCGGTAATCATCCTGCTCCATCCTCTCCCGCCCATAATACTCCGGCGCTCCTGTGAGCGCGTTTGTGACTACAACCTCATATTCCGACGGATTTTTCATCAGAGCGGGAAAATCCAGCGGATCCTCTCCCTCCCTGCGGGTCAGTTCACCATAGATGTACTTCAATCCAAACAGATCTCCGGTTTTCAGCAGGCTTCTCAGGCCAAAATAATCCGGCGAATGAATGTGTTTAGTAAAAAAGCGAAGGTTCCTCCCTCTCTGCCCCGCCAGATAGGATGCCAGATTTCCCGAGCCACCGGATACGCCGATGCAATAATCAAAGGTGATCCCTTCATCCAGAAAGGCATCCAGAATCCCGGCGTTATAGGCGCACTTCATCCCGCCGCCTTCCACGACCAGTCCAATCTTTTTCTGCTGTTTCGTAGTCAACATCTCCTCACGAGATAATTTCCTGCCCTGATTCCAGGGCCAGTTTCTCTAGTTTCTTATAATATTGGTCTATGATGGCCTGCAGGGTAATGGTCTGCATTTTCTGTTCGGCAGCCTCCTGGATCTCCTGGTAAAAGTCCGCAATGCTCAACTGAACATAGATCCCCACACCACATTCCGGATTGGTATCGATATCCCAGTGAAGCAGTGGCTTATTACCCTCCACCGCCCGGTAGACATCCAGTACCGTGATCTTGTCCGGATTTCGGGTCAATTCTGCATTGGCCTGTCCCTGTGTGCTGGTAATAAGGCCGGCGTTCTTCAGCGCAGCCATCAGCTGGCGGATATAGGCCGGGTTTGTTTTTACACTTTCCGCAATTTTAGCGCTTGTGATCCGCTGGCCGGCCCCCATACTGAGAAAGGCCAATATATGAAGTGCGTCGCTCAACTTGGTCGAGTATTTCATAGGCTCACCTCAAAAATTTTTAATCGCCCACTTGTAATTTATAAAATAACATGATATGCTTGCAACATGTAATTTTTATAATAACATGTAGGAGGAACCATGTCAACCATGCTGCTGACCCCCAAAACATCCATTGATCCCGCCGTCCACCGTCAAAATGTGCAGGTCTTGCTGGAAAAAATCGCTGGAGCCGATGCCATTTTGGTGGGTGCCGCAGCGGGTATGTCTGCTTCCTGCGGCTTCCACTTTTTCTATCAAAACGACGCTATATTCGAACAATACTTGGGAGACTTTCACCGTAAATATGGATTTACCGGTGCCTTCCATGGATTTTACTATCGTTATCCGTCCCCGGAGGCACACTGGGCGTTTCTTGCCCGGATGGGGTACATGGAGTATGAATGCCCCACAGGTCAGCCCTATTACGACCTGATGAAGCTGCTCCAGGGCAGGAATTACCACATTATGACCACCAACCAGGACTTCCAGTTTACCCGTGTGGTATCAGAAGACAAGCTGAGCGCCATCCAAGGGGACTCCCGGTACTACCAGTGCAGCCGCCGCTGCCACGATGAGATCTATTGGAACAAAGAGATGGTTTATGAAATGAACGATGCGATTGACGAAAATCTCTGTATCCCGTCAGAATTGATCCCCCGGTGTCCCAGATGCGGCGCGGAGATGGAGCCCTGGGTGCGGGGCTATACCTTTTTGGAGGGCAAGAAGTACAAGGATGAATATCGCAAAATCAATGCGTTCCTGACTGCCAATCAGGATAAAAAAATTCTCTTTCTGGAGTTGGGGGTAGGCCGCATGACCCCCATGTTTATTCAGGAGCCCTTTTGGAACCTGACCTATTCCCTGCCTCAGGCATATTACATCACCATTAACCCAAACGACGCGCTTCTGCCCCAGGAGTTGTCTCAAAAAGGTTGGGCCATCAAAGAGGATATTGCCGCAGTACTGCGGGATGCGGCTGCATGCATGTCTGGAAAGGGGGACTGCGTATGTATGATCTGAAACCGATTGCAGAAAAAGTCCATGGGGCGGACGCCATCTTGATTGGAGCCAGCAATGGCCTGTCCATCACCGAGGGGCTGCACCTCTTTGCGGATAACCAGGCATTTGCGGACTTGTTCGGCGACTTTAAGGATAAGTACGGCCTACGGTGCCTGCTGCACGGGATGGGAGCCCGCTGGCCCTCGGAAGAAGTAAAGTGGGCCTTCTGGAGCCGGCTGATTCATCATTACTGTGGACAATATCAGCCCACACAGGTCATGCAGGACTTGAACGCAATCGTGGACAGCAAGGATTCTTTTGTCGTCACTTCCAACGGGGAATGCCATTTTGAGCTCAGCGGTTTTGCCCCGGAAAAAATCTATGAAATAGAGGGAACCTGGCTGACCATGCAGTGCGCCCGCCCCTGCCATGATACCCTCTATCCCACCTTGGAATGGGCGGAGCGGATGGCGGCCGCTGAACAGGGTGGCAGAATCCCCTCTCATTTGGTGCCCCGGTGTCCCCGCTGCGGCGGCCCCATGGAGGTTCATATGGCAGCAGGGTCAAATATGGTTCCGGACCATGGCGCCAGGCAGAGATTCCAGAAATTTCTGAACCAATACCACGAGAAACGGCTGGTTGTACTGGAGTTGGGCATCGGCTGGCACAACCAGCTCATCAAAGCGCCGCTGATGCGTCTGGTGGCCCGGGAACCAAACGCCGTCTATATCACCATCAATCTGGGCGAGGTCTACATTACGGATACGATCAAAGACAAATCCTTCGGCCTGGACGGACCGCTTGGCGAAGTTTTGTCCGCTCTCCGGGAGCAGATGTGCACTGTTGACCGCAAGGTGCAAATCGGTGACTTCCCCCACGACGCAGGACTAAAACAGGAATAAGTTTGCATCCGCACCTGCCTGTGGTATGATAAGCCAAACAGGAGGGTGATCCGATGCAAACCACATCTTTGCCTCACGACCATGGACAATCCATGGAGCAAGAACTGCAGAACATGCCAAGTGTGGAAAATTTTCAGACACTGTCAGATATTTTTAAGCAGCTGGGAGACGGAAGCCGCCTGCGTATTTTCTGGCTGCTGTGCCACTGCGAGGAGTGTGTGCTCAATCTCTCCGCCATGGTAGGGATGAGCAGTCCGGCTGTATCCCACCACCTCAAGCTGCTGAGAGCTGCCGGTTTGATCGTCAACCGCAGGGCGGGAAAAGAGGTCTATTATACCGCTGCAGGCACAGAGCAGGCCCAGCTGCTCCACCACATGATCGAAGACTTGGTGGTCATCGCCTGCCCGTCAGAACAAACTCTGTGAGGAAAATCCTATGAAACAACGGAAACCGGCACATATCGCGCAGCAATTGCAGGATGTTCCGGGCGGAGGCCTGACAATCGTCCGCAATTCTCCATCCGGCCAGGAGTATGTCCTTCTCACCGGGCAATTTTCTGCCAAAACAGTTGGAAAAGGGAAACTGGAAGCCTACCATGTATTTCCCGGCGTAGACGCCTCCTACAACCTGCTGTCAGCTCAGGAAATCACCGTACACCACGCCGCTTCCTCCTCTGTCCTGGAGCTGTTTTACTGCCGCAATGGCCGGGTAGGCTGGAATATGCAGGGCGGCACAGCGGTCTATTTGGGTGCCGGAGATCTCACCGTGCACAGCGCTGCCTGCTGTGCAGACTCGGCCATGATGTTTCCGTTGGGCTACGCGGAGGGCATTTCCGTTTCGATTGATCTGCCGGTCCTGGAAGCAAATTGCCCGGAAATTTTGAAAGAGTCCGGCTTGGATCTTCCAGCCATACAAAATACCTTTTGCGGTGAAAAACCGGTAGCCATCCCAGCCTGCCCGGAATTGGAGGGGATCTTTGCCCCCCTGTATTCAGCCCCTTCTTTCCGGCGCAGGGCGTACTTACAGCTCAAAATCCAGGAGCTGCTGCTCTATCTCTCCGATGTGCAGCCAGAAAAGCATACATTGACACAATACGCTTCTCAACAGACAGAGCGGATCAAAGAGATCCACCGTCAGCTGACAGAGCATTTGGATCAGCGTTTCACCATTGAGGAGCTCTCCAGGCAATACCTTATCAACACCTCCACGCTGAAGGAGGTCTTTAAGACCGTATATGGCCTGCCCATCGCCACTTACATGAAAGAATACCGCATGGCACAGGCTATGAAGCTGCTGAGAGAAACCAGCATCCCGATCTCCGAAATCGCAGATCGGGTGGGCTATGAAACCCAGGGGAAATTTTCACAAGCATTCAAAGATGTAACACAGATGCTCCCAACTGAGTATCGTCGCACTCAGAGCTACAATTAAAAGAGCTAAACTGGGCAAAAAGAGTTTGCATACAACTGCTTGAAAAGCATGCGTTTTATAAGGTGTGCTTCTCTCTTGGTACCCTACACAAAACATTTGTCTCGCCGGAACAGCAAGGGGGATTCATCTTGAAATTTGATGTTCAAAACTTAACATGGACGCGGGAACCCAAGAGCTGTGTGATCACGCAGGATCGAATTGAAATCGTCACCAAACCACACACCGATCTGTGGCAAAGAACCTATTACCATTTCCGCAATGATAATGCGCCCGTACTGCAAATGGATACGGAAGAAACATTCTTTTCCTTCCTGGTTAAAACCGAATTTTCTGAAAGCCATCACCGCTTTGACCAGTGCGGAGTCGTGCTGTATCTCGACAGTGAAAATTGGTTGAAGGGATCGGTTGAATACGAAAATGAGGACTTCCAGCACCTGGGCAGTGTGGTGACCAACCACGGCTATTCCGACTGGGCAACCACGGAAATTCCCGCCCATGTAAAATCCATGTGGTACCGCTTGAGCCGCAGAGAAGATGATTTTTGTATCGAGTGCTCGGAAGACGGTAAGACGTTCCATCAAATGCGTATCTGTCACCTGAGTGAAGCAACGGAGAAAATATCTTTCGGCATCTACGCTTGCAGCCCTGAGGATTCATCTTTCCGTGCAGTCTTTACGAATATGGAACTGACGGACTGCAAATGGATGGCACACGATGGGCAGGCTCCAGATGAACGTATCTGAATTTGAAAGACCGGCCGCAACCAATAAAAGATAAATCGAAGGATCAGCAACAGCGCCTCGGGAAGCAACATCTTGTGATGTGCCTCCCGAGGCGCTGTTTATCGATCCAGCGTTGAAGATTTTGCGACCGTTCATAACTCCATAACCAGCAGTTCCATCTTGGTCAATTCATGTTAAGACACAGGCGCACTTCCTGTTTGGTTCCTCGCCAGCCCGCGGAATTCCTCGAGCATAGATTGCAGCGTAATCTGTTCCATGGTTTCCTTGACTGCGTCCTCAATCCTGTGATACGGAGTTTCCAACACCTTGCGGATATTTTGTGCCACCGGACACCGGCGGCCTTCACAGGGATGAATCCCAATCAGGGACGTAACTCCATTTGGCTCCAGTGCAGTATAGATCTGATATAGTGTGATTTGAGACGGATCGACACACAGTTCCGCGCCGCCGGTCCCTCTGGCAACGGTGATGAGCCCCGCCTTTTTCAATGCGCTGAGAATATTGCGGATCACAACAGGGTTGCTGCCAGTACTTTCCGCCAGAAGATTGCTGGTCACCTTGGCAATTCCCTTCGCTTCGTGAATGAATATCAGGCAATGAACCGCAATGGAGCATTTTATACTGATCTGCATACTCCTGTTCTGCATCCTTTCAAACGGATCGATGTTAATGCACATTTGTTGTAATTATTGACTTTACATCATTCAGGTGATACACTGTGTGGCATGTAATATCGTTTGTTATATTTTCCATTTTATCGATTCTTCCAGCAAAAAGCAAGAGAGAGCCCATATAACGAATCCCCTAGAATGAGCCTCGTATAAGAGCCGTTCAAAATGTGAGGCCAGGATCAAACAAATGAAATTGTCCGCTCCCCAGGGCACGCCTTACATGATTTCCTGACGCGCAGAAGAAAAAAGGAGGACTTTTTCTATGAAACTCTATGACATCGTGTTCAGCCCGACAGGCGGCACAAAAAAGGTATCCACACTTTTAACAGACGCACTGGACGGTGCAGTTACCGCGGTTGATCTGACCGACAGCAAGCAGGACTTTCATGCTGTTTCGCTGACACAGGAGGATGTGGCCGTTATCTCCGTACCGTCTTACGGCGGCCGCGTTCCCGCTGTGGCCGTGGAACGGCTGGCTATGCTGAACGGTCAAGGCGCCCGTGCCATCCTGGTGTGCGTTTATGGGAACCGAGCCTATGAAGACACACTGATAGAGCTGAAAGATACCGCAAAACAGGCTGGTTTCCGGGTAGTCGCCGCCGTTGCTGCCATAGCAGAACACTCGATTGTCCGGCAGTTTGCCGCCGGCAGACCCGATGCGCAGGATGCCAAGCAGCTTTCTGATTTTGCCCGGCAGATCCAGGCGAAGCTCTCTGCCGGAGACTCCACGGAACCTTCCATTCCCGGCAACCATCCTTACAAAAAGGCCGGAGGTGCCAGTATGGTGCCCAAATCCACGAAAGAGTGTACCAACTGCGGCATCTGCGCAGTGGAATGTCCTGTACAGGCCATCGACAAGGAAAATCCGAAAAAAGTGGATGAGACGGCGTGCATCTCCTGTATGCGCTGCATTTCCGTATGCCCCCACTCCGCCCGGAAAGTCAATCCCGTCATGCTCTCTGCCGCCAGTCTGATGCTGAAGAAGGTGTGCTCTGACCGGAAAGAGGGCGAACTGTTTCTTTAACCGGGGGCAGTATTTTTTATAGCCGCTTGTCCATCCCTGTCATCTGACCATACACCGCAGTGTGCAGGCAGAAAACCTGCTGCTTTGCAAGCGCACCACTTTCGCATTGTGTGGCGCGGTTCAGATCGGATACAGAAATCGCCGCAGCCGAACCTGCGGCGATTTTTCATTTAAATGCTTTTCTGCGGCGCAGGCATCAAGTGGTCCTTCACTCAAACCAGCTGTCCCGGCAGCTTCCATTTTTCCTTGGGCGGAAAATTCCGGTCAAATTCCTCCGCTGCAGCCTCGTCCACATAGTAGCCCTTCGGTGTGTGATAGACGCCGGTAACGCCGTCCAGAAATCCGTGCCGCAGTTCTTTCAGCAAAACATAAGGAAGGATCGCCTGCTCCGGCTCCCCGTGGTAGCGGATGCCTCGGGTCCCAGCCACTACAAAGCCGGACTTGCCGTAGAACGCAATGTTGCCCTCGATACACAGGGCCCCAGCGCCCAGTTCTCTGGCCCGCTCCATGGAGTCATCCAGCAGCTGCTTGCCCAAGCCCTGCCGCTGAAGGTCTGGGCGGATGCTGATGGGGCCGAAGGTCATCATGGGGAGCTCCCGACCGCCGTCGGTCACGATCCTGGAGCGCATATACAGCACGTGGCCGACGAGTTGCCCGTCCCGCTCCATAACCAGATCCAGTTCCGGCACAAAGTCAGGGTCATGGCGCAATACATGAACCACATAGTGTTCGTTGCAGCCGGGGCGGTACACATTCCAAAAGGCCTCCCGGGTCAGATTCTCCACGGCTGCATAGTCCGCCGGGGTTTCCCGACGGATAATAATATTGTCCTGTCTCATTGTTCCTCCTCGATCTGGTACAGCCAAAGTTTTTCTTTCATTGATGCCTGCAAAAACAATTTTCCTCATGGGAATTGATCACACCCACCGCCTGCAGGTAGGAGTAAATGATGACTGTCCCTACGAACTTCATGCCGTGACCCTTCAAATTCTCGGAAACCGCGTCTGAAAGTTCTGAACGGACCTTGCCTGTTTCATAGATAGTCTTTCCGTCTGTCCAGTGCCAAAGGTAGCGGTCAAAACTCCCCCACTCCCGCTGAATCGCCTGGAAGATCCTGGCGTTGTTCACGGCGGCGCGGATCTTCAGCTTGTTCCGGACAATGCCGGAATCCTGCCCCAGCGCCGCCAGCTTTTCTTCGCCGTATGCGCAGACCTTCTCCAAATCAAAACCATCGAAAGCCCGGCGGAATGCCTCCCGCTTGTTGAGGATACACTCCCAGGAAAGTCCCGCTTGAAAACTCTCCAAAATCAGCATTTCAAACAGCTTTTGATCGTCGTGGACAGGGACGCCCCACTCCTCATCATGGTATCGAATGTAAAGGGGATTCTTGGGATTGGCCCAGCAACACCTGACGTTCTCTTGCATATCCATACTCCTTCATTGCTGCAGTTCCGGCACAATTTTCCGGCCAGCTGATATACCTGTCGCACTTCCTGTGGTACCGTTTCATCCCCGCAGCCCAGCACTATCGTGATATGCCTTTGCTTGCGTTTTCACCAGTTTCAAACGATCCCGCTCGGAGATGATCCGGTCCAGATACGCCGCAAACTTGTTCCTGCTGTCTGCCTCTTCTTTTGCTTGTCAATCGTATCCTCAGTATAACCTCTCCTCCCTTTCTTCACAAGCGGCTATCTCTCATGTGGATCATCTCCCCATCTTTGTCGGGAAAAGCTACCGGCAAAGCCGAAGATCCTTTTCGACTACAGAACACACCGACTCACTCCCCCGGAAACAGCGTGTCCAGCGGGATGGGCCCCCATAGGACCAATCCAATGGGGGCCAGCCAAGTCTTGCATACTACACAGCAAAACAGCTGTCGGAGCCTGTTTGTTTTTCATATTCATGCATCCATTTTGTATTCTTGCAGCTCTATGAAATTTTATATATAATAAAAACAGCCATTTGCTTACACTCATTTGCAGGCAAAAATTGATATACAGGAGGTGCAGGATGAAAGGTTATTTATCCATTCGGGAGGCAGCAGTAAAATGGGGCGTGTCGGAACGCCGGATCAATCAATACTGTTCCGAAGGGCGCATCCCAGGCGCGGAGCGGTTTGGCGGCTCCTGGGCAATCCCCGAACATGCGCAAAAGCCTGGCGATCCCCGAAAACAAAAAAAGCCGCCCCTGCCCCCTAAGTCAAAAAAAGCGCCGGAGCTGTTTGCCGGTTTCATGCCCCTGATGAACACGCCCTTTGAACCGGGGCACTGTGCAGAAGCCATCGATAAAATGAAAGCTGGTCCGAAAAAGGACATCGCTCTGGCGGAGTATCACTACTTCAGCGGGCAGGCAGAAAAAGCCATGCAGGAAACGGAAGGATATCTCACCGCAGCAGACGGAGCAACCCGTCTTTCGGCCTGTTGGATTTTTGCCTATTCCTGCCTGACCATGGGGCGGATCGACCACGCCCGTTCCGCCTTGCGTGAGATCCAAAAAACGCTGGCCGTCAGCGGGGAGACTGCCCCGCCGGTCCGTGCGATGGAAGCCTTTGTTGCCTTCGCGGCGGCGGTATTGCTGCACCTGCCCTTACCGGAGGAAATGCCGCCCGCAGGTGAATTTCTGCCGCTGCTGCCGCCCGGCCTGCGTGCCTTTGCACTGTATGTACAAGCCCACTACCTCTATCTGAAAGAGGAATACGCCCACAGTGCCGGGATTGTGGAGGCCACCCTCGCCATGGGAGCCGATGCCTACCCCATCTCTGCCATTTACCTGCATCTTGTGGCCGTGATGGACTACATGAGCTTAAAGCAGACCGACCGTGCCCAGGCACATCTTCTGACCGCGTGGGAAATCGCACGCCCGGATGACTTGATCGAGGGCTTTGGTGAGCATCACGGACTCTTGGGGGCCATGCTGGAGGCAACCATCAAGCCAAACTGGCCCGAAGATTTTAAGCGGATCATTGACATCACCTATCGCTTCTCTTCCGGCTGGCGTAGAGTTCATAACCCCATCACGGGGCATGATGTGGCCGATGATCTGACTACTACCGAGTTTGCTATGGCGATGCTGGCTGCCCGTAACTGGACGAACCAAGAGATCGCAAAATACCTGAATATTTCGTCAAATACAGTGAAAAATCATATTTCTGAGGCCATGAAGAAGCTGAATGCCCAGACCAGGAAAGAATTAAAAAAATATATGCTGCAATAACATTCTCCTCTCTGAACAAGTGAAAAAGCAAACAGGATGCCTCCAGGTAAACCCTGGAGGCATCACCCATTTTGGGGGATAAAATGGGTGATAGACGAAGGATATTTTTTAAGATAGGATAAAAATAATCCCAGTAAAACAATTGGAAAGAAACAACCGTGAAAGGAGGCACGTGATGACAGGAACGGCCCGGCTCCCTGTGAAAGGGGTAGTGCTGGACATTCCTCTGCGGAGGGATGAACAGAGCGGATGAAACGCGGAGGACTGCGGCAAATCTCCGGAGGATGCTCCGATCTTCCCCTGGAGGTACCCCCATCCCGCTGACCATTGAGGCCCCCTGTACCTATGCCCGACCGTTGAAAGGCCAACTCCAGCGTACCCCCTTCGGCTCCTGCCAGTACTATTGTCAAGCAAAGGGTGCGCTTCTTGGAGTGTGTCGTCACGAGAAGAACCATCAAACCACCCAAATAAGAAAACCACATGAGGAGAGGAGAACATGAAAAAACGATTGCTCGCAATGTTCCTCAGCCTGTGCATGGTACTGACCATGCTTCCGTCCGCGGCCTTTGCTGCCGTGAGCGGCCTGGTACACAATACGCCCGAGCAGAACCAGAGCCTTCTGGAACAGCTGCAGGGCTTTACCGGCGAGAGCTACGAGGAAATCTATGAACTGCTGGATACCCTGGGTCTCCTGGACGAGGACGGCAATCTGGTCACCGACCAGACCATCGACCTGGACGGGGAGACCTATACCCTGGAGGAGATCGAGGCTCTTCTCAATGACCCGAATACCGACCTCACCCAGGTGGCGGAGGTGGACGGGGTGCCTATCTCCCTGAAGGACCTTGCCACCATCATCGCCATCGAGCGGCAGCTGCAGTATCTGCAGGAGAAGTATTTCACCGGAGCCACCTTCGAGGGTGAGTCCCTGGAGAATCTCAACAGCCTGCTGGAGCAGCTCCAGGGCGAGGGCATGACGCTGGCCGCCAACAGCGATCAGGTCGTCTTTGACACCAGCAACGTGCAGGTGAAGGACAACACCTATTACATCAGCACCCCCGACGTGACCATCCCGCGGGGCACCACCCTCTCGATCAAGTTCAAGGTAGATTTTTCCAATGTGCTCAAGGCCATGGGATTCTGGGGCGAAGAGTCTGCGAGCAATATGTTTAACCGTGGGCTTGCCGTCTACCTGTCCGATCAGACCAGCGACCGTTATTCTCTGGGGAACAACAGCGGTGAAATCATTTACTTTTTTACCCCAGAGGAAATGTCACAGGTGGACGGAACAGAGTACACACTGACGACAGATGCGTTCAGGAATGATTACACTGGCCCGCTGTATCTCTGCATTAGTGCACCTGGTATCTCGGATTATGCGACAACATGGAAAAATTATCTTTCATTTGGTGAGATTTCCTTCGGGGATATCTGGCAGAATGTGTCCTTCTATGACGCCCAGGGCTTCTTCTTCCAGGGCGGGAGCGGCCTGAGCGACTGCTGGAACGGCTACTTTTCCATCTCAAATCCGTTGCCGGCCATGACAGGCTCTGCAAGCGCCTCCCAAGAGATGACCTCCTCTAACGAGATCGATTACGAGCTCGTTAGCCAAATAGGGTTTTCGCTGGCGTTGAGCTCCGATCTCGAGGCACTGGAGCAGACGCTGACTTATCTCCAGCAGTGCCTTGACACTCTCGACTCTGACAGCGCGATACGCACCCACGTCACCGCCACCATCAAGCAGGAGAACACCGATGATTACCAAAATATCACCGGGGAACAGCACCGCACGCTGATCGTGCCGGAGAGCGTCCTTCTCGGCGCGAACCCCTACATCGACGCAAACAGTGTCACCGGTTTTCCGCTCAGCCTCCCCTCCGGCGGGGGGACGGCGGACATCTCCTACAACATCATCTCCACAACGATGTCCTCTTACCCCGCGGTCTATCCCCTGAATTTTCTTTTGAAATTAAGTATCTGCAAGGATGACACGGTACAATGGGATCAGATCAGCGACGGCGACTTTGACGAAACCTACGTTTACTATGTAAATGGCTATACCGCCACTACCACCAAGTCCAGTTTTGAACTGGTAAATGACGGCGAGGCCCCCATCCTCACCGTCTCCGCACCGCAGGGTACCTACCGGAGCGGCGATGTGATTCCCATTACCATTACTGCCGATGAGTTCATTCAGGCCACGAATGATACCAAAATCACCATCAACAATACTCCGTACACGCTGGAAGATCTCCACGGCTCCACCAGCGGCAAGTACATCACCTTCTTCTATGAGGTCAAGGAAATGGATGACGGCGTCCTTACCGTGGGCGTGGCCTCCAACTCCGGCATCACAGACTACTGGGGCAACGAGGCCAAAGAGGTGAATAACGTTACCGTCTCCGGCGTGACCCTGGATACCCCCATTCTGAAGAATGCCGTGGAGAACCTGGATGTCACCTATGATGAGAGCGGCAAGGCGCTGAACTTCTCGATCTCTGCGGATCAGGATCCCAAGTATCAGCAAATGTACAGTAAATATTTGAACGATCCCACCGGTCTGATGCGGCTGCTGATCCGTGTAAACAGTGCCGAAGCCGTGGAGCACACAGTCACCATGGTGGAAAGTGCTGACGACTCCTACGCTTTTACCGCCGTTCCCTACTCCATCGCCCCCTCTGCCGAAGAGCAGACGGTCACCATCCAGCTCCAGGTGAAGGAGGGTGAGGACTGGGTCACCGTGAGCTGGGCAACAAACTCTGTCACCATCGCCAAGCGCGTGGATGTGGCCGGCGTAGCCGTCAGTGTAGTCGGCGCTGGGACTGACTACAACTACACCATTGCCCTCAGCGACCAGAATGTCCCCAAGCTCCAGGCGGCCGTCACCCCGGAAGGCGCGGCTACCAGCGGCACTTGGAGCAGCAACAATCCGGATGTGGCCACCATCACCCAGGAAGGCCAGATCGAGCTGCAGTCCAAAACCGGTACCGTCAGTTTCCGTTACACGGCGGACAACGGCACCCCGGAAGATTCCAGCGATGACCAGTATGCCGACTCTGAGCTCTTTACTGTCGTCGCCGGGGATAAGCTGACGCTGCTGGTCCCCGAGTATGCTCAGGAGTCCCTGCTCCAGAGCGGCAGCAACGCCGCCGTGAAGTGGAACACCAACGTCTTTGAACTCTATCCGGAAAAGGACGTCACCTTCACCGTCAAACTGTACAAGGGTACGGACACCACCGGTGAGCTGGTCCAGACCTACACGGTGGAAAATCCGGCGGACAGCGAAACAAAGGTCACCTCCTATACCATTCCGGCGGCAGACCTGGCGGTGAGCTACCCCCAGAGCCAGTACACCGTGGAGGTCAGTATCGCCGAGCCTGAGCAGCGTTCGGCCACCTCCTCCATTACTGTGCTCTCGCCCCCCACCGAGATGCGCCTCACTTCGGACAAGACCGACCTTACCGACGGCGAGACGGCCTCCCTCACCTGCACCATCCACAACAATCCGGATGCTGCCGGTACCCTGTCCGCCACCCGTATGGCAGACGGCGCGGATGCAGCCGTCTCCGCCAACACCTGCCTGTCCACCACGACTCCTACAAGCGGACAGACCGTTACGTTTACGCCGGAAGCCGTAGAGAGCGGTCTCTACGACACTTACACCATCACCTTTACCGAAAATGAGACCGGCAGCCCGGACTTTGCCCCCAGTTCTGACTCCATCGTGCTGCGGGTCTATCGCAGCGGCGCTCTGGAGATCCAGCCCGACGGCCCCATCACGCTGGACAACACCTCCAAGGTCGATGGAACCCTCCCCACGGACAGCGCGGCCATTCTCGCCCTGCGCCAGGAGCTGGGCCTCATCGAGTATGTGAGCATCAATGCCGACGCCTACAACTGGAGCAGCTTCCGGGATGGCATCAAGTGGGTGTCCGACCACCCCGAATCTGTGGGCGTCTATTACCGACAGGGCGGTCTGTGGGACAACATTGAGGATCTGGGCTATGAGACCTACCTGCCCCAGACCCAGATGGCGGTCTCTGCCACCGCAGACGGCACCGCCACCATCACCGCGACCCACGCCGCCACCGGCATGAGCGACAGCGTGACCGTGGATGTAAAGACGCTGCGGGACAAATTCTATCTCTTCCAGGTCACACCCGCCGAAACGACCGACGTCACCTATACCAACGGCGCGGGCCAGACCAAGACGATCCAAACCAATAAGGACGGTATCCTTGCCCTCTATGAACCCAGCGGAATCGTCAGCGACGTATACCTCCGCTCGGGCAGCGACAAGGAGCCCAATCTGGGTACCATTCTCAACAGCGCCCTCTCCAGTGGGGAGCGGGACGCCGCCAAGCTGCAGCTCTATCCCCTGAACACCGTCACCCTCCGCCCCGCCGCCAAGGCGGAGCTGTACCTGGTGAACCCGGACGGCACACCCTTTGCCAACGAGACCGTCACCCTCCGGGGCGGCGTGTACCTGGGCGGCTACTACTGTGAAAGCGCCCAGATGGGCCCCACCTCCAACAGTCTGATCTCCGGCGCCACCGACGGCACCTATACCACCGATGAGGATGGCAAGCTGACCGTGTACATGGACGCCACCCAGTTTGAGGCTGAGGGCTATACCGGACAGCTGACCAACGCTGCGCTGGATTACTGGTTCGAGCTCAGCGACATGGACAATAACAAATATTATCCCACTCTGGTGAACATCCAGGGCAGTATGTCCGCCGACCGCATCCTGCGCACCGGCAGCGCCGTGGTCACCCTGGAGGAGGTCCCCCAGGGCCAGGAGGAACAGCCCTTCCTCACTGCCCAAACCATGGCCTACGGCAAGCAGAGCGGGGATGACCTGCAGGTCCGGGATGTGATGGGCTCCACCGGCAGAGTGGGTCCCAACAGCACCTACAAGTATGCTGAGCTCACCAGCTACTTTATGCTCTGGGGCGTGGAGGCCGAGGACGGCAAGGCCACCGTCACCATGACCGGAGAGGACGGCTTTGCCCCCAAGGGGCAGACCGTGACGGACAGCACCTTCCCCTTCTCCTCCATCCCCATCGTCACCAACACCACGGTCCTGACCAAGGAGACCATGACCGATTCCGGCTGGCTCAAGCCGGAGACCGCAGCCAAGCTCCGGGCCTGCGTGTACCAGAACGACCAGCTGCTCAAGGACGTGTCCATGCCCTTCCAGGTCATCGACCTGACGGATGTGAAGCTGGTCAATGAGGACGCCAAGGCCGTGGTGCTGGATATGCAGGGCAGCTTTGTCAATGGACTTGGCAGCGGCAGCAGCCAGTTCAGCTTCGGCAACAGCTCCATCAGCAGTGCCTTTAACGGCGATATCTCTGAGATGCTGGCCTCTGCGGCCAATTCCAGCAATCCCCTGTTCAAGGTCCTTATCACCCCCACTGAGGACAGCACGGTCTTCAATGTGCTGATCTGGGGCGGCTATGACAGCCTGGAACTGGAGGACTTCGACTACGACCAGGACGGCCTGTCTATGAACTACGAGCTGCTGGATACCGAGCGGCAGGTGGGCGTCCCCAGCGTGGGCGACCTGAGCGACATGGCTCAGGGCAATTACCACCCCGGACAGGACCTGAAGCAAAACTATCTGAAGACCACCAACTCCGGCCTGGACTTCGGCGCACAGCTGACCGGCTGCTATGAAGGTCAGTTCTACTACGACACCGACCAGCACGAGTGGGCCTTCCGCGTCGTAAGCGGCGGCTTCACCGCCGGTGCGGGTGTGAGCTTTGAGGCCAACGTGAACTTCTGGGCGGGTCCCGTCCCCATCACCGCCTCTTTCGGCGCGGGCCTGGCTCTCCAGCTGGACTTCAAGGCCGCCACCGTCTACACCGACCAGCAGAGCGACGCCACGCTGGCCAACTGGACGGACGAGGCCAAGGCCTCCGACTCCGTCAACGACTTCCTCACCACCCTGCGGATCAACGGCTACATCAGCGCCTTCGGCGGCGTGGGCTTCGATTACAGCATCGTGGCGCTGAAGATCGGCCTGTTCGGCAAGCTTACCGGCGACTCCACCAACCAGTTCCTCTCCCAGACCTATCTGACCAGCGGCCAGCAGCGCAACGGACAGGCCCTGGGCGTGGAAGGCGAGGTAGGCATCAAGGTCGTGGTCAAGCTGCTGTTTATCTCCTATGACGGAGCGCTGGTCTCCGGAAAGGTCAACTACAACCAGAAATTCGGCGACTATCAGTACATCAACGACTACTGGACCGGAACCGGCACCAGCACCACATCCCTGTCGGGTACGCCCACTCTGCTCAGCCGCAGCTACCTGGCGGCCTACGCCAACGGCGAGCGCACCTGGAACAACCCCGGCTTTGACAGCACCGCTACAGTGGTGCAGAACGACGCCAACCCCGGCTCCGAGCCTGTGGTCAACGACGACGGCAGCCTCTCCGCCTACATCAGCGATGAGAACAGCCAGGATTTCTATGACAGCCGCATCGTGGCCGGCGCAGTCGGTACCGAGGGCACCGTCATTGATGACGACAGCGACGACACCAACAACGGTTTCGGCGACCTGTCCCCCTCCCTCTCCGGCACCAGCCGTTTCACCGTGGCCGCCTGGTCCCGGCTGAGCACCAACCTGGAGAAAAATGCGGATGAGGTCATCTCCCCCGACGAGCAGAAGCAGCTGCTCAACAGCACCGAGATCATGGTGGCCACCACCTCCGACTCCGGCGCCAGCTGGACCACCAAGCAGCTCACGGACAACGCCTCCCCCGACCTGGCGCCGGCGACAGCCGTGGGCGGCGACCATGCCGTGGTATTCTGGCGGAACGTTTACACCTCCGACACCGCATACGGCTCCAATCCGGATAACCTGACTTCCTTTGATACCAAAGATACCATCTATTTCAGCCGCTACGACGGAAGCGACTGGAGCGACGCACAGATGGTCTACAACGGCTCCCTGGGCGGCGTGGTCGGCCTGAAAACCGCCATGCTGAGTGACGGCACCTCCATCGTGGTCTTTACCCTGGACCGCGGGTCCAGCGACCCGGAGAACCCCATGGAGGGCTATGAGCTGGCCTACCGCGTTGTTCAGGCGGACGGCACCCTGGGCGATCTGGTGGTGCTTACCAACGATGAGGAAACCGACTCCAATCCCCAGGTGGTCACGGCCGATGGTTCCTTCATCCTGGGCTGGTACAGCACGCAGGACGGCGGCGATATCCGCCTGCAGGCCGTGGGCGCCAACGGGCAGCTCTACAACGGCAGCAGTGAAAACGCCATTCCCGCCAGCGTTAAGGCCATCTCCCAGGAGGATGCGCTGAACATCAACTCCAACTTCCAGTTTGCCAAGCAGAACGGCCAGGGCGTCGATGGACTGACTCTGGTGTGGGCCGAGACGGCATCCAACGCCGACGGCGAGGCCGACCACAGTGTCCTCTACGGCACTCAGCTGTGCAAGATCGACGGTACGATGTATCTCTCCAGTCCCCAGGCACTGGTCACCCTGCCCGACCGCACCCTGTCCAACTCCTTCAGCGCCTGGAAGGACAGCAGCGGCAAAATCAGCGCCTATATCTTCGGCAGCCAGTACAGCGAGACGGAGACGGAAACCGTGGCTGGAGTCGCTGTGCCTGCCGACACCGACCAGCTGCTCACCGGCGGCGGCAGTCTGACCACAGCAGCCGTCTCGGTGGACGCCATCTCGGTGGACTACGCCGACCTGCAGGTAAACTCCTTCACCCCGATTGTCTTCACCCTCCGCAACACCGGCACCACCCCGCTTGCCGACCTGAACGTCGAGGTGGGTACGTATGCCTCCAATCCCGTGACTCTGAATCCCGGCGAGAGCGCCAGCGTGACGGTGCTGTATCAAACCGGCAGCACGATCACCAACCCCACCTACACCGTCAGTGCGAATTCTGCGGCCTCTTTGGCCAGCGGCACCCTCCACTTGGACTACAACGACGTAGGCATTTCCTCCATGAAGGTGGTCAGTGAGAATGCCGGCAAGCGCACCATCCAGGTGACCCTGTACAACGATTCCGCAGCGCAGCTGGAGAACTCGGGCCGTACGGTGGAGCTGAGCCTCTATACCGATTCCGAGCACACCGAGCCCGCCAATGTCACCCTGGAGGGCAGCCAGAACGGCGTATCCGTATCCGGCAACACGGTCACCCTCAGCGGCGACGCCCTGCGGCGCATGGACCTGGGCAGCATGACCTTCCAGGTCACCTATGACCTGGGAAGCTATGTAACCGGTACACTCAATCAGAAGGAGGTCCCCGCCAGCGGCGTGTACCTCTACGCCAAGGCGGAAGGGAAGGAAAACGACCAGGCCATGGCAGAATACGCCACCGGCAACAACACCTCCGCCGTCCTGCTCACCGGCGCATACGCCCGCACTGGCGAAAAAACCACGCTGAACGTGACCCAGACCAACGACGACGTCACCACCGCTGTGGTTGAGCTGAAGAACAACTCGCTCCAGGAGCAGACCACTGCTACTCTGGTGGCCACGCTTCTGGATGACAAAGGCCAGCCGCTGGAGACGAAAACCACCAGCATTTCCGGCGCGCTGAGCGGGGAGAGTAGCCAGACCAGCACCGTTGCATTCACCAAACTGGGCAGCCGGGTGGTGGTCCATGCCGCTGCGGCAGGCGAGGACAGCCTCAATTTTGACGGCCTGTTCGTATCCATGGACGATTTCACTGCGGACGAAAGCGGTGTGCTGACTTACGCCATCTCCGACGTCTCCGCATACGGCACTCTCGTCACTGCCATCTCCGGCGACAATGAGAAGGTCACCATCAACAATGTAGAGACCAACAGCCTGTATGTCCCCATCGGTGTGGGGAACACCGTCATCACGGTGAACATCGGCAGCGATGTCTACACCCTGCACATCGCCAGCACCCATACCAACGAGGATGACGATGCCTCCAGCTATAACATTGCTGTGGAGGCCGGTGACAACGGTAAAGTCACCTCTAACCGCAACACTGCCAGCGCAGGGACTACCGTTACACTGACCGCCACGCCGGATAACGGCTATCGGCTTGCCGGCCTTACCGTCACAAGCAGGACCGGGAAAACCATCACGCTGAACGACAAGGGGAACGGCACATACACCTTTACCATGCCGGAGAGCTCCGTTACGGTGAAAGCGACCTTTGCCGAGATCACCTCGGATGACCTGCCCTTTGTGGATGTGCCCCTGGGCACCTGGTATGAGGAGGGGGTGCGCTCTGTCTATGAACACGGTCTGATGACCGGCACCAGCGCCACCACCTTCAGCCCTGATGTGACGACCACCCGCAGTATGATCGCCACCATCCTGTGGCGGCTGGAGGGCAGCCCCGTGGTGGACTACACCCTGACATTCGATGATGTGGATCTCAGTTCCTGGTATGGGGAGGCCGTCCGGTGGGCTGCCAGCGAAGGGATCGTCACCGGCTACGGCAACAACAAATTTGGGCCCGACGATCCCATCACTCGGGAGCAGATGGCTACCATGCTCTACCGCTATGCACAGCACAAGGGCTACGATGTAAGCATCGGCGAGAACACCAATCTTCTCTCCTATACGGACTTTGCCGATCTGGGAGAGTATGCGATCTCCGCTATGCAGTGGGCCTGCGGTGCCGGGATCATCAACGGTACCAGTGACCGTACACTCACTCCCCTTGGCAGCGCCACCCGCGCTCAGGTCGCTGTCATGCTCATGCGGTTCTGCACGGAATATGTGAGCTGGTAACCCTCCAACAGAAAACAGCAGCCCCCATTGACCTTTGATCAATGGGGGCTGCTGTTTTTTCTGTCGCCATATGCTCTCTTCTGGCTCTTCACAAAGGAAACCAGCCTTGCTTTCTTACCAAAATTCAGCTATTTTTTCTGAAAGAAATGCATGGAACTGTTCCGTTGTATGCGTTGTCAAATCGGATTTTTGCAGTACCATAACACGTTCTGCATAAACAAACAAGATCATATCCTCCGTCTCAACGGCACACTCAAACTCATGATAGGGCACCGGCCTGCTCACGTTGTTATCCACTGCTATCGTCATTCCGGTGTCTGAAAAGGAAACGGTAGTCTCCTCTTCACTTGAACGGCTGCCCACGCTTTCCAATAGCTTTCGGGCCGCTTTCTCAAAGGCATTCACCCTGTGTTTTCGGCTGCGCCACAGTCCGCCGATGCCGGCGCCTATGGCAAATGCACCCGCAATAAGCGGGACAGTCAACTCTTGCGGTTCCATCAGCCCGGGGACAAAGAGCAAAATACCCAAGATCAGACAGATCACACTCAGGACTTTGGTGCGGAGCCTGCTTCTCGTCTTCCCCCCCGGCAGAGCACGCAACCGGTCGGTCACGTTCCATAAAGCGGGATACTTTTTGCGCGATATCAGCTCCGTGCGTTTTTCAAGTGCCTTTCCAACCTGTGGTAAAAATTTCTCTCTGTCATACGGACTGATTCGAAAAATATAATCTGTATGCTCCATCGTTCCGCCCCCCTGGTCTGCCGTCCATCCTCTCATACACGCATCGTTATCCGTCTGCAGCAAACCCAAGCTCTTCCGGCTTTTCTCTCTCGCGTTTTTGAGATTATACCACAGCAACCGATCGGGGCATATAAATATTCTCTTAAGTTTTCTTAAGACGCAGGCATCCGAACCGTCCGCTGCATGGGACATAAAACGCCTGATTTCGCCCTATTTCCACTTAATTTGAAAAAAGTAATTGACAGGAAGAAAATCTTATGCTATTTTTTTGAGAGAATTTGACTGGAGTTTATCTGGCCAAGAATACTGGGACCACTTCTTCGGAAGTTAAGGCCATACGGACAGCCGGGTCCACTGCCGATTGGCGGTTTGCCGCCTTATTGATTGAGTTAAAAGCTCAAATTTTATAAGTTGGTTACTTTATAACCGAAATGCGTTTGTACGCAGACTTGTGAAACGGTCAATAAAAGAGTAGTAAAAGTATCTTGTTGCTATATAGACTCTCAGTACCAGATGTATTTTCCGGCGTCCTATCTGTATTCCCCTCCCCCATTCCTATTGAACAGCGAAAACAGATGATCCCGGATTTTATTATGTACGAATTGATCTGAACACAAGCTGCCTGAGCGCAGCTTGTGTTTTTTTGTGCTTTGAGGTGTTGGAAGATGAAAAGAGAGCATATCCCGGACCAAAGCAAAGCCCCGATCTACGAGGCGCTTCAGACCTTCCGTCAGATGCGGGTGGTCCCGTTTGACGTGCCCGGACACAAGCGTGGGCGCGGAAACCCCGAATTGACCCGCTTTCTGGGCGAGCAGTGCGTCAGCATCGACGTGAACAGCATGAAGCCTCTGGACAACCTGTGTCACCCCATCTCGGTGATCCGGCAGGCGGAGGAACTGGCCGCCGATGCCTTCGGCGCGGCCCACGCCTTTTTGATGGTAGGCGGCACCACCAGTTCGGTGCAGACCATGGTGCTGGCTACCTGCAAGCGGGGAGACAAGATCATCATGCCGCGCAACGTCCACCGCAGCGTCATCAATGCGCTGGTCCTCTGCGGAGCCATCCCCGTGTACGTAAACCCAGAGGTGGACCACCGTCTGGGCATCTCTCTGGGCATGAAGCGGGAGCAGGTGGCCAAGGCCATCCGGGAGAATCCCGACGCGGTGGCCGTGCTGGTGAACAACCCCACCTACTACGGCATCTGCAGCGACCTGCGCTCCATCGTGAAAATGGCCCACGACGCCGGGATGTACTGTCTGGCCGATGAAGCCCACGGCACTCACTTCTATTTTGGAGAGAATATGCCAGTCTCCGCCATGGCCGCCGGAGCGGACATGGCCGCGGTGTCCATGCACAAAAGCGGCGGCAGCCTTACCCAGTCCAGCCTGCTGCTCACCGGCCCCAACATTCAGGAGGGCCATGTACGCAAGATCATCAACCTCACCCAAACCACCTCCGGCAGCTATCTGCTGATGTCCAGCCTGGACATCAGCAGGCGGAACCTGGCCCTGCGCGGCAAAGAGGTCTTTCGCCACGTTGTGTCCATGGCGGAGTACGCCCGGGAGGAGATCAACGCCATAGGCGGCTACTATGCGTTCGGCCGGGAGCTGGTCAATGGGGACTCTATTTTTGACTTTGATCCCACCAAGCTCAGCGTCCACACCCGGGACATCGGTCTGGCCGGCATCGAGGTCTACGATCTGCTCCGGGATGAGTACGACATCCAGATCGAGTTCGGCGATATCGGCAATATCCTGGCTTACCTGTCCATCGGCGACCGTTATCAGGAGCTGGAGCGGCTGGTCAGCGCCCTGGCGGAGATCCGCCGTCGTTACCAGACCGATGGCAGCGGCCTGATGAATCAGGAGTACATCGATCCTGAGGTCGTCACCAGCCCCCAGGAAGCTTTTTATGCCGACAAGCGCAGCGTCCCACTGGAGGACAGTGTGGGCAAGGTTTGCAGTGAATTCGTCATGTGCTATCCCCCCGGTATTCCCATTCTGGCCCCCGGCGAGCGCATCACCGCCGAAATTCTGGACTACATCCGTTACGCCAAGGCCAAGGGCTGCTCCATGACCGGCACCGAAGACCCGGAAATCGAACGGATCAACATTCTGGCTGAGGAGGTACGATGATGGAGCTCTGGTTCAGTGAATTTCACACCCCCGACGTCAAGCACAGCCTGCGGGTCAACCGGCACCTCTATTCTCAGAAGAGCGACTATCAGCAGATCGATATCTACGATACCCCGGAGTTCGGCAAGGTACTCACTCTGGACGGCAATGTAATGCTCACCGAGCGGGATGAGTTCATCTACGACGAGATGATCACCCATGTGCCCATGGCGGTCCACCCCAATGTCCGGGACGTGCTGGTCATCGGCGCCGGAGACGGAGGCGTTGTCCGTGAGCTGGCCCGATATGAGTGCATCCAGTCCATCGACCTGGTGGAGATGGACGAGCAGGTGGTCAATGCCTGCCGGCAGTATCTGCCGGAAAACGCCTGCCGGCTGGATGACAAACGAGTGCACATCTACTTTGACAACGCCCTGCGCTTCATCCGCCGCCGCCATGCTCAGTACGACCTGATCATCGTGGATTCCACCGATCCCTTCGGCCCTTCCGAGGGATATTTTACCCGGGAGTTCTACGGCATCTGCTACAATGCCCTGCGGGAGGACGGCATCATGGTCAATCAGCAGGGCAGTCCCTTCTACCGCCATGACGCCGAGGCCATCCAGCGCAGCCACAAGCGTATCGTCAGCACCTTCCCCATCAGCCGGGTCTATCAGGCCCACATCCCCACCTATGCCGCAGGGTACTGGCTGTTTGGCTTTGCCAGTAAAAAATACCACCCTATTGACGACTTTGACCGGGAAAAGTGGCTCAAGCTCCATCTGAAAACCAAGTATTACACCGTCCGCCTCCACGCGGGAGCGTTTTTCCTGCCCGCATTTCTGGAGGAGATGTTGGAGGAAGTGGAAAAATGAATCCCAATATCGAAACCTTTATCGGCTGCGACTGCCCCTTTGAGATGGCAGACATCGTCCTCTTCGGCGCCCCCTTCGACTCCACCACCAGCTTCCGCCCCGGCGCCCGGTTCGGCTCGTCTGCCATGCGCCATGAGAGCTTCGGCCTGGAGACCTACAGCCCCTATCAGGATAAGGATCTTACCGACTGCCGTGTGTTTGACAGCGGCGATCTAGAACTTTGCTTCGGCAGCGCGGAGGCTGCGCTCCATGACATTGAAGCGCGGGCCGAAGAGATCCTGTCCGCCGGCAAGCTGCCCCTGCTGCTGGGTGGAGAGCACCTGGTGACGCTGGGCAGTGTGCGGGCCGTTCACAAACGCCACCCGGAGATGCACATCATCCATTTTGACGCCCACGCTGACCTGCGGGATGACTACCTGGGGGCCAAGCTCAGCCACGCCTGCGTCATCCGCCGCTGTCACGAGCTGGTGGGAGACGGGCACATCCACCAGTTCTGCATCCGCAGCGGCGACCGGGAGGAGTTCCGTTTCGCCAAGGACCATACCGATCTGCACCCCTTCTGCTTTGACGGCCTGGACACGCTGACCGAGGCTCTGGCCCGGAGCGGCGCTCCCGTCTACTTCACCATCGACCTGGACTGTCTGGACCCCTCCGCCTTCCCGGGCACCGGCACCCCGGAAGCGGGCGGCGTCACCTTCCCCCAGCTGCTGGAAGCCATCCGAATGGTGGCCCGTACCAACGTGGTGGGGGCCGACGTGAACGAACTGGCCCCCATGCTGGACCCCAGCGGTGTCTCCACCGCCGCCGCCTGCAAGGTGCTGCGGGAACTGCTGCTGGCCCTGTCCGAATAACCGATTCATTTCATTGACATAAAGGAGAATCACTATGAGCAGAGTATTAGTCATCGGCTGCGGCGGCGTGGCCAACGTAGCCATCCGTAAGTGCTGCCAGGTCAGCGACGTATTCACCGAGCTGTGCATCGCCAGCCGCACCAAGTCCAAGTGCGACCAGCTGGCCGCTGAGCTTCAGGGCAAGACTGCCACCAAGATCACCACCGCCCAGGTAGACGCCGACCATGTGGAGGAGGTCATCGCCCTCATCAAGAGCTACCAGCCTGACCTGGTGATGAACATCGCCCTGCCCTACCAGGATCTGACCATCATGGACGCCTGCCTGGCGTGCGGCGTCAACTACATGGACACCGCCAACTACGAGCCCGAGGACATCGAGGAGCCCGAGTGGAAGGCCGCCTATGAGAAGCGCTGCAAGGAGAAGGGTTTCTCCGCCTACTTCGACTACACCTGGCAGTGGGCGTATCGGGAGAAGTTTGAGAAGGCCGGCCTCACCGCTCTGCTGGGCTGCGGCTTCGACCCGGGTGTGACCCAGGCCTACTGCGCCTACGCCAAGAAGCATGAATTCGACACCATCGATACCATCGATATCCTGGACTGCAACGGCGGCGATCACGGCTACCCCTTCGCCACCAACTTCAACCCCGAAGTGAACCTGCGGGAGGTGTCCGCCCCCGGCTCCTACTGGGAGGACGGCCACTGGGTGGAGATCCCCGCCATGAGCATCAAGCGGGAGTATCACTTTGACCAGGTGGGCGAGAAGGACATGTACCTGCTGCACCACGAGGAGATCGAGTCCCTGGCCGAGAACATCCCCGAGGTCAAGCGCATCCGTTTCTTCATGACCTTCGGCCAGAGCTATCTCACCCACATGAAGTGTCTGGAGAACGTGGGGATGCTGTCCACCACTCCCGTGGAGTTTGAAGGCCATCAGATCGTGCCCATCAAGTTCCTGAAGGCCCTGCTGCCCGACCCCGCCAGTCTGGGTCCCCGTACCCACGGCAAGACCAACATCGGCTGCATCTTCACCGGCAAGAAGGACGGCAAGGACAAGACTTACTACATCTACAACGTCTGCGACCACCAGGAGTGCTACAAGGAGGTGGCCAGCCAGGCCGTCAGCTACACCACCGGTGTGCCCGCCATGTGCGGCGCTCTCATGCTGCTCACCGGCAAGTGGACCCAGAAGGGCGTGCACACGGTGGAGGAGTTTGATCCCGATCCCTTCCTGGATGCTCTGGACAAGTACGGTCTGCCCCGCAGCGAGAACCACAACCCCGTACTGGTGGACTGATGGTCAAAACCTTACACGATCCCCAGTTTGCGGGACTGTCCCGGTACGATCCCATGGCGCTGTTTGCCGCCCTGCCCACTCCCTGCTATGTCATCGACGAGGCACGGCTGCGGGAAAACGGTGCGGTACTCGCCGCCCTGGCAGAACGTACCGGCTGCCGGGTCCTGCTGGCCCAGAAGGCCTTTTCCAACTACGATTTCTATCCCCTCCTGGCTCCCTATCTGGCCGGTACCGAGGCCAGCGGCCTCTATGAGGCCCGGCTCGGGTGGGAGGAGATGCCGGGCAAGGAGGTCCATGTATTCTGCGGTGCCTACCGGCAGGAGGAATTTCAGGAGCTGCTCCGATACGCCGACCACATCGTCTTCAACTCCATCCACCAGCTGAAAGTCTTCGGTCCCTTGGGCAAGATGGCGGGCAAAAGTCTGGGGCTGCGGATCAATCCGGAGTGTTCCACCCAGGAAGGCCACGCCATTTATGACCCCTGCGCACCTGGCAGCCGCATGGGTGTGACCCGGGATGTGTGGGACAGGGAGATGGATGAAGAAACCCTGGCGCTGCTGGACGGTCTTCACTTCCACACCCTGTGCGAGCAGAACTCCGACGCTCTGAATACCACCTTGGCTGCGGTAGAAGAGAAGTTTGGGGATGTTCTGCCCCGGATGCAGTGGCTCAACATGGGGGGCGGACACCACATCACCCGCCCCGACTACGACCTTGCCACTCTGGAGAACTGTATCCGACACGCCCAGCAAGCCTGGAACGTCACCGTCTATCTGGAACCGGGAGAGGCCGTGGCCCTGAACGCGGGCTACTTTGTCAGCCGGGTGCTGGACATCGTGGAAAACGGCGGCACCAGAATCGCCATTCTGGACGCCAGCGCCGCCTGCCATATGCCCGACGTGCTGGAGATGCCCTATCAGCCGCCCATCCTGGGCGCCAGTACCGAACCAGGTGAGGGCCACCCTTTCCGTCTGGCCGGCCCCACCTGTCTGGCCGGAGACGTCGTCGGCGACTACTCCTTTGAAGCCCCCCTGGCGGAAGGCGACCTGGTTCTCTTCGGTGATATGGCCATCTATACCACCTGTAAAAACAACACCTTCAACGGCATGCCTCTGCCCGACCTCTGGCGTCTGGACCGGGCCGGCAGCCTCACCCGGCTGACCCGGTTTGGCTACGAAACGTTTAAGGAGCGGCTGGGCAGAGCGAATCGTCTATAACCGTCCCCTCACATACAAAACAGCCCTCCTGTAAAAGGAGGGCTGTTTTTGCTGCTGTCCATTTTATGCTTGTCCAAAGTCCGTCACACAAGTGCGCGCCTGACCTCGATCTGGCAGCTCTCCATTACGGTCAGCGCCGCCTCGTGCCGCTCGGGCGTGACACCCGCACAGCAGTCTGCATCCACATAAACCGGCAATTCCGGCAAAACCGCCTTGATCATCAGTGCATTGCTCACCACACAGATGTCCGTACAAAGCCCCACCAGCTCCACCGACTCTACCCCGCCCCGCTCGCAGGCCTGTTTCAGCGCGGCCACGAGGGAAACACTTCCAAAACTTGTCTTTTCATACACCGGCGCGGCGCACTGCATCCGAAGCTGTTCTACCTCCTCCGGAAAGCGCCACCCTTCCGTTCCCGCCACACAGTGCGGGACCGGGAGATGCTTTCCCTCCTGTGTGTTCAGATAGGCGCCGTCATGACAATCGCGGGTCATCCAGATCTCGCCCTCAAATTCCCGCATTTTTTTCAACAGCCGGGGCAGCATATCCTGGGCCTGCTGCGTTCCCAAGGCGCCTGTAACAAAATCGTTCTGTACATCGATCACGATGAGATACTTCACGTCCTGTCCCTCCTTCTGAGCCAAGCTCCATTGCCTTTCCGACCATGCAGATTGGGTCACAGCAATCCGCTTCGGTCCCTTTTTTCCGCGTAAAGTGCGAGATCGGCCCGACCCAACACCGTCTCCAGGGATTCCCCGGCATGGATTTTGGCTGTCCCCGCCGAGATACCGGCCCACGCCCGTTCTCCTTTTCCCGCATCCAGCACCCGCTTTTGCAGCCGTTTGATAAACGTCTCCGCTTCCTCCTGGCTGTGGAATCCACCGCAGAGAATCAGAAATTCATCCCCACCCATCCGACATACAAGGTCGGATGCGCGCACCGTGGACAACAGCACATCTGCTATTTTTTGAAGCACCCGGTTGCCCGCCACATGCCCATAATTGTCATTGATTTGTTTGAACTTGTCCACGTCAACAATAAACAGCCAGGAATTATCCTCATTCCAGTTCTGGTAACACTTTTTGAAGGTCCGGAAATTGATCAGATGGGTCAGGCTGTCCCTCTGTGCCAACTCGGTCAGCTCTGCGATCTTCTCCTGGGACTGCTTCATCTGCTGCGAAAGGGTCTTGGGATAGTATTCCCCGTCCAGCTGTTCCAAATTTGGCATCGACTGGTGGATATGCACTACCTTCCACCCGCTCGCTTCCCGCTTATACAAAATGGAAAAGCGGCTGTCCATATCGATCTTGAGCGTTTTGTCCTCGCTCTCCCACCAGATGGAGATCCCCCCGTAGACCAGGCATACATCCGGCCCCGCCGGCTTCTGCTGACACCAAAAGTCTTTGAACTGAAACTGAAGGTCTTTTCGCTCTGTAATTTCCTGGCGCAGCGCATTCACAAATTCAGATACATTTTTATAGAATTCATGTCGGCCCGTGCCGATAATCACACACTCCGGGTCTAAAAATTCATCCATCGCCCGGAGATTGCATTCCTCTTCTCCTTTAAAATAAATCTCCCACAGCTGTTCGGTCCGTTTGCATAAATCATCCATGTTACCGTTCCCCATTACATTCCCGTTTTTTCCCGCTTTCTATTTTTAAATTGCAATCACAGACTTTATTTCCAGTTTCTTGTGTGGTATCAGTTTAGCGAAGAAATGTACCTGTGTCAACGTCCTTCCCATATTCTGAAAAAAGCGGCAGCCGCAAAAGCAGCTGCCGCTCTACCGAGGCTATGTTCCGGGCGCTATCTGTTTTCCTTTTCTTTCCTTCCACCCCCGGATCAGCCGCACGCTGACCGTAAGCAGGACGCTCAACAGGGCGAATTTACACCAGTCCCCCCACAGATACCACACCTGGGAGAGCCCTGCAAAGGGAATGTGCAGCGCGGCAAACACGGCCCACCCTGCCGCCAGCAAGCCCAGCCGCCGTCCGGTGCTTTCCAGCGGCTGGCGCCCCAGACGCAGCACGGTGAACACCAGCAGCAGGACAAAGCACAAAAGTTCCCCCCAGGCAAAGGCCAGGCGGAGATAGTTCATGCTGGGCTCATACTGGAGCGTCCACAGCGTCAGCCGCCATGTGATCCCCGTGGCGTAGCGCAGATAGCTGTTGACGCTGAAAAAAAGCACCCAGGCGCACCACAGTCCCGTGTGCTTCCGACTGCACAGACAGACCGCGCCGCACAGCACAAAGGGGCAGGCAAGCATCAACCCTCCCAATAGCCCACCCATCAGGGTCAGCAGCAGCCAGACCAGCGCGCCAAAACACAGCAGGATCACCCCCACTGTGGTGTGCCGCCCGCCGGTTGGTTTCACTCCGTCTGCGGGCGCAGGGGCAGGGGCAGCCGGCTGAGGCGTCTGCTTGGCCTGGTCCCCCAGCACCAGTTCGTCCAGGGACACCCCGAACAGCCCGCTGAGCTTCACCAGCTTATCAAGCTCGGGCACCGCCCCGTCGGTCTCCCACTTGGAGATGGACTGGCGGGACACGTCCAGCGCCTCTGCCAGGTCGCTCTGGGACAGGTTCCGCTCCGTCCGCAGGCGGTGAATCGTCTCACCCAATGTCATGTTCTCTGCTCCTCCTCATCTCGCATGATGTTCCAAGTATAGCGGCGACGGGGCAATTTGTCTACCAAGCCGCCTTGAACTGTGCGCAACCAGCGGTTGCACCGGGCAAAAGCGGCAAAACTGCTTGTACTTTTTTCCTGTGCATGTTATGATAAAATAACTGTCTAATTTGTCTCATGAATCCGAAGGCATCTGCAACGGCAGATGCCTTCTGTGCTGTGATCCCATCCAAAGAGAAGGAGCATCCCCTATGAAGCTTTCCGCACTGCTAGCCCAACATGAAATCACCGTCTCCTGCGAGCTCTTCCCGCCCAAGAGCGGCGCTGCCCTGGAGCATGTGGACGACGTCCTGCGGGACACCGCCGCCCTGGCCCCCGATTTTATCAGCGTCACCTACGGCGCGGGTGGCAGCACCTCCAAGCGCACGTTGGAACTGGCCAGCCGCCTGCAGGACGTCTATCACGTCCCCGCCCTGGCTCACCTGACCTGCGTCTCCTCCACCCGGGAAGAGATCGCCGCTATGGTCGGCCGCCTGCGGCAGGCCGGCATCGAAAACATCCTGGCCCTCCGGGGCGATATTCCCCAGGACGCCCAGTTCCCCCGTCCGGACTGCTTCCACTACGCCAATGAGCTGGTCTCCTTCCTGCGGAGCCTGGAGGGCGGCGCCGATCTGTGCATCGGCGGGGCCTGCTATCCGGAGGGCCATGTGGAGTGCCCCCACTTCTACACCGATCTGGACAACCTCAAGCGCAAGGTGGACACCGGCGTGGACTTCCTCACCACCCAGATGTTCTTTGACAACGACGTGCTCTACCGCTTCTTGTTCCGGGCCCTGGACCACGGCATCACCGTACCCATCGTGGCGGGCATCATGCCGGTCATCAGCGTGCGCCAGATCCAGCGCTCCTGCGAACTCTCGGGTACCGTCATGCCCCCCCGGCTGCAGGGCATCGCCGACCGCTTCGGCGACGACCCCGCCGCCATGCGCCAGGCCGGCATCGCCTACGCCACCGAGCAGATCCTGGACCTCATCGCCCACGGCGTGACCCACATCCACATCTACACCATGAACAAGCCCGATGTGGCCGCCAAGATCATGGACAACCTCTCGTCCATCCTGCGTCCCCATGGCCAGGATTGACTGGGCCGAGGCCCGGCGGTACCTGGGCCTGCACCGGCCGGGCGGCGTGGTGGATGAGGCGCTGGAGCAGCTGCTGGAGCGCTGGGGCCGTGAGCTGGAGCAGACCGCCCGGCCCCGGGCCGTGTGGCGGCGCTTCCCGCTGCAGCTGGAGGCGGATGGAATGGAACTGGCCGGTATGTCCATCCCAAGCCGCCACCTGCGCCGCCATCTCAACGGCTGTACCGGCGCCTACCTGTTTGCCGCCACTCTGGGGGCGGAGGTGGACCGGCTCATCCGCCGCTGCGCTGTTACTGAGGTCAGCGCTGCCGTGGTGTGCCAGGCCTGCGCCGCCTCCCTGTTGGAGGCCTATTGCGACGAGTGCGGCGGGCGCATCGCCGGAGAGGTGGCGGAGGAGGGGCTCTGGCTTCGCCCCCGCTTCAGCCCCGGATACGGGGACTTCTCCGTGGACTTCCAGCCCGCCCTGCTGGCCGCGCTGGAGGCCCAAAAGCGCATCGGCCTCACCGCCAGCCAGGCCAGAATGCTCATCCCCACCAAATCGGTCACCGCCGTCATCGGTCTTTCCCCAGATCCCACCTGCCGCCCCGGCGGGTGCGCGTCCTGCGGTAAGACCGACTGCGCCTTCCGCCGGACGGACGTGACCCCTCAAAATCCAACGCAAGGGAGCTAGCACTGATGAAGCTACGAGAAGAACTGGGCCGCCGGGTATTGATCTGCGACGGCGCCATGGGCACCATGCTGCAGGCTGCCGGCCTGCCCGCCGGGCGGGAGCCGGAGCTGTGGAATCTGGAGCAGCCCGCCCTCATCCAGCAGCTGCACGGCCGCTATCTGGCCGCCGGCGCGGATATCATCACCACCAACACCTTTGGCGCCAACGCCGTCAAGCTGGCCGGTCACCCGGTGGAGGAGATCGCCGCCGCCGGGGTGCGCCTGGCCCGGGCCGCGGTGGAGCAGGCCGGACACGGCTACGTTGCCCTGGACGTGGGCCCCACGGGGCGGCTGCTCCAGCCGGCGGGGGACCTGTCCTTTGAGGAGGCGGTGGCCGCCTACGCCCCCGCCATCCGCGCCGGCGCGGAGGCCGGGGCCGACCTGGTGCTCATCGAGACCATGAGCGACCTGTACGAGGCCAAGGCCGCAGTGATCGCCGCGAAGGAGAACTGTACGCTGCCCATCTTTGTCACCGTGGCCCTGGATGAGCGGGGACGGCTGCTCACCGGCGGAGACATTCCCGCCGCCGTGGCCCTGCTGGAGGGACTGGGCGTGGATGCGCTGGGTCTCAACTGCGGGCTGGGTCCCCAGCAGATGGCCGCCCTCTTCCCCACCCTGTGCCAATACGCCTCCCTTCCCATCCTGCTCCAGCCCAACGCCGGACTGCCCGAGTGCACCGACGGTTGCACCCACTTCCACGTCACCCCGGAGCAGTTTGCCGGGCAGATGGCGCAGTTCGCCCGGGACGGCGCCTGGATCGTGGGCGGCTGCTGCGGCACCACGCCGGAGCACATCCGCGCCATGGCGGAGGCCTGCCGTTCCCTGTCCCCCCTCCCCCTGCAGCCCAAGCACCGCACCTGGGTATCCTCCTACGCCCGGACCGTAGACTTTGCCCAGGGCCCCGTGCTCATCGGTGAGCGCATCAACCCCACCGGCAAGCCCCGGCTCAAGCAAGCCCTGCGGGAGCGGGACGTGGACTACGTCCTGCGGGAAGCCGTGACCCAGCAGCAAAACGGGGCCCAGGTGCTGGATGTAAACGCCGGACTGCCCGACCTGGACGAGGCCGCCACCCTGGCCCTGCTCATCCCGGAGCTGCAGGGGGTCACCGACCTGCCCCTGCAGATCGACACCGCCGACCCCGCCGCCATGGAACAGGCCATGCGGCTCTACAACGGCCGCCCGCTGGTCAACTCGGTCAATGGCAAGCACGAGAGCATGCACAGCGTCTTCCCCCTGATGCGCAAATACGGCGGCGTGGCCATCGCCCTCACCCTGGACGAGGAGGGCATTCCTCCCACGGCGGAGGGCCGGCTGGCCATCGCCCGGCGCATCGTAGACACCGCCGCCGCCTACGGCATCCCCCGGGAGGACCTGGTGTTCGACACCCTGGCCATGACCATCAGCGCCGACCCCACCGCCGCCCGGACCACGCTGGAGGCCCTCACCCTGATCCGGGAGCAGCTGGGCTGCCACACCTCTCTGGGTGTGTCCAATATCTCCTTCGGCCTGCCCCAGCGGGAGACGGTCAACGCCGCCTTCTTCCTGCTGGCTCTGGAGCACGGCCTGTCCGCCGCCATCCTAAACCCCAACTCCAAGGCCATGATGCAGGCCTGCCTGACCTACCGGGCCCTCAACGGCCAGGACGCCAACTGCCAGGCCTACATCGCCGCCATGGCCCAGGCATCTCCCGACGCCCATCCCGCAGCCCCCACAGAGGGGCCGGACCTGAAGCAGGCCGTGCTCCGCGGCCTGCGGGAGAGCGCGGTATCCGCCGCACGGGCGGACCTGGACGCCGGACGCGCCCCCATGGAGATCATCGACACCGCCCTCATCCCCGCCCTGGACCAGGTGGGGGCCCAGTTTGAGCGCGGGCAGCTCTACCTGCCCCAGCTGCTGATGAGCGCCGACGCCGCGCGGGCGGTGTTCGAGCTGCTGCGGGAGCGCATGACCGCTCAGCCCGGGCAGCTGCCCGCCTCTAAAGGGAAGGTGGTGCTGGCCACGGTGAAGGGGGATGTACACGACATCGGCAAAAACATCGTCAAGGTCCTGCTGGAGAACTACGGTTATCAGGTCATCGACCTGGGCAAGGACGTCTCCCCGGAGGCGGTGGCAGACGCCGTGGTACGGGAGGGGGCCGGTCTGTGCGGCCTGTCCGCCCTGATGACCACCACCGTGGGCAGCATGGAGCAGACCATCGCCCTGCTGCGGCAGCGGGCCCCTCAGTGCCGCATCATGGCCGGCGGCGCGGTGCTCACCGCCGACTACGCCCAGCGCATTGGCGCCGACTTCTACGGCAAGGACGCCATGAGCGACGTGCGCTACGCCGAAAGCCTGCTCCCCTGAATATTTTTCTCCCCTAAACCCATAAAAAAGCTCCCCACCGTGGTGGGGAGCTTTTGTTTTATACGCGGATGAGCTCGTAAGAGCGGGTGCCCAGGCCGATCTTCTCGGCGTGCTCCAGGCAGGTCTGCCACTCCGACTCGGGGTGAGCATTGGTGAAGTGGTCGTGGTGATCGCAGAAGTCCGGCTTGGCCATGTTGTCCCCCAGCAGGCTCTGGGGCAGGGGCTGGGCCGCCATGCAGGCGTCCACACAGGCCTGGTCCAGCGCCAGGGGATCGAAGGAGGCGAACATGCCGATATCCGGCAGGATGGGCGCGTCGTTTTCGCCGTGGCAGTCGCAGTTGGGGGAGACGTCCACCACCAGGGAGATATGGAAGCTGGGCCGGCCGTCCACCACCGCCTTGGTATACTCCGCCATGCGGCAGTTGAGCAGGGCGTTGGCTGCGTAGTCCTTGAACTGGATGGCGTCAAAGTTGCAGGCGCCCAGGCAGCGGCCGCAGCCCACACAGTGCTCGGTATCCACATGCATCTTGCGGGTAGTCTCGTCAAAGACCAGGCCGCCGTTGGCGCACTCCTTCTGGCACTTGCGGCAGCCGCGGCAGGCCTGCTCATCAATGCGGGGCTGACCGCCGCTGTGCTGCTCGGTCTTGCCCGCCCGGGAACCGCAGCCCATACCGATGTTCTTGATGGCCCCGCCGAAGCCGGTCATCTCGTGGCCCTTGAAGTGGGTCAGGCTGATGAATACGTCGGCATCCATCACCGCCCGGCCGATCTTGGCCTCCTTGACGTATTCGCCGCCCACCACGGGCACGGATACATCATCGGTGCCCTTCAGCCCGTCGCCGATGAGGATGGGGCAGCCCACCGTCAGGGCGGTAAAGCCATTCTGCCAGGCGCACTCCAGATGCTCCAGCGCGTTCTTCCGGCTGCCGGGGTACATGGTGTTGCAGTCGGTCAGGAAGGGCTTGCCCCCCAGCTCCTTTACCACATCTGCCACCGCACGGGCGTAGTTGGGACGCAGGAAGCTGATGTTGCCCAGCTCACCAAAGTGCATCTTGATGGCCACAAATTTTCCGTCCATATCGATCTGATCGATCCCGGCTTTCCGCAGCAGCTTCTTGAGCTTAGTGGGCAGGCCGTCCCCAAAGGCCGGCGTGCGGAAATCCGTAAAGTAAACTTTTGCTTGCTGCATATCGTTTTCTCCTCATGAAAAAGTTAAGTCCATTATACTTCCTGGGGTACACTCCAAGTCAAGTCTTTTTCGCAAATCCACAGGAAAAAGAGGCCCCGATGCAGTTTCCTGCATCGGGGCTTTCTTTTTTCCTTCTACCACGTCCGGTTTAGGGGGCCGGGGTCAGAATGGACTCCAGTTCGGCCGCCTTGGCGTCACGGTACTGCTCCATATAGCCCTTGTCGGTAGCACGGATGAGACCGGCCTCCACCAGCTTCTCCAGGGCCGCGTTGAACTTGGCAATGTAGTCGGCCTTGTCGGTGTAGGCCGCCTTCAGCTCCTCGGCGGTGTAGGGCACCATGGTGCCGGTGGTGGAGAAGGCGCTGCCCAGAGGCTTCTCATAGTAGTGCGCCACAGGGGCGTCCAGCTGCGGGGAACGCAGCCCGCCGCTCACCGTACCGTCCTCTTCCTTGGTGAGGTAGGGATTCTCCAGCGCCGTGGGGGCGGTGCCCTCCTGGGCCCAGGCATCCAGCTGCAGCAGCAGCGCCTGCACGAACATGTTGGAGTTGTAGTCGCTCACCACCTGGCCCTGGTCAAAGGTCGGGAACAGGTTCCGGGCGGGATAGCCCATGGCGGTGAGAATATCGTTGTAGGGGAACACCGGGGCCGCGGGGTCGGAGTGGGGCGCACCCGCGATCTCATACAGAGCGAACAGGCTGTCCTCGTCCACATTGCTGCCCTCCGGCCGGAAGGAGGCGTTGTAGTCCATCTGAGAGGTCACATACATCACCGGCACACCCAGGTTCTTGCCGATGTAGTAGCCGTCCTCCGTGTTGGCCGCAATGGCCGTGGTGTCCGACTGGTTGATCTTGTTGGCCGGATAGGTGCCCACCACGTTCATGAAGCCGTCAAAGGGCAGGGCCTTGCCATTGTCCTTGAGGAAGTCCATGAACCGGAAGTACTCGTTCATTACAAAGCCGCTCTGGCTCTGACCGTAGAGGTACACGCCCTCCACGCTCTTGCCCGCGCCGAACATGTCCGCCGTGTTGGCCTGGATGGCATAGCCCGTCTGGCTCAGAATGTCCCACACCAGACCGATGTCGGTGTAGGGCAGCTCGCCCGCCGTCACCCAGAAGTTCTCATAGGCCTGCTCGGCCGTCTGGCCATTGGCCTTGTCGATCTTGTAGGAGGAGAACAGCCAGGTGTTGGGGCTGGCCCAGCTCAGCTCATCATACCGGTCGCTGAACCGCTGCAGCGCCGCCACGCACACCGGCTTGGAGGTGATGCCCACATAGGCCGCGCCCTCCTCCATGATCATCCCGTAGGCACGCCGCCACAGGGACTCATTGTCATACTTGTCGCTGGCATTGAGAATATCCACATACACCTTGCCGTTGAACTTCTCCGGGTCCGCAGGCGCACGCACCAGGATCCGGTTGGTGTAGGGCAGGCCGTCCTCCCGCACCATCAGGCGGTTGTCCGGAGCGATGTCGTAGAGGTTGGCCGTACCGGAGACGAAATACTCCTTCTCCGTGTACTTCTCGGAGTAAGTCGGCTCAGCGCCGCTCTTGTTCACGTACTGGATGGTGCCGTCGTCATTGAGCTGCAGTGCGGGAACCCACACGGGGGCCTTTTCGTCCCAGCTCTCGTCCTTCTGGCCCACGCTCATGGCGGTGGAGTTGAAGATCTCCTCACCGGAGGCATCCTGCAGCTCCACGGTGGGTACTGTGGTCTGGCCGGCGAGGATCTCCCCGTCCTTCTGACCAAACGCCGAGGTCTCCTTGCTCCAGGCGATCAGCTTATCATAGTCGCTCTGGGTGATGTACCGCTCCGCCAGGGCCTTGTCCGCGCTGGCCTTGAACTCCGACAGGTAGTCGGCGTACTTCTCCGCCTGGCTGGAACCCTCATACCGCTCGTCCAGCTGCGCCTGGGTGAAGTGGATCATGCTGCCCTCGGTGGAGTAGGAACTGTCGTTGATGCACCCATAATAGGTGGCCAGAGGCGCGTCGATCTTCGGGCTGCGCAGGCCGCCCAGCGCGTTGCCGTAGGCGTCCCGGGCAATGGCCTTGCCGGTCTCATCCGCCTGGAGCAGCTGGCCGGCGGGGGCCGCCACACCGTTGCGGGCCCACTCGTCCAGGTTCACCAGCGCACCCGTGATGAACTCGTTGAGGTGCAGATCGCCCTCCACGTGATCCCCCTCGTACTTCTTGATGTCGCGGGAGGTACCATCCGCCTTTGCCTTGGCGATCTCAAAGTTGTTGGGCAGGATCTCCGACGTGGGGTCGGCATGGGGCGCGCCCGCCACCTCGTACAGCCGGAACTTGCTGGTGCTGGTGTCCGAGTCCGCCTTCGTCGCATAGTAGCCCATGGACAGGCGCATCTTGGCCTCGCCCTCGCCCATTACCACCAGGTAGGGCTCCTCCGTGTCCGGCCAGCCTGTGTTGGTGATGGACACCCCGGTGGACAGGGTGGTCGGCGTGGCGCCTACCGCATTGAAGTAGCCGTCAAAGATGTCCTTGCCGTCCAGAATGTTGTTGATGTAGGGATAGAACACGCTCAGGTAGGTCTGCAGGTAGAAGCCGGACTGGCTCTGACCCACCAGATACGTGCGGCCGTTGGCTTTCGCCTTCGCGCCCAGATCCGCACCCAGCAGATCCTCCGGCCGCTCCTTCAGCACCGTACCCAGCTGGGAGAGCATATCCCAGAACAGGCCGTTCTCCGCCGAAGCAGGGTCGTCGTTGTCCACCAGCCAGTCAATGTCGGCATAGCGCTCGGCATCGAAGTTCTTCAGCGCCTGAGCCGTGGTGGTCTTGGAGGTGATGCCGATGTAGATGTCTCCGTTCTCCATAAAGTGCTGGTAGCTCCGGCGGTAGATGTCCTCCAGGTCATATCCCGCCGAGGCATTGAGGATGTCCACATAGATGTTGCCCGAGAACTTCTCCGCATCCTTCGGATAGTGGATCAGAAGGCGGGTGGTGTAGTCCGCGCCGGAGGTCTTGATCACAGGGACGTTGACCCCGGTCTCGGCCAGGCCGTACACATTCGCGGTACCGCTCATGAAGTACTCCGCCTCGCCATAGCCCATCTGCTCCACCAGCTTGTCGATCTCGCCCACCGAGCAGTACATGGAGCTGAAGGGATGGCTGCCCACCTCTTCACCGTTTTTGTGGTTGGTGGTGCACTCGGAAGGCACATTTACCAGCGAGAAGCCCTTCGCCGTGTCGACGTTCGTCATGCTGGTACGGATCTTCGCCGCATCGGGACTCAGCGTTTCAGAGGGGGTATCCGAGCCGCCGTCCTCGTTATCGCTGCCGCTGGAAGAGCTGGAAGAACCGGAACTGGTCGTCGGGTAGGCCTTACCGGCCACAGTGGCGCTCAGACCGTCATCCAGCACGATCTTGCCGGGCTTGGTGGCAAGCTTTGCCCCTTCGGCGTGGATCTCCACCTGGTCGGCTACACACTCACCCAGCAGGGATACGTTCTTGCCGGTGATCACCACTTTGTCCACCGCGCAGTCCTTGGAGAGGGTCACCACCGCATTGTCCGCGGTAATCCGCAGCTCACCAAAGCTGCTCCCGTCGGCCTGGAAACCGCCGCCCATCACAATGGTCTGCTGCTGCACATTCACCTTCTCCAGAGCGACGTTCTGCTGAGCGCCCTGGCTGAGATACAGCCGGCCGCTCACCGTACCGCCGGACAGCGTCACGCCATTGGTGTTGATCAGAGCGTTGCCTGCAACGTCTCCGCTGGCGTCCGCCTGGATCAGTGCCGCCAGCGCCTGGTCCAAAACGGCTACCGCCTCCGCCCGGGTGGCGTTATCAGCCGGAGCAAACCGTCCGCCGTCTTTTCCTTTCATCACCCCGGCCGAGGCCACGGCGCTTACCGCATCGGCAGCCCAAGAGGACACCTGGCCCGCATCAGTAAACTGCCCCATGCCGTTTCCGCCACTGAGCTGGAACGCCCGTGCCATGACCACCGCCATGCTCTCACGGGTGATGTAATCATTGGGATGAATGTTCTTGTTCTCATCGCCGATGGTCAGCCCCAGAGCTACCGCCCGGGCAAGATCCTCCGCATACCAGGCGTTGGGGTCTACATCGGGGAACTGGCTCAGATCAGCCCGCTGCGTTCCCCCCAGCACACGCCCCAGCATGGCAAAAAACTGTACCCTGGTCAGCGCCTCATCCGGAGCAAACCGCCCGGCGCCTACGCCGTTGACAACGTCGTAGCCATTCCAGCGCAGAATGGCATCCTTTGCCCAGTGCCCTTCCAGATCAGTAAAGGTATTCAGGCTCTGCACCTCCACCGCTGCAGCCGTACCGGGCGCGGCGATCGCGCAAGCGCCACCCGTGGACATTCCAACGGTCAGCGCCGTAGCCAGCAGCAGTGAAACTGCCCGCTGCCCTCCTCTTTTTTTCATGGTTTCCCTTCCTTTCTTTTGATTACTATTTGACATCTTTTTTCGCCGTTTACGCCATCCCTCCCTTTTTTTCTCCAGCAAAACTTGCCCTTTTTCGCAAAGTGTCATCATTTTTTCGTCAAAATGTTCATTTTACTTCAGGCATTTTTTGCTTTCTTTGTTAACATATTAGCACGTTATATTCACTCGTTCAATCCCTTTTCTTAATATTTTTTAAGTTTTTTTATTATTTACCTCAAAAATATCGTATTTTTCGCAATATTATTACTATATGTATAATCAAAGTAAAAAAAGGACACACCCAAGGTGTGTCCTTTTTTCTCAGCGAAACAAGAGGTAAAGCGCCAAAAACAGGCCGCTGGTCACGATGGGAAACGCGATGTCCACCGCACGCAGGCACATAGGGTCGTACCGGGTACGGTCCCTGCCGCCGTCAAAGCCCTTGGACTCCATGGCGATGGCCAGCTCCTCCGACCAGCGCACCGACTTGACCAGCAGCGGCTTGAGCAGCGCCGGAGCCACCGGAAAGACCCGGATCCCACGGGCGGCAAAGGCTGCGCGGGTCCTGCGGTATTCCCGAATCATCTGGGGCACCATACCCCAGGCTGCCAGCAGACCGTAGGCGAACACCGGCGGCAGGCGCAGCTGCTGCTGCAGGGAGCGGATCAGCTTGATGCGGTCGGTGGTCAGCACGAACAGCAGCCCCAGCCCCGCAAAGGCCAGCACCCGGCTGCCGAAAATCAGGCCGTTCCACACCGCCCCGTCCCCCAGCTGCTGGGCGGCGGTATTGATGGGCAGGCCGCTGTCCGCGTGGAAGTGGTAGCCGGTGGAATACATCCCCAGGGCGGTCAGCAGCACCGGCACCATGGCCCCGGCCAACAGCTTCCCGTTGACCCGTGAGACCAGCATCACCGCCAGGCAGACTGCAAAGACTACCAGATTGACCAGCGGATGGTGCAGGGCAGCCAGCAGCAGCGTGGGGATCAGCAATCCGATCAGCTTACAGGAGGGGTTGAGCGACTTCATGCAGCGTACCTCCCTTCAGCTCGTAAATCACGTCGGCATAATCCCGGGCCAGCGCCCGGTCGTGGGTGGACAGGATCAGGGTAAGGCCCCGCTCCGTTACCTCCCGCTGCAGCGCCTGCATGATGGCCACGGTCCGCCCGCGATCCTGGGCATAAGTGGGTTCGTCACACACCAGCACCCGGCAGTCGTAGGCCAGCAGGGCCGCCACACCCAGGCGCCGCTGCTGGCCCTGGCTGAGCATATAGGGAGAGAGCCTGCGGTAGCGCCAGAGCTGGATGTCCCGCAGGACCTGCTCGGCCCCCGCCATGGGATCGGTCCCGCCGCCCTTTTTCCGCAGGCTGACCGCCACCTCGTCCAGCACCGTGTCGGCCACGAACTGATCCTGGGGGCTCTGGGTGACAAAACCCATCCGCCCCAGCAGCGCCCGGCGGTGGCCCGCCAGCTCCGTTTCTTCCAGCCGGGCCGAACCCCGGTAGCGGTACAGACCGCTCAGCGCCCCAAAGAGGGTACTCTTCCCGCTTCCGCTCTGGCCCAGAATGGCGTGGATGCGCCCCCGGTAAAATCGGGCGTTGATCCCGGAGAGGATCGGCTGCCCCTCCAAGGTCACCCCCAGCTCCCGCAGTTCCAGCACCGGCTCCTCCGGCCCAGTCTTGGCCGGGCGGGTGGTCTGATAGGGATAACCGGGGGCGCTGATGCCCAGCTCGGCCCACTCCTCCGCCGTGCGCGCCCCGGGCGGGCAGCCTTCCGCGCCCAGCTGCCCCTTCCGGTCCATGACCCGCACCACGTCGGCAATGGACAGCCAGTGGTCCAGCCTGTGGTCGATGGCCAGCACGCCCACGCCGTATTCCCGGTGCAGCCGCGCAAACTGCCGGCACAAGTGGGCCGCTGTGGCGTCGTCAATGTTGGCAAAGGGTTCGTCCAGCAGCAGCCAGGCAGGCCGCAGCAGCACCAGGCAGGCCAGCATTACCTTTTGCTTCTCCCCTCCGGAGAGGGAGGCCAGGGTCCGCCGGCGCAGGTGGGGGATCTCACAGAAGGCCAGCGCCTGCTCTATCCGCCCATCCATCTCTTCCGCCGGCACCCGCAGGTTTTCCAGGCAGAAGATCAGCTCGTTTTCCACCGTATCCATGCAGAACTGCAGCTCGGGATTCTGGAACATCATCCCCACCAGCCGGCAGCGCTCATTGGGCCGGAGGGCAGCCGGGTCCTGGCCGTTCACCCGCACGCTGCCCTGCTGGAGAAAGCCGGCATTCTGCGGATAGATTCCCGCTGCCAGGTAGAGCAGCGTGCTCTTCCCGCACCCCGAGGGCCCGGTGAGTACCGTGATCTGGCTGGAGTCAAACACCGCGTCCAGCCCCTCCAGCACGTTGTGCTTGCCCTGCTCCTGGTAACGGAAGGTCAGCTGTTCAAAGGCAATCTGTCCCATCTCACCCGGGCAGGTATTCGTTGGTGTATTCGTCGCTGCGGCGGTGGTCGTAGTAGCCGTTGGCCACCAGCCAGTCGGCCATGCGCTCCCAGCGCTCGGGACGCATGGTACCCCAGTGGCCCTTCTCGTTGAGCAGCAGCGGCGCCAGATGCTTCTGGCTGCGCACCAGCAGGGCATCCGATACCTTGGGCAGCCCCTCCTTGACCTCCAGGACGGTGCCCTCCGGGTCATGGGCCACCTCGATGTACGCCCGGTCCAGCGCCGCCAGGAAGGCGCGCACGTCCTCGGGCCGCTCCCGCAGGATCTGGTGGGTAGCGGCTATACAGGGGGCGCAGAAGTCAAACAGGGGATCCACGTCCGCCAGGTTGATGAAATTGATCTCCTTGCCCGCCTCGATCAGTTCCTGGTTCTCCCAGTTCTCATAGACCCAAGTGGCGTCCGCGGTGGTACCCAGGGTGGCCACAATGTCGCCCACATCCATGGGGACCAGCTGGACCTTGGCGTAATCGCCGCCGTCGATGCGCACCGCCTCGCCGATGACGCCGTGGAACCAGCGGGGCGCCCAGTGGGTCAGCCGCTTGCCCTCCAGCTTTCTGGGCGAAGTGATGCCGCTCTCCTTCAGGGAGACAATGCCCGAGTCACACCGCTGGGTAAGTACGGCCACCGCCGTCATCTCCACGCCCCGGGCCATGCAGTCCAGCATGGAGATCTGGGGACCCAGCACCATGTCGGCCCCGTGCAGATCCATCACGCCGTGTACCTCACCGTCGATCTCCACTTCCAGCCCCGCCTGGGCAAAATAGCCCCGCTTCTCCGCCAGCAGGAACCCGGTATGGTTGGTATTGGCAAACCAGTCCAGAACGACCTTGATCTTTCCCATTTTGATTACTCCTCCTCGTCGTCGATCTCCACGGCCGCCAGTTTGGCGCCCACGGCATAGTTTTTCAGCACTCCGGTACGGGCCAGCCCGTCACAGGCCAGCTTGCTGATGATCCCCGCAAAGACGATGGCGCTGATAAAGCGCACCGCCAGCTGGGCGGCCAGTACGCTGGGGGCCAGCAGATAATACTGCAGATAGTAGAGCTCATAGCAGAAAATAAAGATCGCGGCAAAAATGCCGGAGATAGCCATGGACAGCAGGTTGTAGCGCTTATAGCGGAACAGCGCAAACCCCAGCTCGCATCCCAGTCCCTGGATCACACCGGTGAGCACTACAGTAGCGCCGCCGGAATTGCCCATAAGCAGCTCCACAAACGAGGCCAGCACCTCGGTAATCAGCGCTACGCCCGGCTTGCGGATGATATAGGCCGCGATGGTGGCCGCCATGAACCACACACCGTAAATGATCTCAAACCCGAACGCCGACAGCCCCATGGGCGCCAGTGCCGTAGAGAGCACCAGCCCTCCGTCAAACACAGCCAGATAGACCGCTGCAAAGAGCACGCCCAGGATGGCCATCATGACTACATCCTTGAGTTTCCAGTTTTCCCGTTGTTTCATTTGTACTTGGACCTCCGTTTTCCCAAAATAAAAAGCCGCACAGCCTTCGCTGAGCGACTTGAAAAAAACGGCGTTCCCCGCGCTCCCTACGATGGCATTACCCAACAGGTTCCATGGGTCATAGGCAGTACAGCCTAACTCTCAGCCGGATTCCATCCGGCCCCCCAGCATTCAGTTGTGCAGACTCGAGGTGTATCATAGCACCTTTTGTCAAAAAAGGCAAGCAGGAAATAACAAAAGACGGACTTCAAAAGAAGTCCGTCTTTTGTGTTGGCGTTACCTATCTTCCCGGCCCGTCTCCAG
>NZ_JBBMFT010000011.1:0-64634 GCF_040095835.1 Flavonifractor hominis
GCCCGGCATCCATGGATGCCGGGCCCCGCCCGTTTTTTCGCCTCAGCCGGCCAGGAACCGGGAGAGGAACTCCCGGGTGCGCGCCTGCCGGGGGTTGGAAAAGACCTGCTCCGGCGCGCCCGATTCGCAGATCACGCCGTCGGCCATAAAGACCACCTGATTGCTCACGTCTCGGGCGAAGGCCATCTCGTGGGTGACCACCAGCATGGTCATGCCGCCGGCGGCCAGCTCCCGCATGACCGAGAGCACCTCCCCCACCATCTCCGGGTCCAGGGCGGAGGTGGGCTCGTCAAAAAGCAGCACCTCCGGCTCCATGGCCAGGGCCCGGGCGATGGCCACCCGCTGGCGCTGGCCGCCGGAGAGCTGCCGGGGCCGGGCATCCACGTAGGGGGCCATGCCCACCTGGTCCAGGTAGCGCAGGGCCCGTGCCCGGGCCTCCTCCCGGCCCAGGCGGAGCACCTTCCGCTGGCCCAGCATGCAGTTTTCCAGCACGTTCAGGTTGGAGAAGAGGTTGAAGGACTGGAACACCATGCCCACCCGGCTGCGGTAGGCCGAGGGGTTCACCCCACGCCCGGCCACGTCCCGGCCGTGGAAGCGGATCTCCCCCTGGCTGGGGGTCTCCAGCAGGTTGATGCACCGCAGCAGGGTGGACTTGCCCGAGCCGGAGGAGCCGATGATGCTGGTCACGTCCCCGGGGCGGACGGTAAAGTCGATGTCCCGCAGCACCTGGTGCTTGCCGAAGGACTTGGACAGGTGGCGGATCTCCAGAATGGGTTGGTTGTCCATCACGCCGCACCTCCCTTGTCCGCGTAGCGGTAGGTGCCCGCCGTCAGGGTCAGCGGGTCGGCCTGCACCAGCTCGTAGTCGCTGCTGCCCTCCAGATGCCGCTCCAGCAGCCGCAGCAGGAAGGAGGAGACCAGGGTCAGGGTCAGGTAACCCAGCATCTCAATGGCGGCCGAGGGGAAGTAGAGGTTGTTGACGCCGGTGATGTAGCGGTGGAAGGCGAAGAACTCCGTAAAGCCGATGATGAACATCACCGAGGAATCCTTGATGTTGATGATGAAATTGTTGCCGATCTGGGGCAGGATGTTGCGCAGGGCCTGGGGGAGGATGACGCACGTCATGGTCTGGACGTGGTTCATGCCGATGGCCCGGGCCGCCTCGGCCTGGCCCGGATCGATGGAGAGGATGCCGCCCCGCACCGACTCGGCCATGTAGGCCCCCGTGTTGATGGACACGATGAGGATGGCGGCGGCCCAGATGCTGTCAAAGTGCATGGAGTTGTTGGTGAAATAGGGCAGGCCGTAGTAGATGAACACCGCCTGCAGCACCATGGGGGTGCCCCGGAACACCTCCACATACAGCCGGACCACGGCCCGGATCAGCCCCAGCAGCACCCGCCGGGCCAGGGGGTCCCGGGGGCTGGAGGGGATGGTGTTGAGAATGCCGCACACCAGCCCGATGAGACAGCCGATGGCCGTGGCGGCCAGGGCCAGCAGCAGGGTGCTGCGGATGCCGCCCAGATAGGACAGGGCGTACTTGCTCCACAGCAGGGCCATGTCCTGGCCCAGAGCGAGGAAGCGGTCCATTGCCTTACACCTCCGGCTGGACGGCGATGGCGTCGTCCATCAGGGCGTTGAAGTCCTCCCGGGTCATGGGGGAGAGCACCGCGTTCATGGCGTCCAGCAGCACGGTGTTGCCCTTGGCCACCGACATGCCGATGTTGATGTTCTCGGCCTCCTCCTCCGGGGTGGCGAAGGTGAAGTTGTCCTCGGTGCCGTTGAAGTCCAGGATCACCAGGTCCGGGTCCTTGGCTACGGCCCCCTTGGCGGTGGGCACGTCGGTGCAGATGAAGTCCACGGTGCCGGTCTGCAGGGACATGATCATGGCCGGGGCGGTGTCAGCGGGGGGCTGGATCTGGGCGTCGGGGATCTGGGGCAGGCAGGTGTCGTACCAGTTGGTGCCCGACTGGGCGGTGCACACGCCTCCGGCCAGATCGGAGATGCCCTGGGCGTCGGCGTAGGGACTGTCGGCGGTGGTGACGCAGACGATGTCCGCGTAGTAGTAGGGCCCGGCCATGTCCACCTCCGCCATGCGCTCGGCGGTCATGGACTGGCCGGCGATGATGGCGTCCAGCGTGCCGCTCTGCAGGGCGGGGATCAGGGAATCCCAGGCGGTGGAGACCACCTCCAGCTCCCAGCCGTTGGCATCGCAGATCTTCTGGGCGACCATCACGTCGTAGCCGTTGGCGTAGGCGCCGGGCACGTTGGAGATGGGCACGGCCCCGTTGGAGTCGTCCGTCTGGGTCCAGTTGTAGGGGGCGTAGGCACACTCCATGCCTACGGTGAGCACCCCGTCCTCCACGCCGCTGGGCACGGCGGAGGGGGCGGCGGAGGCCGCAGGGGCCGACGAGGGCGCCGCGGGCGTGGCGGCGGCGCCGGTGGCGCCGTCCGAGCCGCAGGCGGCCAGGGTCAGGGACAAAGCGGCGGTCAGGGTCAGGGCGGTGATGGTGTTTCTTCTCATGTTTGTTTCCTCCAGTCGAGTTGTTTGGCGCTCTTGGACAACAAAAAACGCCATGAACCTTCCTGGTGGAAGCGTTCATGGCGGCAAGAGAGCATCGACAAACAGACCCCTCCTCCCAAATGGGAAAGAGCGGCGGAAACCTATGCCCAATGCCTCAATGATAGCGCTCCACACAGTTGATATGTGGCAGTCCGTGAGATCTTATCCCAACGGCCCAGGCTACCGGTCCTCAGGCAAACGGCCGGCCCTTCGGCGGTATGGCCCTTTCTCCGGCGGGGTGCCTGCCCCAGTCTGCCGGATACTCTTTCCATCCCGCGCCTCTATCATTGCAGCGGTCGCGAACCCCGCAACAATTGGTTCTTGGGCAATATTGTAGGCTGTACCGGAGGGGAAAGTCAATTGGAGGCTCCTCCAGCTTTCTATACGACAGCGTATAAAAGTTCGTAAGAAGTTATAAAAAATGCGGGACGGAGGATCCGTCCCGCAGAGAGGGAGAGATGATTCTCAGTGCTTGGCCGTGTTCAGCACAGTCACGTCGTCCTTGCCCACGATCAGGGTGCGCCAGATGAAGATGACCAGGAACACCGCCGCCGCCACGATGCCCACAGGGTAGGCGATGGAGGTGGACAGGTTCAGGCACTCGGGGGCCTGGAGGAAGTAGGTCACCGACACGGCGGACATAAAGGTGGCCGGCAGGGCCGCGATAAAGCAGGCCTTGGGGGGATAGCCGAACTTGTGCAGGAACACCGCGCCGGTCCACAGCACGATCATGGCCAGGGTCTGGTTGGCCCAGGAGAAGTAGCGCCACAGCGCGTCCCAGGGCAGGGCCAGGGCGATGACGGCGCCCACCGCCAGCAGAGGCACGGACAGGGCGGCGCGGGGCCCGATCTTGGACTGGTCGATGTGGAACCAGTCGGCGATGGTGAGCCGGGCGGAGCGGTAGGCGGTGTCGCCGGAGGTGATGGGGCAGGCGATGACGCCGATCATGGCCAGCACGCCGCCCACAGGGCCCAGCAGGGTGGTGGAGATGTCGTACACCACATCCCCCGCGCCGCCGGCGGCGATGGCCTGGGTCAGGCCGGTCATGCCGTCCAGCAGGGAGCCGTGGTTGGTGTAGAAGGTCACGCCGGCGGCGGCCCAGATCAGGGCGATGACGCCCTCGGCCACCATGGCGCCGTAGAAGATGCTGCGGCCCTGCTTCTCACTGGTGATGCAGCGGGCCATCATGGGCGACTGGGTGGCGTGGAAGCCGGAGATGGCGCCGCAGGCCACGGTGACGAACATCATGGACCACTTGGGCAGACCGTCGGGGTGCACCACGGTGAAGGCCGCGGCGGTGAGCTCCGGCATGTCGCTGCCACGGGTCAGGACGATGGCGCCGCCGATGCCCGCGGCCATGATGATCAGGCACACGCCGAAGATGGGATAGAGCTTGCCGATGATCTTATCGATGGGCAGGAAGGTGGCCACAAGGTAGTAGAGCATGATGACCACCAGCCAGAACATGGTGCCCAGCGCGTCGGGGGTCAGCTCGGCCAGCAGGCCGGCGGGGCCCACCGAGAAGTTGACGCCCACCATCACCAGCAGCACCACCGAGAACACCCGCATGATAAAGGTGATGACCTTGCCCATGTAGAGGCCCACGACCTCCGAAATGGACTTGCCGTCGTTGCGCTCGCTCATCATGCCGGAGAGGAAGTCGTGTACGCCGCCGCCCAGGATGGTGCCGAAGACGATCCAAAGGTAGACGACCGGCCCCCAGCAGGCGCCGGACAGAGCGCCGTAGATGGGGCCAAGACCTGCGATGTTCAGCAGCTGGACAAGAAAAATGCGCCAGGGTTTCATGGGGACGTAATCCACACCGTCGGGATGCGCCACAGCAGGGGTGGGACGGTCATCCACGCGGAAGATCTTCTCGACGAGCTTGCTGTACGTCATGTAGCCGACGATGAGGAGCACCAGACAGACAAAGAACGTGATCATAGTGTTCCACCTCGTAATCAATGGGCCCGGGGCCCGGAATCAAAAAAGGGCAGAAAACGGAACAGAAGCGGCCGGCCGTACCGCCCCTTCCCGAAAGCGCCCTCATTATAGTTCCGCGCCGAAAAAAGTCAATGGTGAAAATCACGAAAATTTCGACCCGGCACGATTGCAGGCCGGGGGCGGGTATGGTATACTTTTTTTCGATCAGACCCGGAAAAACCGGGAGAAAAGAGGATGAAATGCCATGGAGCATACGATAAAAGCGGTCGTCCTGGCGGCCGGAAAGGGCACCCGCCTGCGCACCGAGGGAGTGGATCTGCCTAAGGTCCTGCGGCAGGCCGACGGGCGGCCCCTGCTGGGCTATGTGCTGGAGGAGCTGTCCTTCCTGGACCGGGAGGACGTGGTACTGGTGGTGGGCTACGACCGGGAAAAGGTGGTCGCCGCCTTCCCCGACTACCCCCACGCCGTGCAGGAGCCCCAGCAGGGCACCGGCCACGCCGTGCAGTGCGCCCGGCAGGCCCTGGAGGGCTTTGCGGGCAGCGTGCTGGTCTGCTACGGGGATATGCCCCTCATGCGCCGGGAGACCTACGAGTCCCTGCTGGAGACCCACCGCCGGGAGGGCAACGACTGCACCCTGCTCTCGGCGGTGTCCGACGAGGAGCTGCCCTACGGCCGCATCGTCCGGGACGGGGAGGGGCGCTTTGCCCGCATCGTGGAGGACAAGGACTGCACCCCGGAGGAGAAGGCCATCCGGGAGCTCAACGTAGGCGTCTACGTCTTTGAGGCCGGCCCCCTGTGGCAGGCCCTGGACCAGCTGCGCCCCAACAACGCCCAGGGGGAATACTACCTGACCGACGCCCCAGCCTACATCCTGGCCAAGGGCGGCCGGGTGGGGGCCTGCCCCACCTGCACCGCCGAGGAGATGCTGGGCGTCAACACCGTGGAGCAGCTGGCCCAGGTGGAGCAGATCGTCCGCCGCCGGCAGGGCCGGGGCTGAGCCGGCCATGTCCCAGCCCAACGACCTGCGCCTGGCGGTGCTCATCGACGCGGACAACGCCCCCCGCTCCGCCCTGGGCGACGTGATGGCCGAGGTGGCGGTGTACGGCACCCCCACCATCAAGCGCATCTACGGGGACTGGACCACCCCCAACCTGGCCTCCTGGAAGCCCCTGCTGCTGGAAAACGCCATCACCCCCGTCCAGCAGTACAGCTACACCACCGGGAAGAACTCCACCGACTCGGCCATGATCATCGACGCCATGGACATTTTGTACACCGGCCAGGTGGACGGCTTCGTGCTGGTGAGCAGCGACAGCGACTTCACCCGCCTGGCCATCCGCCTGCGGGAGGCGGGCAAGAAGGTCTACGGCATGGGGGAGAAAAAGACCCCCAATCCCTTCATCGTGGCCTGCGACAAGTTTGTGTATATCGAGGTCATCCGCTCCACCGCCGAGCAGGCCCGGGCCGAAGAGGCCGCCCGGACCGAACCGGCCAAGGAGCCCGCCAAGCCCAAGAAAAGCGGCAAAAAGAAGCCCGAGGAGGCCCCCGCCCGGGAGTCCGAGCCAGCCGCCCGGGTGCCCCAGAACGTGGTGACCCTCATCGCCGACTCGGTGGAGATGCTGGCCGACGAAGAGGGCTACGCCTTTATGGGCGAATTGGGCAATTTGCTGGTAAAAAAACAGCGGGACTTCGACCCCCGCAACTTCGGCTTTTCCAAGCTGACCCAGATGATCAAATCCCTTCCACGCTTTGAGGTGGATGTACGCCAGACCAGCCTGCCCCACGTCAAGCACATCTTCGTGCGGGACCGGGAGGCAAAGTAAAACGACCGGCGCGCGGATTTCCGCGCGCCGGTTTTGCTTGACAAAACGATAAGACAATTGTAAAATGCGAATATAGACAAATGTCTAAAGGAGGAGTGGACATGGAACATCTGCCCGACGCGGAACTGGAGGTCATGCAGGCCCTGTGGAGACAGGAGGAGTATCCCGCCTCCTCCGCCGCAGTGATGGCGGCCCTGCCGGGAAAGCGGTGGCAGACCGCCACCCTCATCAAGCTGCTCTCCCGGCTGGAGGAGCGGGGCTTCGTCCGCCGGGAGAAGCAGGGGCGCAGCAACCGCTACACCCCGCTGGTGGCCCGGGGGGACTACCTGGCCCAGGAGAGCCGGGACTTTTTCCAGCGGCTCCACGGCGGGTCCCTGCCCAGCCTGGTGGCCGCGCTGATGGACAGCCCGGACCTCTCCCAGCGGGAGCGCAGGGAGCTGGAGGAGATTTTGAAAGGAGGGGAGTAGGATGACAGGCATCCTGGCCGCCCTGGCGGAGGTAAGCATCAGCATGGGGGCCCTCATCGCCCTGCTGCTGGCCCTGGGGCCGGTGTGGAAGGGCCGGTTCCGGCCCCAGTGGCGCTGCTGGGTCTGGCTGCTGGTGGCCCTGCGCCTGGCGGTCCCCCTCAACGTGAGCCTGCCCCGGGCCCCGGTCCGGCTGGAGGTCCCCGCACCGGCGGCGGCGGAGCCGGCCGTCCTTCCGGCCCGGCCGGAGCAGCCGGCGTCCCTGCCTCAGGCGGCGGAGGAGCGCCCCGCCCCCCGGGTGACGGCGGAGCAGGCCCTGGCCCTGGTGTGGGCCGCCGGAGCGGGGGTGGTGCTGGCGGTACAGCTGGGCAGCTATGTCCGCTTCCGCCGGCGGACCCGCCGGTGGTGCACGCCGGAGGGGCAGTATGAGGGCCTGCCGGTGGAGGGCTGCGCCCTGCTGTCCTCCCCGGTGCTGGTGGGGCTGGCGCGGCCGCGCATCCTCCTGCCCGAGGGGGTGGAGGGGGAGCGGCGGGCCTTCGCCCTGGCCCACGAGGCCATGCACGCCAGGCGGCGGGATCTGTGGTACCAGCTGCTGCTGGTGTGGGTGTGCGCCCTGCACTGGTTCAATCCCCTGGTGTGGCTGCTGCGCCGGGCGGCGGAGCGGGATTTGGAGATCGCCTGCGACGCGGCGGTGCTGGCGGGGAAGGACCGGGCCTGGCGGCAGCGGTACGGCAGGGCGCTGCTGAGCTTTGTGCCCGCGGGGGGACCGGCCCCCCTGACCAGCTCCTTTACCGGCGGGGCCCGGGGGCGCAGGGAGCGCTTTTCCGCCCTGATGCAGGCCGGGCGCACCCGCCGGGGGCGGGCCGCCCTGGCGCTGGTGCTGTGCGCCTGCCTGCTGGGGGGCGGCCTGGTGGCCTGCACCGCCGATCCCCAGGAGAGTCCGGCCCCGGCGGAGAGCCAGACCCCGGCCGTGGAGAGCCCCGCCCCGGCGGAGGGGAACGGCACGGTGGCGGCGGTGGTCCACGGGGTGGATGCCGGGGCGCGGCGCATCCTCTACACCGAGGACGACGGCGCGGTGGGCGAGGACAGCCCCTGGCAGGAGGCCGAGGTGGACGCCGAAGCCGGAGATCTGGAGGAGCTGGAGCGGCAGGTGGGGCTCATGAGCAGTTGGGGCCTGAGCTGCACGCTCACCTTCCGGGACGGGCGGGTGACCGCCATCCAGACCGGAGAGTTGGCCGACGGGAGCTATTACGTCGGCCGGCTGGACACGGAGGAGGGCGGGGACTTCTTCACCGCCCGGGTCTACGAGCTGGACCCCGACACCCGGCAGATGACCCGGGCGGCGGGGGAGCAGTGCTTCCGCCTGGCGGAGGACGCGGCCCTCACCCTGGCCGATGGCACCGTGTGGACGGGGGACCTCCAGTCGTTTCTGGAGGACTTCGCCCGGGACGAGCAGGCCCTCCGGGAGGAGGGCAGGCGCTACCAGGTGGTGCCCAGCCCCTATGTGCTCACCCTGCGGGCCCAGGTGTCCGGCGGGGTGGTCACCGCCCTGGAGCGGATGGCTCCGCCGGAGAAGTGAGGGGGAACACGCTGCCCACGGCCAGCAGGGAGGCGGCCAGGTCGGCCCGGTAGTCGGGGGCGGCGGAGTCCAGACTGTTGAGGACCACGCCGTCGCTCCCCGCCCGGGCGGTGGAGTGGATGTACCGCTCCTGCCCCAGGTAGAGGGCGATGTGGCCGGGGAAATAGAGCAGGTCCCCCGGCTGGCGCTGGTCGAAGGGGATGGGGCGGGCGGCAAAGCCCTCCACCAGCCGGGCGTCCCGGTAGAGGAGCACCCCGCTGAAAAACCAGGCCATGAAGGTCAGCCCCGAGCAGTCGATCCCCGACGGGGACTTGCCCCCCCAGCGGTACTGGGTGCCCAGGTAGGAGCAGGCCCGCTCCACCGCCCGCCGGCGCAGTTCCTCCTGGGGCAGCGCGGGGGGTACAGCGTAATATGGGACCAAAAGACTCCGTTTTGTATAGCCCTCCCGGCCGTCCGGGAGGGTGATTTTTTGCCAGCCCCCCTCCGGCTCCCTCACCGGGGCCGTAAGGGACCCCCGGGGCAGGGTGGCCAGCAGCAGGGCGTCTACCTCCGGGCGGGCCAGCACGTCGGCAAAGGCGGCCCCCACCGCCAGCTGCCGGGCCGGAACGCCGTCGGGGGCGGCCGTCAGGGCGTGGGCGGGCAGATAGCCCTCATAGCGGTAGTGGGTGCGCACCCGGAGCCAGCCGCCGGCCGCCTCCTCCAGCGGCTCCACCGGCCAGCCACACAGCACCTCGTCCGTCCGCTCGGCATCGGCGGAGGGGGCGGCGCGCAGGGGACAAAGGGGCAGTTGTACGAGCAGATGCATGGAAATCCCTCATTTCTCACAGGCGGTGATGAATCGGTCCGGTTTATGGGACTTGGTTTGTGCTAGACTGGGAGGCGAAAAGGAGGGGAGCGCCATGGCCAAACGGGCCAATCAGAAGGAAAAGCTGCTGCTGCTGTGGCGGCTGCTGTGGGAGCGCACCGACGAGAGCCACCCCATGCGCCTGCAGGAGCTCATCGACGCTCTGGCCGGGGCGGGCATCCGGGCCGAGCGCAAGAGCATCTACACCGACATCCAGGCCCTGCGGGCGGCGGGGGTGGACGTGCGCAGCCGGAAGGGGCGGCAGGCGGGGTGGTACCTGGGCAAGCGGCCCCTGGACCTGGGGCAGCTCAAGCTGCTGACCGACGCGGTGCAGCTGTGCCCCCTGGTGCCCGCCGGGCGGGCCGAGGAGCTCTCCGCCGCTCTGTCCGCCCTGGCCAGCACCCACCAGGCCGGACAGCTGCGCCAGCGGCGGGTCCGGGTGGACCGGCGGGCGGCGGAGCTGGACAAAGGGCTGTGTTCCAACGTGGATAAACTCCATACGGCGATCACAAATCGAAAAATCGTCCTGTTTCAATACCCGGAGTATAGGGAAAAAGCCAATGAAGCGGTTTCCGCGCGCTGTCTGGTGGACCCGGCGGAGCTGCTGTGGACCCAGGGGCACTATACCCTGGCGGGGGTGGACCAGCACACCGGACAGGCCGGACGCTACCGGGTGGACCGGATGGAGGGGCTGGTGGTCACCGCGCTGACGGGGGCGGGTCCGGACCGGACAGTATATGCGCCCGCCCCGGAGGAGATCACCCTGCGCTGCCGGGCGGAGCTGGCCGGGGCGGTGCGGGACCGCTTCGGGCCGGAGGTATCCTTCCGCCCCGGGGAGGAGGGGTGGTGCACCGCCGCGGTGTCCACGGCGGTGGACCCGGCCTTTCTGGGGTGGCTGTTCGCCCTGGGGGAGGGAGCCTACATCGCCGGGCCCGACTGGGCGGCCCGGCGGATGCGGGAGCAGCTGGCCGCCGCCGCCGCCCGGTACTGAAACGCGACGGCCGGCCCGGGCACTGCCCGGGCCGGCCGTTTGGTCACGTCCAGCTCTGCCAGATCTCGGGGCAGTAGCCCACGGTGGCCTGCCGCCCGTTGCGGACGATGGGGGTGCGCAGCAGCCGGGGGTCCTCCAGCAGCTTGTCCAGCTTGTCGGCGTCGTAGGCCAGGTAGTTGAGCAGGGCCGCGTCGGGGTGCTTGGGGTCGATGAGGGCCGCCAGGCCCACGGCGTTCACCACGCTCTTGAGCTCCCCGGGGCTGATGCCGTATTTCACCAGGTCCACCGACTGGAATTTGATCCGCCGCTCCTTGAAGTACCGCTCGGCCTTCTTGGTGTCAAAACACTTGCTCTTGCCAAAGATCTGAATGTTCATCCTTCACTCTCCCACGTAGACGAAGCGGGGGCCGGAATAGCCCTCCCGCTCCACATGCTCGCCCCACATGTCCGCCGGGCGGACCCAGAGGCCCCGCTCGCCGTAGAGCGCCTGATAGACCACCATGGGCTCCCCGGTCTCCGAGTGGCGGGCCAGAGCCAGCACCCGGTATTCGTTGCCCTTGAAGTGGCGGTAACGGCCGGGCCGCACAGGATACGTGTCCATGGAACACCGCCTTTCTCATTGCGTGTTCCCATTGTACCACGGCGCGGGAGAGAAAAAAAGGTATACTTTTTTTCGCAGGCGTGGTATACTAAGACTATCATTTTGGCTTTATGCGCGGCTACGCGCTTTGAATAAGGCAGGACACAGCAGACGGATTGGGACGGTGGTATTCTCCTTTTTCCCGGCGAGGCAGGGCCGGGACGAGCGGGAACTTCCACCGCCTTTGCATGAACGCCATTTCCCGACGCCCGTTGTCCTTATAAGACACAGATCGAGACAACAAAGGAGTGTTTCAAGACTTTTATGGCTGAAAAACTGAAGATTATTTCCCTTGGCGGCCTCAACGAGATCGGCAAGAACCTGACCGTGTACGAGTACGGCGGGGATATGATCCTGGTGGACGTGGGCATGGGGTTCCCCGATGGCGATATGTACGGCATCGACGTGGTCATCCCCGACTTTACCTACCTCATCAAGAACAAGGATCGCATCCGGGGCATCTTCCTCACCCACGGGCATGAGGACCACATCGGCTCCATCCCCTACCTTCTGCGGGATGTGAACGCGCCCATCTACGCCACCCGGATGACGGCGGGACTGGTGAAGCTGAAGCTGGAGGAGCACCGTCTGGTCAGCAAGACCAAGCTCATCACCTGCGAATCGGGCGAGGTGGTGAAGGCGGGCAAGTTCAGCGTGGAGTTCATCCACGTCAACCACTCCATCGCCGACGCCTGCGGCTTTGCCATCAAGTGCGCCGTGGGCACCGTGATCCACACCGGCGACTTCAAGATCGACCCCACCCCCATCCAGGGCGGGATGATGGATCTGGGCCGGCTGGGGCAGCTGGGCAAGGAGGGCGTGCTGGCCCTGCTGGCCGACTCCACCAACGTGGAGCGCCCCGGCTTCACCAAGAGCGAGCGCAGCGTGGGCGACTCCTTTGACGCGCTCTTCCGGGGCTGCCAGCAGCGGATCATCGTCACCACCTTCGCCTCCAACGTGGACCGCATCCAGCAGATCATCGACGTGGCGGCCCGGTACGGGCGCAAGGTGGCGGTCACCGGCCGTTCCATGGAGAACGCCATGAAGGTCTCCACCGAGCTGGGGTATATGCATATCCCCGACGGCGTGCTGGTGGATCTGGCCCACATCAAGGGCCTGCCCAAGCACAAGGTCTGCATCATCACCACCGGCAGCCAGGGGGAGACCATGTCCGCCCTCACCCGTATGGCCTTCAACACCCACCGCCAGGTGGAGATCCAGGCCGGCGACCGGGTCATCATCTCGGCCTCCGCCATCCCGGGCAACGAGCATTCCATCGGCAGCGTCATCAACGAGCTCTACCGCAAGGACGCCGAGGTGGTCAACGAGCGCCTGGGCGCCCTGCATGTGTCGGGCCACGCCTGCCAGGAGGAGCTGAAGATCATCCACGCCCTGGTCAAGCCCAAGTTCTTCATCCCCGTCCACGGCGAGCAGCGGATGCTCAAGACCCATGCCAAGCTGGCCCAGCAGATGGGCATGCCTCCCAAGAACATCATCATCAGCGACATCGGCAAGGTCATCGAGCTGACGGCCAACTCCGCCCGCATCAACGGCACCGTGCCCGCCGGGCGGGTGTTCGTGGACGGCTACGGCGTGGGCGACGTGGGCAGCGTGGTGCTGCGGGACCGCAAGCACCTGGCCGAGGACGGCATGATCGTGGTGGTGGCCTCCATGTCCGGGGAGGACGGCTCCCTGGTCTCCGGGCCGGACATCATCACCCGCGGCTTCGTCTACGTCAAGGAGTCCGAGGAGCTCATGGAGGAGCTGCGCCGGGTGGCGGTCAACGCCCTGGAAAAGTGCCAGGGGGAGAGCCTGGGCGACTGGGCGGCCATCAAATCCGAGATCAAAAACGCCATGTCCAATTTCCTCTACAAAAAGACCAAGCGCAACCCCATGATCCTGCCTGTCATCATGGAGGTATAAGCAGACAAAATCAGCCCCACAGCCGCGCATTGCGCGGCTGTGGGGCTGATTGTCATGTGGGGGACGGCGATACGTCAAAGGGGAGGGCACAGGTGTAGCATACCCCGTCGATGTACAGGATCAGCCGGCACTCGTAGCGCCCCGCCGGGATGGGCGGCGCGGACAGGTCCACCCGGAAGGTGCCGTAAGTCCCGCTGGGGTAGTCGTACCGGGCCATGGCATCCAGCTCCGCGGGGACCTCCACGGCGCTCCCGTCGTCGGAGGTGCTCCACACCGTGTCGTAGGACGCCGCGCCGCAGTACAGGATCTGGTCCGGGTCATCCAGGGGGGAGACCTCCACGGACTGGGAAAAGGAAGCGGCCGCCTCATGCGTCCCCTGCAGCTTCCAGGTCCCGGTCAGGGCGTAGACGCCGGAGGATGGATCGGGTTGCTCCAGGGCGGCGGCCGTGAGCGTATAGCCGCCGGCCGGCTCCTCCGTGCCGCCGGTCTGGGGCGGACTGGGCGCGGGGGATGCGGTTTGGGCGGCGGAGGGGGAAACGGCATCCAGCAGACCGGGCAGATCCATCCCGGTGGCAAAGGCGACGATACCCACTACCGCCGACAGCAGCGACAGGACCACCACAACGATGTTTTTGCTCAGCTTATCCCCCATGGGGCCGCCCTCCTTTCCTCATCCGGGAAAAATACAGCAGGCGGACAGCCGCTGCTGTCCGCCTGCATGCCCGGCCATCCGCCGGGACGGCCGTTTTGTATTTCGGTTCAGTTGCAGCGCACGATGCACTTGAGGGTCTGCCCGTCCACCGTGCACGTCAGGGTGGTCTGGCCCTTGCCCACGTACTTGACGGTGCCGTCCCCCGACACGGTGGCCACGGCGGTGTTGCCGATGCTCCAGGTGGGGGTGGAGGAGGTGCCGCTCACCTTCACCTGGTAGGACTGGCCGGAGCTGAGGGTGAAGTCGCTCCGGGACAGGGACAGGGAGGAGGAGCCGGACGAGCCCGAAGAGGAGGAGGACGAGGTGACCGAGTTGTACACCAGACAGGTCTGGCTCACCCCGCCGGGCATGGTGGCCGTGATGGTGGCGCTGCCCTTCTTGGTGCCGTGGCTCACCGTGCCGTTTTCATCCACCGCGGCCACGTCGGGGTCGCTGCTGCTCCAGCTGATGGTGCCGGTGGAGCCGGCGGGCACGAAGGTGACCGACAGGGTGATGGGATCGGGCCAGCGGTCGCTGAAGGAGAACTCGGTCTTGTCCAGGGTGAAGCTGGTGGCCGTCTGGTCGGCAGGGATGGTGTCCTCCGGCATCTCGGTATCCGCAGGGGCGGTCTCATCCGTGGGCGCATCCGACTCGGGGACGGGGGAGACGCTCTCCACCGGGGCCGGCGAATCGCTGGGGAGGGTGACGTTCCCCCGGGAGACCAGGGGCTTGATGATGGAGATGACGATGATCACCGCCGCCACGATGAGGGCCAGGGAGATGATGATGCCGATGATCTTCAGCGGAGAGGGGGGCGCGCCGTAGCCGCCCCCGCGGGTGTTGGTCACCAGGCGCTTGCCGCCCCGGGCGGGGGCGTCCTCATCGTAGTCGTCCGCCTCGGGGTCCATTTCGTCACAGAACGGGCAGTGTTTATAAGTAGAGGAATAGTCCTCGCCGCAATATTCACAGTGGATCATCTCGGGCAGATTGCCTCTGCTGCGCTTAGATGCCATACCAAATCTCCTTCCGGTCGACAGATTACTTTCATTTTACACGCTGTCCGCGCCTTCGTCAACGGCGGGGCGGAAAATGTAAAGGTTTTTTAATATTTATGTCAACCAAAAGCCGCCTTGCGCCGGGGCCAAGGTTCGGATATAATAACAAAAAGAGAAACGAGGTGTTGTGACTTGAAGGGATCGCTCAGCGCCGCCGAGGTGCACCGGCAGTACAGCGAGGGGGTGGCCGCCTTCCGGGGGCAGATCGCCGACGCCGCGCTGCGGGAACGCTTCACCCGGGAGGCCGATGTGTTTTTCCGGGCCTGCGCCCTGGGGGTGTGGCAGCGGGACGGGGCCAGCCTGACCCCGCGGCACGTGGAATATTATAACGCCATCTACACCCGGGGCAACCCGGCCCCCTCCATCCTGTTCTGGGAGCTGTCCACCGCCGTAAGCGGCTACCCGGGCTTCCGGGCCCCCGACTTTTTCCCCCGCATGCGGGCCTGCGACAAGGTGGCGGGGAGCCATCTGGCCCGGCGGTTCACCGATCTGACGGTGCTGATGCTGCTGCTCTTCGCGGCGGTGGACGACGTGGTGAGCGAGGCCGAGGCCGGCTTTGTCAACGCCTGCGCCGACGCGCTGGGGACCCTGTGCGACCGGGACGGCCTGGCGGAGGAGAAGCCGCCGCTGGACGTGGGGCAGTTCGTCACCCGCCGGCCCGCCCCCGACCCCGCCCCGGCCGAGACGCCCGCCCCGCCCGCCGGCGAGGCACAGGAGGAGGCCCCCGCCCCCAGCCTGGAGGAGCTGATGGCCGAGCTGGACGGGCTGTGCGGGCTGGAGCAGGTGAAGGCCGACGTCAAGAGCCTCATCAACCTGGTGAAGGTGCGCAGGCTGCGGCAGGAGCACGGCCTGCCGGTGCCCCCCATGAGCCTGCACCTGGTCTTTCTGGGCAATCCGGGCACGGGCAAGACCACGGTGGCCCGGCTGCTGGCCGGGATCTACCGGGCCATCGGCGTGCTCTCCAAGGGGCAGCTGGTGGAGGTGGACCGGTCCGGCCTGGTGGCCGGCTTTGTGGGGCAGACCGCCCTCAAGACCGGGGAGGTGCTCCAGAAGGCGCTGGGCGGGGTGCTCTTCATCGACGAGGCCTACGCCCTGGCCAACCCCGACGCCCCCAACGACTTCGGCCGGGAGGCCATCGAGACCCTGCTCAAGGGCATGGAGGACCACCGGGACGACCTGATCGTCATCGTGGCCGGATACACCGAGCTGATGGAGCGCTTCCTCCACGCCAACCCGGGGCTGGAGAGCCGGTTCAACAAGTACTTCCACTTTGACGACTACAACGGCGCCCAGCTCATGGAGATCTTCCAGGCCATGTGCCGCAAAAACGGCTACACCCTGGACCCGGCCGGGGAGGCGTGCGCCCGGGCCCAGTTCCAGGCCCTCTACGACCAGCGGGACGAGAACTTCGGCAACGCCCGGGACGTGCGCAACCGGTTCGAGCGGGCGGTGGCCCGGCAGGCCGACCGGCTGGCCGCCCTGGAGGCCCCCGGCAAGGAGGAGCTGATGGCCCTCACCGAGGCGGACCTGAAGGAAGAGGCGTGACTGGAGAACAAAAAACAGCGCATGGCGTTTGCCATGCGCTGTTTTCTTTGTGGAAAAAGCCGCGGTCAGCCGCACTTGGAGTAGCCGCAGTCACGGCAGGTGACGCAGCCGCCCTCGTGCTCCAGCTTGGCGCCGCACTCGGGGCAGAACTTGGCCAGCTTGGCCTCGGCGGGGGTCATGCCCGGCATGGGGCAGGCCTTGGGCGCCGGGGCGATGGGGGCGGGAGCGGGCTCGTGGTTCTGCTGGGAGACCTTGAGCACCTTCTCCAGGGCCTTGGCGATGGCGTCGGGGCAGGAGGTGACGGGCACGCCCTGCTGGCGCAGGCAGGAGGGGCAGCGGATGCCCTTGAGCTGCTGGATGATCTCCTTGGGGTCCATGCCCGAGCGGATGCCCACGCTCACCAGGCGGGCGGTGGCCTCGCTCTGGCTGGGGCAGCCGCCGGCCCGGCCGGTGTTGGTGAACACCTCGCAGATGCCGTTCTCATCGTAGTTGACGGTGATGTAGAGGTTGCCGCAGCCGATGCGCACCTTCTCGGTAAAGCCCGTGGTCACCGCCGGACGGGGGCGGGGCTGGATGTGGCCGTAGGCCTCGTGGGGGGGCTGGCACTCCTCGCACACCCGGCCGGAGGACGCCTTGCCGTCGTTGACCTTGCCGATGTTGAGCACCTGCTCGCTGCGGCTGCCGTCCCGGTAGATGGTGGTGCCCTTGCACCCCAGGGTGTAGGCCAGGCGGTAGACCTCGGCCACCTCCTCCTTGGTGGCGGAGTTGGGGAAGTTCACCGTCTTGCTCACGGCGTTGTCGGTGTACTCCTGGAAGGCGGCCTGCATCCGCACGTGCCAGATGGGGGAGACGTCGTGGGCGCAGACGAACACCCGCTTGATGTCCTCGGGGATGCCGTCCACGTGGGCCAGGGAGCCCTGCTCCACGATCTGCTGCATCAGCGCCTCGGAGTACACCCCGGCCTCCACCAGCTTGTCCTTGAGGATCTGGTTGGTCTCGATGAGGTGGGTGTTGTCCATCACGTTGCGGATGTAGGCGTAGGCGAACACCGGCTCCACCCCGGAGGACACCCCGGCGATGATGGACAGGGTGCCGGTGGGGGCGATGGTGGTGACGGTGGCGTTGCGGATGGGCTTTCCGTCCTTGTAGATGCTCTCTTCAAACAGGGGGAAGGCGCCCCGCACCTCGGCCAGGCGCTCGCTCTCCTGGTGGCCGATGGTGTTCACCGTGTCCATGACCTCCCGGGCCAGGGCCACGCCCTCCTCGCTGTTGTAGGGCACGCCCATGTAGAGCAGCATGTCCGCAAAGCCCATGACTCCCAGGCCGATCTTCCGGGTGGAGCGGGTCATCTGGTCGATCTCGGGCAGGGGATACTGGTTGACCTCGATGACGTTGTCCAAAAAGTGCACGGCGGTGCGGATGGTCTTTTCCAGCTTGGCCCGGTCCAGCACCCAGCCGGCCACCGTCTTCATCAGGTGGTTGACCAGGTTGATGGAGCCCAGGTTGCAGCTCTCATAGGGCAGCAGGGGCTGCTCGCCGCAGGGGTTGGTGGACTCGATCTCCCCCTGGCTGGGCACCGCGTTGTCCCGGTTGAGCCGGTCCAGGAAGATGATGCCCGGCTCGCCGGTCTGCCAGGCGGAGGTGACGATGGCGTCAAAGACCTCCCGGGCGTTCTTCTGGCCCGTCACCCGGCCGGTGGCCGGGTCCACCAGGTCGTACATGGCGTTGTTCCCCACCGCCTCCATAAAGGTCTCGGTGATGCCCACCGAGATGTTGAAGTTGGTGATCTCGGTGGTGTCGTTCTTGCAGGTGATGAACTCCATGATGTCCGGGTGGTCCACCCGCAGAATGCCCATGTTGGCCCCCCGGCGGGTGCCGCCCTGCTTCACCGCCTCGGTGGCGGCGTTGAACACCTTCATAAAGGAGATGGGGCCGCTGGCCACCCCGCCGGTGGAGTTCACCGTGGAGCCCTTGGGCCGCAGCCGGGAGAAGGAAAAGCCGGTGCCGCCGCCGCTCTTGTGGATGAGGGCGGCGTTCTTGATGGCGTCAAAAATGTCCTCCATGGAGTCGGCCACCGGCAGCACGAAGCAGGCCGACAGCTGCCCCAGAGGACGGCCGGCGTTCATCAGCGTGGGGGAGTTGGGCAGAAAGTCCAGGTTGGTCATCATCTCATAGAACCGGCGGGCGGTGGCCACCACGTCCGCCTTGGGGTCAAAGCGGCGGTCGGCCTCGGCCACGGCGTTGGCCACGCGGCGGAACAGCCCGTCCACCGTCTCCGTGGGCTGGCCCTGCTCGTCCCGGGCCAGATAACGCCGCTCCAGCACGGCCTTTGCGTTTTCCGAAATGGGCATATAAAATCTCTCCTCCGAGTCAATTTCAGCACAAGATATTGTACCCGCGCGGAGAGGGCTTGTCAACATTTCGTTTCTTGTGGAAATGAGAAAAAATTGGTATAATGAGTGCAAACTCTTTGGGAGGCGGCGGAATGGGACGCAGACTGACATTGGAAGAGGTGCAGGCACGGCAGAGCTTTTCCCGCATGGGCTGGGCCCTGGCGGCCCAGATGGGGAGCATGCTGGCCACCCAGGTGGTCCTGACGCTGGCGGCCATGCTGCTCTGCCCCGAGGTGACGGGGCAGCCCGTGTTTTTGTGGGCAGTGACCGCCCTGTCGGCCTACGGGGTGGGCTTCCCCGTGTTTTGCCTGGTGCTGCGGGGCACGCCCGCCCCGGCCCGGCCGGCCCCCCGGCCCATGGGGCCCCTGGAGCTGCTGAAGATGCTGGCCGGGGCGCTGTGCGCCCTGTACCTGACCAATTTCCTCACCCTGCAGATCATCCAGGCCCTGGGCTACCTGCTGGGGACCACGCCGGTCAACCCGGTGGAGCAGACCACCGAGTACCCCCTGGTCCTCAACCTGGTGCTGGGCTGCCTCATCGCGCCGGTGTGTGAGGAGCTCATGTTCCGCCGGATGCTGCTGGAGCGGCTGCGCCCCTGGGGGGAGGGCTTCGCCGTGGTGGCCAGCGCCCTGTGCTTCGGGCTGTTCCACGGCAACCTGAGCCAGTTCTTCTATTCCACGGCGGTGGGCATCGTGCTGGGGATCGCGGCGGTGCGCAGCGGCAGTCTGTGGCAGTGCATGCTGCTCCACGCCGCCCTCAACGCCGTCTCGGTGGGCCTGGTGCCCCTGATGGAGATGCTGGGGTCCACGGGAGAGCTGGTGGTGGCCGGGGTGGTCATGTTCTCCATCCTGGTGGGCGGGTTCTGCCTGCGCTCGCTGTACCGGCACCTCCAGTTCCAGCCCGCCCGGCCCGACCTGCCCGCCGAAGGGCGGTGGGGCCTGTTCCTGGGCAGCCCGGGAATGATCGGCTTCTGCCTGCTGTGGGGGATGCTCAGCGCCACCTACCTCATTCAGGGATAGGCGTTGGAGTAGACCTGCCCCGCCTCCAGGGGCAGGGAGCGGGCGGCGAAGAGCTCGTCCACCGTGCAGAAGAGATAGCCCTGGGCGTGGAGCTGATCCACGATCTCCAGGGCGGCGTCCACCGACTCGGGATAGATGTCGTGCATCAGGATGATGCTCCCGTCCCGGCAGGCTGACACCACCGCCTGCACCACCCGGTCGGCGTCCCGGTCCTTCCAGTCCTCCGGGTCCACCGACCACAGGATGATGGGGCACCCCGCCCACTGCTTCACGCTCTCGTCCAGCAGGCCGTAGGGCGGGCGCAGCAGAAAGTCGTTGTGGCCCAGCGTCTGCTTGAGCAGCGCCCGGGTGGTGTCCACCTGGGCGCTGAAGTCTGCATGGTTGAGCTCGGTGAGCTCCACGTGGTCGAAGGTGTGGATGCCGATCTGGTGCCCCTCCCGGTCCATGCGCTGCACCACGTCCTGCTGGTATTCCACCTGGGAGCCGATGAGGAAAAAGGTGGCGTGCACCCCCCGCTGGGCCAGCCCGTCCAGCAGGCGGGTGGTGGTGGCGCGGCGGGGGCCGTCGTCAAAGGTCAGGGCCACCAGCTTGGGCTCCTCCGGCAGCTCCACCACCGCGTCCACCGTCCGGGCCGGGCCGCACCCGGCCAGCGCAACAAAAAACAGCAGCGCGGGCCAGAGGGCCGCGCGCCGCCGGAAAATCTGCTTCATCCCATCCGCCGCCTTTCTCCACGCCGTTTGTGCTAGTATGTGCGGCGCCGGGAGGGATTTACGCTGTAAAAATTGTCATTGCGCCCGGGGGTCCGGGTCGCTCGAAACCGAGAGCAGGTAGTCGTAGTAGGGCAGCAGGAAGTCGTACCCCTCCAGCAGCAGCTCCACCAGCTCATGGCTGCGGAGCACCGGCTCGTGGGGGGCGTCGTGGGAGAGAGCCAGGTTCTTTTTGTTGTACCAGGGGGCCAGCAGGGGCGAGGGGGCCGGCTTGGGGCGCTTGTAGTCCTCCCCCTCCAGGGCAAAGCGGTCCTGGGCGGCAAAGCGCCGGGCCAGACGCTCCATGGGGGCCGGGTCCCGGTCCATGCGGGCACGGAACTTGGCCATGGTCACCGCCGGCGCCTGCCAGAAGCCCATGCCGCAGGACCAGCCCTCCGGGGCCAGCTCGAACCAGAACACCGGCTCGGCACAGCCCTCCTCATGGGGGCGCACCAGGCTCAGCCACAGATGGTCCTTGTAGGGCCCCCGGCCGAAGAGCCGCCGGGCGTCCCGGTAGATGCGGGAGACCTTGCAGACCAGCGGCCGGTCGGGGTGGCGGTCGGTGAAGCCGGCGTACACCTCGTCGGCCAGGGCCTTCATGGGCTGCTGGAAGTGGAGCTGGTACTCCTGCTTGTGGGCCTCAAACCAGGTCCGGTCGTTGTTGAAGCGGATGCCCCACATGAAATCCACGGTGGCATCGGAAAAACCTTGAAACATGGACATGCTCCTTTGTCTGACACAGCAGGGCCCCCCGCCCGGAGCGGGGGGCCCTGTTTGCTGCGGTTATGGGGTAGGGGAGGCGGCGGTCTCCACCGGCTCCATGCCTGGGCCGGAGGAGGTGGCCGGTGTGGCCTCCGGCGTGGCCGTGGCTGCCGGCGTCGGCGTAGCCTCCGGCGTGGCTGTGGCTGCCGGGGTCGGCGTAGCTGCCGGGGTGGGGGTTGCCGCCGGGGTAGCGGTGGCCTCCGGAGTCGTGGTGGCCGAAGGCGTGGGGGTCGCCGCCGGGGTCGGCGTAGCCGCCGGTGTGGGCGTGGCCGTGGGCGTCAGGGTCTGCAGGCCGGTGGCCGGGTCGATGCCCCACAGGGCCGCGTCGGCCGGGTTGTAGAAGTAGACCGCGTCCCGGGCCGAGAAGGTGTCCACATGGATGACGGTGTCGCTGATGACGTTGCCGTTGGCGTCCCGCAGGCGCTGGTGGACCTCCACCTTCTTGCCGGTATAGGCCGTCCGCTCCGGGTCCTTCTGGGGCTTGGAGCCCTGGGGGACCGAGCTGTTGGGCTCATAGAGGGTCTTGGGCTGGATGGTGCTCAGCACCACCGAATAGGGGTCGCCGTAGATGCCGGTGGTGTTGGTGCCGTAGATGGTCACGTTGCAGTAGCGCACGCCGCTGCTGGTCTTGGTGAGGGACGCCTCGATCTTGATGGGGTAATCGGTGTTGTTCTTGAACTTGAAGTCCAGCGAGTCGCTGTACACCGTGGCGTCCAGTCCGGGATAGGGCAGGTAGCCCACGTCGTACTTGTGCTTGGTGCGCTCCACCGTCTCCAGGTTGGCCTTCAGGGTGGTGTAGTAGATGGTGGAGGAGAGCTGGCACACGCCGCCGGCCCAGGTGTCGCTGGTCTTGCCGCTGACGTAGGCGCCCGCCTTCTCATATCCGCCGGCCTGGGAATAGGGGCCGCACAGCTCGTTGTAGGAAAAGACCTCCCCGGGCAGCAGGATGGTGCCGTTCACCCGCTGGCAGGCCAGATCCACGTTGTGCCAGCGGGAGGAACCGCCCGCCGTCCGGGTGGAGGACTTGCCCAGCACGTCCTTGAAGAGGTTGGCCTCCAGATCCGCGGTGGTGATCTTGGGCTCCTCCAGGGTGACGGGCACCTCCACATCAGTGCCCTCCTCCGCCGCGTCCACCAGATCCTTGGCCTGCTCGGCCGAGAACGTCACGCCGGTGACCGAGGCGACGATCTGCTTGGTCTCCTTATCTAAGTAGGCGTCGGCGGGCTCGGTGCAGATCGCGTCGTGGATGGCGTCAAAGTCCGGGTCGGCCGGAGGGGCGGTGGTGACCTGGGCCTCGATGGGCTCCAGCGCGCCGGTGTCCCCCTCCAGAAGCAGCTGCTCCAGCTGCTCGGTCAGGCGGGTAGTCAGATCGGCGGTGTCGATGGTGCGCCCGGTGACTCCCTTGTGGAAAATCAGCTGGTTGTCGGTAAAGTCCCAGGTGGTCTGAGCCTCCGGGTCGGAGCACTCCTCCACCGCCTGCTCCACCGCAGCGGGGGTGCCCTGGAAGGAGAGGGGCACCTGGTAGCGCCCGCCCCCGGCCAGAGCGGTCAGATACCGCAGGCCCCGGCCCAGAAAGCCGGTGAACTGGTCATTGGCGGCCTGCTCCACCGCCGCGTCCACGTCGGCCACGGCGTCGCCGCCCGACTGGGTATATTCCTTCCCTTCACAGGTAAAGCTTACGCTCAGCCCCGCCAGCCGCTGGGGCAGCTGGGCGCTGAGGGTCTCGGCCGCCTGCTGGGCGGTCTGGCCGCTCACGTCCACCCCGCCGATCACCGTGTGGGGCAAAAAGCTCCCGCTCCCGGCCAGGGCGCACAGGCCCGCATAGCCCGCCGCCGCCACCAGGACCAGGGCCAAAAGCACGATCAGGATCACCCGACCGCCCCGGCCCGCCTTGCCGGCGACCCGTTTTCCATCCCGTTTTTCCATGCACATCAACTCCCAACATCCAGGGGATGCAAACGTTCCATTTTTTCCCGCACCTCCCGGCGGGAGGTTGCAGTTGTCCCTATTATAGGGCGTTCCGCGGCAAAATGCAATTACAGAACGGTAACATGCCCATCGAAGGAAAACGCTTTACACCGCGCCCATTTGGCGGTATGATAACAGAGTACGCAAAGAGATACCACTTCATCTTTCATGTTTTTTAAAGAAGTTATTCAGCAAAACTTTAACACTTCTGTGTTAAAATCACAGTTAGACGGACAGACCTCGGGAAGGGGAGGGGTACCATACATGGCATATTACGACAATCCGAACCGGAACGATTCCGGGGATCTCATCTACTGGATCGTGACCATCGTCCTGCTGGTCAGCATCTGGCCGGTGGGACTTTTCCTGCTGCTGCGCAAGCTGATGGGCGGAGGCCGGCGGCGCAAACATCCCTATGACATCCGCCGGGAGAGCGCCGGGCCGGTCCCGGGCACCCAGGGCATGGGGCGCGGCCCCGCCCGGCAGAAGACCCCGGCGATGAGCGGCAAGCCGGGCAAGGGCCTCACGGTGGCGGGCATCGTGGTGGCGGTGATCTTCGGCATCGCCCTGACCAGCCTGCCGGCGGTGGCCCTGAGCGAGGGGCTGATTCAGGCTCTGGCCATCATGTCCCCGGTGATCGGCTTTTTCTGCGGCGGCCTGGCCATGATCTGGGCGGGCACCCAGCGCAGCAAGAAGGCCCGGCGCTTCCGCAAGTACCTGGCCCTTATCGGCCGGCGGGAGAGCATCTCCATCACCACCCTGGCCCAGGCCATGCCCGTGTCGGTACACAAGGCCTGTGACGATCTGCAGGAGATGCTGGACAGCGGCATCCTGGAGGCCGGGTATCTGGATATGTCCACCGGGCGGCTCATCCTCAGCGACGAGGGCCTGCCCGAGGAGGAGCCCCCCGCCCCCCAGAGCGAGGAGGACGAGGAGGAAACCCTGGACATGAGCGACGACAACGCGGTGCTGGGGGAGATCCGCCGGCTCAACGACGACATCGACGACCCGGTGATGAGCCGCAAGATCGACCGCATCGGGGAGATCACCGGCAAGATCTTCGCCTACCAGAAGCAGAACCCCGGCCGGGCCGGACAGCTGAACAGTTTTCTGAGCTACTACCTGCCCACCACCCTGAAGATCCTGCGGGCCTATGCCCGCATGGAAGAACAGGGCGTGGAGGGGGAGAACATCCGCTCGGCCAAGGAGCGCATCGAGGGTATGATGGACAAAGTGGTGGAGGGCTTTGAAAAGCAGCTGGACCGCCTGTTCCAGGACGACGCCATGGACATCGCCACCGACGTGCAGGTGCTGGAGCGGATGCTGGAAAAGGACGGCCTCTCCGGCGGCGGCGGTATGACCCTGGGGGGCTGACACGACCTATAAAAGAGCAAAAGCGGCGCGGCCCACGGGGCCGCGCCGCTTTTTGGTCCGGCTGGGAGAACTTCACAAACTGTTCATGACAGGGTCAAAAACGGTCCACCATTGCCGGGCGGGGAAGTGCTATTCTATAACCACAGCCGAGGAACACGAAAAAAAGATCCGCTGCCGGGAGCGTGCGAGGAAAAATGCCATCCAGAGCGTGCTCAAACCACCGGAAGATCTTTTCACTGCCCCCGGGCTGAGGGGGCAGACAAACAACAACACGCGGCCGCGTGTGAGAATAGATCAAAAACGACCCGGGAAGCGGCAAGCTCCCGGGTCGTTTTTTCGTTGCGGATCAGGCCCCACAGGCGTGAAGCAAATCCAGATTGGTTTTCCCCGGCGACATGTGCGTCGGGGAAAACACCTCTCAGCCCGCAAGTGTGGAATGTGGCCGCCGGCGGCGGACCATTCTGCGCGCGGCGGGCTGCATCTGACTCGGAAAAGCGGCGCAGCCGCTTTTCCGACAGTCTCAGCCCTTGACGATGGCGGCGGTGTCCATGGCGATCATGAGCTCCTCATCGGTGGGGATGAGCAGCACCTTCACCTTGGAGTCGGCAGCGGAGATGACGGTCTCCTTGCCGCGGGTGTTGTTGGCCTCGGCGTCCATCTTCACGCCCATGAACTCCAGACCGGAGGCCACGGCCATGCGGGTGGCGGCGTCGTTCTCGCCCACGCCGGCGGTGAAGACGATGGCGTCCACCCCGCCCATGGCGGCGGCGTACGCGCCCACCAGCTTCTTCACGCCGTACTGGAAGGCCTCCAGCGCCAGCTCGGCACGCTGGTTGCCCTGCTTGGCGGCGTCCTCAATGTCGCGGAAGTCGGAGGACACGCCGGAGATGCCCAGCACGCCCGACTTCTTGTTGAGGATGTTCATCATTTCCTTCATGTCGTAGCCGTACTTGTTCATCAGGTACTCCAGGATGCCGGCGTCCAGATCGCCGGAGCGGGTGCCCATGGGCACGCCGGCCAGGGGGGTGAAGCCCATGGAGGTGTCCACGCTCTTGCCGCCGTCCACCGCGGCCACGGAGGAGCCGTTGCCCAGGTGGCAGGTGATGATCTTCAGCTCCTCAATGGGCTTGCCCAGCATGGCGGCCGCACGGGCGGACACATAGCGGTGAGAGGTGCCGTGGAAGCCGTAGCGGCGGACCTTGTCGGTCTCATAGTACTCGTAGGGCAGCGCGTAGATATAGCTCTTGGCGGGCATGGTCTGGTGGAAGGCGGTGTCGAACACGGCCACCATGGGCACGCCGGGCATGACCTTCTCGCAGGCCTGGATGCCGGTGATGTTGGCCGGGTTGTGCAGAGGGGCCAGAGGGATGCACTCCTCCAGCGCGGCCATCACGTCGTCGGTGATGCGCACGGAAGAGGCGAACTTCTCCCCGCCGTGGACCACGCGGTGACCCACCGCGTCGATCTCCGCGGCGCTCTTGATGACGCCGTGCTCGCTGGAGAGCAGCGCGTCCAGCACCGCCTGGATGGCCTCGGCGTGGGTGGGCATGGGGATCTCAAACTCATACTTGGCGTCCTTGGCGGGCACCTTGTGGGTCAGACGGCCGTCGATGCCGATGCGCTCGCACAGGCCCTTGGCCAGGACCTCACGGGTCTCGGGGTCCATGAGCTGATACTTCAGGGAAGAACTGCCGGCGTTGATGACCAGAACTTTCATTGGATCGATCTCTCCTTACTAAACTATGACTTGTGGGCATACTGCTCTTATAGTAGAATAGGAACACATATCACATTTATTTTAGCCCCTTTTCCGCGAAAGGACAACCCATATTTTAGAAAGAATCGGGGAAATTTTTCGCCCCTGTGTTTGGAGGAACCGCCATGCCCACCGCCGGGATCGTCGCTGAATACAACCCCTTCCACCTGGGCCACGCCTTCCACCTGGCCCGGACCCGCTCCGCCCTGGGGGAAGGCGGGGCGGTGGTGTGCGTCATGAGCGGCCACTGGGTCCAGCGGGGGGAGTGCGCCCTGGCGGACAAGTGGACCCGCGCCGCCCTGGCCCTGGAGGGCGGGGCCGACCTGGTGCTGGAGCTGCCCACCCCCTGGGCCATGGCCTCGGCGGAGGCCTTCGCCCGGGGGGCGGTGGGCCTGCTGGCGGCCACAGGGGTGGTGGATGTGCTGTCCTTCGGCAGTGAGGACGGGGAATTGGACCCCCTCCGCGCCGCCGCCGCCGCCATCGACGCGCCCGACTACCCCCAGAAGCTCCGCTCCGCCCTGGACCGGGGCCTCTCCTTTCCCGCCGCCCGGCAGGCGGCGGCCGGGGCGGCCTGCCTCTCCGCCCCCAACAACAACCTGGGGGTGGAGTACCTGCGCTCCCTCAATGCCCTGGGCAGCGCCATCACCCCCATGACGGTGGCGCGCCGGGGGGCGGGCCACGATAGTACGGGACATCTGGACGGCTTCGCCTCGGCCTCCCACATCCGGGCCCTGCTGCGGGAGGGCAGGACGGCGCAGGCCGCGCCCCTGCTGCCCGCCGGGGCCCTGGAGGCGCTGGGGGAGCCCGCTTCCCTCGCCTGGGCCGAGCGGGCGGTGCTGGCCCGGCTGCGCACCATGGGGGAGGGCGACTGGGCTGCCCTCCCCGACGGCGGCGGTGCGGAGGGGCTCCCCGCCCGGCTGGTGCGGGCGGCGCGGGAGGCCCGTACCCTGGAGGAGTTCTACACCCTGGCCAAAACCAAGCGCTACCCCCACGCCCGGCTGCGGCGGCTGGCGGTGAGCGCCTTTCTGGGCCTGAACAAAGAGGACCGCCCGGCGGCGGTCCCCTATGTGCGGGTGCTGGGGCTCAACGGGCGGGGCCAGGCCCTTTTGAAGCGGATGAAGCAGACCTGTGCCCTGCCGGTGCTCACCAAGCCCGCCCAGGCCAGGGACCTGGACGGCCCGGGCCGGGCGCTCTTTGCCGCGGAGAGCCGGTACACCGACCTCTTCGGCCTGTGCTTCCCCACCCCCAGGCCCTGCGGGCTGGAGTACACCACCAGCCCCGCCGTGCGGCCCTAGCGAAAAACCGCGCCCCGGACCACTCTGGTCCGGGGCGCGGTGCGTTTACTCGATGTGCACGTGGTTGTGGATATGCTCCGAGCAGTAGCAGTAGTAGCCGTTGCACTTGGAGCAGTAGCGGAACTCCTCGTCGGGGTAGTCGGTGTCGGTCTTGCCGCAGACGGCGCACTTGTGGATGTAGCCCTTCTGCTGCTGGGCCTTTTTGGTGGCCTGGCGGAAGTTCACCGTCTGGCGGGAGTGGCGGTACTGCACCCGGCCGAAGCGCTCCATGAGGTCCGACCAGAAGAAGAGCACGTAGTTGGCCACCGCCACCAGGGGCAGCAGGCAGAGGAACCACATCCCCACGGAGAGATAGCGGGCGCACTCAATGACGAACAGGGCCGCGTCCAGCCAGGCCAGCCACTTCACCTTCACCGGGATGACGAAGAAGAAGAGCACCTGCAGATCGGGATACAGGGTGGCGAAGGCGAAGAACATGGACATGTTCACATAGAACATGTTGATGAGGCTGCCCGCCCCCCACAGGCTGAGCACAAAGCCGCAGGCCAGGGTCAGCAGGGCGCCCACGCCGTAGAACACCGTGAACTTGGTGGTGCCCCACTCCCGCTCCAGGGTGGTGCCCACGAACCAGTAGAAGTACAGCGAGAGCAGGAAAAACAGGGCGTTGGAGGAGTCCAGCGGCAGAAACAGGAAGGTGACCAGCCGCCACACCTGCCCGTGGAGAATGGCGCTGGGGGAGAAGGTGAGCAGCATGGACAGGGTCCCGCGGCTCAGGGTATCCAGCAGGTAGACCACCGCCTGCAGGATGACCACGTATTTCATCAGGCCCGGAATACCCAGCTGGGGATGCCGGCTGGAAAACCGGTCCAGCCAGGTGTCAACCGATCGTCTCAAACAAGATTACCTCCCAAGATCAGGTGATGTCCAGTGTAGCAGACACGGGGGCGGAATGTACGAACAAACTGTAAACTTTTCGTATCCGTTATTTCAGTACCTTGCGCAGCTTGTCCTTCATACCTGGGGTGAGGACCTTGGCCGCCGCCCGGTAGGGCAGGGAGGGCAGGGCCAAAAAGCGCTTTTCCACATCCGGGAAGGGCAAGGTGGAAAACGCGGCGAAAAAGGCCGCGCGGCGGGGGTTGGCCTTCAGGGGGCTCTTGAGCCGGGGATTGCCGGCCACCGCCTCCTCCACCGGACGCTCCACCTGGCCGAAGCGGGGGGAGAGTGCGTCAAAGACCCGCTGCCCGCGGGCGCTGTTCACCAGCACCATGGACACGCCCTTGTCCCGCTCCACCGGCAGGGAGAGCTTGGGGTCCAGGCCCCAGTAGTCGGCCAGGGTGAAGTCGGCCGGGCGGCTGGTGCTGGTGTACTGGCACCGGGCGCAGGCCGGGCGCAGGAACAGCTGCATGCCGAAGCCACGGCCGTAGGGCGTGCGGTTGAAGTCCTCGGTGTAGCGGCTGCCGTTGTCAAATTCCACCGTGAGCCAGGGGTGGGACCAGCCGTGGGACTTGTCCTTGAAGCGCACGCCGGTGACCTTGGCCCCACGGTCGGCCTCCAGGCGGTCCAGCCAGGCGCGGAACACCGCCGGGGAGGGCACCCCGTGGCACACCAGATCGCAGGTCAGCAGCTGCTCATACTCCCGGCCCAGGTACCGCTTGAGCCCGTCCACCTGGCAGGGTACACCGGAGAAGAGCACCGGCGTGCCCGCCTCCAGCAGCTGCTTTACCTGCCGGAAGCAGTCCCCCAGCTGGCTCTGCACATACTTGGAGCCCCGCATGGGGGCCAGCTCCGCCTCGCTGCGGGCGCAGACGTGGCGGGCGGTCATGTCCTGGTCCAGCACCGTGCCGAACACCGCGCCCCCCTGGCGCAGGGTGTACCGGGCCAGCAGGGAGAAGAAGCCGCCCGAGGAGCTCTGCACCCGCTCCCCCTCGTCCAGGTTCCACACCGCGTGGGCGCAGGCGGGGGCGGGGCCGGGCAGCGGGGGATGCAGGGGGGGACAGACCTGCTCGCACTTGCGGCAGAGGATGCACGCCTCCCCCACCGACGGGCGGAGGAAGCCCTCGTGGTCGGGGCGCATGGTGATGGCGTTCACCGGGCAGACCGAGGCGCAGGCCGTGCAGCCGGTGCAGTCCTCGCTCTTGCACAGCATGGGCCGGTCCGGAGCGGCGGGCGCGGGCTCCTCCGGCGGCAGCTCGGCCCCCTCCACCGCCGCCTTCAGGTAGGCCAGCGAGTCGGCCCGGGCGGCGGAGAGCTTCTCATACACCGCGGCGTAGTCCATGGGCGTGCCCACCGGCGCGGTCTCCTCCAGACCGATGATCCGGTCGGTGCACCCCAGGCGGGAGAGCAGGCTGTAGATGCGGGAGAAGGTGGGCTCCGCCCGCTCCTTGGGGGACATGGAGGTGAAAAAGTCCTTCTGGAACTGCAGGGAGAAGGCCGCCCCGTGGAAGGAGTTGGTCACCACGGCGCGGGCGTCCCGGAACAGGGCCAGAAATTCCCGGGGGCCGGCGTCAAAGACGATCTCGTGGGCGCCGTCGATCTTCCGCCGGGCGCCGGCCAGCTGCACGATGGGCCAGCCGGTCTGCTTGGACAGGGCCAGGGCGTAGGGCGCGGCCTCCCCCGGGTCGGAGACGAAGTAGCACAGGATATAGGGCCCCTGCCGCCGCTGGGGATTGGCCAGCTTGCCCCAGTCCTCCCCGGTCAGCAGCAGGGTGGGGTCCAGCACCACCCGGGCGTCCCGGCCGGCGGTCTCCCGCAGCAGCACCTGCCCCCGCTTCTCCCGCACGGACAGGGCCGAGAAGGGGGCCACATACTCCCGCAGCTGCCGGCCCTTGTCCTCCGGCAGGGAGGGCACCCCCAGGCTGGGGGCGTAGGCGATGCGCCGCCCCTCCCGGACGAAGGCCAGCAGGAAGGAGGGGTCGAACTGCTTGTCGGCGAAGATGAAGGGGTTCCAGATCTGGTCGCTGCCCGACACATACACGTCGTACGCCGGCGGGGCGGCCTGCAGCTGGGCAAAGGAGGTGTACCGGGTGGGGGAGAGGTCCATCTCCCGCGCCACAAACTCCTCAAAGCGCTCGTACCGGCGCTGGAAAGCGGCATAGTGCAGGGCGGTGTGGGCGTCCGAGGCCAGCGCCCGCACCGAGGCGCTCTTCTTGAACAGCTGGTTGGTGCGGGTGGTGTGGGGCAGGCGGTAGTCGATGATCTCACACTCGTGGCCCAGGTTCTGGATGGCCTTCATGGTGGCCAGTGCCTGGAGCTGGGCCCCGTAGTGGTGGGCAAAGTGGAAGGTGATAAGTCCCGTGCGCATGAAGCTCACTCCTAATTACATACGTCGATATCGTCTCAGTATACCATACGCCGGGGCAAAAGTATATCCCGGAATTGCCTGCCAGAGCCCCCGTTAGACATTCTGGGCATTTTGTATGAAAATCAAACACAGGTCCGGATTTTGTCTATGGCGTTGCGGGCGCGCATGCTTTATGATACAATCATTCTGTATAGCCCCAGCCAAGAAGGAGCGTGCATATCCATGAGCTTACCGGCCCGGCTCAGGGCATTTGGGGTCGCCAGGGCGCTGGACTATCTGGAACGGGACCCGGACGCAAACCTGCCCAAGCTGATGGATTGGGTGGACAAATACGCCGGAGGGCGCCTCGCGCCGCCCTATGGGGATCTGTTTCACCAGATCATGACCGACCCGGACAACAACTGGCACCGCCTGATCAAAAGCCTGTATACCGACATCGACAACCGGGTACTGAAAAAACTCTTTGAAAACTTCATCATCCACGGCCGCCTGCTGGAGTGGCCGGAGCGCAACGCCGCCGGGGAACTGGATCAGGACCGGGCCCCCTGGGCCGTCATCATCGACCCGTCCTTCCCCTGCGCCATGGACTGCGCCGGCTGCGGAGCCTCCATCTACGGGGTGCGCCCGTCCATGGAGTTCGACCGCCTGGACGAGGAGATCGAGATGCGCAAGGCCGGCGGCTGCCACCTGTTCATCTTCAGCGGCGGCAACCCCCTGGCCCGGCAGGAGGAGATCATCGCCCTGTGCAACAAGCACACCGACTGCGTCTTTGCCGCCTTCACCCCGCCGGCGTCCATCACCCCCGCCCTGTGCGAGGACCTGCTGCGGGTGGGCAACCTCTTCCCCGCCATCCAGGTGGACGTGGACCCGGAGGACGCCATGCGCGCGGCCGGGCTGCTGCGCCGGGACCGGCTGCCCTTCGGCGTGGCCTGCCGCTGCACGGCGGAGAACGCCGAGCGGGTGGCCACCGAGGCATATTACGACCGGGTCATCACCACCGGGGCCAAGTTCTGCTGGTTCTTCTCCTGCCCGGCCTACGGAACGGCGCCCCCCGCCAGCGCCGAACAGCTCACCGACATCCACCGGCGCGTGCGCGCCTTCCGCAGGACCAAGCCCCTGCTGACCCTGGATTTCTGGGACGGGCCCAGCCCTTCGGCGGCCGCGCCCAAAGGAGGAAACATATGAGTATCGTAAAAGATATGGCCCTGGCCCCGTCCGGCCGGAGAAAGATCAGCTGGGTGCGGGACTTCATGCCCGCCCTGGGGGGCATCGAGGCCCGCTTTGTCAAGGAGCAGCCCTTTGCCGGGCTGCGGGTGGCGGTGTCCGTCCACCTGGAGGCCAAGACCGCCAACCTGGGCTATGTGCTCGCCAAGGGCGGGGCCGAGGTGCGGCTCACCGGGTCCAACCCCCTGTCCACCCAGGACGACGTGGCCGCCGGCCTGGCTGACCTGGGGGTGGAGACCTTCGGCATCCACGGCGCTTCCGCCGAGGAGTACGAGAGCCACCTCATCGAGACGCTGAAGTTCAAGCCCCACCTCATCGTGGACGACGGGGGAGACCTCATTCACCTGCTGGGGGGCAAGTGCGCCGAGCTGGGGGAGAACCTGATCGGCGGCTGCGAGGAGACCACCACCGGCATCCTGCGCCTGAAGGCCCGGGAGCGGGAGGGCATCCTGCCCTGCCCCATGATGGCGGTCAACGACGCCAAGGCCAAGCACTACTATGACAACAAGTACGGCACCGGCCAGAGCGTGTGGGACGCCATCATGCACACCTCCAACCTGGTGGTGGCCGGCAAGACCGTGGTGGTGGCCGGCTACGGCTGGTGCGGCAAGGGCGTGGCCATGCGGGCTTCCGGCATGGGGGCCAACGTCATCGTCTGCGAGGTGGACCCCTTCAAGGCCCTGGACGCCACCATGAACGGCTTCCGGGTGATGCCCATGGACGAGGCCGCCAGGTACGGCGACATCTTCGTCACCGTCACCGGGTGCAAGGACGTCATCGTCCCCCGGCACTTCGCGGTGATGAAGCACAACGCCATCCTGACCAACGCCGGCCACTTTGACTGCGAGGTGGACGTGGCCGGACTGGCCGAGATGGCCGTCAAGCGGGAGGTCCGCCGGGACAACATCGAGGGCTTCACCCTGCCCGACGGGCGGGTGCTCAACGTCATCGGTGAGGGGCGGCTGGTGAACCTGGCCGCCGGCAACGGCCACCCGGCGGAGATCATGGACATGTCCTTCGCCGTCCAGGCCCTGGCCCTGGAGTGGCTGGTCAAGCACAAGGACGGCCTGGAGAAAAAGGTCTACCAGGTGCCCGCCGAGATCGACGACGAGATCGGCCGGGTGAAGCTGGCCGCCATGGGCCTGGCCATCGACACCCTCACCCCCGAGCAGGTGGACTACCTCAACGGCTGGAAGGCGTAAACGATCCCTTTACACAAACTGGGCATTTTGTCTATTGCAAAACCGGGCGAAAGCCGGTAGAATAAGCCACAGTCAATTGAATATGCCTTATCAAGAGCGGTGGAGGGAACGGCCCGATGAAACCCGGCAACCTGCAATGCAAGGTGCCAAATCCGGCGAGAACATCGAAAGATGAGGATGGATGAGCTCCGCGCGCTCCGCCATCCGGCGGAGCGCGTTTTTGCGCTCGACACAGAAAGGAAGGAAGTTCTATTATGGCACACCGTCTGTTTACCTCGGAGTCCGTTACCGAGGGGCATCCCGACAAAGTCTGCGACCAGATCTCCGACGCCGTCCTGGACGACATCCTGGCCGCCGATCCCACGGCCCACGTGGCCTGTGAGACCTTCACCACCACCGGCATCGTTACGGTGATGGGCGAGATCACCACCAAGCACTACACCGACATCCCCTCCATCGTCCGCCGCACCGTGGAGCGCATCGGCTACACCGACCCCGCCTACGGCTTCGACTACCGCTCCTGCGCCGTCATGACCGCCATCGACGAGCAGTCCCCCGACATCGCCATGGGCGTCAATGAGTCCTACGAGCTGCAGGAGGGCGGCACCGACGAGGCCGACCGCATCGGCGCCGGCGACCAGGGCATGATGTTCGGCTACGCCTGCGACGAGACCGAGGAGCTCATGCCCGCCCCCATCTCCATGGCCCACAAGCTCTCCCGCCGCCTGGCCGACGTGCGCAAGTCCGGCCAGCTCAAGTGGCTGCGCCCCGACGGCAAGAGCCAGGTCACCGTGGAGTACGGCGACGACGGCAAGGTGCTCTCCTGCCCCGCCATCGTGGTGTCCACCCAGCACGACCCCGACATCGCCCTGAAGGACCTGCGGGAGGCCGTGGTGGAGGAGATCATCAAGCCCGTCATCCCCGCCGAGTACATCACCAAGGACACCAAGTTCTTCGTCAACCCCACCGGCCGCTTCGTGGTGGGCGGCCCCGTGGGCGACACCGGCCTCACCGGCCGTAAGATCATCGTGGACACCTACGGCGGCGCCGCTGCCCACGGCGGCGGCTGCTTCTCCGGCAAGGACCCCACCAAGGTGGACCGCTCCGCCGCCTACATGGCCCGCTACATCGCCAAGAACCTGGTGGCCGCCGGCCTGTGCCGCAAGTGCCAGATCGAGCTGGCCTACGCCATCGGCGTGGCCCACCCCGTCAGCGTGCTGGTGGACACCTACGGCACCGGCGTGCTCAGCGAGGAGCAGCTCTCCGAGATCGTCAACCGCCACTTCGACATGCGCCCGGCCAAGATCATCGAGAAGCTGGACCTGCGCCGGCCCATCTACGAGCAGACCGCCGCCTACGGCCACTTCGGCCGCACCGACATCGATCTGCCCTGGGAGCACACCGACCTGGTGGAGACCCTCAAGAGCTATCGGTAAGCACGGGAAAAGCCGGTTGATTTCCCGGCGGATTTCCGGTACAATGATAAGCGCGGAGCGCGGCTCCGCGCTTATCTTTTTGAAAAGGGGGGTATCCTTCATGATGAAGGTGCTCTATCTGCTCAACTTCGCCGGTAAGGCGGGCACCGAGCGGTATGTGGAGACCCTGGTGAAATACCTGTCCGCCGACGGACTGGTCCAGCCCTTCTTCGCCTACAACGAGGGCGGACTGCTGGTGGAGCGGCTGGAGAGCATGGGCGTGCCCTGCCGCCGGGTGGAGATGCGCCGCCGCTTCGACAAAAAGGCCGCCAGACAGCTGGCCGAGCTGTGCCGGGAGTGGGACATCGAGCTCATCCACTGCCACTACCTGCGGGAACACTACACCGCCCTGCTGGCCAAAAAGTACAACCCCAAGATCCGGGTGGTCTACACCAACCACTTCGTGCTGGCCAACGACTTCGTCACCCGCTTCTCCAACCGCATCATGGACAAGCGCCAGGACCAGATGATCGCCGTGTGCAACAAGGGGAAGGAGCAGCTCATCGCCAACGGCTGGAGCGGGGACCGCATTCAGGTCATCTTCAACGCCGTGGATCTGGACGCCTGGGCCGGGGACCGCTCCGAGTCCACCCTGCGCGCCGAGCTGGGCCTGCCTGAGGACCGGTTCGTCATGCTGTGCGCCTCCCGCTTTGCCGACGACAAGGGCCACAAGTACCTCATCGACTCGGTCAAGCGCCTGACCGAGCTGACGGCGGTGCCCTTCACCCTGGTGCTGGCCGGGGACGGCCCCCTGCTGGAGCCCACCAAGCAGCAGGTGAAAGAGCTGGGGCTGGAGGAACAGGTGAAGTTCATCGGCTTCCGCAAGGACATCAAGAACCTCTACAAGGGCTCCGACCTGTACGTCAACTCCTCCCGGCACGAGGCCCTGTCCTTCCTCATCATCGAGGCCATGGCCGCCGGGCTGCCCGTCATCGCCACCGACATGGGGGGCAACTCCGACATCGTCAACGACGAGGCCGGCTGCGGCATGCTGGTGGAGTACGACAACCCCGACTCCATGGCCGTGGCCATGAAGTGTTTCCTGGAGGACCCGGCCTTCGCCGCCCGCTGCCGGGAGAACGCCCGCAAGACCATCGAGGACAAGTTCGAGGTCCACAAGATGGCCCGGGCCACCTACGGCGTCTATGAAAAGGCGCTCCACGACTGATTCCAAGGAGTAGAAACGTTGATGCAGATTACAGAAAACAGCTTGATCCTGCGCTTTTTCCTGGCCCTGTGGCTGGCTGTGAAGCAGGCGGGGAGCAACAGCGTGCTGGGCCGGGCCTGTGACCGGCTGGAGGCGCTGGCCCGCCGGGGGACGGAGCACAGCGCCATCTGGACCTTCTTCTGGCGGGAGGGGCGGGTGCCCAAAGCCTGGCCCGACAGCCTGGCCTGCCGCCTGTTCACGGGGCTGATCAACATCCCCTGCGCCCTCTTCAAGGCCGTCTACCGGGCCGGACGGCGGGTGTGGGACGCCAGCCTCTTCTGCCGCCTGATGGGCGCGCTGGGAGGCGCCAGCTTCTTCTTTTTGGGCCTGTTCATGCTGGTCATGCTCATGGCCCCCCACGCCATGTGGAACAACCTCTACGGCCTGCTGGGCGCCATGGCCCTCACCGGGCTGTTCGTGGTGGGCAGCGCCTCCCGGCGGCAGTACCGGCTGGAGCTGGACACCCTGGGACCCTACATGACCATCTACATGGGCTTCATCTGCGTGGCCCTGCTGGGCTCCCTGTCCACCCACCTGTCCCTGCGCTTCTTCGCCTTCCACCTGACCAGCTTCCTGCTGGTGCTGCTGGTGGTCAGCTCCATCCACAAGTACGAGCAGCTCCAGCTCATGGTCTCCCTGGCCGTGGTGGGCATCTCGGTGGCCGCCCTCTACGGCTGCTACCAGGGCTACATCGGGGTGGACATCGTCCCCTCCCAGCAGGATATGACCCTCAACGCCGGCATGCCCGGGCGGGTCTACTCCTTCTTCGACAACCCCAACAACTTCGCCGAGCAGCTGGAGATGCTCCTGCCCCTGGACCTGGCCCTCTTCCTCAACTCCCGCTGGCGGGGCAAGCTGCTCAGCCTGATCTCCCTGGGCCTGGGCGTGGCCGCCATCGGCTTCACCTACGGCCGGGCCAGCTGGATCGGCCTGGTCTGCGCGGTGGTGGTCTTTGTGGCCCTGGTGAACTGGCGCTGGCTGCCCGTGCTGCTGGTGCTGGGCCTGGCCGCCATCCCCTTCCTGCCTGAGACCATCTACAACCGCATCCTCACCATCTTCCAGGCCAGCGACGACAGCTCCGTCCAGTACCGCTTCGGCATCTACGACACCACCAAGAACCTCATGGAGGACTACTGGGTCCGGGGCGTGGGCCTGGGCAGCGACGTGATGAAGAAGGTCTTCCAGACCTACCCCACCAACTTCGACGGCTCCTACCCCATCCACACCCACAACAACTATCTGCAGATGTGGGGCGAGACGGGCATCTGGGGCATCCTGTCCTTCCTGGCCCTGCTGGTCTGGCAGCTCAAGACCGGCGTCAAGCGCTTCTGCGCCGCCACCGACGTGCGCCTGCGGCGCATGCTGGCCGCCGCCATCGGCGCCTTCTGCGGCATTTTGGTGGTGGGCCTGGCCGAGTACACCTGGTTCTATGCCCGCAATATGTTCACCTACTGGTTCCTCTTCGGCATCATCGCCGCCTGCGTCAAGCTGAGCCGCCAGAAGAGCGAGAATACCGAAACTGCGTAAGAAAACAGCAAAGGGCCGGTCCCATTTGGGACCGGCCCTTTTGTTTGTCATGCGGTTTTTTCTTCGTCCCCCAGGGGCAGGACCACGTTGTAATAGATGTGCCGCAGAAAGCACACGCACAGCAGCAGCGAGGCGATCTCCGCGATGGGGAAGGCCCACCACACGGCGGCCACATTGCCCGTGAGGGAGAGCAGGAAGGCCGCGGGCAGCAGCACCACCAGCTGACGGACAAAGGAGATGATCATGCTCAGCACCCCGTTGCCCAGGGCCTGGAAGGTGGACGAACAGATGATGTTGAACCCGGCGAACAGGAAGCACAGGCTGATGATCCGCAGGGCGGGGATGCCGATGGCCAGCATGGCGTCCGACGCCTCGAACAGGCCCAGGATGGGGCCGGGGATGAGCTGGATCACGATCAGTCCCGCCAGCATGATGGCCACCGCCAGGATGGCGCTGAAGCGGACGGTCTCCACCAGGCGGCGGCGCTTGCGGGCGCCGTAGTTGTAGGAGACGATGGGCACCATGCCGTTGTTCAGCCCGAACACCGGCATGAACACGAAGCTCTGCAGCTTGAAGTAGACGTTGAACACCGCCACCGCGGTGGAGGAGAAGGCGATGAGGATCTGGTTCATGCCGAAGGTCATCACCGAGCTGATGGCGTTGAGCAGGATGGAGGGCGCGCCCACGGCGTAGATGCGCCGGATCACGCTGCCGTTGGGCCGGAAGGCGCGGAAGCTGGGGTGGATGTCGTGGTTGCGGGTCAGGTTGAACACCAGGGCCAGGATGGCCGCCACGATCTGCCCCAGCACGGTGGCCGCCGCGGCCCCCGCCACGCCCATGGCCGGGAAGGGCCCAAGGCCGAAGATGAGCACCGGGTCCATGACGATGTTGATGATGGCGCCGGTGCCCTGGGTGATCATGGTGTAGAAGGTGCGCCCGGTGGCCTGGAGCAGCCGCTCCAGCATGATCTCCAGGAACAGACCCACCGACAGCCCGCCGCAGATGCGCATGTAGACCGCGCCCTGCTCCACGATGTCGGGGATGTCGGTCTGGATGGCGAAGAAGGGCCCGGCCAGGGTCAGGGCCAGGACCATGAACACCAGCGTGCTCACCACCGCCAGAAAGATGCCGTTTTCCGCGGCGTGGTTGGCCGTCTCATAATTGCGCTCGCCCAGACTGCGGGAGAGCAGGGCGTTGACGCCCACGCCGGTGCCCACGCCCACGGCGATCATCAGGTTCTGAAAGGGAAAGGCGATCCCCACCGCCGTCAGGGCGTTTTCGCTGATCTTGGCCACAAAGTAGCTGTCCACCACGTTGTACAGGGCCTGGACCAGCATGGAGATCATCATGGGCAGCGACATGGAGACCACCAGCCGCCGCACCGGCATGACGCCCATTTTGTTTTCTGACATAACCAACCTCCCGAAACAAACACACAAAAAAAGCAGCCGCAGCGTTTTGCCGCGGCAGACTATTTTATCCGATGTGGGATGGTCAGTCAATCCCTTTGTCCGATTCTATCGCATTTTTGTAGAAACTGTAGAACTCCGGCCGGCCGATGGCGGTAAAACCGGCGGCGGCGGCGTCCGGCGAGCAGACCACGCCCCCCAGACTGCTGGAGCAGTGGAGCACGGGCAGCGCCCCCTCCGCCGGGGGCCCGGCCACCACCCCCACGTGGGACAGGTCGGGGAAGAAGGCCAGATCCCCCGGCTGGGCCTGCTCCCAGTCCACCGGGGTGCAGGCGGCCCACTGGCCGGACACGCCGCTGCCCATCACCGCCCCCGCCGCCGGGTCCTCCGCGGCGGTGACGGCGCACCAGCTGACAAACCCCGAGCAGTCCAGGCCGAAGGGCAGGCACTGGCCGGTGGTGGAGCTGCCCGGCGCGTCCACCACCGTTGCCGTCCCCCAGCGGCGGTCCCAGCCCACCGCCTCCGATTTGCCACCCCAGAAGTAATCCACCCGGCCCAGCAGGGCCGCGCCCGCTTCCACCACCCGGCGGCGCAGCGGGTCCAGCTCCGCCGGAAGGGCCGCCCGGATGGCCCGGGCCGCCGGGCTGTCCGGCAGCGCCGGGGCCGGACGGCACAGCGCCCCCGGCAGCAGCATCCCCGCCGCCAGCAGCAGCACGGAAAGGACCCGTCGGACCTTCATCCCCCTCCTCCTCCCGGACAAGGCACCCATTGAGACGCCTTACAATAAGATAGGGTGGGGGAGGCCATGGCTTCCCCCCACCTTCACCTGTATGACAAGGAGAACGGAAGTATGAGTACCCTTTCCTTAAATATGCTCCAGGTGGGCCAGAGCGCCCGCGTGGAGGCCGTCGCCGCCCGGCCCGACCTGCAGCGGCGGCTGCTGGACCTGGGCCTGATCCCGGGCACGGCGGTGACCTGCACCGCCAAAAGCCCCGCCGGGGATCCGGCGGCCTACCTCATCCGGGGGGCGGTCATCGCCCTGCGCAGCCGGGACGCCGCCGGCGTGCGCCTGGAGGGAGAGCCGTGAGCGGGGAAGAGCGGGTCGTGGCCCTGGCCGGCAACCCCAACGTGGGCAAGTCCACCGTCTTCAACGCCCTGACGGGCCTGCGCCAGCATACCGGCCGGCGCTGCTATGGCGAACGCCAGCGCACGTGAAAGGCCCCGTCCTGACTCACGTCCACCCCCTCGGCCACCCGGGCCCAGAACTGCTTTTTCAGCGGCCGGGACAGCTGCCGGTACAGCCCCACCCAGCTCTCCGCCGCATCCTCCTCCGCCGGGGCGGGGAGGGGCGGGGCCTCCAGCGCCGGGCGCAGGGCGGCGTAGCAGCGGGCGTAGGAGGCGCGGTCCATCAGGTCGTTGAGGTAGAGGTCCTGGAGCTTCTCCAGCTTCCGCCGGGCCCGGGCCCGGGCCGGCTCCGGGTCCTCCGCCGCCGGGGCCTGGCGCACCCGCGGCGCCCAGGGGGCCAGCCCCTCCGCCAGGGCCGCGGTCAGGGCCTCCTCCAGCGCCCCCTCCCCGGTGCGCCGCCGGTGGGGACACAGGTGGAGGGTCTCATACCGGGTGCAGCGGTAGTAGATGTACTTGCCCGACACCGTGTGCCCGCTCAGGCGGCGGCCGCACTCGGCGCAGAAGGCAAGCCCCGTGAAGAGGTACACCCGCCCGCCCTCCGCCGCTCGCTGGGACCGCTGCTGCCGCAGCTGCTGGACCAGACGGAAGCGCTCGGCGTCCACGATGGCCGGGGCCCCCAGCGCCCCCATGTAGCGGGGGTTGGACAGCAGGCCCCGCAGGCCGCTGTCGCTGTACGCCAGGCCGTAGCGCTCCAGCAGGTACCGCCGCACCGCGCCCACCGAGCGCAGGGCCGTATACTGCCCGAACAGGTCGGCCACCACCGCCGCCGACGCCGGGTCCACCGCCAGACGGCCCCCCTCGATCCGGTAGCCCAGGGGCACCTTGCCGCTGAGCACCTCCCCACGGGCCCGCTTGCCCTCGAACACCGCGCGGATGCGCTCCCCCGTCCGGTCGGCCTCGTCCTGGGCCACCGAGAGCATGATGTTCACCTTCAGCCGCCCCGAGGCCGTCACCGTCTCGTAGTCCTCCCGGATGGCCCGCCAGCGGGCCCCCGCCCCGTCCAGCACCCGCTGGACCTCGTAGTAGTCCCCCACGCTGCGGAACCACCGGTCCAGCCGGGTGAAGAGCACCAGCTCCACCCGGCCCGCCGCCACGTCCTCCAGCAGCCGCAGCAGGGCCGGGCGCTTGCGGTAGCCCTTGCGGGCCGAGATGCCCTCGTCGGCGTACACCCCCGCCACCGTCAGGCCGTGGCCGGCGGCGTAGGCCTCCAGCGCCGCCCGCTGGTCGGGCAGGGACAGGCCGTGCTGGGCCTGCTCCTCGGTGCTGACCCGGATGTACAGCCCCGCCCGCAGGCCGGCTTGGGTCTCCTGCTCCATGTGCCTCACCTCCTATGCCAGCATACGCCCCGTCGGGGGAAACAGAACGGGGCCGGGCGCATACAATGGCCCCGGGAGGTGGCGGATATGGCGCAGGACCACGGCCCCGACCCCGCCCGGACGGCGGCGGTGCTGGGGGAGCTGCTGAGCTGGCAGCGGGAGCGACGGGTGGAGGTGCAGGCGGTAGCTGTACGCCGGCGTGCAACAAAACAGGGCGGGCCCGGGTAGGTTGCGGGCCCGCCCTGCCCCTTTGGGCGGGCCGGAGAGGAGGAGCGAGAGATGCAGGATGAAGCAACCGGCCTGGACCGCCTGGCCCGGGCCATGGAGCATCTGGACCCGGCGGGGCTGGACTATGAAGACTGGCTGCGGGTGGGTATGGCCCTCAAGCAGGCCGGGGGACGGCCGGAGGACTGGGCGGCCTGGAGCCGCCGGGACCCGGCCCGCTACCGCCCCGGGGAATGCGAGCGCAAGTGGAACAGCTTTCGGGGCAGCGGCCACCCGGTCACCGCCGGCACCGTGCTGCACATGGCCCGCCGGCAGGGCTGGCGGGAGGAGGAGGGGCAGCCGCCCCGGGAGGGCCCGGCGGAGGAGCTGGCGCGCTATCTGCGGGCCCTCTTCGCCCCGGAGGAGCGGGTGGGCTACGTGGCCGAGTGCTGGCAGCGGGAGGGCCGGTGGCTCCCCGGCCGGGGCCGCTGGGACCGCACCGCCGGGGAACTCATCCAGGCCCTGGAGCACTGCGGCGGGGACCTGGAGCGGGCCCTGGGGCCCCTGCGGCGGGAGGCGGGGGCCTGGATCCGCTTCAACCCCCTGGACGGGAAGGGGTGTAAGGACGAGAACGTGACCGCCTTCCGCTACGCGCTGGTGGAGTCGGACAGCATGCCCATCCAGCGGCAGTACGAGGCCATCCGGGCCTTACAGCTGCCGGTGGCCTGCCTGGTCCACTCCGGCGGCAAGAGCCTGCACGCCATCGTGCGTGTGGACGCCGCCGACCGGGAGGAGTACCGCCGCCGGGTGGATTACCTCTACGAGGCCTGCCGCCGGGGCGGGCTGGAGGTGGACCGGCAGAACCGCAACCCCTCCCGCCTGTCCCGCATGCCCGGGGTGGCCCGGGGGGCGGGCCGCCAGCGGCTGCTGGCCACCGGCCTGGGCCAGCCCTCCTGGCAGGCGTGGCGGGCCTGGATGGAGGCCCAGAAGGACGGCCTGCCCCCCTTCACCCGCGAAAAGCCCGAGGGGGAGCTGGAGCCCCTGGCTCCGCCCCTCATCCAGGGGGTGCTGCGGCAGGGCCACAAGCTGCTGCTGGCCGGGCCCTCCAAGGCGGGCAAGTCCTACGCCCTCATCCAGCTGTGCATTGCCATCGCCGAGGGGGGCAGCTGGCTGGGCTTCCCCTGCGCCCAGGGCCGGGTGCTCTACGTCAACCTGGAGCTGGACAAGCGCTCCTGCGAGCGCCGCTTTGCCGACGTGCGGCGGGCCCTGGGCCTGCCCTGCACCCACCCGGTGGAGCTGTGGCACCTGCGGGGGCGCAGCTGTCCGCTGGACAAGCTGGTGGACGCCCTGCTGGCCCGGGCCCGGCCGGGGGACTACCTGGCCGTGGTGCTGGACCCCATCTACAAGGTCATCACTGGCGACGAGAACGCCGCCGACCAGATGGCCGCCTTCTGCGGCCAGTTCGACCGGCTGTGCGCCCGGCTGGGCTGCGCGGTGATCTACTGCCACCACCACTCCAAGGGCAGCCAGGGGGCAAAGCGCTCCATGGACCGGGCCTCGGGCTCCGGGGTGTTCGCCCGGGACCCGGACGCGCTGCTGGACTTCATCCAGCTGCCGGTGGAGGAGCTGCCCGGTGAGCGCGCCCCGGCGGGGCGGACGGCCTGGCGGGTGGAGGGAACGCTGCGGGAATTTCCCCCCTTTCCGCCGGTGGACCTCTGGTTCGAGCACCCCATCCACCGCCCCGACCGGGAGGGGGTGCTGGCCGGACTGGACCCGGAGGGGGGACGGAAGCACCCCGGCGCCGGAGCCGCCCGGCAGCGGCGGGAGCAGCGGCGGCAGTCGGTGGAGGGGGCCTTCGCGGCCTGCGCCCGGGAGGGGCGGACCACGGTGGCCGAGCTGGCCGACCACCTGGGGGTCACCCCAAAGACGGTGCGCAGCCGGCTGAAGGAGCACGGCCGCTTCCGGGTGGAGGGGGGCGTGGTGGAGCGGAAATGAGGGAAAAAGACCCCTTCCGCCCCGGGAAGGAAACCCTCCCCCCTACGGGGGGAAACCGAAGGCGGACAGGCCGCCGCCTTCGGGTTTCCCCGCCCGGTTGCCCGGCAGTGTGCAACAAAAGCCGGTGGAACAGGGAGGGTGAAGGGAGGAATTTCGTATGATCCGATTTGACGCGTGGACCCTCATCCCGCCCGAAGCGGGGGAGATCCTGGCCCGGCAGTACGACCGGGGACGGGTCCTGTCCATCACCGGGGAGCTGCCCCAGGGCTGGACGTGGGACCTGCTCATCCAGGCGGGGGACCACCTGGACATCCTGGCCCTGACGGCGGCGGAGGGGGGCGCCGAGGCGCTGCTCACCGGAGAGACGCTGGCGCTGGGCGGGCTCTACACCCTCCAGCTGCGGGGCACCCGGGGGGAGACAGTGCGCCACACCAACCCGGTGGCGGTGTTCATCCCGCCCTCCTTGTCCGGGGACGCGCAGTGGCCCACGCTGCCCAGCGCATTTTCCCAGGCCGAGGCGCGCATCCGGGAGTTAAACGCCCACCCGCCCATCCCCGGGGACAACGGGTACTGGCAGGTGTGGGACCTGGAGGCGGAGACCTATGGGGAGAGCCAGCTGCCCCTGCCCGATGTGTCGGTGGGCCCCGAGGGCCCGCCCGGACCCCAGGGTCCCCAGGGCGAGCCGGGCCCACAGGGCCCCCAGGGGGAACCGGGCCCCCAGGGGGAAAAGGGGGAACCGGGCGAGCCCGGCCCCCAGGGTGAGCCGGGGCCCCAGGGACCGGAGGGGCCAAAGGGGGAAAAGGGCGACCCCGGAGAGCCGGGCGCCCAGGGCCAGCCGGGAAAGGATGGAGCCGGAGTGCCCGCCATCACGGCGGAGGACGAGGGCAAGGTGCTCGCTGTAGCCGATGGCGCGGCGGTGTGGTCCGCCCTGGGCGCGGGGAGCGGAGCCGCTCCCCGTCTGCTGGCTCAGATCGTCTCGGACGGCAGCGCGGCGCTGTACAGCAAGAGCATTGACCAGCTCGGCGACGGCCTGTATGCCGTATATCTCTTTGTGGAAACCGACGAGGCCAACAAGGGACAGAATATTTACGCCAAGGTGGGGCCGAGCAGTATGAGTCAGTATACCGGCGGCATCCGCACCGCGAGTGTGGTCAGCGGCACAGATGCAATAAACCTGACCTGGACGCGCCTGTCTTTTTGGGTAGGCGGGAGAGACGTGGTCGGATTTGCAGAGGTGGGGACCACCGCGGGCACCGCATTCCGAGCAAGAGAGGGCAGGGGTGAGCAGATCGACGCGGTGGTCAAGCTGATGATGTATTCCAGTGAGGGAAAGACAATTCCTGCCGGTTCGGAGCTGACCCTTTGGAAGCTGGTATAGGAGGTGACAGGATGAACGCGGGAGAGAAACTGACCTATTGGATCGACGGGGCGCTGGTGGAGCACACGGTGACGGAAGAGGAGGCCCGCCGCTGGCAGGCCGCCCAGGCGGAGCAGGCCGCCCCCACCCTGGAGGACCGGGTGGCCGCCCTGGAGCAGGCCCTGGAGGAAGGGCTGCGGGCATGAGGCGCGCACGGGGGGCGGGATGAGCCATGGAGTGGACCGTCGTCACCGTCATCATCGCCCTGGTCGGGCTGGGGGGCGCCATCCTCAAGCCCCTGACCTCCCTCACCGGCTCCATCACCCGGCTGACCGTGGTGGTGGAGCGCCTGGAGCGGGAGCTGGAGGAGCAGGCCCGGCACAGCCAGGAGAGCCACCGGCGCATCTGGGAGCACAACGAGGAGCAGGACCGGCGCATCGAGGAGCATGAGCGGCGGCTGGGCGTGCTGGAGCGGAAGGGAGGGCCTTCGCCATAGCGCGCCCGGCCCACCGGCAACTGGCCGGGCAAAACCGTGGGCACCGCCCAGGGAGCGTGCACCTTCCGCGGGCGGCGCTACCAGCTGGTGGACCTGCCGGGCACCTATTCCCTGCGGGCCCACTCCGCCGAGGAGGAGGTGGCCCGGGACTTCCTGTGCGCGGGGGGAGCCGACGCCGCCGTGGTGGTGTGCGACGCCACCTGCCTGGAGCGCAGCCTCAGCCTGGTGCTGCAGACCCTGGAGCTGGAGGCGCGCACGGTAGTGTGCGTCAACCTGCTGGATGAGGCCGCCCGCCGGGGCATCCGGGTGGACCTGGCCCGGCTGGAGGAGCAGCTGGGCGTGCCGGTGGTGGGCACCGCCGCCGGACGGGGGGAGGGGCTGGAGGCGCTGCTGGCCGCGGTGGAAGGGGTCATCGACCGGCCCCCCCGGCCCGGCGACCCGGTGCGCTACCCCCCGGCGGTGGAGTTCGCCCTTTCCTCCCTGCGCCCGCTGGTCCAGCGCCACGTGAACGACCCCAGGCGGGCCCGGTGGGCCGCCCTGCGCCTGCTGGAGGAGGACGGCACCCTGCTGGCCGCCCTGGGGGACTGGGCGGGGGAGGACCCCCAGCTGCAAAGCGCCCTGGAACAGGCCCGGGACGGGCTGGTCCGGGCCGGACTGGACCGGCAGGCGCTGGCCGCCGCCGTGGCCGCCGCCCAGGTGGGGACCGCCGAGACCCTGGCCGCCGCCGCCGTCACCCGCACCGGCGACACCGACCGCTGGCAGCGGAGGCTGGACCGGCTGCTCACCCAGCGCAGCACCGGCATCCCCATCATGCTGCTGCTGCTGGCCGGGGTGTTCTGGCTCACCCTGCAGGGGGCCAACTACCCCTCCCAGCTGCTCTCCCAGGCCCTGTTTTGGGTCCAGGACGCCCTCAGCGCCCTGTTCCGCGCCGCGGGCGCCCCCGAGTGGCTCCACGGGGCCCTGGTGCTGGGGGCCTACCGCACCCTGGCCTGGGTGGTGTCCGTCATGCTGCCCCCCATGGCCATCTTCTTCCCCCTGTTCACCCTGCTGGAGGATCTGGGCTACCTGCCCAGGGTGGCCTTCGTGCTGGACCACGCCTTCCAGAAGGCCCGGGCCTGCGGCAAACAGGCCCTCACCATGTGCCTGGGCCTGGGCTGCAACGCCGCCGGGGTGGTGGGCTGCCGCATCATCGACTCCCCGAGAGAGCGGATGATCGCCATACTTACCAACAACTTCATGCCCTGCAACGGCCGCTTTCCCACCCTCATCGCCGTGTTCACCATGTTCTTCGTGGGCACCGGCGGCGGCGTGTGGCAGGGCCTGGCCGCAGCAGCCGGGCTCACCGGCATCCTCCTGGTGGGGCTGGGGATGACCCTGCTGGTCTCCCGCCTGCTCAGCGCCACCCTGCTGCGGGGCACCCCCTCCGCCTTTACCCTGGAGCTGCCCCCCTACCGCCGCCCACGGGTGGGGCAGGTGGTGGTCCGCTCGGTGCTGGACCGCACCCTCTTCGTCCTGGGCAGGGCCGCCGCCGTGGCCGCCCCCGCCGGGCTGCTCATCTGGGTGTGCGCCAACCTCTCCGTGGGCGGACAGAGCCTGCTGGCCTGGTGCACCGGCTTCCTCGACCCCTTCGCCCGGCTGATCGGTCTGGACGGGGTCATCCTCATGGCCTTTTTGCTGGGCTTCCCCGCCAACGAGATCGTCATCCCCATCCTGCTCATGGGCTACCTCTCCACCGGAACCCTCCAGGACATGGAGAGCCTGGACGCCCTGCGCCAGCTGCTCTGCCAGAACGGCTGGGACGGCCTCACCGCCGTGTGCACCCTGCTCTTCTCCCTGATGCACTGGCCCTGCTCCACCACCTGCCTGACCATCGCCAAGGAGAGCGGCGGGCTGCGCTGGGCCCTGCTGGGCATGGCCATCCCCACCGGGGCCGGAGTGGCGGTGTGCTTCCTCACCGCCTCCGCCGCCCGGCTGTTGGGCCTGGCGTAACCCAGGGGACAGAAATTTTAAATTGCCCCTTTACAAACCGGGAAAACATTGCTATAATAATCTGGCACGTTGAGCATGTCCCATGCTGTGCCAGACGCGCCCGTAGCGCAATTGGATAGAGCGTCAGATTCCGGTTCTGAAGGCTGGGGGTTCGAGTCCCTTCGGGCGTACCAAAAAAGAAGCACCTGCGAATGCAGGTGCTTCTTTTTTTATCTCCGCGAGAGGCCGGTCACCCGCCGGAGAGGGGCTTGCGCAGCTCATACTGTCCGGCGACCACCTGGAAGGAGCACCCGCTCAGCAGCCGGAGGAGCTGGGGATAGCCCACGTCAAGGTTCTTCACGGTGACGGCGGGGAAGGACGAGACCAGGCCCTGCACCAGCGCGCCCAGATCGGGCAGATGCGCGTATCCCAGCTGAAAGACCGCCCCGCTGGCCTGGTCAAAGACGCAGAAGGCGGAGATGCGGCCCTGCCGGGTCATGTACCGGACCCGGGGAGGCCGCGCCCGGCGCAGCAGGACGGCGGTGGTGTGCTCAAAGGACGGCTCCGCCAGAAGGCAGTGCCCCGCCGCCCCCGGGTCAAAGCGGGAAAGGTCCGTCTCCTCCGCCGGTGGCGGGACGGGCCCGCCCGCGGCCGGGGCCGAGCGCAGGATCTGATACTCCCGCGCCACCGAAAAGCCCAGCCCCTGGTACAGCCGGATGGCGTCCCGGTTTTGCCGCAGCACTTCCAGATAATAGGCCTGCGCCCCCTGCCGCGCCAGCTCCCCTTCGGCCCGGGCCAGCAGATGGTGGAACACCTGACGCCCCCTGTGCTCCGGGACCACCCCGGCGGCCACGGCAAACACGGCGCGCTCCCCGCCGTATTCCCCCTGGGCGTTCAGAAGCAGGCCGATCAGCCGCCCCTCCCGGAACGCGCCGTAAGACGCCGCCCGGTCCACGCCGCTCTCCTCCAGATGGGAGAGCAGCACCGCCCCGTCGGCCGGGACGGAGACACAGTAGTCGCCAAACGCCCGGCTGAGGCACTGGGCCAGCTGGGAATCACACAGGGACTCCAACGTGCTGTAGGTATACATGGCGTGCTTCCTTTCTCACCCAAAAAGTGCATCCGGACAGGCCCGCTTGTCTGACCGCCCCATGCTAGGGGAATTCTACCATAAATACCGGTGGAATTAAACAAAAAACAAAGAAAAATTCCATAGAATATTGACACTACAGTACAAAAGAACTACAATCGGAGGCAGAAGGCAATAAAACGTTTTTCCCCGGCGGACGACCGGACGCGGCCGCGGCCGACGCGGCGCGCCCACAGAGTGGGAGGTGGAGCAGAATGAGCGGCTGAACAGCGCACATCGGCAGGATCCGCGCGGAAACACAGCGACTCCCTATTTGATCAGAAGGAGACGAGAAGATGGAAAAACGAGCGTTTCGCAAAGCCGCATCGCTGTTGCTGTGTCTGGCGATGATACTCAGCCTGTGCCCCTGGGCCGCCGCCGTGGACGGCATGGGGCCCGGCTATGAAAACCCCGACCGGCAGGCCGACGGAGACATCGAGCTTGCCTTGTTTACCGGGACGTCCAAAGAGGACATCACACCGCGCTACACCGTCACCTTTACCGAGGACGAGACCGACCGGGACCCGAACTATCCGGTGGACGCCTCGTACGACCGGGGGATCTGCTACTTGCAGACCGGTTCCATGCCGGAGGGCCACGCCGTGGAGGTGAGCGGGATCGAAAACGTCCCCTACGGCACCTACCGGATGGACCTGCTCTACAAGATCTTTGACGACGGCCGGGCCACCGTCCAGTGCCACTGGGACGGACAGCCCGTGGGCGAGGCGGTGGACCTGGGCTCCTCCGAAGAGCCCGCCCGCAGCCAGCCCCAGGGGGACTTCCTCCACACCGACGGCACGGGCCAGAACAACTCCAACCTCTACGCCGTCACCCTGTCCGAGGCCCTGGAGGTCACGGGCAACGAGGCCGACAGCCACACCCTGCGCCTGGAGGTGCTGGAGAAGGGCGTCTGCGCCGTCTACGGCCTGCTCCTCACCCCGGTGGGCGAGCCGGTGATTCGGCTGGACCAGGAGCGGGTGGACCTGGAGCAGATCCAGCCCGAGCCCGTGGTGATCACCGCCCAGGTGGCGGAGGGCTTCGGAGCGCTGGAGTGGACCGTGGAGGATGACACGGTGGCCGCCGTGGAGCCCGGGGAGGACGGGACCGCCGTCCTTACCGCCGTGGGCGTGGGCCAGACCACCCTGACCGCCGCGGTCACCCGCCAGGACGACCCCATGACGGTGCGCACGGCCAGCCTGCCGGTGACGGTGACCGACGCGCCCGAGATCACCCTGGACCGGGCCGACCTCACCATCGACCTGAGCCAGGAGGGGGACCACACGGCCACGGTGACGGCCCAGGTGGACCCCCGCTTTGAAACGGTGGAGTGGACCGCCGAGCCGGAGGCGGTGGCCAGCGTGGAGCCCGGAGAGAACGGGACCGCCGTCATCACCGGCCAGAGCGCCGGCGACGCCGTAGTCACCGTGACGGCCGGCAAGAATGGCATTACCAAGCAGGCTGCCTTGACGGTGCACGTGGTGGACGGCGCCCTGGGCTTTACCGAGGGCCGGCTGGACATGAGCGACAAGCAGCTGGCCGAAACCGTGGACCCGGACGCCATCCGCTTCAACGACCTGGAGTGGACCGGCCTGGACCTGGGGGACACGGTGTCCGTCAACCCCGGCCGGCAGGAGGACGTATATGAGGTCAACCGCGTGGAGCCCCACGCCACGCTGCTGCCCTACGGCACTGTGGAGCAGGCGGTGACCGGCGCCCGGGACTACGACCGGGCACAGTCGGAATACTACCTGTCCCTGACCACGCCGGAAGATCTGGACCCGGCCACCTCCAGCTGGCAGTTCGCCATGGTGGACAGCCTGGGCTACGACCTGGAGGCCGCCGCCGCCCGGAAGGACCCCTACGACGACAGCCAGAACATCGTGGACTTCTACCGCACCGACTACGACGCCTCCCAGTGGCCCGGCGTGGCCGTGCCCTCCAGCTGGCAGGTCCAGGGCGTGGACGGCAGCGGCACCCCCTACACCGGCTATTACGACCCGGAGTACGGCTACGACCCGCCCTACTACACCAACGTCTCCATGCCCGGCAGCGTGACCATCCACGGCACGGTCCGGGAGATCTTCAACGGCATCAGCGCCCCCGCCGCCCCCGAGGACTACAACCCCGTGGGCTTCTACCGCAGGAGCTTTGACGTGCCGGAGGAGTGGATGGCCAACCAGAACAAGGTCTTCCTCTTCGTGGGCAGCGCCGAGGCGGCCTACTACGTCTACGTCAACGGCAAGCAGGTGGGCTACCACGAGGACAAGACCCCCGGCGAGTTCGACGTGACCCCCTTCCTCAACCCCGACGGGCAGGACAACCTGCTGGCCATCAAGGTATACCGCTGGGCCGACTGCTCCTGGATGGACGACCAGGATTCCCTCCGCCTCAGCGGCATCAACCGGGAGGTCTACCTCATGGCCACCCCCGCCCTGCACATCCAGGACTACAAGGTGGAGACCGACTTCGACGCCGGCTTTGAAAACGCCACGGTCAAGCTGGACGTGCAGGTGGAAAACTACACCGACCAGGCCCTGGACGGCTACTGCGTGACCGCCCAGATCTTCGACGAGAACGGGCAGGACCTGCTGCTGGGCAAGAACATCCGGCTGGAGCTGGGCGAGGTGGCCGGCGGCGGCGACGTCCGCCTCAGCGGCAGCGCCCTGGTGGAGCGGCCCCACAAGTGGTTCCCCGACGACCCCTACCTCTACACCCTGGTGCTCACCCTCCACGACAAGGCCACCAACACCGCCATCGAGCACATCAGCCAGCAGCTGGGCTTCCGGGAGATCACCTACCGCCAGCAGAACGACGACGATGTGCGGGACATCGTGCGCATCAACGGCCAGAAGGTCATGATGCTGGGCGTCAACTACCAGGCCATCACCCCCTACGGCGGCCACTACATCACCCCCGCGGACTATGAAAAAGACCTGCAGATCATGAAGCAGAACAACATCAACACCATCCGCACCTCCCACTGCCCGCCGGACACCTACATGCTCTATCTGGCCGACAAGTACGGCCTGATGGTCATGCTGGAGGCCAACAACGAGAGCCACGCCATCGCCGGCTCCTGCTTCAAGGCCGGACTGTACGAGCTCATCAACGCCCGGGTGCAGAACATCGTGCGCCAGGAGAAAAACCGCAGCTGCGTGGTGGCCTGGTCCCTGGGCAACGAGTGCGGCGGCGAGAGCAGCTGGGGCGACGTGATCGCCAACATCCACGCCGTGGACCACACCCGCCCGGTCCACTATGAGCCCATCCGGGGCAACGTCAGCGGAGCCATCAACCGCTCCCCCGACCTGCACAGCAATATGTACGCCAGCGTGGACGGCTACGAGCGCAACTGCACCGACACCTCCCTGGTCCCCTCCGTGTTCCTGTGCGAGTTCGCCCACGCCATCGGCGACGGAATGGGCAACCTGGCCGACTATGTAGAAGTGTTCCGCGCCCAGGAGCGGGCCATGGGCGGCTGCCTGTGGGACTTTGTGGACCAGTCCATCTGGACCGTGCCCGGCACCTACGGCGCCTATTCCGAGAGCGGCCCCTACGCCATGGAGGGTACCAGCACCGCCACCACCAACGAGGCACTCTTTACCGAGCATGAGGGGACCCGGGTGCTCCGGGCCGGCGCGTCCGTCACCTATGCCAACCGGGCCGGGACCGACGGCCAGGACCTCTTCAACGAGAAGATCAGCGGCCGCCAGCCCTTCAGCGTGGAGGTCTGGGCCAGCCCCAGCTCCGCCGAGGCCAACAAGATCCTGGTGGCCAAGGGCGACACCCAGTTCTCCCTCAAGACCAGAAACGAGGGGCAGATCCAGTTCTGCCTCTACACCGACGGCGGCTGGCGCTCCGCCCTGGCCGACACCCCCGACGACTTCGCCGACGGGTCCATGCACCACCTGGTGGGCACCTTCGACGGCGACACCCTCATCCTCTACTACGACGGCGCGGAGCTGGCCCGCTATGAGCTGCCCGAGGGGGAGCGCATCCAGACCAACAGCTACGCCTTCGGCGTGGGCATGGACCAGGAAAAGGGCCGCAACTCCGTGTCCGAGATCGCGGGCGTGCGCATCTACAGCCGCGCCCTGACGGCCGAAGAGGCCGCGGACCCCGGCCGCAGCCCCGCCGATCCCTGCCCCGCGGACAGCACCGACGTGCTCTTCTGGACCAACTTCCAGCAGGGCGACGTGGAGGCCAGACAGCAGCAGCTGGCCTGGGACTGCTATGAAAACGGCATGTACCTGGGCTACGGCGGCGACTGGGGCGAGGGCAACCACGAGAGCACCGGCTGCGCCGACGGCCTCGTCACCGCCGACCGCCGGACCCAGCCCGAGATGGCCGACGTCAAAAAGCTCTTCCAGCCCCTCAACTTCCTGGCCGACGAGGAGCAGCTGCTGGACGGCGTGGTGAACGTGCGCAACGAGTTCTACGCCACCGACGGCGCCGCGTTCACCTACCGCTGGACCCTGCTGGAAAACGGCGCGGAGATCGACAGCGGCGTGCTGGAGGACGTCCCGTCCATCCCCGCCGCCCAGAACGGCATGGATGTGTTCGACCAGCTGCCCACCCAGGCCATCCAGATCCCCTATGAACTGCCCGACACCCTGCGCCCCGGCGCGGAGTACGCCCTGCGCATCCAGGCCTGCCTGAAGCAGGACACCCTGTGGGCCGACGCCGGATACGTGGTGGCCCAGGAGCAGTTCGACCTGCCTGTGGAGCAGACCCCGGCTCCCGCCGCCGACCTGGGCGGCTGCTCCGCCCCCGAGGTGACCGACGGGACCGACCGGCTGCTGGTCCGCGGAGACGGCTTCTCGGTGGAGTTCGACCGGACCGACGGCAGAATGCACAACTACACCGTCAACGGCCAGGTCCTGGTGCTGGACGGCCCCATGCCCCAGTTCACCCGCAAGGCCGGCAAGAGCAGCAACGAGGGGACAGTCCAGGGCAGCGTCTGGAACGGCATCCAGAGCAAGCTGGACGCGCCCACCGTCACGGTGGACCGTCTGAGCCAGCCCCAGGCCGTGGTGGTGCAGGTGGACTACCCGCTCAGCGCCGTCAGCGCCGCCTCCGGCATCGGGATGACCTACACCATCTACCCCAACGGCGCCATTGAGACCCAGATGCGCCTGAGCACCGACGTGACCCAGCAGATGTACCGCTTCGGCGTGGACCTGGTGGTGCCCGAGGGCTATGAGACCGTGGACTACCTGGCCCGTGGCCCCCTGGGCAACTTCACCGACCGCACCAGCGGCTATCCCGTGGGCCGCTACCGCACCACGGTGAGCGAGAACTGCTTTATCTTCATCGATCCCCAGCACACCGGCGACCGGCTGGACGCCCGCTGGATGGCCCTGAGCGGGGCGGACAAGGAGACCGGCGTGATGTTCGTCGCCACCGGGGACACCATGCAGTTCAACGCCCAGCACCTGGCCCTGGAGGACCTGAACGTCCCCCACCCCACCGACCTCCAGCGCCGGGACGAGACCATCGTCAGCCTGAACAGCGCCTCCCGGGGCGTCAGCGGCAAGCTCACCAACGTGCTGCCCCAGTACCAGCTGGAGAGCCGGGACGGCATGACCCTGCGCTACACCATGGTGCCCTTTGACCCGGAGACCGGGGACCTGCAGAGCGTGGCCGACCCGTACCGCCAGAGCCCCACCTTCGCCTATCACGTCACGGTGAACACCCAGGGCCGGGGCGAGGCCGCCGCTCAGCCCGCCGTGGCCTCCGCCGGCGACACCGTCGCCCTGAGTGCCCGGGCCGAGGAGGGCTGGCACTTCGTGGAGTGGCAGTCCGAGGACGTCACCGTCACCGACAACGCCTTTGTCATGCCGGACGGAGACGTCACCCTCACCGCCGTGTTCGCGCCGGACGCCCCCATGGCCACCGGCGTGACCATCAGCCAGCAGAGCGTGTACCTGTACGCCAACTACGGGCCCTCCACCGTGCAGCTCACCGCCGCCGTGGAGCCCGCCGGCGCGGACCAGTCCGTCACCTGGACCAGCGCCGACGAGGATGTGGCCACCGTCAGCGACACCGGCCTGGTGCGCCTGACCGGAGAGGGCATGACCACCATCACCGTCACCTCCGCCGACGGCGGCTTTACCGCCCAGTGCCTGGTGCAGGTGGGCGCCTACAACGACGGCAGCGACTCGGATAACGAGGACACCACGCCGCCCACCGAGCCCACCGAGCCCGGCGAGCCCACCGAACCCGGTGAACCCACGGAGCCCGAGAAGCCGACCTTCTCCGACGTGCCCGCCACCCACTGGGCCTACAGCGCCGTGAACTACGTGGTGGACCGGGGCCTCTTCAACGGCACCTCCGGCACCACCTTCTCCCCCGAGACGCCCATGACCCGGGCCATGTTCTTCACCGTCCTGGCCCGCATGGACGGGGTGGACACCACCGGCGGGGCCACCTGGTATGAAACGGCCATGGCCTGGGCGGTGGCCGAGGGCATCACCGACGGCACCAACCCCGAGGCCACCATCACCCGGGAGCAGCTGGCCGTCATGCTCTACCGCTACGCCGGTGCTCCCGCTTCTGAGGGCAGCCTGAGCGGCTTTGCCGACGCCGCCTCCGTGTCCGCCTGGGCAAAGGACGGCATGCGCTGGGCCGTGGCCCAGGGCATCCTCACCGGCAAGACCGGCTCCGTCCTGGATCCACAGGGCACCGCCAGCCGCGCCGAGGTGGCCATGATGCTCATGCGCTTTGACCAGGGACAAAAGGCCTGAGCCTGGCCCGGACCACAAAAAAAGCACCTGCGAAAGCAGGTGCTTTTTTTTGCCGGTCAAGGGTCGGACGGAGCGGGGTGGGAGGTCTGCCAGCGCACTTCCCCCAGGACCATGACCAGGGAGACATGGATCGCGTCGTCGAACAGCAGCAGGTCCGCGTCCTTTCCCACGGCCAGCGAGCCCTTGTGGTCAAAGACCCCCGCGTTTCTGGCCGGAGTGGCGCTCATCATCTTGACCGCGTCGGTCAGGGGAACGCCGGCCAGCTCCACCATGGTGCGCACCAGACGGTCGGCGGTGGCCACGCTCCCGGCAAAGGCGCTGCGGTCGGGCAGCTTGGCCACGCCGTCCTCCACCACCACCGTGGTGCCGCAGGTCCGGCTGTCGTACGTGCCGCCGCCGCTCAGGCCGGCCGCGCCGATGGCATCGGTGACCAGGCAGATCCGGTCGGGACCCTTGAGCTTGTAGATCAGCCGGAGCAGGCTGGCAGGCAAATGTTTGCCGTCGGCGATGACCTCCACATACATCCCGTCCAGCTGGTAGGCGGCCTCCACGATCCCCGCGTAGCGGTAGGCGTTGATCCGCCGGACCGAGGAGGTGCAGGAGTAGAGGTGGGTCACCGTGTCGAAGCCCCACTCGTAGGCCTGGACGGCCTCGTCATACAGCGCGTCCGAGTGGCCCATGGACATGCGCACCCCGCGCTGGCGCAGGCAGCGGGCCATCTCCATGACCCCGGGCCGCTCGGGGGCGATGGACCAGCGCAGCAGGTTGGGACAGGCGTCCAGGATGGGAAGGTATTCAGCGGGGTCCGGGTCGCGGACGTATCGGGGGTCCTGGGCCCCGCGCTGTTCATAGGCGAAGTAGGGGCCCTCCAGGTGCAGCCCCAGGATGTTGGGCCCGTCCTCCATGGCGGAAAAGGCGCGGGTCATGTGCGCCATGGCCTGGCGGAAGGCCTCGGGATCGGCGGAGGAGGTGGTGGGCGCCATGGAGGTGGTGCCGTGGCGCAGATGGGTCCGGCAGGCGGCCAGCACCTCGTCGGGGCTCCGGGCCATGAACTCACCGCCGCCGCCGCCGTGGACGTGCAGGTCGATGAAGCCGGGGGAGAGGTACCGGCCCCCGGCGTCGATGCACACCTCGCCGGGGCGGGGAGGCCGGCCGGGGCCCTCGAACAGCTCGGTGATCCGGCCCCCGGACACCGCCGCGCCCCCCAGGGGGAGCAGGCGCTCCTGGGTGATCACCCGGGCGTTGCGGATCAGATAATCGGCCATGAAACACCCTCCTTTACAGCAGCGCGGCGCTCTCAGGCTCCAGGTAGAGGTGGGCCTGAGGGTGGGTGCGCAGGATGGAGGCCGGGCAGGCCTCCGACACCGGGCCGTACAGCGTCTCCCGCACCGCCTGGGCCTTGGCCCGGCCGGGGACCACGCAGACGATGAACCCGGAGCGGAGGATGGCGGGGACCGTCAGGGTAAAGGCATGGCGCGGCACCGCCTCCAGGGTGGCAAAGCAGCCGTCGTGGACCTGCTGCATCCGGCAGCGCTCATCCAGCGCCACCTGCTTGACGGCCTTGGGATCGTGAAAGTCGGCCACGGCCGGGTCGTTGAAGGCGATGTGCCCGTTCTCCCCGATGCCCGTGCAGGCGATGTCCAGCGGATACTGCTCCAGAAGGGCGGCGTACCGGGCGCACTCCGCCTCCGGGTCCGGGGCGTCCCCGTCCAGGTAGTGCACCGTCCGGAAGGGGAGCCGGTCGAACACCGCCCGCCGCAGAAACTGCCCGAAGCGCTGGGGCGCCTGCCGGGGCAGGCCGATGTACTCGTCCATGTGCAGGGCGTTCACCCGCTGCCAGGGTACGTCGGAGAAGCTGCACAGCGCGTCCAGAAATTCGTTTTGGGAGGGAGCGGCGGCAAAGAGCATGTTCACCTGCTCCTGCTGCCCCAGCAGCCAGAGCAGCCTGTCATGCACCAGGCCGGCCGCGGCCCGCCCCATCTCTGCCCGGTCCGGTTGACAGGAGACGGTCAGGCAGGGGGCCTTTTGAGAGTGTACCATCATCGCTCGATGCTCCTTTTTTAGAGGTTTTAGAACAGCAGAATGGCTTTGCCGGCGTACTGGTCCACCAGGCGCTGGTTGAACGCGTCGCCGCCGGGCAGATTGCCGCTGCGGAGGATGGGCGGGGTATAGCCCTTGGACACCAGGTAGCGGCAGGTCTCCATCACCAGATAGTTGGCCGCAAAGCAGTTGCAGAAGGTGGAGGTGGGGCCCACGTTCTGCTCGCAGCCCTCCAGGGTGAGGATCGCGTCGCCGTAGGGCAGGTGGTTGTCGATGAAAATGTCCACCGATTCGTACAGATTCGCCCCGGTGGGGTGGCGGGAGGGGTGGTCCTTGGGCAGCCGGTCGGCAAAGGAGCGGGAGGTGATGGCGATGGACGTCACGCCCCGCCGCCGGGCCTCCAGCGCGCAGTCGATGGTCATGCAGTTGACCCCGTAGGCGTTGATGATGAGCAGTACCTCACCCTCGGTGGCCCCCACCCGGTAGGAGTCCAGAACGGGAATGGCGTAGCCGGGGGTGCGCTCCACCCGCATGGAGCGGAAGCCGCCGTGGCTGAGATTGGTGCCCGGGTCCAGGATGGCGTTGATGCAGGCAAAGCCACCCGCCCGGGAGAACATCTCCTCCACCGCCATGTTGGAGTGGCCGCCGGGGCCGATGACGTGGATCACCTGCCCGCGCATGATGGACTCGCCCATGGCGCATGCCGCGCGGGAGACCGCCTCCCGCTCCCCGGCGATGGCATCCAGCAGCCCGGAGATGGTTTCCTTATAGGTGATGACAGGATCGCTCATAATGACAGACTCCTTTCCGTGTCCGGGGCAGGCCGCCCCGGTGTTTCTTCGGCCGATGCGTGAAAATAGAAGAGCTTGATCCAGGGACAGGTCTCGTCCCGCCGGATGGCGTGGTACACGCCGGGCGGCGCCAGAAAGCAGCTGCCGGGGGAGAGGGGGAATTCCACCTGGCCCACCCGGGCGGCGCCGGTGCCCTCCAGGACGTAAAAGCCCTCCTGATCGTCGTGGACGCCCCCCTGGAGATAGGCGGTCTGCCGGTAGTAGAGCACACCGGCCCGGCAGCCGGCCAAGCCCCCCTGGGCCGGACCCAGCAGAGCCATATGGTCGTGGTGGGCAAAGCGCTCCAGCGCGCCGGACGATTCATGGGTGCATGCTTCCATCAGGACAGCCCCTCCTTGTCCGGCCCGGCCGCCCGGCGGCCCAGCAGCGTACACAGCGCTCCCTTGAGCTGCCACAGGAGAAACACGCTGGAGAAGGCCGCCATCACCGGCAGCGCCAGGTAGGCGTATCCCGTGGGCCAGCGCAGGGAGGTGTAGACGATCTTCATCTTGGTCATGGCGGTGCCCCAGCCCATGGGGATCAGCACCAGGAAAAACGCCAGCGTCAGCGCCAGGATCACCACGTCCACCAGCGCCCCCAGCCGCGGGGGAAACTGGTTGCGGATGAAGTCGATGCGCAGGTGCTCACTGCGGTAAAAGGCCGCGGACATGCCGAAGGCCAGCATCCAGCAGACGGTGAGCAGACAGAAATCGGTGCTCCACAGCAGGGAAAAGCCCAGGAAGGTGCGGCACACGATCTCCGAGAGAATGACCACAAAGATCAGCAGAAACAGCAGCGCGGCCAGCAGCTCCAGCAGGCGGTAAAGACCGTTGAGAAACCGTTGCATGCTTCACACCTCCTCTAAAAAATCAGGTTGGGCAGCGCTGTGACGATGGGCGGGATATAGGTCGCCAGCAGCAGCACGCTTATCATGGCCAGGATAAAGGGCATGCAGTTTTTGGCCAGCGTGTCGAAGGGGACCTTGGAGAGCTTGGCCTCCACGAAGAGCAGGCCGCCCACCGGAGGCGTGACCAGACCGATCATCAGGTTGACCACCACCACCACGCCGAAGTGTACCGGGTCGATGCCCAGGCCCTCCGCGATGGGGAGCAGCACCGGCACGAAAATGGTCATGGCCGGGATGGCGTCCATCACCATGCCCAGGAAGAAGAACAGCAGCGTGATCAAAAACAGGAAGAAGGCCGGGTGCAGGTGCAGCCGGAGCACCAGATCCCCCAGAACGCTGCCCAGGTTCTCCACCGCGATGATCCAGGAGAAGATGTTGACCACCGAGAACATGGCCATGACGGTGGAGGAGAAGAGCACCGCCTTCTTGAAGGCGTGCAGGATGTCCTTCAGGTGGATGGTGCGGTAGACCACGGCCCCCACAAACAGCACGTAGGCCGCCGCCAGGATGGAGACCTCGGTGATGGTGACCAGGCCCGTCAGCACCCCCACCAGGATGATGAGCGGGGCGATGAGGGACAGCCAGGCCTCCCGCAGGGCGGCCCAGAAGCCGCGCAGCGTCAGCTTGTGCTGGCTGACCTCCACCAGGGGCATCTTCCGGGTCTTGTACCAGCAGATCAAGAAGATGGCCAGACCGATGAGCACCCCGGGGATCAGGCCGCCCATGAACAGCTTGCCCACGGACAGGTTGGTCAGCATGGCCAGAAAGACCATGGGGATGCTGGGGGGAATGATGGGACCCATGGTGGCCGCACAGGCGTTCAGCGCCGCGGAGAATTCCGTGGGGTAGCGGTCCTTCTCCATGGCGGGCAGGAGCACCGAGGAGACCGCGCTGCAGTCGGCCGGGCCCGAGCCGGACACGCCGGCCACCACCATGTTCACCAGAATGCAGGTGTAGGCCAGAGAGCCCTTCACCCGGCCGATGAAAAACTTGGCGAATTCCACCAGGCGCAGGGTCATGCCGGACAGGTTCATAAGATCGCCGGTGAGCATGAAAAAGGGAATGGCCAGCAGGGAAAAATTGGCCACGCCGTTGATCATGCTCTGGGAGACCAGGGTCAGCGGAGCCGCCCCGGTGAGCAGCAGATAGCCCGCCGCCGATACGCCCATGGCCACAAAGATGTTCATACCCAGAAACATCAGCGCGAACATGACGACAAACAGGATCAGAATGTTCATATCTTTCCTCCTTTCCGGGCCGTCGGCCCGGGCGGCGGACTTCAGCTCTCGTAGGACTGCTTGAAGGCCAGAATGGTGTCGATGGTGCCGGTGGGCCACAGCTCTCCGGCCGCGTCGAACTCCTCATACACCGCGCTGCCCAGCTTGTCCTGGATGGAGGCCACGTCCACCTCCACCTCGGTCATGTTTTCCCGCAGCACCGCCATCACGTCTTCCATCTGCTCGGCGATGAGCGTCTCCTCGGTCTCCACCGCCTTTTCCGCCGCCGCCCGCAGCACCTCCTGCTGGTCGGCCGACATGGCGTCCCACACCGCGTCGCTGATGAAAATGGCGCTCACGTCCCGGATGTAGTCGGTCTGCATGAAGTAGTCCTGCACTTCATAGAAGCTGCTGGTGGCTACCGTCATGAAGTTGTTCTCCTGGGCGTCCGCCGTGCCCTGGCGCAGGGCCATGTACAGATCGTTGAGGGCGATGACCACCGGCTGCGCCCCAAGGCGCTTCATGGTCTCCTGCACCAGCGGGGACTCCGCGGTGCGGATCTTCAGCCCCACAAAGTCCTCCGCGCTGGCCACCGGCCGGTTGGCCGTGAGCTGCCGGGGCGGAAGCTCGCCCCTGGCCATCAGACAGCGCACGCCCGAGGTGTCCGCCGCCTCCTCAAACCAGGTCTGACAGGCCTCGCTGTCCAAAAAGGCCTGCAGCTCGTCGTTGTCCTGCCAGATGAAGGGCGCGGACACCGCGTTGAAGCGCTCGGCCCCCGACATCCAGGCGTAGCAGGAGAGGGTGTTGTACATCATCTCCACCGTCCCGTCGGTCATGCCGCTGAGCAGGTCGTTGGAGGTGCCCAGCACGCTGTTGGGATAGACCTCCACGGTGATGCTGCCGCCGGAGTTGGCGTTGACCTCTTCGGCAAACACCTTCATGGCCTGGGTGGCCGGGTCGTCCTCGCTCTTGATGCCGGCCAGCTTCAGATGGAATGTGGCCTCCTCCCCGCCGGAGGGAGCGCCGCCGGGCGCTCCGCAGGCGGACAGGAGCAGAGCGGCGGACAGGAACATACCCAGTAATGCTGCAGATCGTTTCATTGCGTTGTTCCTCCTTTGTCATAAAAAAGTGGGGGGATGGTTCCTTCAGCTGACTCCAGTATAGAAGAGTAAACGTATTCTGTAAATAAAAAATGTCACGTCATTTTTTGATAAAAATCGACCGATATATTATGCTATATGCACACAAAAAAGAAATTTTTCTATATCTTTTTCTGCAAAACGTGGAATAATAAAGAAAAAGTATAGAAAAAATTCTCTGTTTTTTTACTTGAAGCCAGGGGATGAATTTGATATACTGGTCAAAACAGACGGAAAACCAACGGGAAACGGAGGGCGTTATGAAGCTGCAGAACGGGCGCAAGATCGCCAACATCCAGGACATCGCCCGGGCGGCGGGCACCTCCATCGCCACCGTGTCCAGGGTCCTGAGCAACGCCGATTATCCGGTCAGCCCCCTGCTGAAGGAAAAGGTCCTGGCCGCCGCCAAGGAACTCAATTACACCCCCAACCTGCTGGGCCGGATGCTCAAGTCCAACAACAACACCGCCATCGGCGTGGTGGTGCCCAATTTGCAGAACCCCTTTTTCAATCAGGTGCTCATCGGCATCGAGTCGGAGGCCCGGCGGCGGGACTATGAGCTGGTCATCTACAGCTCCCACCGGGACCCGGCCCAGGAGCGGCAGAACATCATGGGTATGCTGCAAAAGCGCATCCTGGGGCTCATCCTCTTTTCCGAGGACCTCTCCTCCGAGACGGTGGAGTATTATGTGGCCAGCGGGGGCTGTGTGGCTCTGCTGGAGGCCAACTTCGAGCTGGAGACCGTCATCCGCGCGGACACCGATTTCGTGGAGGCGGGCAGGATCGCCGCCCGGCACCTCATCGACCGGGGACACCGGCGCATCGCCTTTCTGACCTCCCCGCTCACCAAGCACTCCCGGCGCAAGCTCCTGGAGGGTCTGAAAACCACCTGCCGGGATATGGGCGTGCCCTTTGACGAGCAGAGGGACGTCATCGTCGCCCCCTCGGAGACCGAGCTGGACAGCGGCCTGTATGAATTCGAGCAGGGAAAGTATCTGGCCCGGGAGTTCCTGGAGCGCAGGGACGGCCACACCGCCATCGCGGCGGTCAACGACATCACCGCCTACGGCGTTTTGCAGGAGCTGGCCAGCCAGAAGATCGCCGTGCCTGAGCAGCTCTCCCTCATCAGCTTTGATAATCTGCCCTTCTCCGCCATGCTCTCCCCCGCCCTGACCACGGTGGAGCTGCCCTCCACCGCCATGGGCTCCACCGCCTGCCACCTGCTCATCGACTGTATGGAGGACCCGGACGGGGCGGTGGTGAGCCGGGACCTGGTCTTTTCCTATCCCTGCCGGCTCCGGGTCCGCCAGTCGGTGGCTTCGATATGAGAAAAACAGACAAAAACGCGTACCGCCCGTGGAAACGGGCGGTACGCGTTTTGCTTTGGGTCAGGTGCTGTTGAAGCGGTAGTGAAACGGGTCATGCCGCCAGGTGAGCCGGCCCAGGGCCGGCGCCCAGCACAGCTCCACATTGACCCCCGGCGGCAGCTCCAGCAGGCAGTGCAGCGCCCGCTCCCCCCGGCGCAGGGTGAGGGCGTACGTCCCCGGCGGCAGCCCGCCGAAGAGCACCGGCCCGCCGCCCCAGGGGGTGCGGCAGGAGCACCAGGACCCCCGGCAGCTGCGCAGGGTCACCCGGTCCCAGGGGCCGGGGCCGGCCAGGCAAACCCGCACCCCGCACAGCAGATACCGGGGGAGCACACACAGCGGCGCATGGGCCTCCCCGCCGGGACGCAGGCAGAAGGGCCGGCCCGCCAGCAGCACGCGGCCCGGGGGGATTACTGCTCCAGCTTGGCTTTGACCAGATACTGCCCGCCGGTCACACCGCCGAAGAGATACTTTCCCGCCGTGTTGGTCTTGGTGACCGCCACCAGCTGCTCGCCGGTCCCCGTCACCTGATACAGGCCCACAAAGCACCCGGCCACCACACGGCCCGCGCTGTCCCGGATGATGCCGCTCACCGTGCCGTTGTAGGTGCGGGCGTCCACGACCATGGACATGGTCAGGTTGGCGATGGAGCCGCCGGTGATGACGGCCGTCATGGTGGAGACCGCCTGGTACCCCTCGGCGGTGGCCAGCAGGGTATACACCCCGTCGGCCAGATCGTAGAAGGCAAACTCGCCGTCTGCGGCCGTGTAGGTGTTGGACACCACGGCGCCCAGACTGTCCTTCAGGGTGATCTTGGCCCCCGCCAGCGGCTGCGCCGTCCCCTCCGGAGACGCCACGGTCAGCACACCGGCGATGGCGCCCAGGGCCAGCGTGGCGTCGGCGGTGCACACCAGGTCGATCTGAGTGGTGGCGCTGGAGGAAAGGGTCACACCCGCCGCGTCGCTGAGCCGGTAGCCCTCCTTCACCGCGCCCAGCGTGTACGTCCCGGCGGGAATGCCGGTGAGCGTATAGGCGCCGTTGGCGTCGGTCATGGTGTGCTGGTAAGGTAGCCCCGCCTGGTCGAACAGCTTGACGGTGGCGTCGGCAATGGGATCGGCACCGTCGGTCACCACGCCGTAGACCGTGGCGCTGGTGGCCGCGGCAGGGGGCAGCTCCAGGTCGATGTTGGCCTCCTGCAGGCCCTGGATGGCAAAGTCCGGGCTGTATTGCAGAGCGAGCAGATCCTGTTTGATGTCAGCCATGAAAATCAACCTCCTGTGTTATGGTGGGGTCGGGCCGCTGCGCTGGGTGGGGCAGCCGATGAGAAACCCCACGCTGCCCGAGACAAAATCGCGGAACTGCACCACCGTGGCGCTGACCGACTCGGAACGGATCAGCGCCGGGTCCCAGGGACACCAGTTGCGCAGCGCGATGAGCGTCAAAAGACAGAACAGCCCGATCCCGGTGGCGGCGGCGATCTGCGGCCGGCAGGCCGACGGATGGGCCGCCGGTTCCAGCGTATGCCCGCCGCCCGCCGCCGGTCCGTCCGGCGTGGGACCGGCGGCAAAGCCCACACTGAGGAAATAGCCGAAAATGGACGCCGATGCGGTGCGGACGATGATGTCGATGCTGTCCCAGGCCGCCGTGGCGGAGGCGGGGAAAAAAAGACTGTAGGCCGACTGCCCCAGCAGAACGGCCATGAACAGCAGCAGGCTCCTGTCCACCGGATGCAGCCGGGACAGGGCGGCCGGGCTCCGTGGTCTGCCGGTCAAGGGAAACGACCTCCTGTCAATGGAATGGTTGCCGGAGAGAGACGGCCCGCCGCGCCCGCCGCTCCCTCCGCTGTCAGTCTATGCCACGGCGGGAAAAAGGGTGAAAAAAGGCGGCCTCCGGAGGATTCCGGAGGCCGCTCTTTTGTATTGCTTGGATGGTCTCAGCCGTTCTGCTCCTGGGTAAAGCGCATGAGCATGGTGGCTACCTCAGCGCGGCTGGCAGTGCCCTGGGGATCCAGAGCGGAGCCGTTCT
>NZ_JBBMFT010000012.1:0-64463 GCF_040095835.1 Flavonifractor hominis
CACCCGGGAGCAGCTGGCCGTCATGCTCTACCGCTACGCCGGCTCCCCCGCCACTGAGGGCAGCCTGACCGGCTTTGCCGATGCCGCCTCCGTGTCCGCCTGGGCGCAGGACGCCATGGAGTGGGCGGTGGCCGAGGGCATCCTCACCGGCAAGAACGGCTCTGCTCTGGATCCCCAGGGCACTGCCAGCCGCGCCGAGGTAGCCACCATGCTCATGCGCTTTACTCAGGAACAGGCTGAGTAAACAAGTTCCCTTCTCTACCTTTCCTTTTGCCGGACCCCGGAGCAGTGCTCCGGGGTCCGGCTCATTTATGCAAAAAAACTCCGGGGCAATGCATTCGCATTGCCCCGGAGGAAATCCGGCGGCTTACTTGGCGTCATCCACCACTTCGCCGGTAAGGACGGTATTGGCATTGACGGTCAGTTGGCCGTCCGCGCAATCCACCGTGAGGGTATCGCCGCTCTGGACCTCGTCGCCGATGATCTTGCGGCTGATGAGGGTCTCAACCGAGTGCTGCACGAACCGGCGCAAAGGACGGGCACCGAAGGCCGGGTCATAGGCGCTGTCGATAATGAAGTGCTTGGCCGCGTCGGTGAGTACCACTTTGAGCTGCTTTTCGCTCAGGCGGCTGTTGAGCTCGGCCACCAGCAGGTCGATGATGTGGGTGATGTTGTCCTTGGTCAGCGGCTTGTAGAACACGATCTCGTCCAGACGGTTGAGGAACTCCGGCCGGAAGGAGTGGCGCAGCAGCTCCTGGACCTGGCTCTTGGCCTGCTCGGTGATCTCGCCGCTGGGGTCAATGCCATCCAGCAGGTACTGGGAGCCCAGGTTGGAGGTCAGAATGATGATGGTGTTCTTGAAGTCCACGGTGCGGCCTTGACTATCCGTAATACGGCCGTCGTCCAATACTTGTAGTAAAATGTTGAACACATCGGGGTGGGCCTTCTCCACCTCGTCGAACAGCACCACGCAGTAGGGGTGGCGGCGGACGGCCTCGGTGAGCTGGCCGCCCTCCTCATAGCCCACGTATCCCGGAGGCGCGCCGATGAGACGGGACACGGAGAATTTCTCCATATACTCGCTCATGTCGATGCGCACCATGTTCTTCTCGGAGTCGAACAGGGCTTCGGCCAGGGTTTTGGCCAGTTCGGTCTTGCCCACGCCGGTGGGGCCCAGGAAGAGGAAGGAGCCGATGGGCCGGTCGGGGTCGGCAATACCGGCCCGGCTGCGGAGGATGGCTTCGCTGACCAGGCGCACGGCCTCGTCCTGACCCACCACCCGCTGATGGAGGATGTCCTCCAGGTGGAGCAGCTTTTCACGCTCGCCCTCCATCAGCTTGGCCACCGGGATGCCGGTCCAGCGCTCGATGATGCGGGCGATCTCCTCCTCGGTGACCTTGTCCCGCAGCAGGGAACGGGCCTTGCTTTCGTTGGCGATGGCCTCCTCGGCCTCCAGCTGACGGCGCAGCTCGGGGATCTTGCCATACTGGAGCTCAGCGGCCTTGTTCAGGTCGTACTCCCGCTGGGCCTTCTCCAGCTCGGCGTTGGCGGCCTCCAGGTCCTCGCGGAGCTTCTGCACCTTGCCGATGGCGTTCTTCTCATTTTCCCACTGGGCCTTCTTGGCGTTGAACTCGTCCCGCATCTCGGCCAGCTCCTTCTGGATCTCGGCCAGATGCTCGCGGGAGATGGCGTCGTCCTCCTTCTTGAGGGCGGCCTCCTCAATCTCGTGCTGGATGATTTTGCGCTGGATGACGTCCAGCTCGGTGGGCATGGAGTCGATCTCGGTGCGGATCATGGCGCAGGCCTCGTCGATGAGGTCGATGGCCTTGTCGGGCAGGAAGCGGTCGGTGATATAGCGGTCGGAGAGGGTGGCGGCGGCGATGATGGCGCCGTCCTGGATCTTCACGCCGTGGAACACCTCATAGCGCTCCTTCAGGCCGCGGAGGATGGCGATGGTGTCCTCCACCGTGGGCTCGTTGACCATGACGGGCTGGAACCGCCGCTCCAGGGCGGCGTCCTTCTCGATATACTGGCGGTACTCGTTCAGCGTGGTGGCGCCGATGCAGTGCAGCTCGCCCCGGGCCAGCATGGGCTTTAAGAGGTTGCCGGCGTCCATGGCGCCCTCGGTCTTGCCGGCGCCCACGATGGTGTGCAGCTCGTCGATGAAGAGGATGATGCGGCCCTCGGACTTCTTGACCTCGTTGAGGACGGCCTTCAGCCGCTCCTCAAATTCGCCCCGGTACTTGGCGCCCGCGATGAGGGAGCCCATATCCAGAGCAAAGATGGTCTTGTCCTTCAGGCTGGCGGGTACGTCGCCCTTGACGATCCGCTGGGCCAGCCCCTCGGCGATGGCGGTCTTGCCTACGCCGGGCTCGCCGATCAAAACGGGGTTGTTTTTGCTCTTGCGGCTCAGGATGCGGATGACGTTGCGGATCTCATCGTCACGGCCGATGACCGGGTCCAGCTTGTTCTGGCGGGCCCGCTCCACCAGGTCGGAGCCGTACTTCTTCAGGGCGTTGTAGGTCTCCTCCGGGTTGTCGGAGGTCACCCGCTGGTTGCCCCGGACGGCGGTGAGAGCCTGGAGCACGCCCTCCTTGGTGATGTTATAAGTGCGGAACAGCTCTTTCAGGGCGCTGTTTGCCGTGTCGATGAGGGAGAGCAGCAGGTGCTCCACCGAGACATACTCGTCCTTCATGGAGGAAGCGATGGACTCGGCGGTGTTCAGGCACTTGTCCACGTCCTGGGCTACATAGATCTTGCCCTGCTCCCGGCCGGAGCCGGATACCCGGGGCAGCTTTTCCACTTCCGCCTTGGTGGCGGCGGCGAAGGAGGGCACGGTGATGCCCATGTTCCCCAGCAGCTGGGGGATCAGTCCGGCCTCGTCGCTCAGCAGGGCCAGCAGCAGGTGGGGCTGCTCGATCTGCTGGTTGCCGTACTCGGTGGCCAGACTCTGGGCGGTCTGCACCGCCTCCAGGGATTTTTGCGTATATTTCTGCGCGTTCATGTCGCGTCACACTCCCTTGTAAAGAGAATCAGGATTTTTCCCGCCCCAGCAGATAGTCCACGGAGACCTGATAAAAATCGGCCAGCGTAATCAGATGATGGGCAGGGATCTCCTGAATCCCTTTTTCGTACTTATAGTATTGCTGCTGCGTGGTGCCAAGCAGCTTTCCAATGGTTTCCTGGGTCAAATCGCGGTCCTCCCGCAGGTCCCGCAGTCTGGGGTAGCAATACATATCATCACCTCGGGGAAACCATAGCATAAATCTGATTGGGTGTATTGACTTTAAACCTTATCAGATGTATGCTCTCTGCGAGGTGATTTTATGTCATTGCCCCGGAAGTACATGGTGGAGCAGCGAGTCTGCGGAACCTGCGTTCATTACCGCCAGCATTATGTCCGCAGCCGGGAGGGATATTACTTCCCTCTGTGGTACGGTCACTGCGTCCTGCCCTGGTCCAGGCATCCCTCGCCGGAGCAGGGGTGTGACCGCTGGGAGGAAAACGGAAAGGAGCCGGTCAGCCAAGGCTGACCGGCTCCCGCATATCCAGGTCAATCAATGGCGATCCGACGGGTCTCAGGAACCACGGGGACGGCCTTGGGCAGATTCAGCTCCAGAATGCCGTTCTGGTAGGCGGCGGTGATGCCGCTCTCATCAATACCGGTGATGTCGAAGGAACGGGTGAAGGAGCCATATCTCCGCTCTCTGCGGATGTAGTTGCCCTTGTCATCCTTCTGATCCTGATGCTCCTTGTGCTCGGCGGAGATGGTCAGGATACCGTCCTTCACGTCCAGCTTGATGTCCTCTTTGTTAAAGCCGGGCAGCTCCGCTTCTAAAACGAACTTGTCGCCGGCGTCCCGGATATCGGTGCGGAACGCGGGCAGGTTGGCGTTGCTGCTCTGGAAGAAGTTGCGGGTAAAGTTATCAAATGTATCAAACACGTTGTCGTTGTTGCGCTCAAAAGGAAGCATACCAAACATAATGATCTCTCCTTAGTCTATGGAATTTGATGGATGAAATACGTTAGCAGTCAACGGAATAAAATGCTAATCTTTGCGATTTTCCATGGCGCTCATCCTCTTTCCACCCCATTGATCCGGGGCTCATCTCGTTTTCTGAGACAAATTATAGGGCGGATCTATGAACAAATATAGTGCAAGATATGTCTAAATTGTAAACATTAGCACTCTATTATTGAGAGTGCTAAAACGAACGTAACCCTTTACGGAAGGGGGAAAAAGAGGTATAATGCCAGCGTGTGTCTGAAAAGGAGTGTGTTTATGAGAAGGACCAACGACCTTGGCCGGGACCCGGTGTTCCGGCTGGTGTGCCGCCTGGCGATTCCCACCATGCTGGCCCAACTGGTCAGCGTGCTCTACAGCATCGTGGACCGCATCTATATCGGAAACATCCCGGAGATCGGGGACCTGGCTCTGGCGGGGGTGGGGGTGTGCGGCCCCATCGTTACGCTGCTGAGTTCCTTTGCCTCCCTGGTAGGGCTGGGGGGATCCCCCATCCTGGCCATGCGCATGGGGGAGGGGAAGCCCAAAGAGGCGGCCCGGGTGCTGTCCAACAGCTTTTTGATGCTGCTGGTGCTCTCCGGCGCGCTGACCGCCCTGTTCCTGCTGAGCAAGGAGCAGCTGCTCATGTGGTTTGGCGCCAGTGAGGCCACCTTTGGCTACGCCGATACCTATCTCACTATTTATACCGTGGGCACCTTTTTTGCCCTGATGTCCACAGGAATGAACAGTTTCCTCATCGCCCAGGGCTTTTCCGGGCTGGGTATGGCCACGGTGATGCTGGGAGCGGTGCTCAACATCATTCTGGACCCCGTCTTTATTTTCGCTCTGGACATGGGAGTGGCCGGGGCGGCAGTGGCCACGGTGCTCTCCCAGATGGCCTCGTGCGCGTTTGTACTCAGCTCCCTGCTGCGCCGGAAGATGCCGGTGCGCCTGGGCTGGGGCGGGTTTGACTGGGCCGTGATGCGCCGGGTGCTTCTGTTCGGCCTGTCTCCCTTTTTGATCATCGCCAGCGACAGCGTGCTGCTCATCGTGCTCAATACGGTGCTCCAGCGCTACGGCGGGCCTGAGCTGGGAGACACCCTGGTCACCTGCGCTACCATCGTGCAGAGCTATCTGCTGCTCATCACCATGCCCATGGGTGGGCTCACCCTCGGGACCCAGCCGGTGATCAGCTTCAACTATGGCGCGGGCAACGCCGGGCGCATCAAAACCGCCATGAAGTCCATTGTGGGATTGTGCCTGACCTTCTGCGCACTGATGACCGTGGTGACCTACACCCTCTCGCCGGTCTTTGTGCGCCTGTTTACCCAAAACCCGGAGCTGATCGAACGCTCGGTGCGCTACATCAAGGTCTTTACCGCCATGATCCTGCCCCTGGCCGTCCAGTATCCCCTGGTGGACGAGACCACCGCTCTGGGGCATGTGCGCCTGGCCCTGTTTTGTTCCATGTTCCGCAAGGGCATTTTCCTGGCCTGTCTGCTGCTGCTGCCCGCCCTGGTTTCCGCTGAGGCCACCTTCCTGTCCGAGCCGATTGCCGACGCCGTGGCCGCAACTGTTACCACTTGTCTGTTTTGTTATTTTTTTCCAAAGATTTTGGCACGCCGAGCGGCAGAAGATACAAAAAGTACAACACATTTGTGCGAATAAAATGATTTGTTACCAACTTCTCTGTGGAATCTGCAAATACCATGCAGACAGCATACCTCTTTATATTGATTTCTCAGCAGACCGGTGTTACAATAAAGAAAATTGACCCCGGAGGGAAGAAAGGGGAATGTCCATGTGTGAGCATGGGGGAGCATGGGATCTGCTGGAGTGGCTGACACAGGAGACGAACTGTCCGTATTTGTCCGACCTGAAGCAGCAGACGTACTGGCCCGCATTGCTCCGTGCGTTGCACAGGGCGCCCAGGGACAGGTGGCCTCTGCGGGAGTGGCAGGATGCGTGTCAGTATCTGGTGGGCGCCTGCGCCTGCGCGGAGAACGAGGAGCAGGCCCGCGCCTGTTTGGAAGAAAAGCTGAGCCACCCGCGGACATAGCACGATCAAGTCAGTCATATAAAAAACGCCCGGCGCATCTGCGCCGGGCGTTTTTTTATGTTGTCTCAGGGTTCCTTGCGCTGGCACTTCTTGGGCGTTACGCAGGTGCCCTCCGCAATGGCCACCACGATGGGCTCATCCAGGAAATCAGCGGCAGAATCGCTGATGTCGGGCCGGGGAATGGCCACCTTGCGGGCTTCAAAGCGCATCTTGCGGGACGTGTTGCCAATATGGGTGATCTCGCCATACGCCTCGATGAAGTCGCCCGCGTAGACGGGGGCCTTGAACTCGATGTTGTTGTAGGCGCAGAACAGCCCCTCATCCCCGTCGCACTTGATCAGCAGTTCGGTGGCCACATCGCCGAAAAGATGTACCATGTGGGCGCCGTCGACCAGGTTGCCGCCATAGTGGGCGTCCTTGGCGGACATACGCAGGCGGATCATAGAGGTGTACTTTTTCTCTTCCATTTGGATTCACTCCTGTTAAAAATTTGTAGAAGCCAGACAAAAAACGGGCAGAAATCCTGTCATTATTGTACGTCTCTTTCAACAGCTTGTCAACAGGAGAAATAGTGGCGGTGCAAAATGCCCGGTCCCGGCGGTAGAGCGGGACCGGGCATGCCGGAGATCAGGCCAGCTTCAGGTGGGCCCGTTTGAGAGCCGAGCGGATGGCCATGCACAGGATGGGGGCGGCCACCAGAGCCACGGCGGCGTTGAAGATGGAGGCGGGCACCTTCAGAGGCAGCGTGGCCAGGGCTGCGGCAGGCTGCAGGCCCTCCACAAGCAGGCCGTTGTAGAAATAGCTCTTGGTGAAGTAGAGGATGTAGTAGGCAATGCATCCCACCACGGCACCGCTGACGCAGCGGGGATAGGTGGGCTCCTCCCGGTGGGCGGCGTTGTGCATCACCAGACCGGCGGCCAGACCCATGGCGCCCTTGGTCAGGAAGGTGAGCCAGCACTCCGAGGCGAACAGCGGGTTGGTCAGGTCATACAGCGCCGAGCCCAGGCCCGCAGCCAGGCCGCCCACAGGCCCCAGCAGAAGCCCGGAGAGCACACACATGATGTTGGCCAGTGTGAACGAGGTGTTTCCGCCAATGGCGATGGGCATGGTGACGCGCAGATAATTGCTGACGAACACCAGGGCGGTCATCATGGCCAGGACCGCCAGCTGCAGGACGGTAAAGCGATTCTTTTGCATAAAACTCACTTCTTTCTTCCATCTTTGATCTTTGGTGGCTTTATTATAGGACCTATCTGACCCTAATTCAAACATCAGATTTAGAAAATCTAATAAGGTCAGATTGAGGAAAGAACCGCCGCAGACCAACCGGTCTGCGGCGGAGTGGTTACAGCATGCGTTTGAGGTATTGTCCGGTGTAGGAGCCGGGGCATTGCGCGACTTCCTCGGGGGTGCCGGTGACCACGATCTGGCCGCCGCCGTCCCCGCCCTCGGGGCCCAGGTCGATGATATGGTCGGCGGTCTTGATCACATCCAGATTGTGCTCGATGACCACCACCGTGTTGCCCACGTCCACCAGCTTCTGGAGCACTTCGGTAAGCTTGTGCACGTCGGCGGTGTGCAGGCCGGTGGTGGGCTCGTCCAGGATATAAATGGTCTGGCCGGTGGAGCGCTTGGCCAGCTCGGTGGCCAGCTTCACCCGCTGGGCCTCGCCGCCGGAGAGGGTGGTGGAGGGCTGGCCAAGCTTCACATAGCTCAGTCCCACCTCATAAAGGGTCTGGAGCTTGTTGTACAGCTTGGGCAGGTTCTCGAAGAAGGGCAGGGCCTCCTCCACCGTCATGTCCAGCACCTCATAGATGTTCTTGCCCTTGTATTTGACCTCCAGGGTCTCCCGGTTGTAGCGCTTGCCCTTGCACACCTCGCAGGGAACGTAGATGTCGGGCAGGAAGTGCATCTCGATCTTGATGAGGCCGTCTCCCTGGCAGGCCTCGCACCGTCCGCCCCGGACGTTGAAGGAGAACCGGCCGGGCCCGTAGCCCCGGGCCTTGGCGTCCTGGGTGGAGGCGAACAGGTCCCGGATGTCGTTGAACAGCCCCGTGTAGGTGGCCGGGTTGGAGCGGGGCGTGCGGCCGATGGGGGACTGGTCGATGTCGATGACCTTGTCCAGGAATTCCTCCCCCTCGATGCCGGCGTGCTTGCCCGGCCGGGTCTTGGCCCGGTTCAGGTCGGCGGCCAGGCGCTTGTAGAGGATCTCGTTGACCAGGGAGGACTTGCCCGAACCGGACACGCCGGTGACGCAGGTGAAGGTGCCCAGGGGGATGGAGACGTCGATGTTGTGCAGGTTGTTCTCCGTGGCCCCACGGATGGTGAGGAAATGGCCGTTGCCCGTCCGCCGCTGGGCGGGCACGGGGATCTTTTTCCGGCCGGACAGATAGTCGCCGGTGATGGAGCCGGGGGTGTTCATCACCTCTTCCGCGGTGCCCGCGGCCACCACCTGGCCGCCGTGGACTCCGGCGCCGGGGCCGATGTCCACGATGTAGTCGGCCGCGCGCATGGTGTCCTCATCGTGCTCCACCACCAGCAGGGTGTTGCCCAGATCCCGCAGGTGCTTCAGGGTGTCCAGCAGCTTGTCGTTGTCCCGCTGGTGCAGGCCGATGGAGGGCTCGTCCAGAATATAGAGTACCCCCATGAGGGAGGAGCCGATCTGGGTGGCCAGGCGGATGCGCTGGCTCTCGCCGCCGGAGAGGGTGGCGGCTGCCCGGCTCAGGGTCAGGTACTGCAGGCCCACGCTCTGGAGGAAGCCCAGCCGGCTGCGGATCTCCTTGAGGATACGCCCGGCGATGAGCAGCTTCTGCTCCGAGAGCTCCAGATGGTCGATGAAGTCCAGCGCCTCGGTCACCGACTTGCGGCAGAACGCGTCGATGTTGATGCCACCCACGGTGACGGCCAGCGCCTCTTTCCGCAGGCGCTTGCCGCCGCAGTCGGGGCAGGGCCGCTCGCCCATGCACTCCTCCAGGTCCCGGCGCATGGCGTCGCTCTGGGTCTCCCGGTAGCGCCGCTCCAGGTTGTTGATGACCCCTTCAAAGGCCTGCATCAGCGTGCCCTTGCCGTTGGCCCGGTCGTAGGTGAGCTTGAGCTTCTCCCCCTTGGTGCCGTAGAGGATGATGTCCATGACCTCCTCCGGCAGATCCTTCACCGGAGTGGTCAGCTTGAATTTATACTGCTTGGCCAGAGCGTCGAAATACATCCGGGAGATGGAGTCCCCCTTGATGTTGTTCCAGCCGGAGGCGGTGATGGCCCCGTCCAGGATGGACAGCTCCTTGTTGGGGATGATAAGGTCCGGGTCCACCTTCAGCTGGGAGCCCAGACCGGTGCAGGTGGGGCAGGCGCCGAAGGGGTTGTTGAAGGAGAACATGCGGGGGGAGAGCTCCTCAATGGAGATGCCGCAGTCCTCACAGGCGTAGTTCTGAGAGAAGAGGATATCCCGGTCCTCTCCCACGATGTTGATGACCACCAGGCCGCCGGCCAGATTGGAGGCCACCTCCACGCTGTCGGTGAGGCGGCGGGCAATGTCCGGCTTGATGACCAGCCGGTCCACCACGATCTCCACGTTGTGCTTTTTGTTCTTGTCCAGGGGGATCTCCTCGGTCAGATCATAGAGGGAGCCGTCAGCCCGGCAGCGGACGTAGCCCGATTTGCGGGCGTCCTCCAGCAGCTTCTGGTGGGTGCCCTTCTTGCCCCGTACCACCGGGGCCATGACCTGGATGCGGGTGGCCTCGGGCAGGGCCATGACCTGGTCGATGATCTGGTCGATGGTCTGCTGTTTGATCTCCTTGCCGCACTTGGGGCAGTGGGGAGTGCCCACCCGGGCCCACAGCAGGCGCAGATAGTCGTAGATCTCCGTGACAGTGCCCACGGTGGAGCGGGGGTTCTTGGAGGTGGTCTTCTGGTCGATGGAGATGGCGGGGGACAGACCGTCGATATAGTCCACATCGGGCTTTTCCATCTGTCCCAGGAACATCCGGGCATAGGAGGACAGGGACTCCACGTACCGGCGCTGTCCCTCGGCGTAGATGGTATCAAAGGCCAGGGAGGACTTGCCGGAGCCGGACAGGCCGGTCAGTACCACCAGCTTGTCCCGTGGAATATCCACGTCGATGTTTTTCAGGTTGTTCTCCCGGGCGCCTTTGACGAAAATATGGTCGAGCATAGGTCTGTTTTCTCCTTCTTCGGGTTTCAGGGAAGTTCCCCTGGCCGGGGCGGGCGGGTATAGCGGGCGAGATCCTCCCGCACAGCGCCCCATTTCCGGTAGTTTTCCCGCCCCTCCCGCAGGGTCATGCCATGGTTCTCATCACTGGGGTCATCCTCCCCCGGGGCGAATACGTCGTTCTCCCAGAAGCACACCGGGCAGATGGAGGCGATGGCCTCCGCCCTGGGAACAGGAAGGGTAAGATAACCGCAGCAGGGACAGGGGTAGATTCCGGCCGGGGCCTCCGACACCGGAGGCGGGACGGATGCCAGCGGCTCCGGGGTGCACGAGACCGACTCGGCCGGCTCAGCATCATCGGCCGCTTTAGGCAAATAGAGCACTTTTTTTCGTGGATGCATAGCGGTCCCGCCTCCTAACTTCAGATGCAGAGCCGGTGGCGCAACAGGATCAATATCCGAACACCTGGGCCACGCCGGCCAGCATGTCCCGGATGGGCAGGTTGTAGGGGCAGCGCCGCTCGCAGGCGCCGCACTGCACGCAGGAGCCGGCGTGGTACTGCATAGCCTCATACCGGGCCCGGGCCCAGTCGCCCAGGCCGTACTTGCGGGCGTAGTTGGCCAGGGTAAAGGTGGAGGGGATGTCGATGCCGGTGGAGCAGGGGGCGCAGTAGCCGCAGCGGCGGCAGAACTGGGTGCCCAGCTCCTTCCGGATGGCCTGGCAGCGCTCCAGCTCCTCCTCGGTCAGGGGGGAGAAGCCCTCAGCGGCCTCGGCGTTGCGGATCACCTCTTCCACCGAGCCCATGCCGGGGATGGAGATGTCGATGACGCCGGAGGCGGCGATGTACCGCAGGGCCAGGTTCCAGTCGTCCAGGTTGCCGCCGGCCATGGGCTTCATGGCGATGGTGCCGATGCCCTTCTCCCGGGCCTGCGCCAGAATCTCCCGGCCCTGGTCCTCCACGATGTTGTAGGGGAACATGATGGTCTCGAACCGGTCGGCGTACTGCTCCACCAGGATCTTCATGGCGTCGGCGCTGTGGCAGGTGATGCCGATGTGGCCGATCTTGCCGGCGGCCTTGGCCTCGACCAGAGCCTCATAGGCGCCGCCCGGGCCGAAGACCTTCTCGATGTCCTTCTCGGGCAGGTTGTGGATCTGGTAGACGTCGATGTAGTCGGTGCGCAGGTTCTTGAGGCTGGTCTCAATGTCCTTGCACATACCGGCATAGTCACGGGACATGGCTTTGGTGGCCAGGATGAACTTGTCCCGACGGCCCTCCAGGGCGGCACCCAGATACTCCTCGGACACGGTGTAGCCCCGGGCGGTGTCGATGTAGTTCATGCCGTACTCCTCCAGCTTGTCCACCACGGCCACGGTGTTGGCCGCGTCGGCGCGCTGGATGGGGATGCCGCCAAAGGAGACCACGGCGGCCTTGAGACCAGTTTTACCCAGAGTAGCGTATTTCATGACAAATACCTCTTTTTTCTACCCGGCAAGGGCCGGATTTATTATAAAATAAGGGGACGAGAGCTCATCCCTGCCCCCGCAGCTCGATGATGCGGTCGCGGAGGACGGCGGCGTACTCGAACTCCAGCCGCTTGCTGGCCTCCCTCATTGTCCCACACGGCAGGAGCCGTGTGGGAGCCCTGAATGGATTTTACATGCTCGGGCCAAGTGAATTGGCCCTGCGCCAAGGTTTTGCCTGCGGCAAAACGCTTGTACGACGCAGGCGCCGCCCCGCCGTTGGCGGGGCCCCGAAAGAAATGGGGAGGCTATTGGCCCCGCAGCTCGATGATACGGTCCCGCAGCACGGCGGCGTACTCAAACTCCAGCCGCTTGGAGGCCTCCCGCATTTCCTTCTCCAGCTTGGCGATGGCGGCCTCCTTCTCCTTCTTGGACAGAGCCTTTTTGGAGTGGGGCAGCTCGTCCTTGTCGTCGGACAGGTCGATGACGTCCCGCACCGACTTAATGACCGTCTTGGGCACGATGCCGTGGGCCTGGTTGAAGGCGTCCTGCTTGGCCCGGCGGCGCTCGGTCTCGTCGATGGCCCGGCGCATGGAGGGCGTGATGGAGTCGGCGTACATGACCACCAGGCCCTGGGCGTTGCGGGCGGCCCGGCCGATGGTCTGGATGAGGGAGGTCTCCGAGCGGAGGAAGCCCTCCTTGTCGGCGTCCAGAATGGCCACCAGGCTGACCTCCGGCAGGTCCAGGCCCTCACGCAGCAGGTTGATGCCCACCAGCACGTCGAAAATGCCCAGCCGCAGGTCCCGGATGATCTCCATGCGCTCGATGGTGTCGATGTCGTGGTGCATATAGCGCACCTTGATGCCCGCGTTGGTGAGGTAGGCGGTGAGATCCTCCGCCATCTTCTTGGTCAGGGTGGTGACCAGCACCCGCTCTTTCCGGGCGGTGCGCTCGTTGATCTCTCCGATGAGGTCGTCGATCTGGCCCTCTACCGGCCGCACCTCGATCTTGGGGTCCAGCAGGCCGGTGGGGCGGATGACCTGCTCCACGATCTGGCCCGACCGCTCCCGTTCGTACTCGCCGGGGGTGGCGGAGACATACACCACCTGGTTGAGCCGCTTCTGGAATTCCTCGAATTTCAGCGGCCGGTTGTCGAAGGCACAGGGGAGGCGGAAGCCATAGTCCACCAGGCTGGTCTTGCGGGCCCGGTCGCCGTTGTACATGGCCCGCACCTGGGGGAGGGTCACGTGGCTCTCGTCGATGAACAGAACAAAGTCCTTGGGGAAATAGTCCAGCAAGGTGTGAGGGGGCGACCCGGCGGGCCGGCCCTCGATGACCCGGGAATAGTTTTCGATGCCGGTGCAGTAGCCCAGCTCCTGCATCATCTCCACATCGTACATGGTGCGCTGCTTGATGCGCTGGGCCTCAATGAGCTTGCCCTCCTTCTCGAAAAAGGCCACCCGCTCCTCCAGCTCCTTGTAGATCTCCTGGATGGCGGCGTCCATTTTCTCCTTGGGGGTGACGTAGTGGGTGGCGGGCCAGACGGGGATGGTATTGAGTTTGCGGATGACCGTGCCGGTGACCACGTTGATCTCGCTGATGCGGTCGATCTCGTCCCCAAAGAACTCCACCCGGATGGCGGAATCCTTCCAGTAGGCGGGGAAGATCTCCACCGTGTCACCCCGGACCCGGAACATGTTGCGCTCAAAGGCGATGTCGTTGCGCTCGTAGCGGATGGCCACCAGTTTTTTCAGCAGCTCATCCCGCTCCATGACGGCCCCCACCCGCAGGGAGACCATCATCTTGGCAAAGTCCTCCGGCTCACCCAGACCGTAAATGCAGGACACCGAGGACACCACGATCACGTCCCGCCGCTCCATCAGGGAGGCGGTGGCCGCCAGGCGCAGCCGGTCGATCTCCTCGTTGACCGCCGAGTCCTTTTCGATAAAGGTGTCGGTGTGGGGGATATAGGCCTCAGGCTGATAGTAGTCGTAGTAGGACACGAAGTATTCCACCGCGTTGTGGGGAAAAAACTCCTTGAACTCGGCGCACAGCTGGGCGGCCAGAGTCTTGTTGTGGGCCAGCACCAGGGTGGGCCGCTGCACCGCCTCGATGACCTTGGCCATGGTGAAGGTCTTGCCCGAGCCGGTGACCCCCAGCAGGGTCTGCTCGTCCAGCCCGTTCTCAATGCCGGCGGCCAGGGCGGCGATAGCCTCCGGCTGGTCGCCGGCGGGCTGGTAGCTGCTGACTACTTCAAATTTGGGCATACCATCCCCTCCTGCCTGTATCATAACAAAACAAATGTTCTATTGCAAGCCTTTCTTTTGCCGGGCGGTACCCTCAGGGCTGAAAGAAACGGCTGTCCCGCAGGGAGACCATATCGTCGTCCACGAAGATCAGGTGGTCCACCAGCTCCACGCCCATCCGGGCCAGCAGCGGGGCCAGGCTGTTGGTGGTGGCGATGTCGTCCTCCGACGGGAAGGCAATGCCCGAGACATGGTTGTGGGCCAGCACCACCGCTGAGGCGTTGAGGGCCAAAGCGGCCTCCACGATGAGGCGGGTGGTGATGGCCACGGCGTTCACGTTGCCCTCGGTCAGCCTGCGGATACCCAGTACCTTGCGCTTGCCATCCATGCACAGCAGACACAGGATCTCATTGCGGGCGCCGAAGAAATAGGGGCGCAGCAGCTGATAATAGTCCCGGGAGGTGCGGGCAATGTGGTCCATCTGCGTGCGGGAGGTGAGGTAGCGGCCGGAGAACTCCTTCACCGCCTTGAGCAGCACGGCGGCGTGCTCCCCCACGCCCCGGAGCTTCATCAGCTCGTCGGGGATGGCGTCCAGCACCCCGGCCAGGGAGCCGAACTGGTCGATCAGCTCGTGGGCCAGGGGATTGGTGTCGCTGCGGGGGTTGGCGTAGAAGAGCAGCAGCTCCAGCAGCTTGTGGTCGGGAAAGGAGTCCGGCCGGGCCAGAAATTCACTTTTGAGCCGCTGACGGTGCCCGTCGTGAGCGCCCATGCCGGACCCCTCCTCCTATAAGATACCCGCTCAGCGGGCGCCGTACTCAGCCAGATAGGCCTCCATGCGGGCTTTCATGGCGTCGTCAATGTAGACCTTGCCGTCGATCTCCTTGTTGTGCAGGAAGGAGATGATCTCCCGCACGGTGACGATGGGGTACACGGCGATGCCGTAATCCTCCCGCAGCTCGTCCAGGGTGGAGCAGTCCCGGGTGCCCCGCTCCATGCGGTCCACCGAGACGATGAGGGCCTTCATGTTCACCTTGGCCACGTGCTTGAACAGCTCGATGGTCTCCCGCACGGCGGTGCCGGCGGTGACCACGTCCTCCACGATGACCACGTTGTCCCCGTCCTGGGGCTTGTAGCCCACCATGGAACCGCCCTCGCCGTGGTCCTTGACCTCCTTGCGGTTGAAGCAGTAGGGCAGGTCCCGCTCATAGTTGCGGTAGAGGGAGGCGGCGGCGGACACGGCCAGAGGGATGCCCTTGTAGGCCGGCCCGAACAGGCAGTCTACCCCGTCGGGCAGATGGTTCTGGATACAGGCGGCGTAGTAGTCGCCCAGCTTGGCGGCCTGGGCGCCGGTCTTGTAGTTGCCGGTGTTGATGAAGTAGGGGGTCTTGCGGCCGGACTTGGTGACGAAGTCGCCGAAGGTGAGCACGCCGGAGCGCACCATAAAGGTAATGAATTCTTCCTGATAGGTCATGGTTGCAAACCTCTCTTCTTCAAAAATAGTCGAATTATTATACCACCGTTTGAAAGGGGGGGCAAGGGAGACAGTGGGAAAATCCACCGGGGTCCTCTGTGGATTTTTTAGGAAAACTTAATGTGCACAAGGGAAAAGGTATGATAGAATACCAGCATAGAGAAGAAGAGGTGACTCGTTTGGAACTGCTGGACTGGTTGACAAACAACGATATGGGTGAGCTGCTGTTCACCATGCTGGTGTCCATGGTGCCGGTGATCGAGCTGCGGGGGGGCGTGCCCTTCGGCACCGCCCTGGGGCTGGCGCCCGGAGAGGCCCTGGTGGCGGCCATTGTGGGCAATATGCTCCCCATTCCGTTTATCATCGTGTATATCCGCCGCATCTTCAAGTGGATGCGCCGCAAGTCGCCCCGGCTGAACCGCCTGGTGGACCGGCTGGAGAAAAAGGCCCATCTGAAGGGGCGGGTAGTGAACCGCTACAAATATCTGGGGCTGTGGCTGTTTGTGGCCATCCCCCTGCCGGGCACGGGGGCATGGACCGGCGCGCTGGCGGCGGCCTTCCTGGATATGCCCCTGCGCAAAGCCCTGCCTTCCATTTTCCTGGGCGTGGTGACCGCCGGGCTCATCATGACCTTTGCCACCGGGCTGGTGGTGGCCACGGTAGGGGGCTGACGGGGACCAAACACCGCCAAAGGGCATAGGATAGCCCGGAGGTGAGCGGATTTGAACGCGATTTTGCAGGTGATCCTGGCCCTGCTGGCGGCCGTTGGGCTGCTGGCGCTGGGGTGGATGCTCTATGGAAAACTGGTGACTCCGGTGGGGGAGCTGGGGCCGGTATATGCGGTGCTGCCCGCCGACGGAGACGGAGCGCGGCTGGAGCAGGAGGTAAAGGGTCTTCTGTGGCTGCGCAGCGGGGCGCTGGCCCGGGCCATTATCATCATTGCCGACACCGGCCTGACCCCCGAGGGGCGGGCGGTGGCTGCCGCGCTGATGAAGGACGCCACCGGCGTGGTGCTCTGCCCGGCGGAGCGGCTGGGGGAGTATCTAGCCCAGGTCGGGGCGAAAACCATTCGACAAACGCCGCCGGGGGTGATATGATATCTCCCGAAGAAAAGGGAGGGAACAGCACCCATGCAGCAGGAAGAGCTGACTTACATCGAGGGCACCGTGGACGCCGTGATCTATCAGAACGAGGACAACGGCTACACGGTGCTCCGCCTGGACGCGGGAGACGGCAGCGGCCTCACGGTGGTGGGGTGCATGCCCGGCGTGGCCCCGGGGGAGAGCATTTCGGTCCAGGGCAGCTGGGTGCGCCATGCCTCCTACGGAGAGCAGTTCAAGGCAGAGACGGTGGAGCGGCGAATGCCCGCGGGCACCAAAGCCATCTATGAGTACCTGGCCTCGGGCGCGGTGCGGGGCATCGGCGCGGCCACGGCCCGGCGCATGGTGGAGGAGTTCGGGGAGGACGCCCTCACCGTGCTGGAGGAGCACCCCGAGCAGCTCACCCGCATTCGGGGCATCACCCGCAAGCGGGCCCTGTCCATGGGGGAGAACTTCCGCATGCAGATGGGCATGCGCCGGCTGCTGGAGTTTCTGGGGGAGCACGCCGTGCCCCTCCAGCTGGCCATGCCCCTCTACCGCAAATACGGGGACCGGGCCCTGCCGGCCATCCGGAACAACCCTTATCTGCTGGTGGATGAGGAGCTGGGGGTGGAGTTCTCCACCGCTGACGAGCTGGCCCTGTCCATGGGCATGGAGGGGGACGACCCCCAGCGCATCGAGGCGGGGCTGCTCTTTGAGCTGAGCCACAATCTGGACAACGGCCATACCTTTCTGCCCCGGCGCAAGCTGCTGGCCGCCACGGCCCAGCTCATCGGCGTGGAGGGGGAGGCCCTGGAGGACGCGCTGGAGACCCTGCTGGAGCGGGGGGAGGTCATCCAGGAGGCGGTGGCTGGGGAGGAGGCGGTATACCTCCAGGACCTGTGCGAGGCCGAGCAGTATGTGGCCTTCCGCCTGGTGGAGATGGCCCGTGGAGAGCTGACGGCCCCCCACGGACTGGACCGGCTCATCGACGGCATCCAGGCCCGGCAGGGCATCACCTACGCCCCCCAGCAGCGCCAGGCGGTGGAGCTGGCCGCCGTGCGCCAGGTGATGCTGCTCACCGGCGGGCCGGGCACCGGCAAGACCACCTCCCTGCGGGGGGTGCTGGCCCTGTTTGAGGAGCTGGGGCTGGAGACCGCCCTGGCCGCCCCCACCGGCCGGGCGGCCAAGCGGCTGGGGGAGCTGTGCGGCATGGAGGCGGCCACCATCCACCGCCTGCTGGAGACCCAGTATGACCCCCATTCGGGCCGGCTCATCTTCGCCCACGATGAGAGCGAGCCGCTGAAGGCGGACGCCGTCATCGTGGACGAGACCTCCATGGTGGATATTTTGCTGATGCGGGGGCTGCTCTCCGCCCTGCGGGAGGACTGCCGCCTCATTCTGGTGGGGGACCCGGACCAGCTGCCCAGCGTGGGGCCGGGCAACCTGTTTTCCGACCTCATCCGCAGCGGCGTCATCCCCACGGTGCGCCTGACCGAGATTTTCCGCCAGGCCGCCGAGAGCGCCATCATCCGCAACGCCCACGCCGTCAACCGGGGGGAGCTGCCCGAGCTGCGGGACAACAAGAGCGACTTTTTCTTCCTCCGGCGCAAGGACCCGGCCCGGGCGGCCGAGACCATTGTGGAGCTGGTCAAGACCCGCCTGCCCCAGAACATGGGCATTCCGCCCGAGCAGATCCAGGTCCTCTCCCCCACCCGCAAGCGGGGCACCGGCACCGCCGCCCTCAACCGGGCCATTCAGGAGGCGGTCAATCCCTCCGGGGAGGACCGGCCGGAGCGGCGCTTCGGCGAATACGTCTTCCGGCAGGGGGACCGGGTCATGCAGGTGCGCAACAATTACGACGTGGTGTGGAGGGACGGGCTGACCTCCGGCATGGGGGTGTTCAACGGCGATATCGGCCAGATCCGCTCGGTGGACAACCGGGCCGAGGTGATCACGGTGGACTTTGAGGGCCGGGTGGTGGAGTACACCCCCGACATGCTCCTGGAGCTGGAGCCGGCCTATGCCATCACCGTCCACAAGGCCCAGGGCAGCGAGTACCGGGCGGTGATCCTGGCCGTGTGCGACGGCTCGCCCATGCTGCTCACCCGGGGGGTACTCTACACCGCCATCACCCGGGCCCGGGAGCTGCTGATCCTGGTGGGAGACGAGGAAGTGGTGGCCCGCATGACGGCCAACGACCGCCAGCAGCGCCGCTATTCCGGCCTGCGCTGGCGGCTGGTCCAGATCGACCGGGCATAAGGGGACGAGCGGGAAATATCGTGGACTTGACATGCACGCACAAGTGCAAAGTGCGTGTGCGAACCGATACCATCACCCTGAAAGGTGGTGTAAGCATGAAGCGAGACAAACACCTTGGCATCCGCATGGACAGCCAGCTGCACAAAAAGCTGGTCTACATCGCGGAATACGAGGGGCGCTCCCTGAACTGGCAAGTCATCCACCTCATTCAAGAATGCGTGCGCGACTTTGAGCGCAAGCACGGGCCCATCCCGGAGGAGGAGCTGTCATGAGCGGGGCGGCGGGCTGGCTGCTGGATCTGCTTTTCCCGCCCAAGTGCGTCTTTTGCGGGGCGGTGCTGGCCGCCGGCGAGCGGGATCTGTGCGCCCGCTGTCAGCGGGAGCTGCCCTGGCTGGAGGGGGCGGCCGCAGAACAGCAGGGGGAATTTTTCACGCTGTGCGTCTCGCCCCTGGCCTACCGGGACCAGGTGCGCGCGTCCATCCAGCGGTATAAATTCAAGGGGCGGCAGGGCTACCACAAGGCCTATGGCAGGCTGGTGGCCCAGTGTGTCCACGACCATTTGGCCGGGCGGTACGATCTCATCAGCTGGGTGCCTCTGTCCCAGCGGCGAAAGAAGGAGCGGGGGTACGACCAGGCCTTTCTGCTGGCCGGCGCGGCGGCGCTGGAGCTGGGGGAGGTGGCGGTGGAGACCCTGCGCAAGCCCCGCAACACCGACGCCCAGTCCGGGCTGCAGGGAGAGGCCGAGCGCCGGGCCAACGTGCTGGGGGCCTACACTCCGGTGGACCCCGAGCTGGTGGAGGGCAAGCGGGTGCTGCTCATTGACGACGTGGTGACCACCGGCTCCACCCTGTCCGAATGTGCCCGTATCCTGCGCACGGCGGGCGCGAAAGAGGTATTTTGTGCCACTTTAGCCCGGGCAAGAGGGTAAAATACGTCCGTTTTTGTAGAAAATGGTGTTGAAATGCAAGTTACGCTTCTGTATAATATAGAGGATTATCAATGAAACTGATGGATAAAATAAAACAAAAGCTTTCAAGACTTCGAGGTGCGGGTATGTTCAGTAAGGATATCGGAATCGACCTGGGTACGGCTTCTATCCTGGTCTATGTAAAGGGTAAGGGCGTGGTCCTGCGGGAGCCTTCCGTGGTGGCCATCGATAAGAATACGGGCAAGCTGCTGAAGGTGGGCACCGAGGCCCAGCAGATGCTGGGGCGCACCCCCGGCAACATCGTCGCCATCCGTCCGCTGCGGGAGGGCGTCATCTCCGACTACGACATGACCGAGCGGATGCTCAAGGAGTTCATCCGCAAGGTGACCTCGTTCCGGCTGTTCAAGCCCCGCATCGTCATCTGCGTTCCCTCGGGCATCACCGAGGTGGAGGAGCGCGCGGTGATCGACGCGGGCATCCAGGCGGGCGCACGCAAGGTCTACCTCATTGAGGAGCCTGTGGCCGCCGCCATCGGCGCGGGCATCGACATCGCCAAGCCCGACGGCCACATGATCGTGGACATCGGCGGCGGCACCACCGACATCGCCGTCATCTCCCTGTCCGGCATCGTGGAGTCTACCTCCATCAAGATCGCCGGCGACCAGTTTGACGAGGCCATTGTCAAATACATCCGCCGCAAGCACAACGTGCTCATCGGCGAGCGTACTGCTGAGGAGCTGAAGATGCAGATCGGCTGCGTCTTCCCCCGTCCTGAGGAGCAGACGGTGGAGATCAAGGGGCGCTGCCTGATGACCGGCCTGCCCCGTGTGTTCTCCGTGTCCTCCAGCGAGATGATCGAGGCCTTTGAAGAGGTCTCCACCCGCATTCTGGAGGCCATCCACGGCGTGCTGGAGCGTACGCCCCCCGAGCTGGTGGCCGATATCTCTACCAACGGTATCTGCATGACCGGCGGCGGCAGCCTGGTCTGGGGCTTTGACAAGCTCATCGAATCCCACACCGGCATCGAGACCCACGTGGCCGACGATGCCATCTCCTGTGTGGCCTACGGCACCGGCAAGAGCCTGGAGGACGTGGACACCATGCAGGACGGCACCATCAATCTCTCCCGCCGCAAGCAGATGAACTGATCCGACATAAAAAGAGGTCCGGGCGCAGGCCCGGACCTCTTTTTTACCTCTTATTCGCTTTTGACCAGGGCCTCGCCGGCGGTGTAGATGTCGCCGGCACCCACGGTGAGGATCAGATCCCCCGGCCGGGCCAGCTCCCGCAGGCGGGCGGTGACCTCGGGCAGGGTGGCGTAGTATTCGCTGCCGGGGATCCGGTCGGCCAGGTCCTTGGAGGAGATGCCGATGTCGTTGGTCTCCCGGGCGGCGAAGATCTCGGCCAGAAGGGTGATGTCCGGCTCCTTCAGCACCTGCACGAAGTCGTCGAACAGGGCCTTGGTGCGGGAGTAGGTGTGGGGCTGGAAGGCGCAGATGACCCGCTCATACCCCAGCTTCTTCACCGCGTCCATCAGGGCCTGCAGCTCCCCGGGGTGGTGGGCGTAGTCGTCGTAGACCTGGGCCCCGTGGTAGCTGCCCTTGTGCTCAAACCGGCGGCCTGCACCCCGGAAGCCGGCCAGGCCCGTGCGCACCGCCTCGGGCGGAATCGCCAGGGCGATGGAGGCCGCCGCCGCAGCCAGGGCGTTTTTCACGTTGTGGATACCGGGCACGTTGAGCTCCACGTGGGTGAACAACTCCCCGCGCAGGAGCACGTCGAAGCTGGCCAGGCCGTTGTGCCAGGTCAGATTGGCGGCATGGACGTCCCCCTGCTCCAGACCGAAGGTGAGCATAGGACGGCTCTCCCCGGCCAGGGTGTGCATGGTGTTGGCGTCGTCGGCGTTGGCCACGACGAGGCCGTTTTCTGGCACCCGGTCGGCGAAGGCACGGAAGGAGTGCTCCACATCCTCCAGATCCTTGAAGAAGTCCAGGTGGTCGGCCTCGATGTTCAGAATGACCGCCACGGTGGGATAGAAGGAGAGGAAGGAGTTGCAGTACTCGCAGCTCTCCAGAATGATGGTGTCTCCGTGGCCCACCCGGTAGCCCGAGCCCAGCAGGGGCAGCGTGCCGCCGATCATGACGGTGGGGTCCGCTCCGGCGGCCATGGCGATGTGGGTGCACATGGAGGTGGTGGTGGTTTTGCCGTGGGTGCCGGCGATGCACAGGGCGTTTTTGTACCCCCGCATGATGGAGCCCCAGGCCTGGGCCCGCTCAAAGACGGGGATGCCCTGAGCCCGGGCGGCGGCGATCTCGGGGTTATCGTCGTGGGCGGCGGCGGTGCGGATGATGAGCTCGGTGCCCTGGATGTTCTCCGCCCGGTGGCCGATGGCCACGGGGATGCCCAGGGAGCGCAGATGCTCCACCGTGGCGCTCTCATGCATGTCAGAGCCGGTGATGACCATGCCGGCTTTATGAAGGACCTCGGCCAGCGGGGACATGGATACGCCCCCGATGCCCACCAGATGGGCCCGGCGGCCGGGGGCGATGAAGGTATGAATATCGGCGTTTGCCATGGGTTTACACACCCTTTTCTATAGATTATAATCGTTTTACGGTCAATCTATTATAAACCATTATAGGCAAATAGCAAGCAGAAGATACCAAAGGCGGTGGAGAAAAATGGGCGCATGGACCCTTCCGGACGGGGTGTCCGGCTGTCTGAATACCCTGTGGGCGGCGGGGCACGAGGCCTACCCGGTGGGAGGCTGTGTGCGGGATCTGCTGCTGGGGCGGACGCCGGGGGACTTTGATGTGTGCACCTCCGCCCGGCCGGAGCAGACCCTGGCCCTGTTTGCGCAGGCCCGGCCCACCGGCCTGCGCCACGGGACGGTCACCGTGCTCACCGGGGACGGAGCCATAGAGGTGACCACCTTCCGCCGGGAAGGGGGGTACGCCGACGGGCGGCACCCGGACGCGGTGAGTTTTGAGGCGGGGCTGGAGGAGGACCTGGCCCGGCGGGACTTTACCGTCAACGCCATGGCCCTGGCCCCCGACGGGGGTGTGATCGACCGCTTCGGCGGCCGGGCCGACCTGGCGGCGGGGATCATCCGCTGCGTGGGGGAGCCGGAGCGGCGCTTTACCGAGGACGCGCTGCGGATGTTCCGGGCGGTGCGCTTTGCCGCCCAGCTGGGTTTTGCCCTTGCGCCGGAGACCCGGGCGGCCCTGGAGCGGTGCGCCGGACGGGCGGCGCTGTTGTCGGGGGAGCGCATCCGCGCCGAGCTGGAAAAGATCCTGCTCTCACCCCGGCCGGAGGCGGCGGGGGAGCTGATACGCCTGGGCCTTCTGGCCCACCTGTGGCCGGTGCGGGACTGCCCGGCGCTGACGGAGCTGCGGGAGACGCCCAGTGCCCCGGTGCCCCGGTGGCGGGCCTTCTGCGCCGCCACCGGCTTTCCCATCCAGGTCCTGCCGGTGGAGCGGGCGCTGCGCCGGGCGGTGCTCCACCCGGAGGAGGAGGCCCTGCGTACGCTGGCCCTCACCGGGGGCGAGCTGGCGGCGCTGGGTCTGCGGGGCGGGGAGATCGGCGCGGCCCAGCGGCGGTTGGCCGCCCATATCCTGGCCCACCCGGAGGACAACCGGAGGGAGCGTCTGCTGGAGCTGTTGGGCCCGATTTCACATGGACAGGCAAGATTGCCCCACTCGTCTCATAAGCATGGAGGACGAGGAGGGGAACGCCATGGATCGGAACCGGAAACGGGAAACACTGCTGGAAAAGACGGCGGAGGTCTTTGATCTGCCGGGAGACCTGGTGGCGGGCCTGCCTCACATCGAACTGACCGGGGACCGGGAACTGCGGATGGAAAACCATAAGGGGATCCTGGCCTACGGAAGTGAGGAGATCCACATCTCGGGCGGACAGCTGGTGGTGAAGGTGCGGGGCAGCGGTCTGGAGCTGCGCTCCATGAACGCCAGCCAACTGCTCATCACCGGCCGGATCGCGGGCGTGGAGCTGGAATAGGGGGGCGGGCGGAATGCTGAAGCGTGTCATCAACTGCCTGCGGGGGAGCGTCCGGCTGGAGGTATCCGGGGCGTTTCCCGAGCGCTTTCTCAACCTCTGCGCCCAGAACGGGGTGCTCTTCTGGAATGTGGAGTGGCTGGAATCCACCCGCCTGCGCCTCACCCTCACCCGGCAGAGCAGCCGCCGGGTGGAGCCGCTGGCCCAGCGGGTACAGTGTACCGTCACCCCGGCGGGACGCAGCGGTATACCGTTTTTCCTGGCCCGGTTCCGGCGGCGGTACGCGCTGCTGGTGGGGCTGGCCCTGTCGCTGGCGGCGGTGTGTGTGTGCTCCCAGTTCATCCTCACCGTGGAGGTGGAGGGCAACGTCAATGTCTCCACGGCGACCATTCTCTCCGAGCTGCGGCGGCAGGGCCTGCGGCCGGGGGCCTACGGGCCGGGACTCAATGAGTCGGCCATCCGCCATGAGGCCCTCATCCACCTGCCCGAGCTGGCGTGGATGTCGGTCAATCTCCACGGCACCCGGGCCGAGGTGATGGTGCGGGAGGCGGTACAGGCGCCCGAGCTGGTGGATGAGGAACAGCTGGGAGATATCGTGGCCCGCTCCTCGGGGATCATCACCCGCATGGAGGTGCTGGAGGGAGAGGCCCGCTTCCGCACGGGGGACACCGTGGTGGAGGGGGAGGTGCTCATCTCCGGCCAGGTCCAGCTGGACGCACCCCAGTACAGCGAGCTGGAAAATCTGGGATACCTGCAGGTGCGGGCCTCCGGCCAGGTGTGGGCCCGGACCTGGCGCACCCTGACGGCAGTCATCCCACTCCAGGCCCAGGTCAAGACCTACACCGGCGAGCAGACCAGCCGCTGGTCCCTCACCGTGCTGGGGCAGCGGATCGAAATTTTCGGAAAGAGTGGAATTCCATTCCCCGGATATGATAAAATAAATGATACGTGGACGCTGACCCTGCCGGGGGAGCGGGAGATGCCCCTTGCTCTCAACCGGGAGACGTACCGCGCCTATACCACCACCGCCGTGTCCGTGGACCAGGCGGCGGCCCGGCAGCTGCTGGAGCAGCGGCTGCTGGACGCGCTGGAGCAGGAACTGGACGGCGGCGAGGTGGTGAACACGCAATACTCCTCCACCCAGCGGGACGGCCTGCTGGAGGTGACGCTCCAGGCGGAGTGCCGGGAGGAGATCGGGCGGTTCCGGCCAGCCCAATCACAGGAAAAATGAGGCGTACAAATGACGGAACAGACCATCAACATTGAGCGGATCGAAGACGCCATCGACCTCTTCGGGTCCTTTGACGAAAATATCAAGCTCATCGAGCGGGAGCTGGGGGTTTCGGTGGTGAACCGGGACTCCGAGCTCAAGATCAGCGGCGAGGCCGAGCAGGTCCTCTACGCCGTAAAGGCGGTGGAGGGACTGCTGGCCCTGGCCGGGCGGAAGGAGACCATCACCGAGCAGAACGTCCGCTACATCATCAATCTGGTGAAGGCGGGCAATGAGGAGCACATCAACGACATCGCCCGGGACGTTTTGTGCGTCACAGCCAAGGGCAAGCCGATCAAGCCCAAGACCCTGGGGCAGAAGCGGTATGTGGACGCCATCCGCAAGAACACCATCACCCTGGGCATCGGCCCGGCGGGCACCGGCAAGACCTATCTGGCCGTGGCGGCCGCCGTGGCCGCCTTCCGGGACAAGCAGGTCAACCGCATCATCCTCACCCGCCCGGCGGTGGAGGCCGGGGAGCGGCTGGGCTTTCTGCCCGGGGATCTGCAGAGCAAGGTAGACCCCTACCTGCGGCCCCTCTACGACGCCCTCTTCGACATGCTGGGGGCGGAGACCTACAACAAGTATCTGGAGCGGGGCGCCATCGAGGTGGCACCCCTGGCCTATATGCGCGGGCGCACCCTGGACGACAGCTTTATCATCCTGGACGAGGCCCAGAACACCTCCCGGGAGCAGATGAAGATGTTCCTGACCCGCCTGGGCTTCGGCTCCAAGATCGTCATCACCGGCGACATCACCCAGATCGACCTGCCCCGGGACACGGTCTCCGGCCTGAAGGAGGCCATGCGCGTGCTGGACGGGGTGGAGGACATCGCCATCTGCAAGCTGAACGAGACCGACGTGGTGCGCCACGTCATCGTCCAGCGGATCATCAAGGCCTACGAGGCCGATGAGAACCGGAGGGCCAAAAAATGAACCATGAAATTCTCGTTGAGACCGAGGTGGACGGGGCGGAGGAATACGCCGACCTGCTGCGCTGGGTGATCCCCGCCGCCCTGGATGCCCAGGGGGTGGACGTGCCCTGCGAGGTGGACGTGCTGTTCACCGACGACACGGGCATCCACGCCATCAATCTGGAGCAGCGGCAGGTGGACCGGCCCACCGACGTGCTCAGCTTCCCCATGTTCGACCTGCAGCCGGGGGAAAACCCCACCGAGGAGGACGCCGACCCAGGCACCGGTCTGGTGCCCCTGGGGGACATGGTGATCTCCCTGGAGCGGGCGAAGGCCCAGGGGGAGGAGTTCGGCCACGGCACCCGCCGGGAGGTGGCCTATCTGGCCGTCCACTCGGTGCTCCACCTGCTGGGCTACGACCACATGGACGAGGGACCCATGAAGCGGCAGATGAGAGAGCGGGAGGAGGCCATCCTGTCCGCGCTTGGCATCGGCCGGGATTAAAACATAAAACGCTCAAGAAAGTTGAGGATCACCTATGGAAATTAAAAAATCCGGTATGATAAGCATTGTGGGCCGGCCCAACGTGGGCAAGTCCACCCTGACCAACGCTCTGGTGGGGGAGAAGATCGCCATCGTCTCCAACAAGCCCCAGACCACCCGCAACCGCATCTGCGCGGTAGTCAACCGCAACGACTGCCAGTATGTCTTTCTGGACACCCCGGGCCTGCACCGGGCCCGCACCAAGCTGGGGGACTACATGGTGAACGTGGTCAAGCAGAGCGTGGCCGACGTGGACGCCATTCTGCTGCTGGTGGAGCCCATCCCCCACATCGGCGGCCCTGAGGCCGAGCTGATCGGGCGCATCAAGCAGCTGGGTGTGCCCTCGGTGCTGGTCATCAACAAGATCGACACCGTGGAGAAGGAGCAGCTGCTCGCCGTCATGCAGGCCTACGGACAGGCCCACGACTTCAATGCCATCCTGCCCATCTCCGCCAAGAACGGCGAGGGGGTGGACGAGCTGCTGGACCTGCTGGCGGAGTTTTTGCCGGAAGGCCCCCAGCTCTTCCCCGAGGACATGATCACCGACCAGCCCGAGCGGCAGGTGTGCGCCGAGATTATCCGGGAGAAGCTGCTTTTGTGCCTGGACAAGGAGATCCCCCACGGCACCGCCGTGGAGGTCACCCGCTTCTCCGAGCGGGACAACGAGATCATCGACCTGGACGCCACCATTTACTGTGAGAAGGCCAGCCACAAGGGCATCATCATCGGCAAGGGGGGCGCCATGCTGAAAAAGGTCTCCACCCTGGCCCGCACCGATATCGAGGCCTTCATGGGCACCAAGGTATTTTTGCAGACCTGGGTGAAGGTGAAGGAGAACTGGAGAGACAATATCAATCTCATCCACAATTTCGGCTATAAGGACGAATGAGCACATTTTACCGCTGATAAATGACGCCGATCCGGCCAAGCTAAGTCGGGAAGGAGTGGCTGGACGTGGAACGGACGGAACTTCTTTGGCGGCTTTTTGTGCGCACCGGCCTGCCGGAGGTGTACAGCCTGTACCGGCGGCTCGCCCCGGAAGAGCGGGAGAAAAAAGCGGCGGACGGACGCCCGGCGGGCGGTTGACCGCCCGCCTACATATTTGGGAGGAGAGAGCATGCACATCACCACCCAGGGGCTGGTGCTCCGGGAGGTCAACTACAGGGATTCGGACAAGCTGCTCAGCGTACTCACCGCCGAGGGGGGGCTACGCACCGTCCGGGCCAGGGGCTGCCGGAAGCGGAACAGCCCGCTGGCGGCGGCGGCCCAGCTGCTGGTGTATTCCGAGATGACCCTCTTCGAATACCGGGACCACGTGAGCCTGAATGAGGCCGAGTCCCTCCAGCAGTTCCGCCGGGTCCGCTCCGACCCGGAGCTGCTGAGCCTGGGGTCCTATTTCGCCCAGGTGATGGAGACCGTCTCGGTGGAGGGGCGGGCCGATCCGGCGGCCCTGTCGCTCATCCTCAATTCCCTCTACGCCCTGGACAAGCTGAACAAGCCCCAGGCCCTGGTGAAGGCGGCCTATGAGCTGCGCCTGATGTGCGTGGAGGGGTATGAGCCGCTGGTGGACGCCTGCGCCGTCTGCGGCCGGAGCGAGCCCGACCAGCCCCGGCTGAACCTGAGTGCGGGGGTGCTCCACTGCGCCGCCTGCGGGCAGGGCGTGGGGGAGGGGACCGCCCTGCCCCTGACGGAAAGCGCCCTGGCGGCCATGCGGCACATCGTCTACGGGGACCCCAAGCGCCTGTTCTCCTTTTCGGTGGATGAGGCGGGGCTGGCCTGCCTGAGCCAGGTGTGCGAACGCTTTTTGCTGACCCAACTGGACCGGGGGTTTCACACCCTGGACTATTACAAACAATGGAAAGCGGGGATGTAAGATGCAACTGTACGTAGCGGACGCCTTTACCACCGTGCGCTTTTCCGGCAATCAGGCCGGTGTGGCCCTGCTGGGCTCTGGGGATTTTCCGCCGGAAGAGCTCATGCGGGCCCTGGCGGGGGAGCTGAAGCACTCCGAGACCGCCTTTGTGCGGCAGACCGGGGACAAGGCCTTCCACATCCGCTACTTTACCCCGGCGGAGGAGGTGGACCTGTGCGGCCACGCCACCATCGCCGCCTTTACCGTCCTGCGGGATACCGGGGCCATCGCCCCCGGGGATTACGCCCTGCACACCCGCTCCGGTGACCTGGAGATCGGGGTGGGGACGGACGCGGTGTGGATGGACATGGCCGCCCCTCAGGACGGGCGCAGCTTTTCCGAGGGAGAACAGCGGGAGCTCTACGCCGCCTACGGCCTGACCCTGGCCGACCGCCCCGATGGGCTGGAGCCCCAGGCGGTGAGCACCGGGCTCATGGACATCCTGCTGCCGGTCAGAGACCGGGAGACTCTGGACAAGGCGGTGCAGAACGAGGCGGAGGTCACCCGCCTGTCGGAGCACTACGGCGTGGTGGGGGTCCACATGTTCTGCCCCCACACCCCGGATGCCGCCGCCCACTGCCGCAACTTCGCCCCCCTGTACGCCATCCCCGAGGAGGCGGCCACCGGCACCTCCAACGGGGCCCTGACCTACTATCTGTACCGCCGCGGCCTCATTTCGGCCGGGGCGGACAACCGCTTTGTCCAGGGGGAGAAGATGGGCAAGCCCTCCGAGATTTTGAGCCGCATCACCGGGGATGAGGGCGGCGTCAAAGTCCGGGTAGGAGGCCGCGCCCTCCTTACCCTGAAATGTGAATTGATAACGGGAGAACCTACATGACCGATTTGTTTGAAAAATCCATACAGACGCTGGAACTGCCGAAGGTGCTGGAGAAGCTGGCCGACCAGGCGGTGACGGCGGAGGGCAAGGAGCGCTGCCTCCAGCTGCGGCCCTTGACCGACGCTGACGATGTGCAGCGGGCCCTGGACGAGACCACCGCCGCGGTGAATATGACCGCTCTGCGGGGCTCCCCCTCTTTCTCCGGGGTGCGGCCCGTCCGGGCCTCCCTCCAGCGGGCCGACATGGGGGGTGCGCTGAACACGCGGGAGCTGCTGGACATCGCCGCCGTCCTCCGCTCCGCCCGCTCCGCCAAGGAGTACGGCGAGGGGGAGGGAGACCGGAGCAGTACCTGCATCGATCATCTGTTCCGCTCCCTGACGGCCAACCGCTTTCTGGAGGAGAAGATCACCGGGGCCATTGTGGGCGAGGATGAGATCGCCGACGCCGCCAGCCCCGAGCTGGCCGCCATCCGGCGGCACATCCGTGCCACCGCCGCCAAGGTGCGTGACATCCTCAACAAGCTCATCTCCTCCAACCAGGCCAAGTACCTCCAGGACGCCATCATCACCCAGCGCAACGACCGCTTTGTGGTGCCGGTCAAGTCGGAGCACAAGAACGACGTGCCCGGCCTGGTCCACGACGTATCCTCCTCCGGCTCCACCTTCTTCATCGAGCCCATGGGGGTGGTGAAGGCCAACAACGAGCTCAAGGAGCTCCAGTCCCGGGAGGAGAAGGAGATCGAGCGCATTCTGGCGGAGCTGTCCGCCGAGTGCGCCCAGTTCAAGGAGGACATCGCCCAGGACTATGATCTGCTCATCTTCCTGGACGTGATCTTTGCCCGGGCCAAGCTGGCCTACCGCATGCGGGCCTGCGCCCCCCGGCTGGATGCCAAGGGGCTCTATCTCCGAAAAGCCCGCCATCCCCTGCTGGACCCGGACAAGGCGGTGCCCAACGACCTGATGCTGGGGGAGAACTTCGACACCCTGGTCATCACCGGCCCCAACACCGGCGGCAAGACGGTGACCCTCAAGACCATCGGCTTGTTGACCCTGATGGCCCAGTGCGGACTCCACATTCCCGTGGGGGACGGCAGCTGTGTAAAAGTATTCAGCCGGGTGCTCTCCGACATCGGCGACGAGCAGTCCATTGCCCAGAATTTGTCCACATTTTCCTCCCATATGGTGAATATTGTTGGCATTCTGAAAGAGGCGGACGACGAGACCCTGATTTTGTTCGATGAGCTGGGGGCGGGTACCGACCCCGTTGAGGGCGCGGCTCTGGCCGCCGCCATCATCGACTCTGCCCGGGGGATGGGGGCTCTGGTGGCCGCCACCACCCACTATGCCGAGCTGAAGGTGTACGCCATGACCACCCCGGGGGTGGAAAACGCCTCCTGCGAGTTCAATGTGGACTCCCTGGCCCCCACCTACCGGCTGCTCATCGGCATCCCGGGCAAGTCCAACGCCTTTGCCATCTCCCAGCGGCTGGGCCTGCCCAAGACCATCATCCAGAAAGCTGCCGAGCGCATCGACGCGGAGAATGTCCGCTTTGAGGACGTGCTCACCCGGCTGGACGAGCAGCGCCAGGAGATGGAGCGGGAGAAGGAGGCCGCCGCCAGGCTCCGCCGGGAGATGGAGGAGACCGCCAAGGCCTCCCGGGAGTACAAGGCCCAGATGGAGGCCCAGCGGCTCAAAGCGGTGGAGAAGGCCCAGGCGGAGGCCCGGGCCATCCTGGATGAGGCCAGGGACACCGCCGACCAGGTGTTCAAGGAACTCAACGACATGCGCCGCCGCCAGCGTAAGGAAGAGGACTGGCAGAAGATCAACGACGAGCGGGCCGGCCTGCGCCACCGTTTGAATGAGGCCGAGGGCAAGCTGGGGGCACGGCCGGAGGAACCCGCTCCGCCGCCCACCCGGCCCGCAAAGGCGGGGGATACGGTGGAGCTCATCAAGATGGGCACCCAGGCCACCGTTATTTCGGTCAACAAGGATGGCTCCCTCCAGCTCCAGGCGGGCATCCTGAAGATCAACGCCAAGCAGGATGAGGTCCGCGTGGTGGAAGGGGAGAGCGTCAAGTCCGCCAAAAAGGTGGTGGCCCGGGCCGAGCACAAGCTGCGCTCCCTGGGGGCCTCCCCGGAGGTGGACCTGCGGGGCATGATGACCGACGAGGCCATCGGAGCCCTGGACCTGTTCCTGGACAACGCGGTGCTGGGCAAGCTCAATGAGGTGCGCATCATCCACGGCAAGGGCACCGGCGCGGTGCGCAAGGCGGTGCGGGAGCACCTCAAGCGCAGCCGGTATATCAAGTCCTTCCGCCCGGGCCGCTACGGCGAGGGCGAGGATGGCGTGACCATCGCCGAACTGAAGTAAGACAGCCCTGCGTCCCCTCCGAGCGCGGAGGTTTTCCGCAGAAACTCGCCGCGCCGTGACCATTGCGGAGCGGAAAGGGTGGGGCGGTCTGATTCGTCAATCAAACCAGTTTCTTGTTTGGAATTTGTGCATTTTGTCATTGACGGCGTGGGTTAAATTTGGTATCCTAATATACGAAGTATGCGAATGCATCTCTGGGGGGAAACGTTATGTATATGAAAGAGGCAGTCGTGAACAACCAGGTTGGCCTGCATGCCAGACCGGCGACCTTCTTTATTCAGAAGGCCAATGAGTTCAAAAGCTCCATCTGGGTGGAGAAGGATGAGCGGCGCGTCAACGCCAAGAGCCTGCTGGGCGTGCTTTCTCTGGGGATCGTGAAGGGGACTTCCATCAACCTTATCGCCGACGGTCCTGACGAGAAGGAAGCGGTCGAGGCTCTGATTGAGCTGATCTCCTCCAATTTCTCTGAGTAAGTCAAAACCGAGAGAAAAAAGCGCCGCATCCGCGGCGCTTTTTTTGATCATGGGGGTACAATATGGAGACGAAAAAGAGTGCGGGGCTGGAACCATACCTGTTCTGGATCTTGTTGGGCGGCCTGCTGTTTCTGCGGTTTCCGTGGCTGGTCCTTGGAGGCATTTTGGCCCCTGGGAACAATGTGGTGATCGTTGTCTATGAATTGGGTACCTGCCTGCTGACATTTCTTTTGGTTTTTTTGGAGCGGGAGCGGCTGGCGGAATACCACATGGACCGCCTGGCCCTGGTGCTGCTGGTGTGCGCGCCGGTTGCCATACTCATTGGGAGCAAGACCGGGGGCTATGCTCTGCCCGGGCAGGCGGTCAAGGCCGTCCTTGCTGTTGTGCTCCTGGCCGCGCTGTTCATCCGGCGGCCGGTATTGCCCCGGCGGGGAGCGGGCTGGACGGCGGGCTGCATCGGCGCGGCGGTGCTGGCCGGCGCGGTGCTGGCGGTTGTGACAGGCTTCGTGCTGTCCTTTCAGACTTCGGAGGCGATTGACTTGTCGGCGCTTCCTTCTGTGGGGAAGCTGCTGTACGGGTCGCTCTATCAGCTGGATTATGCCGCTGCGGCAGAGGAGCCACTGTTCCGCGGTTTTCTGTGGGGACGGCTGCGCAAGTGCGGCTGGAAGGACCACTGGATCTGGCTGTTCCAGGCGCTTCTGTTTGCGATAGGACACGCCTACTATGTGGGGAGCCGCAACATCTCTGCTTTCCTCGCGGTGCCGCTGGGCGCGCTGGCCCTCGGCCTCATTGCCTGGAAGACCAGAAGTGTGGGCGCCAGCATGATTGCCCACGGGATCACAAACGGATTTGGGTATACCCTGTCCCGGGTGTTTTATACGGTGATGGGATAACAGCCGTGTTTTGTGGAAAGGAGGGCGTGTAGCTCTTACCATGACCTTTGATGAACTGAAAGAAAAAGCCCATGCCCATCCCCCAAAACGCGCAGGGCGCTTTTGGGGCCCCCCAAGGGGATGATTTGACATCCTCGGCGGAAGTGAATTCCGCCTGCGGCGAGGTTTGGCCAATGGCCAAACGCTCGGACGGCGCAGAGCGCCGGGCCGCTGGCGCGCCCAGCGGCAGGGCATGACAAGTCCCGGCAGAAAGGAGGGCGTGTTGCCCCTACTATGACTTTCGACGAGTTAAAAGAAAAAGCCCATGCCCTGCCGCTGAAGCCGGGCGTGTATATCATGCAGGACAAGAAGAACACGGTCATCTATGTGGGCAAGGCCAAGGCCCTGAAAAACCGGGTGAGCCAGTACTTTGCCAACCTGGCCTCCCACACGGAGAAGACCCGGGCCATGGTGAGCCAGATCGACCACTTCGACGTGATCGTGGCCGACTCGGAGTTCGAGGCCCTGGTGTTGGAGAACTCCCTCATCAAGCGCCATCAGCCCCGGTATAACATCCTGCTCAAGGATGACAAGGGCTATCCTTACATCCGCCTGACGGTGAAGGAGGAGTACCCCCGCTTCTCCCTGGCCAACCGGGCGGCGGAGGATGGGGCCCGGTACTTTGGCCCCTACGGCAGCCGGGGGAACACCCAGAACATCATCGACGCCCTGCGCATCGCCCTGAAACTGCCCTCCTGCAACCGGAAGTTCCCCCGGGACATCGGTAGGGAGCGGCCCTGCCTCAATTACCACATGGGCCAGTGCGACGGCTACTGCCGGCGCGAGATGGACCAGAGCCGCTACCGGGAGGCCATTGACCAGGCCGTCCGCCTGCTGGAGGGCAAGTTCCAGGAGGTGGGGGACGAGCTGAAGGCGGAGATGGAGCTGGCGGCGGAGGAGCTGCGGTTCGAGAAGGCCGCCGAGCTGCGGGACCGGTACCGGGCCATCGAGCTGCTGGGCAAGCGGCAGAAGGTGGTGGCGGGCTCCCTGGCGGATACCGACGTGGTGGGCTTCCACAAGGGGGAGGCCACCCGCAGCTGCTTTGTGGTGCTCCACTTTGTGGAGGGAGAGCTGGCCGCCAAGGACTGGGACCTCATCGAGACCCCCATGGAGGAAGACCGGGCGGACATTCTCTCCGCCCTGGTGCGGCAGTATTACGGCGCCCGTGGAAACCTGCCCCGGCACATCCTGTTGCCCTGTGAGCTGGAGGACGAGGTGCCCCTCATGCGGCTGTTCTCTGAGCAGGCGGGGCGGAAAGTGGAGCTGGTGACCCCACAGCGGGGGGCCAAAATGGACCTGATCCGCCTGGCCAACAAGAATGCGGTGGAGGAAGTGGAGCGCTGGACCACCCGGGAGGAGCGGCAGAGCAAACTCATGGAGCTGCTGGGCGGCATGCTGAGTCTGCCGTCGGCGCCCCGGCGGATCGAGTCCTACGACATCTCCAACCAGGGTGCCGACGACATCGTGGCCTCCATGGTGGTGTATGTCAACGCCCGGCCCCTGAAGCGGGACTACCGCCACTTCAAGCTGAAGGACATGGACGGCCCCAACGACTACGCCTCCATGGACCAGGTGCTGCGGCGGCGGTTCCAGCGGTACCTGGACGGGGACGAGAAGTTTGCCGACAAGCCCGATGTGCTGCTCATCGACGGCGGAGAGAACCACGCCAAGGTGGCGGTGAAGGTGCTGGAGGAGCTGGGCCTTTCCATCCCGGTGTTCGGCATGGTGAAGGACGACCGCCACCGCACCCGTGCCCTGGTGACCCCGGAGGGACGGGAGATCGGCATCCAGGGCAACCAGGCCATCTTCTCCCTCATCGGCCAGATCCAGGAGGAGACCCACCGCTTTGCCATCGAGTTCCACCGCCAGCAGCAGAACCAGCGGGTCAAAGGCTCGGTGCTGGACCAGATCCCCGGCGTGGGGGAGAAGCGGCGGAGCGAATTGCTCAAGCACTTCAAGAGCATCAAACATATCAGGGCCGCCACCCTGGAACAGCTCCAGGCTGTGGTACCCAGAAATACCGCCCGGGCGGTGTACGACTTTTTCCGGGAGAAGGAGGGGGAGCCGTCATGAGGACCCGACGACGTCTACTGTCTCTGTTGCTGGCCGCCTGCCTGTTGGCGGCCCTGTGTGCCTGCGGCGCCCCGGCGGAAGGCCCCTCTTCCCCACCGGCGGGCTATGTGAGCGCGGACCAGGTGGCTCAGGCGGTACTGGACAGTCAGGACAATGCGGAAGGGCTGAGCGCCCTCACCGGGGATGGGCTGACCGACTACCTCACCGCCGTGTGCGGTGTGGAGGAAGGGCTGTGGACTGAGGCGGCGGCGTATACCGCTTCGGGTGTGGATGCCCGGGAGATCGTGGTGCTCCGCCTGAGCCAGGAGGACGACGGGGAGACCGTGACCCAGGCTCTGGAGGCGTACCGGCAGGCCCGGCTGGGGGATTTTTATGGCTATGCCCCGGACCAGGCCGCTCTGCTGGAGGAGGCGGTGGTCACCGCCCGGGACGGATATGCCGCTCTGCTGGTGTGTGAAGCGCCCCAGGAGGCTCTGGCGGCCTTTGAGGACGCGCTGGGCGGAGCGGTATCGGAGGTGCTGGCGGCCGATCCTACGCCGGTGTCCACCCTGGATGTCAGCGGCTTTGAGCCCTTCGATCCTCCCAACGAATATGACATGACTCTTTACGATACCTCCGCCATCCTGGCGGCCTGGGAGAGCGGGGAGGAGGACGGCCTGAGCGAAACGGACGCCGCCATCCTGGCCCGCTGCCGGGAGATTTTCGCGGAACATATCACCGAGGACATGACCGACTTTGAGAAGGAGCTGGCCCTCCACGACGCCCTGATCCGGCTGGGGAGCTACGACCAGTCGGTATACGATCCGGACACGCCCCAGGGCCAGCCGGACAGCGGGAATCCCTACGGCCTGCTGGTGGAGGGACAGGGCATCTGCCTTGGGTATGCCACCAGCTTCCAGCTGCTGATGGACCTGGCCGGGGTGGAGTGCATCACGGTGGTGGGGGCCTCCTTCGGCTCCACCAGCGACCACGCCTGGAACCTGGTGAAGCTGGAGGGGGAGTGGTACTGTGTGGACCCCACCTGGAACGACCCCACCGGCTGGGAATCGCTGCCGCGGAAGGACCAGTGGCAGCGTATCCACCACGCTTATTTCAATGTGACCAGCGATTACATGCGCCAGAGCGACCACCAGTGGGACTATGCCGCTGTGCCGGAGGCCACCGCCACCCGGTTTTTCTGGAACGGCGACGGCGCGCTGCCGCAGTGACGGCGAATTTACAACAGGAAAGCGAGGAAGCGCCATGCGCGTGATTACCGGAACCGCCCGTGGGCGGAAGCTGAAGGAACTGCCGGGTCTGGAGACCCGGCCCACCACCGACAAGGTGAAGGAGTCGGTGTTCAACATCATCCAGTTCGATATCGAGGGCCGGCGGGCGCTGGACCTGTTCGGCGGCACGGGCCAGATGGGCATCGAGGCCCTGTCCCGGGGCGCGGCCCACTGCACCTTTGTGGACCTGCGGAAGGAGGCCGCCGCCGTCATCCGGGAGAACCTGGCCCACACCCGGCTGGACGGGCAGGGCACGGTGGTGCAGGGGGATTATCTGGCCTTCCTCACCGGCTGCCGGGAGAAGTTCGATCTCATTTTTCTGGACCCGCCCTACGGCAAGGGACTGCTGGAAAAGGCCCTGGAGACCATCGCCAAGATTGACATCGTGACGGAAAATGGTATAATAATCTGCGAAAGTGCGGCCGAGAGCATGTTGCCGGAGCTGCCCGCGCCCTATGTGAAGGGGCGGGACTACCGCTATGGCAAGATCAAGGTCACGCTGTACCACCGCGCGGTCTGAGGGACCGCGTGGCCGTAAAGGATGTGACTGCGGATGAAGACCGCCATTTACCCCGGCAGCTTTGACCCCATCACCCTGGGACACCTGAATATCATCAAGCGGGCGGCGGTTTGCTTTGACAAGCTGATTGTCTGCGTCATGGTCAACTCGGAAAAGGTCAACCGGGGCCTGTTTACCCCGGAGGAGCGGGCAGAGCTCATCCGCAAGGTGGTGTGCAAGCTGCCCAATGTGGAGGTGGACTGTTCCTCCACGCTGCTGGCGGAATACGCCCGGCAGAAGCGGGCCTGCACCCTGGTGAAGGGCCTGCGGGCCGTATCCGACTATGAAAATGAGCTTCAGATGGCTCTGATCAACCGTAAGCTCAATCCCCGGCTGGAGACGATGTTTCTGCCTTCCAGCGCGAAATATACCTATGTGAGCTCCAGCGTGGTCAAGGAGATGGCCCGCTATGGGGCGGACCTGTCGGACTTTGTTCCGCGGGAGATCATTGCCGACATTCAGCAAAAAATGGACAGCAGGAGGGATGGCTGATGGCCACCGGCGTGGAAGAATTACTGGACATGCTCTTTGAGATGATCGATGAGGCCAAGAGCATGCCTCTGAGCAGTGACAAGTGCATTCTGGAGCGGGACAAGGCGCTGGACCTGCTGGACGAGATCCGGGGCCAGTTCCCCATGGAGCTGGCGGAGGCCAAAAAGCTCATCGCCGCCCGGGCGGACTATATCGCTTCGGCCAAGCGGGAAGGGGAGCTCATCCGCAAGCAGGCGGAGGAGAAGGCCAAGCAGATGCTCTCCGAGGATGAGCTTCTGGCTCAGACCAAGCAGAAGGCCAACGAGATGCTGCGTACCGCGGAGGAGCGCAGCCGGGACCTGCGCAAGGCAGCCAACGACTACTGTGAGGATGCCCTGCGCCGCACGGAAGAGGCTGTGGCTGAGGCCTATGATGAGATCAAGAAGTCCCGGGCCCGGTTCCGGGCTCTGACGGGGGCCGCCAGCTCGTCCTCCGGCAGCCGGCAGCCCTACGATGTGGAGGCGGAAGACTGACTCCGGTCACACAAATCAAGCGCCCTGCGTGCGTATGCGCGCAGGGCGCTTTGTTTACGTAACATAGGTTAATAGTAGGTTAATAGGGGGACTTTTTTTGCGCCAAATCCGGGAGGATGGCGCTTTTTTGTTGCCATTTGTAACAAAAAGAAATCGAACATATGTTTTTTGTACTGAAAAGGATCGATTTTGGCGGAAATATTGGCATTTTTCCCGCCAAAAAAGGTAAAAAAACTATTGCAATTCTGTTACAGACCATTTATACTGAAAAAGAAAGTGGAGCAAAGTGGAGCAAAAGACCGCTCTTAAGAAGCTGAGTGGAGGGAAGTGAACGGAATGACCGGCACCTACGAGCACAGCATTGATGCCAAGGGCCGCCTGTTCATTCCGGCCAAACTCCGGGAGGAGCTGGGCGTTACGTTCTATCTGGCCATGGGGGTGGACGCCTGCCTGGCCATCTATCCTCAGTCCACCTGGGACCGGTTTACAGAAAAATTTTCCTCTTTGCCCATGAGTCAGTCCAAGGCCATGCGCCCATTGTTTGCCAACGCCGCAAAATGCGAGTTGGACAGCCAGGGACGGATCGTGATCCCCCAGAAGCTGCGCAAGTATGCCGGGCTGGACAAGGATGTGGTGATCCTTGGCGTCAACGACCGGGCGGAGATCTGGAGCGCCGACGCATGGCGCGCCCAGGAGGAAGAGGAAATGACTCCGGAGAAAATGTCCGCCTGCATGGAGGCTTTGGGGTTCTGATATGAGCGAGACGACATTTATCCACAAACCGGTGCTGCTGGAGGAATGCATCCAGGCTCTGGCCATCCGGCCGGACGGGATCTATCTGGACGGCACCTTGGGCCGGGCAGGGCACAGCCGGGAGATCGCCCGGCGGCTGACCACCGGACGGCTCATCTGCGTGGACCGGGACCAGGCGGCCCTGGACGCGGCGCAGGAGCGGCTGGCTCCCTGGAAAGACAAGGTGAGCCTGGTACACAGCAATTTCTGCGAGCTGGACGCCATTCTGGACGGGCTGGGTCTGTCCGGAGTGGACGGGATGCTCTTTGATCTTGGGGTATCCTCGCCCCAGTTGGACGATGCGACCCGGGGCTTTTCCTATATGGCAGACGCACCGCTGGACATGCGTATGGACAAGAGCGACGCGCTGACCGCCCGGGCGGTGGTCAACGAGTGGCCGCAGGAGGAACTGCGGCGCATCCTCTGGCAGTATGGGGAGGAGCGCTACGCCCCCGCCATCGCCGCAGCCATCGTCCGCACCCGGGAAAAGCGGCCCATTGAGACCACGCTGGAGCTGGTGGAGGTCATCAAGGCCGCCATGCCTCCCGCGGCCCTGCGGGAAAAGCAGCACCCGGCCAAGCGGACCTTCCAGGCCATCCGCATCGCGGTCAACGATGAACTGGGCTCGGTGGACAAGATGGTCCAGCGGGCGGTCCCCCGGCTCAATCCAGGCGGACGGCTGGCGGTGATCTCCTTCCATTCGCTGGAGGACCGGATCGTGAAAAACGGCCTAGCGGCCTTTGCAAAAGGGTGTACCTGCCCGCCGGATTTCCCCGTCTGTGTGTGCGGGAAGAAGCCGGTGGTACGCCTGGTAAATCGAAAACCAATTGTCTCCGGCCCACAGGAGCTGGCGGAAAATCCGCGGGCGCGCAGCGCCAAACTGCGGGTGGCGGAGAAGCTGAATACCTAAGAGAATGGAGTGGACGGACTCATGGCAACTGCCGTCAAGCGCAGAAGCAGCAGATCTTCCCAATACGACCGTATCCCTTATGACGCATATGATGGTTCTGCGGCCCGGCAGCTGCAGCGGGAGGAAGTCCTGCGCCCCCGCCCCATGGTCCGTCCCAGAGAGCGGGCGGTGGTCCGGCCGCGGGTGCGGGTCCGGGAGGCTGGAAGTGTATCTCCCTTTGCGGTGGTTGGCTTTCTGGCCATCGGTGTGTTTGCGGTATTGCTGCTGTTCAGCTACGTGCAGCTGACCGTGATCTCTGAGCAGGTGGTGGAGCTCAAGGAGGAGATGACCACCCTTCAGACCGAAGAGGCCAAACTGCGGGCCCAATATGAGCTGGCCTACGACCTGGGGACCATTGAGGAGTCGGTGACCGCCGCAGGTACGATGGTCAAGCCCCAGAATGGACAGATCGTCTACGTGGATCTGTCGGAGCCGGATACGGTGACGTTCTTTGACGAGGATGCCCCAACTGCCGGACTGGAGGGCGCATTCCAGAGCGTCAAATCCATTGTCACGGAGATCGTGGAATATTTCCAGTGAGCAGGGCCATATATTGATTTGCAGACCCCAAAGAAATAGAACGGGCTGTCTTGTGCAGCCCGAAGAGAAGCGAGAGGGCGTAAGAAAAGTGATTTTCTTACGCCCTCCTGCGGTATTTGAAATTTTTGTGAGGTGAGCCGGTCATGGCATATCGGAAGCAAAAGAGAATGGCACAGCAGCAGCCGGATCGCCGGGCCAACCGTACGATCCTGGTGCGCACTTTATTTTTGCTGGGACTGTTCGGTGTGGCGGTTTTTATCCCCCTGTTTGTCAAGCTGTGGTCCATCCAAATCACGAACCATGACAAGTATGAACAGATGGCCATCGAGCAGCAGACGATGGACAGTAAGGTGGAGGCCAGCCGCGGCACCATCTATGACAGCAAGGGCGCAGTGCTGGCTATGAGCGCTACGGTCTACAACATCCAGCTTTCTCCCAAAGGGGTGGAGGAGGCCCAGGAGAACTACGCCAAAGCGGTGGAAGAGGCCAATGGCGATGCGGATAAGATGCCGGACTACCCCGAGCCCACCGACAGCTACATCGCCTCCGAACTGGCCCGGATCCTGGACCTGGAGGAAGAGGACATCCTGAAACGTCTGGAGAAGACCTGGTCTCAGTACGAGATCCTCAAGTGGCGGGTGGAGACCGAGCAGGCCGATGCCGTGCGGCAGTTCATTGTGGACAGTCATCTCACCGGCGGACTGTTTGTCATGCCCACGACCAAGCGTTATTACCCGGGCAATAGTTTGGCGGCTCAGGTCATCGGCTGGGTGAACCCCAACTTGGACAACACCGGCGCCTACGGCATGGAGGCGGTATATGACGATGAGCTCTCCGGCGAAACGGGGCGCGTGGTGACCGCCAAAAACGGCAAGGGTACCGAGATGCTCTACAGCTTTGAGGAATATTATGACGCCACCGACGGTAACGATATTACGCTGACGCTGGACAGTACCATCCAGTATTTCTGTGAGAGCATTCTGGAAAAAGGGGTGGAGCAGTTTGAGGTCCAGGACGGCGGTTTCTGCATCGCCATGGATCCCAATACCGGGGAGATCCTGGCCTGGGCCAATTCACCGACCTACGACCTGAACGACCCATGGGGAATTACCGATCCGGTGCTGAACCAATATCTGGAGACCGTCAAGAACGACCCCAATGCCAGCGAGGAAGCCTATTCCGAGGCCCTGGGCCAGCTGCAGAACCAGCAGTGGCGCAACAAGGCCATCAACGACACCTATGAGCCAGGCTCCACCTTTAAATCCGTGGTGCTGGCTGCCGCGCTGGAGGAGGGTGTGGTCAGTGAGAGCGATCACTTCTATTGCTCCGGCAGCGTGCAGGTAGCCGACCACACCATCCACTGTTCCAAGCGTGAGGGTCACGGTGACCAGACGCTGGAAAAGGCGGTGGCCAACTCCTGTAACCCGGCCTTTATCGCCATCGGTCAGAAGCTGGGGGCGGACAAATTCTATGACTATCTGGAAAGTTTCGGTTTCCTGGAGCCCACCGGCATCGATATGCAGGGCGAGCCAAAGAACGATCCGGTGAGCGCGGGATTGATCTGGAGCCGGGAGTATTTTACCAGTGCCGAAGGTATCTCCTCCCTGGCCACAGCCTCCTTCGGCCAGCGCTTGAAGATCACCCCCATCCAGATGATCACCGCCGCGTCCGCCGTCATCAACGGCGGTCACCTGATGAAGCCCTATGTGGTCTCCCAGATCACGGACCCCGATGGTAACGTGATCCAGCATACAGAACCCACCGAAGTGCGCCAGGTGGTCAGCGAGCAGACCAGCGAGCGCTGCCGGTCCATCCTGGAGAAGGTGGTGGACGGCGGTACGGGTAAAAATGCCGCGGTGGAGGGCTACCGTATCGGCGGCAAGACCGGTTCCTCCGAGACCGGCGAGACCGACCATACCATCGTCTCCTTCCTGGGATTCGCCCCCGCGGACGATCCCCAGGTGGTCATCCTGCTGGCCTACGATAACCCCAAGCCCGCCTTCCCCGGTGCCAACACCACCGCCGGCGGCTGGTACATCAGCGGCGGCAATATGGCGGCCTTGATGGCCAGCGAACTGCTGGAGAACATCCTGGACTACATGGGCGTGGAAAAGACCTACTCTGCCACTGCCGATACCCTGGTGCCCAACCTGGCCGGGACCACCCTGGCCGATGCCACCAGTAAGCTCCAGAAGGCCAACCTGACCCTGCGCACCGTGGGCGACGGCGAGACCGTGACCGGACAGATCCCGGCGGCGGGCGCTTCCATCCCCGGCGGCAGCGAGGTGGTGCTCTACATGGGCACCGAGGTGCCTACCGACCAGGTCCAGGTGCCCAACCTCATCGGCCTGACCGCCGAGCAGGCTAAGCAGAAGCTCAGCAGCGTGGGCCTGTATCTGAAAGCTTCGGGCGCCACCGAATATGGCAGCAGCGTAGTGGCCTATGAGCAGTCCATAGCGGCTGGTACCAGCGTGGACCGCGGCACCATCGTGGAGGTCCGCTTTACCGACAGCACCGCCAGCGGCGGCGGCGGCACCGGCCTGTAACAGGCGGTATCATTGAGGAGAACGGGGGGAGTGCATGTATCTGAATGCTCTGCTGGACGGCGTGGCGCTGACACAGCGGCAGGTTGGAGATGTGGAAATTTCAGGAATTTGCTATGATACCCGAACGATGACGCCCGGTTGCCTGTTTGTGGCCCTGACGGGCTATCAGACCGATGGACACCAGTACATCCGCCGGGCGCTGGAACAGGGGGCGGCGGCGGTGCTCTGCCAGCGGCCGCCCCGGGAGGAAGGCCCCTGGCTGGTGACGCCGGATACCCGTGGGGCCCTGGCAACGGTCTCGGCCAACTGGTTCGGCCATCCCGCCCGGGAGCTGACCGTGCTGGCCGTCACCGGCACAAACGGAAAGACCACCACCACCTATCTGCTCAAAGCCATGCTGGAGGGGGTGCTGGGGGCCAAGGTGGGCCTCATCGGAACCAACCAGAACCTGATCGGGGAGGAGATCCTCCCCGCCCACCGTACCACGCCGGAATCCTGGGAAGTACAAAAGCTGCTGCGGGAGATGGCCGACGCCGGCTGCACCCACGTGGTGATGGAGGCCTCCTCCCACGCGCTGGTGCTCCACCGGCTGGACGGCATTCGCTTCCGGGCGGGGATCTTCACCAACCTGACCCAGGACCACCTGGATTTTCACGGCACCATGGAGGCCTACCGCCAGGCAAAGGGCCTGCTGTTCCGCCAGAGCGACACCGCGGTGCTCAATCTGGACGACGAGGCCGGACGCTACTATGCTTCCAATGTGGAAGGGGAAAAGATCACCTATTCTGAGTGCCGGGACGAGGCCGACCTGACGGCCAAAAATCTGCGTCTGTTTCCCGACCGGGTGGAGTTCGAGGCGGTGAGCGTGGGGGAGATCGCCCGCGTCCGCCTGCCCATCCCCGGGGGCTTTACCATCTACAACGCCCTGGGCGTCATTGCCTGCGGACTGGCGCTGGGGCTGCATCTGGCGGATATTGCCCGTGCGCTGGCCGGAGCCAGGGGTGTCCGGGGACGCATCGAGGTGGTACCTGTGCCGGCGGACTATACCGTACTCATCGACTATGCCCATACCCCTGACGCGCTGGAGAACATCCTGACCACGGTCCGGGACTTTACCTCCGGACGGGTGATCTGCCTGTTCGGCTGCGGGGGTGACCGGGACCGGTCCAAGCGCCCTCAGATGGGAGCCATTGCCGGTACCCTGGCCGATGTGGCGGTGGTCACCTCCGACAACCCCAGGACAGAGGAGCCCGAGGCCATCCTCCGGGACATCCTGGGCGGGATGGAGGGCACTCCGGCCCAACGGTATGTGGAGCCAGACCGGAGAGCCGCCATCCGCCTGGCACTGGACCAGGCCCGGCCCGGCGACACGGTGGTGCTGGCCGGGAAAGGACACGAGACTTACCAGGAGATCGGCGGCGTACGGCAGCATCTGGATGAGCGGGAAGAAATTGCCGCCTATTTTCAGAAATAGACGGGGAAGTTTGTTGGAAATGGGAGTAGAAACACCGGGAACGATGTGATAAAATACCTATCCGGTCTCATTGTGTGTGAAATCGAAAATCAAACCATATCCGGTTTTGGAGGGTGCAAAAGAGATGTTGAGAGTCGTCATGGGTTTTGTCGTGGCTTTTGTGGTGGCCGCTGCGGTGGGAAAGATCCTGATTCCGGTCCTGCGGGCCATGAAGGCCGGGCAGTCCATCAAGGAGATCGGTCCCACCTGGCACATGTCCAAGCAGGGAACGCCCACCATGGGCGGTCTGATGTTCATCATCGGCATCGGGGTGGCGGTGGCCGCCCTGGGCTGGCAGGATTTTGCCGCCGGCCGTTTTGGCGGAGCGTTTGTGTTCCTGTTTGCGCTGGTCTTCGGCGTCATTGGGTACATTGACGACTTCTTTAAGGTAAAGAAGCACGAGAACACCGGCCTGACTGCCCCGCAGAAGTTTCTGCTCCAGCTGGCGGCGGCCATCCTGTTCACAGTGCTCATGCGCAACCACAACTATCTGACGCCGGATCTTTACGTACCCTTTTTCAACGTGACCTTTAACCTCCCCTGGCCGGTCTATATGGTGTTTGCCGCCTTTGTCATGGTGGGATGTGTCAACGCCGTCAACATCACCGACGGCATTGACGGCCTGGCCACCGGCGTGACCATGCCCGTGGCCCTGTTTTTCACCGCCGTGGCCTGCTGGTGGGGCTATTACGAGCTGGGGCTGTTTGCCGCGGCCCTCTTTGGCGGGCTGTGCGGATTTTTGATCTACAACTTCCACCCCGCCAAGGTGTTCATGGGAGATACCGGCTCACTGTTTCTGGGGGGCGCGGTGTGCGGCATGGCATTTGCCCTGGATGTGCCCCTGATCCTCATCTTGGTGGGCATCATCTACATCGCCGAGACCCTGTCTGACATCATTCAGGTGGGCTACTTTAAGCTGACCCACGGCAAGCGGATCTTCCGCATGGCGCCCCTGCACCACCATCTGGAGATGGGGGGCTGGAGCGAGGTAAAGCTTTTCTGCGTCTTCAGCTGCATCACGCTGGCCGCCTGTGTGCTGGCCTTCTGGGGCGTGATGAACCGTTACCTGTAAACCCAGTCTTGCCAACGCGCATCCAAGGAGGTGAGGGACTCTGGCAAAGCGTAAACGTGACCTGACCATGGAGGAGCAGCTGGCCCGGGGCCCTATGGATCTGCCCTTTCTCATGCTGGTGCTGCTGCTGACCGGCATCGGTGTCATCATGGTGTTTTCTGCGTCCTTCGCCACGGCCTACTACGATTCCAGCGTGGCCCAGAACGATCCCACCTATTACTTCATCCGGCAGGGAGCCTTTGCTCTGGCTGGTCTGGCCATCATGTATTTTGTCTCCAAGATCAATTACCAGACCTTCCGCTGGATGTCGGTCTTTGTGCTGGGCATCTCGTTTCTCTTGCTGCTCATGGTGCTGATACCCGGCATCGGCGTTACCCGCAACAACGCCACCCGCTGGATCAAGCTGCCCGGCATCCCTCAGTTCCAGCCGTCGGAAATCGCCAAGATCGGCGTCATCATGTACTTTGCCGCCCGGTTGTCCAAGCGCAACACGGAAAAGACCCGGCGGTTGTCGCCCCGCCACCCCCTCAGCGGAGTGGCCGGCGTTCTGGAACGCATCGGCTTTCTGGAACTGGTGCCCTATGGGGCCATCCTGCTGGCGGTAGCCGGACTGATGCTGATGGAGCCCCACATGTCGGGCACCATCCTCATCATGGCCGGCGGCGCGGCGGTGCTGTTCGCCGCAGGCATCAAGCTCTACTGGTTCATCGGCGGCGGCTCGCTGATGGCGGCTGGACTGTGGTTTATCATGACCCAGACCCCCTACATGGCCAGCCGCATCAGCCTCTGGCGCAACCCGTGGGACGACGGGATGAACGGCCTGGGCAAAGGATACCAGACCATTCAGTCTCTGTACGCCATCGGCTCGGGCGGCCTTTTGGGCCTGGGCCTGGGCAAGAGCCGCCAGAAATTCCTCTACATCCCCGAGCCGGAAAACGACTACATTTTCGCCATCGTCTGTGAGGAGCTGGGCTACATCGGCGCGGCGGTGGTGCTGATTTTGTTCGCGCTGCTCATCATCCGGGGGTTCTGGATCGCCATCCACGCCCGGGACCGCTTCGGCGCGCTGCTGGTGGTGGGCATCACCACCCTGACGGCGGTACAGGTCTTTCTGAACATCGCCGTGGTGACCAACCTGATCCCCGTCACCGGTATCTCTCTGCCGTTTTTCAGCTACGGCGGCACGGCACTTATCATTCAGCTGGCCGAGATGGGCATGATCCTGTCGGTCTCCCGCCAGATCCCGGCACCCAAACAGGAATAGGAATGTCCAGGGGGCATCCCATGCCCCCTGGATACGGGTCTGCGTGCCGGCGAAGCCGGCGACTTGACCCGATACCCCCGGTTTCGCGCCCTGTGGCGCGGGTCAGGGTGTCGTTCCGGAAAGTGAATTCCCGAAACGACGGATTTCCAATTACAAGGAGGAACGAACAGACATGAATATCCTCTTTACCTGCGGCGGTACGGCGGGGCATGTCAACCCGGCCGTGGCCCTGGCCCAGATGTTTCAGGCCCGCAATCCGGGCTGCAAGGTACTCTTTGTGGGGGCTGACGGCGGGATGGAAACCCGTCTGGTCCCCAAGGAGGGCTATGAGATCGAGACGGTGACCATCACCAATTTCCGCCGTTCCCTCTCTCCCGCCGCCATTGGGCACAATATCCGCACCCTGCTGAACATGAACAAGTCCAAAAAGCAGGCCAACGCCATCCTGGACCGGTTCAAGCCCGATCTGGTGGTAGGTACCGGGGGTTATGCCTCCTACCCGGTGGTGAATGCCGCCGCGGCCCGGGGCATCCCCACCGCCGTCCACGAGTCCAACGCCGTCCCCGGTTTGACCACCAAGGCTCTGGCCAAGGTGGTGGACCAGGTGATGGTGGGCTTTGAGGAGAGCCGCAGCCACTATGACGACCCGTCCAAGGTGGTGGTCACCGGCACTCCGGTGCGGGAGGACTTTTTCCGCTATACCCGCCGGGAGGCCCGGGAGCGGCTGGGCCTGCACGACGATAAGCCCCTGGTGCTCTCGGTCTGGGGCAGCCTGGGGGCGGAGGTGATGAACCGGCAGATGGCCGAGTGCATCGCTCTGGAGTACCGGGCGGGCGCGCCCTACCACCACGTCCACGGCGCCGGCCGGGACTATGCCGCCGTACAGGAGCAGCTGCGGCAGGCGGGTGTGGAGCCGTGCCCGGAACTGGATGTGCGGGAGTACATCTATGACATGCCCCTGGTGATGGCGGCTGCCGATCTGGTGCTGTGCCGGGCGGGAGCGTCCACCATCGCCGAGATTGCCGCCATTGCCCGGCCGGCGGTGCTGGTGCCCTCACCCAATGTGGTGGCGGACCACCAGACCAAGAACGCCCGGGTGCTGGCCAATGCCGGCGGCGCGGTACTGCTGCCTGAGAGTGAGTCCAGCGGGGAGAAGCTCTATGAGCTCATCCGCACACTGCTGGACGACGCCCCCCGGCGGGAGAACATGAGCCGCGCCCTGCGGGAAATGGCAGTGCCCGACGCGGCCGAGCAGATCTATCACACTCTGACGGGCCTGATGGAGAAAGGGAAGAAATGAACCCGCCGTCCATCCTGCGCATAGGATAGCGTACCCAACATAGATGCATGCGGAGGATGGACCATATGAGTACTTATATCGTGGAGGGTGGCCGCCCTCTGGAGGGCGCCGTGCGGGTGCACGGGGCCAAGAACAGTGTGCTGCCCATTTTGGCGGCCTGTCTTCTGGCACCGGGGGAGTGTGTCATCCATAACTGCCCGGAACTGTCCGATGTGACGGCCTCCCTGGATATCCTGCGCCACCTGGGCTGCCGGGCATGGCGGCAGGATGGAGAGTGTGTGGTGGTGGATGCCTCCGCCCCCACGGGCTGGGATGTACCCGACGCTCTGATGCGGGAGATGCGCTCCTCGGTGATCTTCCTGGGGGCCATCCTGGGCCGGATGGGACAGGCGAAGCTGTGCGCGCCGGGAGGCTGTGAGCTGGGCCCCCGGCCCATCGATCTGCACCTTGCGGCCATTCGGGCCCTGGGTGGGACCATTACCGAGAGCGAAGGAGGGCTCCGCTGTGCCGGGGCGCTGCGGGGGGCGGATATTGTGCTGTCCCTGCCCAGCGTGGGGGCCACCGAGAATGCCATGCTGGCGGCGGTGTGCGCACAGGGGACCACGACGATCACCAACGCGGCCCGGGAGCCGGAGATCGTGGATCTGCAGCAATTTCTCTGCACGCTGGGCGCCAGGGTCCGGGGAGCGGGCAGCTCGGTGATCACGGTGGAGGGCGGGCATGCGCTCCACGGCGGGGAATATACCGTCATGGGCGACCGGATCGTGGCCGCCACCTATCTGGCGGCCGCTGCGGCGGCCGGAGGAGAAGTCGAGGTGTCCGGAGTGGATTACCGCCATCTCTCCACGGTGACAGCGGTCCTGAATGAGGCCGGCTGTACAGTGCAGAGTGACGGAACGCGTGTCAGCCTGCGCAGCGGCGGTATGCTCCGGGGGGTCCGGCCCATCCGTACCGCGCCCTATCCGGGCTTTCCCACGGATGCCCAGGCGCCTTTGATGGCGGCGCTGGTCCGGGGCGAGGGATGTACCGTATTTGTGGAGAATATGTTTGAGAGCCGGTACCGCCACGTGGATGAGCTGGCCCGCATGGGGGCGGATATCCGGGTGGAGGGCCGTGTGGCGGTGGTATACGGCGTGCCCCGGCTCCACGGCGCCCGGGTCCGGGCCGCCGACTTGCGGGGCGGGGCTGCCCTGGTGGTGGCTGCCCTGGCGGCCGACGGGATCAGCCGGATCGAGGGGCTGCACCACATCGACCGGGGCTATCAGTCGCTGGAACGGGACCTGCGGGCCCTTGGAGCGCAGATCGTCCGCAGCTGAGGCGGAGATACAACGATAACAGACAGGAGACCGGTAAGAATGGCGGCGAGAAGGAACAGACGTGGACGGCGGCGAAATCGGGGGCGCTTCGGCGCGCTCTATAAAGTGCTGTCTGCACTGGTCATCGTCGCCGCCATTTTGGCCGGCTGCGTGGTGTTTTTCCGGGTGAACACCGTGCTGGTGGACGGGCAGTGCCCCTATACCAAGGAAGAGATCATTGCAGCTTCCGGCGTGGAGCAGGGGGACAACCTGTTCGGGCTGGATAAAGGCCGGATCAGCAGCCGGATCTATACCCAGCTGCCCTATATTGACGAGGTCTCCATCAATTGCAAACTGCCCGACACACTGGTGTTCCGGGTGAGCCAGAGCATTCCGGTGGCCTGCCTGAAAAGCGGCGGCAGCTACTGGCTGCTGGATACCAAGTGCAAGATCCTGGAGAGCGGGGACGCCTCTCTGGCGGAGGGACGGGCCCTGCTCTACGGTTTGGAAGCGGTAAATCCGACGGTGGGCAGTGTGCTCACCGTGGCGCCGGAGCAGCAGGAAAAACTGGACCGGCTGCGGGCGTTTCTGGCGGCCATCCGGGAGCGGCAGATGACCGGGAGCATTACCAGCTTCATCGATCTGACCTCAGACAATGAGATCCGGTTCGGATACGGGGAGAACCTCACTGTGGTGATGCCGCTCAACGGAGATTTTACAGAAAAGACCTACGATCTCAAGCGGGCGCTGGAGACCATGGATGAGCGGGGCATTACCCGCACCGGCACGCTGGATCTGAACTACGAGACCCGGGAAGGACATCTGCTGCCCGAGCGATGGCTGCCCACCACGTCGGCGGACTCGGTTCCGGCCACGCAGAGCAGTCCCGCGCCGGACGCGGAAGGGAAAGAAGAAGGCGAAACGAATGAAGCGAATCAAACGCAATAAGGGAGAACTGGCTGTGGTGGTGGTGTGCGCCGTGGTGGGCTTCCTGCTGGCGGCCCAGCTGCGCAGTGTTAAGCTGTCCGGTGCGGCAGACGCCACCAATGCCACCCGCCTGGAGACCCTTCAGAATCTCTACAATGAGCTCAACGACCAGAAAGAAGGGCTGGAGAGCCAGGTCAAACAGCTGGAGAGTGAGTTGGCCCTCTACCGGGAGCAGGCAGCCTCCGGCGAGACGGGCAGCGAGGCTCTGAAGACCGAGCTGGAGCAGCTGGAGATCACCGCCGGGCTTACCGATGTGGAAGGACCGGGGGTGAGCATCATCCTGGAGGACTCCAGCTCCGTCAATGTCACCGGAGATGAAGCCGATTACCTGATCCATGACAATGACATTCTTTCCGTCATCAACGAGCTGCGCTCCGCCGGGGCGGAGGCCATCTCCCTCAACGGGGAGCGCATCCTGGCCACCAGTGAGGTGCGCTGTACCGGAGCGGTGGTGACGGTGAACGGCAGACGGTATGCCGCGCCCTATGTGATCTTTGCCATCGGGGACCCGGACACGCTCTACAGCGCGCTCACCATGCGCAACGGCGTGGTGGATGTGCTCAGCCAGTGGGGCATCACCGTCAAGGTGAGCACCAGCGATCAGCTGCTCATCCCCAAGTATAACGGCACGGTGGAATACCGCTACGCCAAGCCCGCATCCACCGATGAGGGCGAAGAGGAGGTGGGCTGATGTTGGAGATCGTCGGTCTGATCGTGGGACTGGTCATCGGGATCTTCTTCCCCTGGACCATCCCCAGCCAGTGGACCCTCTATGTAGCCACCGGACTGCTGGCGGCGCTGGACTCCGCCCTGGGCGGACTGCGCGCCCGGCTCAAGGGGGAGTTCAAACTGGATGTGTTCCTTTCCGGTACAGTGGGGAACGCCGCCATCGCGGTGTTTCTGGCCTGGCTGGGCCAAAAGCTGGGGATTCCCCTCTACCTGGCTGCCGTGGTGGTCTTTGGAACGAGAATGTTCCAAAACTTTGCGGAAATCCGGCGGGAACTATTGACCTCTAAGCAAAAGAGAGCTAAAATAAATCAAGATATTGTCTTTCAGGAGAAAGAGAGCACAAAATAACTCCCTTTTTGACAGGATCCGTGCGTATCTCACGAAATTCGTTTCACATAGGAGGAGCAGTTATGGCGTTTGGACTGGACACCGGTCCCGATAATGTCGTTACCATTAAGGTCATCGGCGTCGGAGGGGGCGGCAACAATGTGGTTAACCGGATGGTAAAATCCGGGACCAAGGGTGTGGATTTCATCGCAGTCAATACGGACAAGCAGGCGCTTGCCGTTTCCAGCGCAACATTCAAGATCCAGATCGGTGAGAAGCTCACCGGCGGACAGGGTGCGGGCAGCGACCCGGAGGTGGGACGCAAGTCCGCCGAGGAGAGCCGCAGCGCCGTGTCCAAGGCCCTGGAGGACGCGGACATGGTGTTTATCACCGCCGGCATGGGCGGCGGTACCGGCACCGGCGCGGCCCCCATCGTGGCTGATATCGCCAAGGAGATGGGCATCCTTACCGTGGGCGTGGTGACCAAGCCCTTTAACTTTGAGGGCCGCCGGCGTATGCTCCAGGCCGAGAAAGGCATTGAGGAGCTGCGTACCCGGGTGGACAGCCTGGTGATCATCCCCAATGAGCGGCTGAAGTTTGCCACCGATCAGAAGATCACCTTTGCCAACGCCTTTGAGATCGCCGACGATGTGCTGCGCCAGGCGGTGCAGTCCATCTCCGACCTCATCAAGAACACTGGCTTCATCAACCTGGACTTTGCCGACGTCACCGCCGTCATGAAGAACGCGGGCATGGCCCACATGGGCGTGGGCCGGGCCGGCGGCAAGAACAAGGCCGAGGAGGCGGCCAAGATGGCCATTTCCAGCCCCCTGCTGGAGACCTCCATCAACGGTGCCAAGGGCGTGCTGGTCAACGTCACCGGTTCCATGGATATCGGACTGGAAGAGGTGGAGACCGCTGCCAACTTGGTGCAGCAGGCCGCCCATCCCGACGCGCTCATCATCTTCGGCGCTGCCTTCGACGATACGCTGGAGGACGAGATCCGCGTTACGGTCATTTCCACCGGCTTTGAAGAGCGGGAGGACAACATGCCCAGCAAGCCCTTCACCGCTGCCGGCGAGCGGAAAAACGACGGTAAGTCGCACCTTTCCGCGGAGACAAAGCCCGCCGCACCGGAGGAGCCCGATCCTCTGGATCTGGACGATATCTTCAAGATCTTCAACAACCGCGGCCGATGAACATACGCGCCCCGCAGAGAATCCTTCTCTGCGGGGCGTTTTTCGTGCACAATCCGTTCTTGCAATTTGGCCGTGCGGGGCTTATAATAACAATGTATCTGTAAATCATAAAGGAGTGATATGCGCCGTGAGCGGTGACCCTCTGAGTCGAAAATGCAGTAGTTTCTCCAGCGCGGCGCATGGGCTTGGTGACTGATCGGAGCAGACGGTCGGACCCGCATGCCTTTGTCGCCGCTTGGTCTGTGTCGGGACATTCCCCGGCAGACGGCAAAGACAATATGGCGCGCGGGGATTTTTATGCCTATTTTCCCCGCCGGGAAAGGCGTGATTCATTTGCTCTCCATCCATAAGACGATCAATGGAAAAATGACCCGGCTGGACTCCGTCCAGGACGGCTGCTGGGTCAATCTGACTTACCCCAGCGAGGATGAACTCAATACAGTGGCGGTGACCTTGGGGGTGGAGCCCTCTTTCCTGCGGGCCGCGCTGGATGAGGAGGAGACCTCCCGCATCGACACCGAGGATGGCCAGACGCTCATTATCATCGATGTGCCCGCGGTGGAGAAGGACGACGCGGTGGTCTACTCCACCCTGCCCCTGGGCATCATCGTGACAGAAAAGCACATCATCACCGTCTGTCTGAAGGAAACTTCTATCCTCAAGGATTTTCAAGACGGCCTGGTCCGCTATGCCGAGACTCAGAAGCGCACCAGCTTTATTCTCTATATGCTCCTGCAGGTGGCCAAGCGCTTTCTGCAATACCTGAAGCAGATCGATAAGATCTACAACTATATGGAGCGCCAGCTCTACAAGTCCCAGCGGAACAAGGAGCTCATCCAGCTGCTGGATCTGGAAAAGTCGCTGGTTTACTTCAACACCTCCCTGAAGGCCAATGAGGTTACCCTGGAGAAGATCCTCCGGGGCCGCATCATTACCCTTTATGAGGAGGACCACGACCTGCTGGAGGACGTGCTCATCGAGGTGCGCCAGGCCATCGAGATGGCCAACATTTACTCCTCCATTATCTCTGGCATGATGGACGCCTTTGCCAGCGTCATCTCCAACAACCTGAACGTGATCATGAAGGTGCTCACGTCCATCACCATCCTGCTTACCATCCCCAATATTTTCTTCAGCTTCTATGGTATGAACGTGCATGGGCTGCCGCTGGATCAGTTCTGGTGGTTCCCGCTGGCACTGTCCGGACTGGTGATCCTGGTGACGGCCATCATTCTGAAAAAGCGCGATCTGTTTTGAACGGGCGGCGGACGTTGGTCCGCCGCTCCTTTTTTGCCTGAAGACCTTCTGACAAGCTTCATATTTTGGTAACAATTTCATGTTAAACTAGATGAAATCAACTTAGCAAGGCATACGCGCAAGAGAAGAAGGAGGGTTTCCATGGCGAGCAATCCCAATTATTGTGACATCACACCGGAGATCGAAGACCTGGCGCAGCAGGCGCTGCGGAACAACGGGATCGATCCGGACGATTATGTGAGATATGATGTAAAACGCGGTCTCCGGGATCTGAACGGTAAGGGTGTTCTGGCCGGATTGACCGAAATTTCGGATATTGTGGCCAAGAAGGTGGTAGACGGGGTGGAGGTACCCTGCGACGGCAAGCTTTACTACCGCGGGATCGATGTGGAGCAGCTGGTGGAAGGGGCCCTGAAAGAGGGACGCTTCGGGTTTGAGGAGACCGCCTATCTGCTGCTGCTGGGGCATCTGCCTGACCGGGAGGAACTGGACAGCTTTACCCGGCAGCTGTCCTATTACCGCTCCCTGCCCAACAACTTTGTGCGGGATGTGGTGCTGAAAGCCCCCAGCCAGGACATCATGAATTCTCTGGCCCGCAGTGTGCTCAACCTGGCCTCCTACGATGACCGCTGCGACGATATCACCCTGCCCAATGTCATGCGTCAGTGTGTGCAGCTTATCGCCCTGTTCCCCATGCTCAGTGTGTATGGCTATCAGGCCTATACCTACAAAAGCGGCAACAGCCTGTACATCCATGCGCCCCGGGCCGAGCTGTCCACGGCGGAGAACATCCTCTCCCTGCTGCGGCCGGACTCCTCCTATTCCTTCTGGGAGGCCCACGTGCTGGACATCTGCCTGACCCTCCACGCCGAGCACGGCGGCGGCAACAACTCCACCTTTACCACCCACGTGGTCACCTCCTCGGGTACCGACACCTATTCCTGCATGGCGGCGGCTCTGGCCTCCCTGAAGGGGCCCAGGCACGGCGGTGCCAACATCAAGGTGGTGCGCATGTTTGAGGACATGAAGGAGCAGGTGCGGGACTGGAAGGATGAGGACGAGGTGCGCCATTACCTCCGGGCCCTGCTGGACAAGAAAGCCTTCGACAAGGCAGGCCTCATCTACGGCATGGGCCACGCGGTCTACTCCCTGTCCGATCCCCGGGCCAACCTGCTGCGTTCCTTCGTGGAGAAGTTGTCCCGGGAAAAGGGCCGCAATGAGGAGTACGAACTCTATTCCCTGGTGGAACGGCTGGGCCCCGAGGTCATCGCCGGAGAGCGGAAGATGTATAAGGGCGTGTCTGCCAACGTGGACTTCTATTCCGGCTTTGTCTACCACATGCTGGATTTGCCTCTGGAGCTCTATACTCCCATTTTCGCCATGGCCCGTATCGCGGGCTGGAGCGCCCACCGCATCGAAGAGCTCATCAACATGGGCAAAATCATCCGTCCCGCCTATAAATATGTGGGGACCCATACGGATTATGTACCCATGCAGCAGCGCTGAAGCAAAGAAAAAGCGCCGCCCCTCGGGGCGGCGCTTTTTTGTCTATTCTGTGAGGCGTCTGACCTCCAAGTAGTACCGGTCTTCCGACGAGTCCAGCGTGACGGTGTTCACGCCGGTTTCCAGGTCAAAACCGAAGTTCTGCCGGACGATCTTGATGAGCCCACGGTCCTCCAGCGTGGCACTCTGCGATGTGCAGGCCAGGTTGGAGCCCAGCTTTGGCACCAGATCGTAGCCGTACACCCCATGGTTTCTGGTGTTGGCGCAGGCGTAGTCGAAGCTGCCCGCCTTGGCAAAGGAGGCCTCCACCGTGACGCTTCCCCCGGCGGGGACGGTGACCTGGGCCGATACCCAGCTTACCCGGTCCATGTAGAAGCTCTCGCTGATAAAGTCCTCCATGCAGCCGGTGCCGTTCCACTCCGACCGGTTTTCCGGCAGACCGCTCTGGTAGAACCGGTCCAGGATGGCCCGGTAGCAGGTCTCGAAGTCCAGGCCCACATATCGCTCGTCGTTCTCATCCATGCGCCGGGCCAGGGCGTCGGTCAGAATGGTGCGGAATATGGTGTCCAGATCGCTCTCATACCGCGTCACGGTAACTCCGCAGTTTTCCAGGGTGGGAGTGTCCGCGTCAAAGCCGCCGGTGACGTATCCGCCGGTGGTCAGGTCGGTCACATCCGCTCCGAGGACCAGCAGATAGCGGCTGTCTCCGTACTCGGGGTCTTCCGGACCCGGAATGGAGAAGTCCTGCACCATCGTCCCTGCCTCCCGGTCAAAGGAACCGCCCTGGAAACCGTAGGACAGCACGGCTGTCTGGTCATAGTCCAGCTCCAGATCGACCCGGATGGAGGGATTGGGGGCCTCCTCGCTTTCCGCCGGCCCATAGGGATCGGTAAAGGCATAGATGATCACCGGGATGCCGGCGGGATCGCGGAGCGGATTCAGAGCCGCTTGCAGGTAGTTTCCGCCGGAGAGCAGGTCGCGATAGTCCTCCCAACTTTGAGCGGTGTAGACCGGCCACGTGCCGCCCACCGCCAGGGTGGTGTCCAGCTCTGCCCCGTCCAGCCGCAGGGTGGGCAGGTACTGGGACAGCTCATCCAGAGCGGCGGCGAAGGGGTAGTACACCGTCACGTCCTGGTCGGCATCGCTGTGATTGGTCAGGGTGTAGGAATCGGTCACCAGAAGGTCGGTGGAGGAGCTCCAGTAGCCCCCCTCCTCCAGATACTCCGACTCTACCCACTCCGGTTCCCAGGGGGCAAAGTCCAGGGTGGTGTGACGTTCCGCCGTAAGGTTGTCGTTTGCTTCCCCCAGAGTCAGGGGAAAGATGGGCCCGGCATAGGACATGAAGGCGGAGGCCTCATCATGTCCGCCGCCCCCTCCGGAACGGCCTCCGATCTGCAGCAGGGGAAGCGTTCCAGTCAATACGCCAGCCCCCAGTGCGGATACGACTGCCAGACAGGCGCACGCCCCCATCCAGGGTTTTATACGCCGCCGGGGCCGCTTGGCCTCCCCGGCCATGGCCGCGATCCGCGCGCGCAGCTCCGGGGAAGCGTGAAGGGCATCCAGTTGAGCTATATAATCTGATTTATGCATCCTCAAAGCCTCCGATCATCCGCGCACGGAGCGCTTGCCGCCCCCGGGAGAGCCAGGACAGCACCGTGTTTCGCTTGGTACCTAAAATCTCCCCGATCTCTTTGGCGGTGTAGCCCTCAAAGTAGTGCAGGTAGATAGCGTTGCGGTAGGGCTCCGGCAGAGCGCGCACCTCGTCCAGTACCGAGCCGTCTGCCCCCGGTGGGGCGGGAAACTGAGGTGGCAGTGGTACCTCCTCCGTCCGCTTGGCCCGGCGGAGGTTTTTGCACTTGTTGATGGCTACCCGCAGCAGCCACGCCTTCAGGTGCTCCCCGTCGGCAAAAGCCTTGCCGCTGCGCAGCAGGGCCTCAAAGACCTCCTGGGTCACATCTTCCGCGTCCTGCACCGTGGGAGCATTGTGACAGGCCGCCCGGTAAACCGTATCCAGATAGTGCTCCATTGCATAGGAGAAAGGGGCGTCCCCCCGGAGCTGCATGGCCATGGCTCTCTCTCCTTTCTGTCCCTAACACACCTGAGATGGGCGGATGATTGCATCAGGGGCGAAAAAATGCCGCCGCAGCATGCGGCGGCATTTTTGTCCTTACGGCTGTCCGGCTACCGCTTCGGCGACCCGGATGCCGTCCACGGCGGCACTTGTAATGCCCCCGGCATAGCCGGCCCCCTCGCCGCAGGGATAGAGCCCCCGGACAGTAGACTGGAAGTCCTCCCCACGCAGGATGCGCACCGGGGAGGAGGAACGGGTCTCCACACCGGTGAGCAGGCTGTCCGGGGCGGCAAACCCGTGGAGCTTGCGGTCAAACACCGGCAGGGCACCCCGGAGGGTGTCGGTGATGTAGCGGGGCAGGCAGCGGTCCAGATCGGCCGGGACCACGCCGGGCCGGTAGGTGGGCTCCACCGTGCCCAGGGCCTTGGAGGCCTGATGGGCCAGGAAATCCTTCACCGTTTGGGCAGGGGCGTGATAGTTCCCACCCCCCAGGGTAAAGGCGGCTTCCTCCCACCGGCGCTGGTACTCCACCCCGGCCAGGGGGTGGTCCGAGCCAAAGTCGGCAGGATTGACCCCCACCAGGAATCCGCCGTTGATGTTTTTCCCGTCCCGGGCGCGATGGCTCATGCCGTTGGTCACCAGCCGCCCCTCCTCCGAGGCGGCGGCCACCACCTGACCACCGGGGCAGACGCAGAAGGTGAAGGCGCTGCGGCCGTTTGGCAGGTGACAGGCCAGCTTATAGTCTGCCGCGGGCAGTTTTTCCCAAGCTGGGCCAAACTGAGCCAGAGAGACGGCGGCCTGGGGGTGCTCGATGCGCACGCCGATGGCAAAGGACTTCTGCTCCATGGGTACCCCGGCTTCGTGCAGCATCCGGAAGGTATCCCGGGCGGAGTGGCCGGGGGAGAGCACCAGTGCGTCACAGGGCAGCGCATAGGCTCCCTGGGGGCACTCCACGCTCAAGCCTGCCACCGCCCCGTCCCGGAGGGTGAGGCCGGTCAGCTTGTGGCCGAAGCGCACATCGCAACCAAGGCGGATCAGTTCCAGCCGGATGTGTTTCACTACATCCCGCAGCACGTCAGTGCCGATGTGGGGCTTGTGCTGGTACAGAATGTCCTCCGGGGCTCCCGCTGCGACCAGCTCCCGGAAGACGGTGGAGATCCGTGGATCGTGGGTGCCGGTGTTCAGCTTGCCGTCGGAAAAGGTGCCCGCGCCCCCCTCACCGAATTGTACGTTGGAGGCCGGGTCCAGCACGCCGGTGGACCAGAATTGTTCCACATCGGCGGTGCGCTCCTCCACCGGGCGGCCACGCTCCAGCACGATGGGGGCCAGGCCGTTCCGGGCCAGAAACAGGGCGGCGAACAGTCCTGCCGGGCCCATGCCAACCACCACCGGCGGCAGGGAAGAGGTCCGACGAACCGGGGGAAAGACATAGGGTGCGCTCTGGTATAGGCTGACGTTTTTGTCCCGGCAGCGAGCCATGATCCGGGCCTCGTTCTCCACCGTCACATCCACGGTGCAGACATAGTGGACCTGGCTTTTCTTTCGGGCGTCGATGGATTGCCGGGCCAGGGTGAGTGCGGTAATGGCGTCTGGTTTCAGGCCAAGAGCGCGGGCGGCCTTCTGACGCAGCTGCGCCTCGCCCCCGTCCAGGGGGAGGGCGATATTTTGAATACGGATCATAATGTGTCCTCAAATCTCACAGAATGAGGGTATTATACCATAAAACAAGAAAAAGGACACCCCCGGTGATGAGAGTGTCCGAAAAAAGACTTCCGCGTTCAGTTGTGCAAGGCGGTCAGGACCAGGACCAGCAACAGCACTGCGATGAGAATTACAGCCGCTGTCTGGACGACCCGCATGATCTGCCGGCCTTTCTGTCCCTTTTTGCTGCAAACAAACTGGGTGATGCCGAGGAGGGCAAACAGAACGGCGGCAAGGACGTTATATCCGATGACAATGCCGCTGCGCTTCATAAACACATTGTACAGCGCAATAAAAAGCCAAAGAGCGGAGAGTATGAAGTACATGCTGTCGCCACTCCTTTCGTATGAGCTGTCTCTGTGGAGTGCCTCCATTTTATCATGAACTGCCGACCGACACAAGGGAGGGCGCGGCAGTGCCGCGCCCTCCCTGAAAGGTCCGGTGTATAGTTTTGGTATCCGCTTAGTAGGAAACGCCCTGCCACACCATGGCGTCGGCCCACCCCCAACATACGGGGTATGTTGGGGCCCACGATGTTTGGATCTGCTCGGGCGGAATGAATCCGCCCGGCATCAAGGTTTTGCCTGTCGGCAAAACGCTTGTACGACGCGCATGCGCCGCCCCATCCCGAATGGGGCCCCGGTGGCCGACGCAAAGGGAGGACGCGGCAGTGCCGCGCCCTCCCTGAAAGGTCTGGTGTATAGTTTTGATATCCGCTTAGTAGGAAACACCCTGCCACACCATGGCGTCGGCCCATCCCCAACATACGGGGTATGTTGGGGCCCCCGATGTTTGGATCTGCTCGGGCGGAATGAATCCGCCCGGCATCAAGGTTTTGCCTGTCGGCAAAACGCTTGTACGGCGCGCATGCGCCGCCCCATCCCGGATGGGGCCCCGGTGGCCGACGCAAAGGGAGGACGCGGCAGTGCCGCGCCCTCCCTGAAAGGTCTGGTGTATAGTTTTGGTATCCGCTTAGTAGGAAACGCCCTGCCACACCATGGCGTCGGCCACCTTCAGGAAACCGGCGATGTTGGCGCCGGCCACCAGGTTGCCGGGCATGCCGTATTCCTCGGCGGCCTTGGCGGCGCTGTGGTAGATGTTGCGCATGATGCCGTGCAGCTTCTCATCCACTTCCTCGAAGGTCCAGCTCAAGCGGATGGAGTTCTGGCTCATCTCCAGACCGGAGGTGGCGACACCGCCGGCATTGGCGGCCTTGGCGGGCCCAAACAGCACGCCGTGCTCCTGGAAGTAGGCCACAGCCTCGGGAGTAGAGGGCATGTTGGCGCCCTCCGCCACGGCGAAGCAGCCGTTGGCCACCAGCGCCTTGGCGCCCTCCAGGGGCAGCTCGTTCTGAGTGGCACAGGGCAGGGCGATGTCACAGGGAACGCTCCAGATGCCCTGGCAGCCCTCCACATACTTGGCGGTAGGAACATACTCCAGGTAAGTCTTGATGCGTGCACGCTTGACTTCCTTGATCTGCTGAATGACCTTGTAGTCGATGCCGTTCTCATCCACGATGTAGCCGTTGGAGTCGCTCATGGCCACGACCTTGCCGCCCAGCTGGGTGGCCTTCTGGTTGGCATACGTGGCGACGTTGCCGGAGCCGGAGATCACCACGCGCTTACCCTCGAAGGACTTGCCGGCGGCCTTGAGCATCTCATCGGTAAAGTAGCACAGACCGTAGCCGGTGGCCTCCGTGCGGGCCAGGGAGCCGCCGTAGCTCAGACCCTTGCCGGTGAGCACGCCGGTGAACTCATTGCGCAGACGCTTGTACTGGCCGAACAGGAAGCCGATCTCACGGCCGCCCACGCCGATGTCGCCGGCGGGCACATCGGTGTCCGCGCCGATGTGGCGCTGCAGCTCAGTCATAAAGGACTGGCAGAAACGCATGATCTCGCCGTCGCTCTTCCCCTTGGGATCGAAGTCGGAACCGCCCTTGCCGCCGCCCATGGGCAGACCGGTCAGGGAGTTCTTGAATACCTGCTCAAAGCCCAAAAACTTAATGACGGACAGGGTGACAGAGGGGTGGAACCGCAGGCCGCCCTTGTAGGGGCCGATGGCGGAGTTGAACTGTACCCGGTAGCCGCGGTTGACCTGCACCTTCCCGGCGTCGTCCACCCAGGGCACCCGGAAGAGCAGGCAGCGCTCGGGCTCCACCATACGATCGATGACGCCGGCCTTCACCAGGTCGGGCCGCTGCTCTACCACGGGCTGGAGGGACTCCAGCACCTCGCCCACCGCCTGAAGAAATTCAGGCTCATGGGCGTTCTTTCTGCAAACCTCATCGTATACGCCCTGAAGATAGGAATTAGTGAAAGTAAATGCCATGTTGCCAGACTCCTTTATGCGGCGGGGCCGATGGGACGGACCGGCCGGAATTTGGTTCCATTGGATCCCAATGGAACAGCACTTTGCTGTGTTGAAGCTATTATAATCGGATTTGGTTTTGAATGCAAGCAGAAAATATAAAATTGCAAAAACGACGGAAAAGAGCCGGAAAAGCCGGAGCGGTTTGCACCGATTTGACTGCTTGCATGCAAATGCGCAGAAAAAACGAAAGGGGGTGATATTGTCCGCCAGAGAAAAACAGCTTTGACGAACCTGACGGGGTGTATTATAATAAGGACAGAAGGGGAGGTGTCCTTATGAAACACGTTGTTATCACCATTGGGCGCGAGTATGGTTCCGGCGGGCGTATCATCGCCAAGCGTCTGGCGGAGGAGCTGGAGATCACATTTTATGATAAGCAGCTTATCGCTGCTGTGGCCAAGCGCACCGGTTTTTCCGAGAATTTTGTCCGCAATGCCGAGCATCAACGCCCCACCAACAGCCTGCTCTATGACCTGTATACTGCTGTGCAGACTCCTTCGGTACCCGATCAGGTGTTCATTGCCCAGGCAAAGATCATCAGAGAGGCCGCAGAAAAGGAATCCTGTGTGTTCGTAGGACGCTGCGCCAACTACATCCTGCGGGAGGAGCCCCGCTGCCTGAGCGTGTTTATCCATGCTCCCATGGAGGAGCGGGTGCGCCGGGCCCGGGAGGAATACGGCGTACAGGAGAACAACCTGGAGGCCTATGTGGTCCGCCAGGACAAGGCCCGCGCCTCTTATTATAATTACTTTGCCACCGGCAAATGGGGCCAGTGCCGGGAGTACGACCTGTGTATCAACAGCAGCATTGGCCTGGATACCGCGGTGGAGATCATCAAAGCCGCAGCGCTGGCCAAAGCTGCAAACGGATCTTGAATGGTAGAAAACGCACCGGGCTGCCGCATTGCGGCAGCCCGGTTTTGTTTTGTCAGGCCAGGCGGATCAGACCCTTGCGGACGCAGGCAGACAGATCCACTTTTCGGACGCCGGCCTGCTGGAAGGCGATGACGCCGATGCTGCCCGAGCGGCTCTGCAGCCGGCCGGGGCCGAAGGTGCGGTGCACCACCGCTGTGCCGGGCTGGTACTCCTGCTCCAGGGCGGCGGCGTCCGGGCCGGGCGCGGGAGCAGGGGCGTTCTCTATCCGCCGGGGCTGTCCCAGAAACTGTTCCACAAAGGTGGCCGGCGGCGCGCTGTCCCCGAACCGGGCGGCGCAGGTGATGAATTCCAGCTGCCGTCTGGCCCGGGTGACCCCCACGTAGAAGAGCCGCCGCTCCTCCTCCAGCAGGGTCTGGTCCTCTGCGGACAGATCGTTGCCTTTGCAGGGGTCTACCGACGGGAAAAGCCCGTCCATCACATCGATCAGGATGACCCGGTCGTACTCCAGACCCTTGCTGGCGTGGATGGTGGAGAGGAGGAAGGGACAATCCGGCCGACTTTGTCCGTGCTCCACCACGTCCCGCAGGGTGTCCAGCCGCTCCAGCAGCTGGCCCAGGCCGGGCTCCTGCCGGGCCAGGGAGAGCAGCAGATCCACCCGGCTGCGATCGCCGCCCTGGCTGGAGAGGTATTCCCCGTATCCCATATATTTGACGATGCGCTGCAGCGCCCCGAAGCTGGAGCGCTCGGCCAGCTTGGAGAAGTGGGTGCGCAGGGCCTTGAGACGCCCCACCTGCCACCCGTCCAGACCGCCCCCGTCGATCAGCGCGTCCAGCACCGGAGCCCCCTGGGGGACCCGCTGCAGCCGATCCTGGAGTACGGCGCGCTTGATGCGCACATCCAACTTATAATAAAAGCGGAGAAAGCGCTCCCGGTCACTGCCGTCCAGCGCGAAGCGGAGCATGTCGCTCAGGTCCCGCACCACCGGGCTGGTGAAGAAGAAACTCTCCCGCTGCCGGCAGGCGTAGGGCAGTCCCCGCCGCTCCAAAAGATCGATCAGGGGGATGGCGCTGTCGTTGTTTCGGTAGAGGATGGCGGTGGGGCGGCTGCAATCCGAAGCCACCTGGGCCAGGTACTGGTATTGCTGGCTGTAGTCCTCCAGCGTGATGCGCCGCACCTCGGGCCCGGCCGGGCGGGCCGGGCGCATGTGTTTGGGGTGCCGGCTTCCGTTGCGCTGGATGAAGGCGTCCGCCTTTTCCACGATGGCTGCGCTGGAACGGTAGTTGGTCTCCATCAGCAGCACCTGCCCCTCGGGATAGACCTGTTGGAACTCCAGCAACGCCTGGGGCCAGGCGGCGCGGAAACCGTAGATGCTCTGGTCCTCGTCCCCTACCATAAAGAGGTTGCGGCTCCGGGCGGCCAGCAGGCGGAGAATGGCGTGCTGGATTTTAGAGGTGTCCTGGGCCTCATCCACACAAAAATAGGAATAGCGGCTCTGAAAATGGGAAAGAATATCCGGGTAGCGCCGCAGGATCCGCCAGGCAAAGAGCATCTGGTCGTCATAGTCCATCTGGCGGTTGCGGGTCAGATAGTCCCGGTAGCCGAAATAGACCGCGGGGAAGTCCACCCCATCCATCCGAATGGCACGGACCTCCTCGTCCCGGAGCATCATGTTTTTACAATAGGTGATCTTGGTGCGCACTTCCCGCACCTCCTGGTCGCCCGGCCACTCTGCCCCGTGGGACTGCATCAGCCACCGCACCAGAGCGGACAGCTCACTCTCACCGGTGACCAGCGCAAAGGGCTCCACACCGTGGGAGCGGGCGTACACGTGGATGATGGACTGGCACAGACCGTTGATGGTGCGGAAGGCCAGCGCCTCCCCGTATTCCGGTCCGAAGAGGGCGAGAAACCGGCGCTTCATATCCCCCGCAGCCGCTACGGTATAGGTAACGGTCAGGATACTGCCCGGGCGTACCCCAAGACAATAGATGAGATAGCCCAGCCGTGTGACCAGCGTGGTGGTCTTGCCGCTGCCCGGTACTGCCAGCAGCAGGGTGGGCCCCTGTGCCCGGAGAATGGCCGACTCCTGCTGTGGGTCGGGCGTAAGAGAGAAGGTCTGCTTGAATTCGGGATAGGTCATGCATCTGCCTCGCTTTCCTGGTACGTTTCAGACTAACCCCTCGAAAAAAGAAAGTCAAGCGGGGCGGAGAAAAGAAAATCCGAAAAAACTGAAAAAAGGTGTTGACAAAGGGAGAAAAAGCTGGTATTCTATCTGAGCGCCTCACGAGAGGGCACTGAAAACTGAGAAATTGAGGAAGAGACCGAGGTAGAAC
>NZ_JBBMFT010000013.1:0-43486 GCF_040095835.1 Flavonifractor hominis
CCCCGGCGGCTGTGCCGCCGGGGTGGCAGTCACGTCAAAACGCACCGGTTAACCGGGCGGCCAAGTCACCGCAGCGTCAAGCAAACGTGCCGGTGGCACGTTTGTAGCGTAGGCCCCGGCGGCTGTGCCGCCGGGGTGGCAGTCACGTCAAAACGCTGAGATTAACCGGGCGGCCAAGTCATATCCCGTCCCGCCAGCACGTGGAAGTGCAGGTGGTGGACGCTCTGACCGGCCTGCTCGCCGCAGTTGGACACCACCCGGAAATCGGTGATGCCCAGCTCACGGGTCACCTGGGAGATCACCGCGAAGATGTGGGCTACCACGGCGGAGTTTTCCGGGGTGATCTCCCCGCAGGAGCCGATGTGGGCCTTGGGGATCACCAGGAAATGGGTGGGCGCCTGGGGGTCGATGTCGTAAAAGGCGAAGCACTGCTCGTCCTCGTAGACCTTCTTGGACGGGATCTCGCCTGCCGCGATCTTGCAGAACAGACAATCGCTCATGGGAACACCTCCTTTTTCTCTATTTTATACCAATTTGCCCGCCGGGGCAAGCAAAACGCGCGGGGGCCGTCCATGGCCCCCGCGCGCTGCGGTCAGATAAACTGGTTGCGCCCGGCGTCGTAGTGATAGCCCACGGCGTCCAGGGTCTTGGTCAGCCCGCCCACATCGGCGGACAGGTCCTCACACAGCTCCTCCAGGCTGCCGTACTGGTCCCGGAGCTTGGTATTCACATAGCTGAGCAGGATATAGGGGTCCTGAGGCAGATTCATCTTACAGCCCCAGCTTCTCGGCCACGAAGTTGTCCACCTTGGCCAGCGCGTCGTCCAGCTTGAGCAGGTCGGAGCCGCCGCCCATGGCGGAGTCGGGCTTGCCGCCGCCCTTGCCGCCGCAGCAGCAGCACACCTGCTTGACCAGATCGCCGGCCTTCAGGCCCTGAGCCACTGCATCCTTGCCGCAGACGGCCAGGAAGGTGATCTTGCCGTCGTTGACGGCGGAGAGAACGGCCACGATGTTGGGCTGCTTGTCCCGCAGCATGTCGCCCATCTGGCGCAGCTTCTGGGCATCGGCCTCGGGCAGGGTGGCGGTGAGGACCTTCAGATCGCCCACGGTGTGGCCGCCCATCAGGAAGCGCTCGGTCTCACCGGCGGCCTCCTTGGCCTTGAACTTCTCCACCATGTGGCGCAGCTCCCGCAGCTCGGCGATGGTCTGCTCGGCCTTCTCCCGCAGCTCGCTGGGCTTGGTCTTGAGGACCGCCGCGGCCTCGAACAGCTTCTGCTGGTTCTGGTTCATGATCTTCAGGGACTGGGCGCCGGTGGTGGCCTCGATGCGGCGCACGCCGGAGGCCACGGAGAACTCGCTCTCAATGTGGAACACGCCCACCTTGGCGGTGTTGTCCAGGTGGGTGCCGCCGCAGAACTCCACGGAGTAGCCCTCGCCCATGTCCACCACCCGGACGGTGTCGCCGTACTTCTCGCCGAACAGGGCGATGGCGCCCCGCTTCTTGGCTTCCTCGATGGGCAGCACATCGGTGTGGACGTCGTAGCCCTCCAGCACCGCCTCGTTGACCATGGCGGACACCTGGCCCAGCTCCTCGGCGGTCAGGGCGGAGAAGTGGGTGAAGTCGAAGCGCAGCCGGTCCTCCTCCACCAGGGAGCCGGCCTGATGGACGTGGTCGCCCAGCACGGTGCGCAGGGCCTTGTCCAGCAGGTGGGTGGCGGAGTGGGCGCGCATGACGGCCTTGCGGCGCTTGACGTCGATGGCGGCGGAGACGGTGTCGCCCAGCTTGAGGGCGCCGCCGGCCAGCTTGCCGTAGTGCATATACTTGCCGCCCTTGTTCTTCTGCACGTCGGTGACGGTAAAGACAGCGCCGCCGGCGGTGATGGTGCCGTGGTCGGCCACCTGGCCGCCCATCTCAGCGTAGAAGGGGGTCTTGTCCAGCACCACGATGCCCTCCACGCCGGGCATCAGCTCCTCGGCCTGCTCGTTCTCCACCACCAGGGCCACCACCTTGGCGTCGTCGATGGCGGTGTTGGCATAGCCAACGAACTCGGTCTCGGGCACGTCCTTGCCGAACTCCACGCCGGCCCAGCCCAGGTCGCCCAGAGCCTCGCGGGCCTTGCGGGCGCGCTCCTTCTGCTCCTGCATCAGCTTCTGGAAGGCGGCCTGATCCACGCTCATGCCCTGCTCCTCCACCATCTCGATGGTCAGGTCGATGGGGAAGCCGTAGGTGTCGTACAGCTTGAAGGCGTCGGCGCCGGAGAAGACGGTCTCGCCCTTGGACTTGTGCTCCTCCAGCAGCTCAGAGAAGATCTTCATGCCGCCGTCGATGGTGCGGGCGAAGTTCTCCTCCTCGGTGCGGATGACCTTGGTGATATAGTCCTGCCGCTCCCGCAGCTCGGGGTAGTGGCCCTCGTTCTCGTGGATAACGGTGTCGCACACCTCATACAGAAAGGGATCGTTGACCCCCAGCAGCTTGCCGTGGCGGGCGGCCCGGCGGAGCAGGCGGCGCAGCACGTAGCCCCGGCCCTCGTTGGAGGGGAGCACGCCGTCGCAGATCATGAAGGTGGCCGAGCGGATGTGGTCGGTGATGACCCGCAGGGACACGTCCTTGGCGGCGGTCTCGCCGTAGTGGGCGTGGGTGATCTCGCTGACCTTGTTGGTGATGTTCATGACGGTGTCCACGTCGAACAGGGAGGCCACGTCCTGGCACACGCAGGCCAGGCGCTCCAGACCCATGCCGGTGTCGATGTTCTTCTGCTTGAGCTCGGTGTAGTGGTTCTCGCCGTCGTTGTCGAACTGGGAGAACACCACGTTCCACACCTCGATATAGCGGTCGCAGTCGCAGCCCACGGTGCAGCCGGGCTTGCCGCAGCCCCACTTCTCGCCGCGGTCATAGTAGATCTCGGAGCAGGGGCCGCAGGGGCCGGAGCCGTGCTCCCAGAAGTTGTCCTCCTTGCCGAACTTGAAGATGCGCTCGGCGGGGATGCCGATCTCCTCGTTCCAGATCCGGAAGGCCTCGTCGTCGGCGGGGGTGGTCTCGTTGCCGGCGAAGACGGAGGGGTAGAGCCGCTCGGGGTCCAGACCCACCCACTCGGGGCTGGTCAGAAACTCCCAGGCCCAGTGGATGGCCTCCTTCTTGAAGTAGTCGCCGAAGGAGAAGTTGCCCAGCATCTCAAAATAGGTGCCGTGGCGGGCGGTGTGGCCGATGTTCTCGATGTCGCCGGTGCGGATGCACTTCTGGCAGGTGGTCACACGGTGGCGGGGAGGCTCCTGCTCACCGGTGAAGAAGGGCTTCATGGGCGCCATGCCGCTGTTGATGAGCAGCAGGGAGGCGTCGTTCTGGGGGATGAGGGAAAAGCTGGGCAGGCGCAGGTGTCCCTTGGTCTCAAAGAAGGACAGGAACATCTCGCGCAGTTCGTTCAGGCCGTATTTCTTGGGCATGCGATTCAATCTCCTCTTCTGCAAAAAAATAAGCCCCGCCCCCATGTCAGGGGCGGAGCAATGTTGACTCCACGGTACCACCCTGATCTGCGCCGCAAGGGCGCATCTCATTGCATCCGGTAACGGGGATGATTCGTCCCGGTCCTCCCGGGCGGCTCAGAAGTGGCTTGCGGACCCGTATCGCGGAGGGCTTGCACCATCCCCTCTCGCTGAACGCGGCGCGATCCGCTTGGTTTCGTCATGGCCTTTAGCTGTACCATTCTATCACATTTTTCGCCGTTGTCAACCGCCTTTTGGGGGAGAACAGGGGCCGGACGATCAGAGAAAGGATTCCAGGCAGTAGAGCAGGTTCCGCTCCGCGTCCCAGAAGAAGAGGATCTCGCTGTTGTCCTCCTTGGCGCGATACCAGTTGGAACAGTTGTCATAGTCGGGGCGGTATTCCGAGGGGACCTCGATCTGGTCCAGCCAGGCCTCGGCGGCCTGGGTGAAGCTGTCATAATAGAGGGTCTCCCGGTCCACGCTGCCCCAGGCGAACATCTGGTCGATGTAGTCCTCGTACTGATAGGAGAAGACATGGTAGCGGATGCCGTCCCCCAGAAAACTGGGGCCGGAATCCTTTTCGTAAGACAGAGCGGGGCGGGCCAAAAAGGGGATGGAAATGCCCCAGTTCAGGCGGATCGTAAAGGTGTAGCCGGACAGCAGCAGCCAGCCGATCCCTCCCGCCAGCAGCAGCAGGCACACAAGGCCGGTCAAAAGGAGCGGTTTACGTTTCATCCAAATCCTCCTTTACTCGGTGGGGCAGCAGGGACCCCAAACAGAACAGCAGCGGCGGCAGCAGCCCCGCCAGGAACATGCACAGGTACCACAGCGAAAGAAACGAGGCACCGGCAAGAGAACTCTCCAGAGGGACGCCCAGAGAAAAGCTCAGGGCGGTCAGCATGAGCATAAACGAGGGACAGGCCAGAAAGTAGGTGCTCAGCAGCATCAGAAAGCCTACATTGCACACCGGGGAGAGTGGACAGATAAACAGCAGCCATCCGCCAAAGGCCCAGCCCCAGGCGAACAGGGCGGGATACAGGACGGCTTTTACCCCCTGCTTTGGTGTGGGCCGAGTCCAGCCCCGGAGGGCGGCCACCACCCAGCCCGCCGGAACATAAAGGGCCATCATCCACAGCGCCCACAGGGGCGTGGGGAACCGCGTCAACAGCTCAGGCACCAGAAACAGCAGCGGAGCGCAGAGGGCGGTGACCACAAAGTGCCCGGAGGCAAAGCCGCCGAACCGCTGGGCGGGGGAACCGGATGTCTCCATGTTGTGCACCTCCTTGGGGCAAGGGTATCACCGGAAAAGATGAAAGTCAATATAAATTTACTGATATTCAATAAAATTTAAGAAACAAAACGGGCGCGCCGGAGGGCGCGCCCGTAAATGCTCAGCTCGGATTTCGCCAGAGGAGGGCAAAGAGATTGCACTCCCGGCAGGCGGCGGAAAACTTCTGTCCGGTGAAGGCCCAGCACAGGGGCTTGACGGAGGAGAGAAGAAATACGCCCAGCAGACAGCTGGCCAGAATGGCCAGGTAGTAGCCGATCTGCAGGGGGATGGTGTCCACCGCCGGGGTGATCCAGCGGGTCCAGGCCTGCTGCCAGAACTGGATGGCCAGGGGGTGGACCAGATAGACCCCGAAGGACAGTCCGGACAGGCACACCAGCCCCCGGCCGCTGTATCGGCCCTGTCCGTAGGAGCGGACCAGCAGGAACAGGGCGGCGGCCAGCAGGGCGGCGAAGAGGTGCAGATAGCTTTTGATCCGCTCGTCGTATACGCCGGTGCGCTGGCTGAGCCAGGCGGTGCCCGCGGCGATGATGACAAAGCAGACCGCCGCAGATCCCCACAGGGTCCGCCGGGAGGGCAGCCGCTCCAGCCGCTCCAGCCGGGCCCCCAGCAGGAAGTAGCCCAGGTAGCCGCCGATGAAGTCCAGGTTCAGCGTCCAGTGCTGGGTGAGGGCGGTGCGGAGGTTCCCCGTGGGCAGCAGGTCGGTGACCGAGCTCCACAGGATGGTGAACACCAGCCACAGGCCGATGAGGTAGTTCCACTGGCGCGGACTGAGCCCGTCGGCCATGACCTTGAGGAAGGGGGAGATGAGGTACATGGGCACCAGCGCGTACAAAAACCAGTAGGGCACCATGGCGGGGGTGTTGAGCAGGGGGATCAGCTTGTCCAGGGCCGCCTGGGGGCCGGCGAGCAGACCTTCGGCAGCCACCACCACCGCCGACCACACCAGCAGGGGCACCAGCACCTTGGGCAGGCGCTTGGTGAACAGGGTGTGCAGCTCGGCGGTCTTGGGGTGGGCCAGCAGCAGCGCGCCCGAGAGCATGAAAAACAGCGGGACGGCCGCCGTGGCCAGGGAGGAGATCAGGTTGGAGAAGTGCCACAGGGGGGTGCCCAGCTGGCGCAGGGCGCCGGCGGCGGTGTGGAGGTAGACCACGCCCAGCATGGAGGCCACCCGCAGCAGGTCGTAATCCCAGCGGCGGCCCGCTCCGGCGCTCACAGGCCCACCGCCTTTCGCCGCAGCAGGGACAGGGGCGGGGCGTAGCAGGGCAGGCGCAGGGTGAAGGGCATCTGAGGAGTGCGGACCTCGGAACAGGACAGACCCTCCCCGTCCCGCAGCTCCTCCGCCCGGAAGGCGACGGGCCGCAGGCCGGGGCCCACCAGCTCCAGCTCGTCCCCGGCGGAAAACTTGTTGCGCAGGGAGCACAGGGCCGTGCCGTCGGCGGCGCAGGAGGTGACCACCGCCACCACCTGCCAGTCCCGGATGTAACGCGCGTCGGAGGTGTACTGCCCCGGCTGGCCGAAGTAGAAGCCGGTGGAGTAGTGCCGGTGGCTCACCTTCTCCACCTCTTCCCGCCAGACGGGGTCCAGGGGCTGCCCGGCCTTACAGGCGTCGATGGCGTGGCGGTAGGCGGCGGTGACCACGGCGGCGTAGTAGGCGCTTTTGGCCCGGCCCTCGATCTTGAGGGAGTCCAGGCCCGCGTCCATCAGCTCGGGGATGTGGTCGATCATGCACATGTCCTTGGAGTTCATGATGAAGGTCCCGCCCGCATCCTCCCCGATGGGGAAGAACTCGCCCGGGCGCTTTTCCTCCATCAGGGCGTACTTGTACCGGCAGGGCTGGGCGCAGGCGCCCCGGTTGGCGTCCCGGCCGGTCATGTAGTTGGACAGCAGGCATCGACCCGAGTAGCTCACGCACATGGCGCCGTGGACGAAGGCCTCCAGCTCCAGCTCCGGGGGGGTCTTGGCCCGGATCTCCCGGATCTCGTCCAGGGAGAGCTCCCGGGCCAGGATCACCCGGCTGGCCCCCAGCTCATACCAGGCCGTGGCGGCCTGGTAGTTGGAGATGCTGGCCTGGGTGGAGATGTGGGCCTTGAGCTTGGGGGCGTGGCGCTTGAGCAGGGAGAGCACCCCCACGTCGGCCAGGATGACGGCGTCCACCCCCAGCTCCTGGAGGTACTCCAGCCACTGGGGCAGGCGGGCCACCTCGTCATTGCGGGGCATGGTGTTGCACGTGACGTGGATGCGCACGCCACGGCTGTGGCACAGCTCCACCGCCTGGCGCATTTCCTCGGGGGTGAAGTTGCCCGCGAAGGAGCGCATGCCGAAGTCGGTGCCGGCCAGATAGACCGCGTCGGCCCCGTAGGCCAGGGACATGCGCAGGCGCTCCATGTCCCCGGCGGGGGCGAGTAATTCAATGTCCTTGTTATCCATTCTGATACCGCTCCTGAGAGGCTGTAAAGTTCTGCAGCTCACGGTACGTGCGGAAGAAGTGGTGCACTCCGTCGTCGCCCAGAGCATAGTAGTAATACTTGGTGGATTCCGGATAGACCGCCGCCTTCAGCGCGTCGATACCGGGGCTGGCGATGGCCGTGGGAGGCAGGCCGGTGTGGGTACGGGTGTTGTAGGGGGTGTCGGCGTTGACGTCCACCTCGGTGCCGCCGGTGGCGTAGAGGATGGTGGCGTCCACGCCCAGGTAGCCGGCGGTCTCATAGCTGGTGTTCTCCAAGCGGTTGTAGATGACCGAGGAGATGTTCTTTTGGTCGCTGCCGTCGGTCTCCTTCTCGATCATGGAGGCGATGATGACCGCGTCGTTGACCGTGTAGCCCCGCTCGGCGATGTCCTGACGCATTTCATCGGTGAACATCTGGTCAAAGCGCAGGATCATCTTGTTGAGCACGCTCACCGGGTCCTCGCCCATATAGAACTCGTAGGTGTCGGGGAAGAGGTAGCCCTCCAGCCGCTTGGGGTCGCCCAGCTCCAGCACGCCCTGGAGGAAGGAGAACTTGAAGTCGTAGTTGGCCGCGGTGTCCTCCAGCTGCTCCACGGTGGAGACGCCCTTTTCCTCCAGCAGGGCGAAGATCTGAGCCTCCGTCATGCCCTCGGGGATGGTGACGGTGGTGACCATCCGGTTGGCGGAGGAGGAGCCCATGCTGGAAATGAGGGCGCGGTAGTCCATATCGGTGTTGAGTTCATAGGTGCCCGGGGTGATCTTGGCGTCCTCATCCCCGGCGTTGCCCGTCACATGGGTGAGGGAGCAGAAGAGTTTAAAGACGAATTTATATTCGATCAGGCCGCTCTCCTCCAGCTTGTCCGCCACCTGACTGACGCTGTCGCCGGCGTCGATCTCCACCACGGCGGTGAGGGGAGCCTTGTTCAGGGCCAGCACGTCGTTGGCCCAGATCCAGCCCACCCCGGCCAGCAGGGCGGACACGCCCAGTACGAAAATAACATAGATCAAGATCCCCCAGGAGCCCAGGCGCTTTTTGCGCCGGCGTCGGGGGGCGGGACGCCGTTCCCCCTCGCCGCGGGAGGAGGGGGCCACCCGCTTCCCGCCGTGGGAGGAGGATGGGCGGCGACTCTGACTGCGATATTCTTCCTGAGACATTGGTTCAACTCCTAACCGAATAAAAAATGGCCCGCCGCCGGAACCTCTGCCCGACCGGCGGCATAGTATGAGCCAGATCAAGCAAGTGAGGTGAATGAAACGATGTGTGGTAACAACGGTTGGGGCGGCGGCGGCTGCCTGTGGATCATCCTGATCCTGATCATCATCTGCTGCTGCTGCGGCAACGGCGGCAACAGCTGCGGCTGCGGCTGCAACAACAACAACTGCGGCTGCAACGACGGCTGCTGCTGAGCCGTTACGTACACTCCGGAACAGAGCGGGGCCCTGGCGCCCCGCTCTGCGTTGTGTGGCTTTGGGACGGGCCGTACAGCCCGTCTTCTGTGACCACCAGGTCCACCCGGCGGTCGTGGGTCTCCAGTGCCAGGGATTCCGAGAGCAGACAGGCCCGGCACAGCCCCACCGTCCGGCCGGGATAGCCGGCCAGCCAGCGGTCGTAATAACCGCCTCCCTGGCCCAGCCGTCCGCCGGATGGATCAAAGCTCACTCCGGGGACCAGCGCCAGGCTTCGGGCCGTGGGGACCAGAAGGGGACAGGCCTCGTCGGGTTCCAGCATGCCGAAGGGGTGGCGGCGCAGTGGAGTGTCCGGCCCTACGGCCCGGAACTCCATCCCGTGCCCGGGCAGGCAGCGGGGCAGGCCCACCGTGCGTCCCGCGGCCCACAGGGCGGGGAGCAGGCGGGCGGTGTCCGGTTCGCTGCCCATGCCGTGAAAGAGCAGCAGCAGATCGGCCTGACGCCACTGGGGCAGGGCGGTCAGGCGGGCAAAGAGGGCCTCGTCGCTGCTGCGCCGCTGGGCGGGAGAGAGTTCATCCGCCCGCCGGCGCAGGGCGCGGCGCAGCGCGGCCTTCTCAGCCGTGGTAGTGGACGGCATGCTTTACCTGGGCGGCGGCTTCGGCCCCCATCAGGATCTCCACCAGTTTCAGCCCGAAGGCGAAGGAGGAGCCGGCGGCCTCGCCGGTGACGATGTGCCCGTCCACCACCACCGGGGTGCCCTTGTGCACGATGGCCGAGCCCATCTCATCCTCCATGCCCGGATAGCACACGGCATTGCGGCGGTCCAGGATGCCCATGCGGGCCAGAATGGTGGGGGCGGCGCAGATGGCGGCCAGCCAGCGGCCCTGATCCCAGCAGTACTGGATGAGAGCCTGGGCATGGTTGCTGCCCGCGATGGCGGCCACGCCGCCCAGACCGCCGGGCAGCATCAGCATCTGCACGCTGTCCCGGTCCAGCTCGGCCAGTGTGGTGTCGGCGGTCACGGTGATGCCGTGGCTGCCGGTGACCTGGAGGCTGTCCAGACCCACCAGCAGCACCTGGGCCCCGGCCCGGCGCAGCAGGTCGGCGGGGACCAGCGCCTCGCTCTCTTCAAAACCCTTTCCCAGCAGGATCGCGATCATGGTACCAGCACCTTTCTATGTTGATATGATTGGGGCCACCCGGGCCCAGATATCACTGTGGATCTCATCCACGCTGCGCAGGCGGCCCTCGCCGTCCACGCAGGGGATCTTCACCCAGCCCAGACATTCGGCCGCCCGCAGGGCCACCGTGCGGCAGTGGGCCAGGTAGGCGGTGTCCACCTCATGGATGTCACCGGTGGTGTGGGTGGCGGCCTCCCGGCTGCGCAGCAGCTCCACCGCCTGCTCGGTGGGCATGTCCAGGTAGATCACAAGGTCGGGGTACGGCAGACCCAGCTTGCCGCACTCAAAGTCGAACAGCCACTGGAAAAAGCCCTCCCACTCCTCCTGGGGCAGCTTGCCGGCCTGGTGGACGGCGTTGGAGGTGGTGTACCGGTCGGAGAGGATCAGCCCCCCGTTCCGGTAGTAGTCTCCCCACACCTGCTTCCAGGAGGCGTAGCGGTCCACCGCGTAGAAGGTGGAGGCGGCATAGGCGTTCACGTCGGAGGGGTGGGAGCCGAAGGCCCCGCCCAGATACATCCGCAGCAGGGCGGAGGAGGGCTGGTCGTACTGGGGGAAGATCAGCCGCTGAAAGGGATGCTGCTCGGCCTGCATCCGCTGGCAGAGCAGGCGGAACTGGGTGGACTTGCCCGAGCCGTCGGTGCCCTCGAACACGATGAGTTTTCCCGCCATACTCACTTTCCTCCCAGCCGCTGGCCCACGGCGTCCAGAAGCACCAGGGGCAGCTTGGCCATGCGGCCGATGCGCTTGGGCTCCTTGATCAAGCGGTGGAGCCACTCCAGACCCAGCTTCTGGAAGGCCTCCGGGGCCCGCTCCACCACGCCGGCGAACACGTCCAGCGAGCCGCCCAGCCCCACCATCAGGTGGGCACCGGTGGCGGGGCCGTTCTTGACCATCCACAGCTCCTGCTTGGGGGCGCCCAGGCAGACGAACACCACGTCGGCCCCGGCGGCGCGGATGGCCTCCACCACCGGACCGTCATCCTGGAAGTACCCGTCGTGGGTGCCGCAGACGATAAGGCCGGGGTACTTATCCTTCAGGTTGGCGGCGGCCAGCTCGGCCACGCCGGGCTTGGCTCCCAGCAGGAACAGCCGCTTGCCGTGGGCCGCCATCCAGGCGATGAGCCGCTGGGCAAAGTCGATGCCGGGCACCTTGCCCTTGAGCGGGCGGCCCAGGATTTTGGCGGAGTAGACCACGCCTACCCCGTCGGCCAGCACCAGGTCGGCCCCCAGCAGGGCCCGGTGGAAGGTGTCATCCCGCTTGGCGGTCAGCAAAAACTCCGGGTTGGGGGTCACGGCGTAGTGGAACCCGTCGGCCTCCACCAGGGCGGCCCCCGCCGCCGCGGCCTCGTCCAGCGTCAGATTGTCAAACCCGACGCCTAAGATATCTGTTCTCAAGATCTTGTTGCCTCCGATTGGATTCTATCCACAATTTTATGCCATTTTACCATAACGACCGGGAAAAGTCTATGTGGAAAGCGTGGGAAAGCAGGGGGAAAAGATGAAGATTCTGTGAAGAAAACAGGGTTTTTGCAAGATGGCAAAGCCGGACGGCCGTGTTCCTTGGGAACGCGGCCGTCCGGCTTTATAGAGAGAAGGGAAACGCAGGGAAAAAGCGGAACCGTAGGTTACAGGCGTTCACCAGCACTGGGGTCGTCGGGTCGGCTGTCCGCATCCGCCTCGTCGGGAGGCAGGCTTTCCCCGAACATGCGGATCTGGAATTGCAGGTGGGTTTTGGTCCAGGTATGCAGCCACTCCGGTGTCTGGGGATGATCCGTGTCGTCATAGGCCATATAGACGGTGCCGTCCCCGCAGTCCGGGATACCAGTCGGCCTCGTCCATCACGAGATAGCCGGTCAGATCGGAGTAGATGCGGCTCCAGGGCTGCAGATGGTTCTGCACATACCAATTGGCCTGATTGATGCTGTCGCCCACCGTCAGGTCTGTGATAAGCTCGGAAGCGGCGGGAGGTGAAAAGGAGCTGGTGATGCCGTCGGAGATATCTGTATGAAAACGTATTACCACTCAAATTATTTGTTTCGTATGTAAAAAATGTCAAGGCTAACCCAAAAAGCAAAACAAAAATTGTTTACTATATCTACAATTCTGGAAAAACATTGGCAAATAAAACGAAAACTTTTTTGTACTTAGAAATAAATGGATAAAAAAAGACCTTCCGCTCCAGGCGGAAGGTCTCAAGAAAAATCACACAGGCAGTACGCCAAGATAGGAGAACAAGGTGTAGGTCACCACGGCGGCCTCCTCCCGGGTGGTGACGGCGGAGGGATCGATCTCATCCAGCGGGGCCCACAGCAGATTGAGGGAGTTGCCCACCATGCCCTGCTGGCTCAGGGCCAGCAGCCAGGCCGCGTCCCGGGACCACTCGGCATAGGGCATGAGGGCTACGGTGGAGGTGGCGGTCTCAGGCATCTCCTGCATGGAGAGGTCCATATACATGCTCAGATACTGGGCCAGCCGTCCCATGATGGTGATGAACTGCTCATGGGTGACCGGCGCGTCGGGATCAAAGCGGCCGTCGCCCACGCCCTCCACCAGGCCCAGCCTGGCAATGGCGTTGACGCTGGGGCCGTACCAGGCGTCCATGGATACGTCGGAGAACAGGCTCTCCCCGGTGGGGACGTTGCAGTTGAGGGCCTGGGCCAGCAGGGTAGACAGCTGGGCGCGGGTGAGTTCGCCCTTGGGATCGAAGGTGCCGTCGCCCGAACCGGAGACGATGCCGTAGGTGGCCAGCAGGTCGATCTGCCGGCCGTAGGGGGACTCGTCGGAGTCGGAGAAGCCCCGGGACTCATACTCGCTCAGGCCGTACTGTTCCACCAGCTCGGCGACGGTGGTGTCCATCCACTGCTCCTTCCCACCCAGGCCGACCAGCACCCGGGCGGTGACGGGCAGGGCCTCCAGCAGGGTCACGAAGGCCTCCCGGTGTTCCGGAGCCAGGGCGGTGTCCAGATCCACGTACCAGCGCCAGCCGAAGTCGATGCGCAGCAGGCCCTCCGTGCTGCCGTCCGCCGAGCCGGTGGCGCACAGCAGGGTGGCCACCTCAGGGGCGATGGCGGGGTCCACCAGCAGGTGGGGGATGATGCCCACGGTGTCGGTAGTGGCGCCCGAGAGGGCGAAGAAGCGGTAGGTGGTTACCTTCAGCGCGTCGCCGTCGGGGAAGTAGTCCGGGTTGGAGACCTGGTCAAACACGCTCTGGGCCACGCCCTTGCCGTAGGTGCGCCCGCCGATGACCAGGCCGGAGTTGGTGTCCCGGATGCCGGCGGAGAACAGCTCGGAGGCGCTGGCGGTACCGCCGTCGGTGAGGACCAGGGCGGGATAGACCGTGCGGGTGTCGTTGTTGGTGCCGTAGGCGCCGTAAGTGCCGCTGGCGTCCCGCAGGTAGGCCAGCACGCTGGGACCGGTGAAGCAGCTGGCCGCCTCCATGGAGGCGTTGACGTCGCCGCCGCCGTTGCCCCGCAGGTCCACGATCCAGTGCTCGGCGTCGGTGAGGCCGTCCATGGCCTCCACAAAGTGGCTCATGGTCTCGCTGCCGAAGGCGTCACAGTCGATGTAGCCGATGTTGCCGTCCCACAGCTCGGAGTAGGTGGCCGGAATGGTCACCGCCCGGCGGGTCAGGGTGGCGGTGTGTTCCTGCCCGTCCCGCAGGTAGGTGACGGACACCTGGGTGCCCTCCTCCCCCTGGAGCCACTGGGAGCCGGTGTCCGCGTCCACCCCCACGACGGAGCGGCCGTCCACCGCCGTCAGCAGGTCGCCCACCAGCAGGCCGGCCTCCTCCGCGGGGGTATCCGGGTAGATCCGCTGGAGGAGAAGGCCCTGATCGGTTACCAGGGAGGAGACTCCGATGCCCACCAGCTCGGTGTCCTCCATGGAGCTGGTGAAGGCGTGGTAGTCCTCGGCGGTAAAGTACTCGGTATAGGGGTCGCCCAGGGCCTCCAGCATGTCCTGGATGGTGGGCTGCTGCAGGACCTGCTCGCTGACCCCGTCCACATAGTAGGTGGTCAGCAGCTCCCTGGCCTGGTCCAGGGTCAGGGCCTGGGCGGCTGGGGTGAGGAGCAGGGTCAGCGCCAGGGGCAGGGCGATGAATCGGGCGGAACGTCTGTATTTCATAGGAAGGGCCTCCTGATTACACATTATGTAACCCGATTTTACGACAAAATGGGAGCGGGTGCAAGACCCGCTCCCATTTTGTTTCTTTTTGTCATTTCTTACCCGGCGTATTTCAGGCCGAACAGCGCCAGGGTGTCGCTGCAGGTCAGGAAGGTGACGCCACCGGTCACCTGGACAGGGGTGGCAGTAAAGCTGCCGTTGACGCTGTCGGTGACGCTGCCGGTGTTCAGATCCAGGCGGCAGAAGGAGATACCGTCCCGGGACAGCTCCACCAGCTCGGGGGCATCGGGGCTCCAGAGCACCTCATAGCCCAGCGCCTCGGCCACCGGACGCAGCGGGAGCATCCACTCCCCGTTCACAGAGAAGGGGGCCTGGGCTCCGGTGAGCTCCAGCGTGGCGCCGTTGAGCTGCACTCCGTTCTCGTCTGCCGTCAGCCAGCCGTGATAGGTGCTGGGGAACACCATCACCTGGTAAGGGGTGAGTTGGGACGAGTTGCCCGTCTCCTGGGAGTTGTACCAGGCGAGGACGCGGGTGCCGGGCGTTATGTCATCCAGCGTGACGTCGCCCTCCCAGCCGGGGCCAGCCAGCAGCTTGGTCTCTCCGGTGAGCTGGAGCTCGGTGGAGTGGCAGGTGGCGGCCACACAGGAGCCGTCCTCCTCCGCGGTGACCGACTGGATCTCGGTATAGAGCGGGGCGCCGAAATCGGCGGGCAGGCGGCAGAGGATGAGCTGCGCGGTGCTCTGAGGCGGCTGGCTGAGGGCCATGGCGGGCCCGGCGTAGGCATAGACCGTCTCTCCGCTGCGCAGATCCTCCACGCTCCGGGTGCTGCCGTCCACCGCGTCCAGGATCAGGGTCTCGTCGGTGATGTGCAGCAGGATGGAGGAATAGGGGTCATCGGGATTGCTGTTTTCCAGAGCGACCCGATCCTCGGACAGGGACACGATCTGGCCCCAGACCCGGACGGGGAAAAGGACCTCCTGGGCGGGGGCGTTGGCCTCCGCGGCCAGGGCGGCGCCCGAGAGCAGCAAAGCGGAGAGCAGGGCGCACAGGATTCGTCTGACTGGCATACATACACGCACCTTTCTGGTTCAGATATGCTTCAGACGCAGACGATGGAAAAAAGTTCCCGTGAAATTACCTGTCTCCCAAAATACGCACGGCGGTGCCGTAGGCGGTGACCTCCGCCGCCCCCTGCATGACGGAGGAGGAGGCATAGCGCACGTTGAGCACCGCGTCGGCGCCCATGGCCTCGGCGTTGTCCACCATGCGCTTGGTGGCGATCTGGCGGGCCTCGTTGAGCATGTCGGTGTAGCCCGTGATCTCGCCGCCCACCAGGGTCTTCATGCCGGCCATGAAATCCTTGCCGAAATTTTTGGACTGGACCACGCTGCCCTTGGCGATGCCCAGGGCCTCGATCTGTTTGCCGGGGATATAATCAATATTTAGAAGCAGCATCTTCTTCTCCTCCTTGAATTTGTTTGATGCGCTGCCACAGGGCCAGCAGCACGCCGATGATGATTACGCCGGGGACGGCCACCAGGAAGATCATCAGTCCCAGAGGCGGGGCCTCGGCCGGGGCGGTCAGGGCGGCCCAGACCATCAGGACGATGAGCCCGGCCATCAGGGCGATAAAGACAGCCGCGGCGATCACCGGCCCGGCGTAGCGGGTGATGGTGTCGTGTTTCCGAATGTTCACAAATTGGGTTCCCTCCTCCTCCTCCATCCGCTCCATTTCCGCCAGCCACGCCTCCGCGTCCAGGGCGGCCAGGGGCACATCGGCCTCGGCCAGCCGCTGGCAGAGCGAGCGCATGGTGGACAGGTTCTCCTGCTCCCGCTCCAGCTGGATGATGTGCCGGCGCACGCCGTCGGTGAGGGTCAGCGTTCCCCGCTGCATCTTCCGGATCTCCTCCAAAGGTACGTCCAGCTTCCGCAGCAGCTTGATCTTCCGCAGGGTCTGCACGTCCTCCTCGCCGTAGTCCCGGTAGCCGTTGTCCGCGTTGCGCACGGGGGAGAGCAGGCCCTCCTTTTCATAAAAGCGGATGTTTCGTTTTGTGATGCCAACCAGCTGTTCCACTTCGTTGATCTTCACCGCTGATCCCTCCTGACTGAGTTGAGCATACACCCTGCACCCGGTGGAATGTCAAGTAAAATAATTCGCACTGCGTAAGATACACCTGGTGCAGCCTCTTTGGCCGGAAAAAAGGGGTTCTTGCAAAGAGCTGGAAAAGAGGTATAATTACATTCGTACGGTAGCAGATTAACCTCACAATGCCACAAAAAAGTAGCATTTGGTTGAGGTGCTGCCAAATGTATTTCCGACGCCTGGAGGATCTGCGGGTGGACCACGACAAGACCCAGATCCAGATTGCAGAGTATTTGAATTTAAATCGTGAAGTATACCGCCGCTATGAAAAGGGCATCCGGGAGATCCCGGTGTGGGCCCTGCTCAAGCTGGCGCAGCTGTACGGTACAAGCACGGACTATATCCTGGGCCTTACCGACAATCCCTCCCCGCCCCGTGCGTAGGCTGGCGTGGTTTGCCGGGGCGCTGTCGGCCGGGGTGTTCCTGGCGGTGTATCTGCTGCCGGAGGGGGCGCGGGTCCCCGGGGCGGCGGTGTGCGCCCTGGCGGCCCTGACCGGGCTGCTCCTGGATGGGACGCGGCGGCTGCGGGTGCTGCTGGTGGGTTTTGGCCTGGCGGCGGGACTTTTGTGGACGGGGGTGTATGGGAGCCTGATCCTGGCCCCTGCTGACGCTCTGTCCGGCAGTGAGGGCACGGTGGAGGCGCAGGTCACCGGCTGGCCGGAGGACAGCGGCTTTGGCAGCCGGGTCCTGGCAAGGCTCCACCCGGTGGAAGGTGGATCCATCCCCGCCCTGCTCTATCTGGAGGAGGGGGCACCCGACCTGAGGCCGGGGGATACCGTGCGTGTAACGGCCGAGCTGCGCACGGCCGGGGTCATGGCCGGGGACCCCACCGACTATTATTATGCCCGGGGCATCCGGCTGATCGCTTACGCCCGGGGCCCGGCGGAGTGCCGCCGTCCGGAGCGCCCTCCGGTGTGGAGCTGGCCGGCCTACGTGTCCCGGGCCCTGCAGGAGAGCGTGGCGCGGATCTTTCCCGACGACGCCGCTCCGCTGGTGACGGCTCTGCTCACCGGGGACAAATCCCAGCTGCCGGCGGGGACCTATTCCGACCTCCAGCGGGCGGGCCTGGCCCACGTGGTGGCCGTGTCCGGCCTGCACGTCAGCTTCCTGTCCGGTCTGGTGAGTGCCCTGCTGGGCCGCCGCAGGCGGCGCTCGGCGGTGGTGGGCATTGCGCTGATGGCCTTTTTCGCCGCGGTGGCGGGGGCCACGCCATCGGTGCTCCGGGCGGCCTTCATGCAGTCCATGCTGCTGCTGGCTCCGCTGCTGGGGCGGGAGGAGGACCCACCCACCGCCCTGTCCACCATCCTGATGCTCCTGCTGCTCTATAACCCCTATGCCGCGGCCAGCGTCTCGCTGCAGCTCTCCTTTGCCGCCACGGCGGGCATCTGTCTGTTCACCGGGCCGCTGTGTGCCTATGGGCAGGCCCGCCTGCCCGCCCGGCCCAAGGGCTTCTGGCCCCGGACGGCGGCGCTGGCGGCCAACTTCCTGCTTTCCAGCCTGGCGGTGACCCTGGGGGCGCTGGCCTTCACCACGCCCCTGACGGCCCTCCACTTTCAGAGTATCTCCCTGGCCGCGCCGCTGAGCAATCTGCTGGGATTGTGGGCGGTGTCGGACGCCTTTCTGGGCGGACTGGCCGCCGCCGTGCTGGGCCTGGTGCTGCCCGGTCCGGCCCGTCTGCTGGCCGAAGTGGTGGCGCTGCCCGTGCGCTACCTGCTGGCTCTGGCCGGGGCCATTGCCCGGCTGCCCTTTGCCTCGGTGTCCACCCAGTCGGTCTACCTCCGGGTGTGGCTGGCGCTGGCCTACGCCCTGCTGCTGCTCTGGCTGCTGGGCAGAAGGCGGGGAGGGCGTCCGCTGCTGCCGGTGGGACTGGCGACCGCCGCGCTGTGTGCGGCGCTGGTGTTCCAGGCCGCCGACCGCTCCGGCGGGGCCCTCACCGTGTCGGTGCTGGATGTGGGGCAGGGGCTCTCGGTGGCCCTGTGCTCCCAGGGACAGATCGCCCTGGTGGACTGCGGTGGCAGCGGGGCGGAGGATGCGGGGGATGTGGCCGCCGACTATGTCCAGTCCCTGGGGCGCAGCCGCATTGACCTGCTGGTACTTACCCATTACCATGAGGACCACGCCGGGGGTGTCCCGGAGCTGCTGGAGCGGGTGGAGGTGGGGCTGCTGGTCCTGCCCGATGTGGAGGAGGAGGACCCCCTCCGGCAGGAGATCCTGGCCCTTGCGGCGGAACGGGGGATTGACACCCTGCTGCTGGGGGAGGACACGCGGGTGGCGCTTGGGGAAGCGTCCCTGCGCATCTACGCACCTCTGGGCAGCGGCGGGAGCAATGAAGAGGGGCTGAGCGTGCTGTGCACCGCCGGGGACTTTGACGCGCTCATCACCGGAGACATGAACGACACGGTGGAGCGCCGGCTGGTCAAGTACGGCGCGCTGCCCGATACAGAGCTGCTGGTGGTGGGCCACCACGGCTCCAAATACGCCACGTCGGAGGAACTGCTGCTGGCCGCCCGGCCGGAGACGGCGGTGATCTCCGTGGGCTACAATTCCTATGGGCACCCCGCGCCCGAGACGCTGGAGCGTCTGGCCGCCGCCGGGTGCGCCGTCTACCGGACCGACTGGTCCGGCACCGTCACCATTACCGCAACGTAAGGAGAATCGCCATGCCGCCCAAAGCAAAGCCGGATACCGCGGCCTATCAGAAGCTGAAAAAGGACCTTCGGGAGGGGAACGTGGGCAACCTCTACGTGTTCCACGGGGAGGAGGCCTACCTCCGGGACTACTACCTGGGGCAGATCAGGCAGAAGCTGCTCCCTGCCGGGATGGAGGAGTTCAACCTCCACACCATCAGCGGCAAGGAGTTTGACGTCAAGACCCTGGCGCAGATGGTGGACTGCCTGCCCATGATGAGCCAGCGCACCCTCATCATCGTCAACGACTACGACATTTATAAAGGAGACAAGGACGCCCTGGCCGCCGTGCTGCGGGATCTGCCGGAGTACGTGTGCCTGGTGTTCGTCTACGACCTCATCGAGTACAAGGCCGACGCCCGCACCAAGCTGGCCGCCCTGGTCAAGGAGCGGGGCAGCGTGGTGCCCTTCAACCGGCAGGGGCAGGGGGATCTGGTGGACTGGATCTCCCGCCGCTTCCGGGCCATGGACCACGACATCGGCACCGAGGAGGCCAAATACCTCATCTTTCTGTGCGGGGATCTGATGAACAACCTCATCTCCGAGATCGGGAAGATCGGCTCCTACGCCCGCCATCACCGCATTACCCGGGAGGACATCGACGCGGTGGCCACCCCTCAGCTGGACGCGGTGGTGTTCCAGATGACCGACGCCATCGCCGCCGGGAACTTTGACCGGGCGGCGGCGGTGCTGGGGGACCTGCTGCACATGCAGGAGGCTCCCATCAAGCTGCTGTCCGTGCTGGGCAAGCAGCTGCGCCAGCTGTACACCGCCCGCCTGGCCATCGAGCAGCGCAAGGGGACGGCGTACCTGATGGAGCTGTGGGGAATGCGCTCGGCCTACCCGGCTGAGCGGCTCATGCAGTCGGCCCGGCGGTTTTCCCTGGCCTGGTGCCGCCGGGCGGTGATCCGCTGCGGGGAGACCGACCTGGCCATGAAATCCACCGGAGCGGACGGAGAGGAACTGCTCATTGGCCTGCTGATGGAGCTGGCCGTCAAGAAAGGAGCGTAACACAGATGAAGAAGAACACACTGGCCGCCCTGGCGGCTGCCGCCGCCGTGGGCGCGGCGGGCTGGTATCTGGCGGCGGGCAGCCGCAAAAAGGCGGTGGACCACATCCGGCGGGAGGCCAAGCGCCTGCTCACCGTCCGCGCCGACGAGCTGGCGGCCCTGCGGGACGCGGCCGAGGCCGGTGAGCTGGCCGCCGACGCGCTGGGTCCGGTGCCTCTGGACGGGGTGGAGCTGGAGTCGGTGCGCATGGAGCAGGGGGCCGCAGTGGTGGCCCTGGGCAGTCCCCGGGCGGCGGCCTGGCTGTCCAGCCAGCCGCTGGACCGGCTGGGGGTCCGTTCGGTCCCCTGGCACGGCAGCGCCCGGCCCGGGGTGCTCTACACCGAATATCTGGGTCACGGCTGGTATGCCGGTTACGCCTGCCGGAACTGGAGCGGACATGCTGCGGATTAAAGAGGCCATCGTCGTCGAGGGTCGCTATGACAAGAATACCCTCTCCCAGCTGGTGGACACCGTGATTTTGGAGACGGCGGGCTTCGGCATCTTCAAGGACCGGCAGCGGCTGGCGCTGCTGCGCCGTTTGGCCGAACAGCGGGGGCTGGTGGTCCTGACCGACTCCGATGGGGCGGGGTTCGTCATCCGCAATTTCCTGAAGGGCAGCATCCCGCCCGAGCGGGTGAAGCACGCCTACATCCCCGACGTCTACGGCAAGGAGCGGCGCAAGCGCCAGGCCGGCAAGGAGGGCAAACTGGGGGTGGAGGGCATGCGCCCCGAGGTGCTGGAGGCGGCTCTGCGCCGGGCGGGGGCCACCTTCCTGGAGGAAGGGGCGTCCGGCGAGCCGCCCCGCCGGGCCATCACCAAGGCGGACCTGTTTGCCCTGGGGCTCTCCGGCGGACCGGGGGCGGCGGAAAAGCGGCAGGCCCTGCTGCGGGCGCTGGAGCTGCCCGAACACCTGTCGCCCAACGCCCTGCTGGAGGTGCTCAACGCCCTGTATTCTTATGAGGAGCTGGCCGCCGCCGCTGGAGAAAAAATTTTTTCAAAGAATGAAAAAAACCCTTGACGGAAAAGTTAAGTTGTGCTATCTTAATATCAGAAATGATAATCATTACTGATTAACGATTCCGACAAACCATTTGATACAATAAAACAAAAAATAACATTTAGGAGGCAATCAATATGAAAAAGTGGGTTTGCTCTGTCTGTGGTTACGTGCATGAGGGCGATGCGGCTCCCGAGCTGTGCCCCATCTGCAAGGCTCCCAAGGAGAAGTTCGTGCTGCAGGGCGGCGATAAGACCTGGGCTGCCGAGCACGTGGTAGGCGTGGCCAAGGGCGCTCCCGAGGAGATCCTGCAGGGCCTGCGTGAGAACTTCCAGGGCGAGTGCACCGAGGTCGGCATGTACCTGGCCATGGCCCGCGTGGCGCACCGCGAGGGTTATCCCGAGATCGGCCTGTACTGGGAGAAGGCCGCCTTTGAGGAGGCTGAGCACGCTGCCAAGTTCGCTGAGCTGCTGGGCGAGGTTGTGACCGACTCCACCAAGAAGAACCTGGAGCTGCGCGTGGACGCTGAGAACGGCGCCACCATGGGCAAGACCGAGCTGGCCAAGAAGGCCAAGGAGCTCAACCTGGACGCCATCCACGACACCGTCCACGAGATGGCTCGCGACGAGGCCCGCCACGGCAAGGCTTTCGAGGGCCTGCTGAAGCGTTACTTCGGCTAATCCAAACCGGATAATCAAGCACTTTTCGAGAGGGAATCGGGAAACCGGTTCCCTCTCTTTTTGCGTTTGAGTGGCCGAAGTGTGCAACTTGGTGTGCAACTTTTACTCTCTTCACACTTTTTTGACTTTCACATGTGCAACTCACCAGAATTGCACCAATATCAAGCGGTTTTCACCGCTTAATAACAAGTTTTTGAGAAAAACCATCAACTTTTATGAAGTTTTGGCCTAATCAGAAGGAAAAATACAGACTTTTCATTGGATGGAATCCAAACAGAATCAAAATTGCCGGGTTTCTCTCCATTTCAGCAGCCCTTTGGGGCTGCTTTTTTTCATAGTTTGATTATATTACATGTCATTGTTAAAGTACAGGTTTTCTCTTTGTCCATGCTATACTTAAAGCACAAAGAGGAACAGAGAACAAGAGAAAAACAAAACCTCTCAAAACAAAAAAGATATGATAAAGGAGAATATCACCATGAAAAAGAATGCTATCATCTACATCGACGACACCCACGCCCAGGTCACCAAGGCTTTCGAGAAGCAGGCCCGTATCTTCGGCACTCCCGAATACAGAGAGTGGAGAGCCTACCGTCAGGACTTCCCCAGCGCCCAGATGGTGACCAAGACCATCAAGAAGAACACCAGCAAGCGCACCTACAAGAATCTGACCTACGCCAACATGGAGCGGTTCCTGAACGTGCAGGCCAACGGCAAGGAACTCATTAAGGAGTTCAACGACCAGAAAGCAATCGCAGCCATCCAGCAGAACCCCTATCGTGCGGTGCTGGCTTGGTTTCTTACTAAGTTCCCCAAGTACGACGAGTACAAGGCGTTCTTTGCTGACAACAGCGAGGCGGAAACCGCCAGCGAGAAAGAAACCGTTGATTTCCCGCTTGCTGCCAATCAGTAAACACTATTTGAAGTACACTTCTCAAAAATCAGAAAAGGAGCTTAATATGATGGAATTCACCCGTGGCTACATGACCTATTACCTGCTGTCCTTCTGCAAGACCTACAACGAGCGAGACAAAGAGGAAGAACGCCTAACGGCGCTGACTGACGAAGCACTGGAAGCTGAGTTCACCGCCGAATACAACGAACAGAAAGGTGCATGCCCCAACCCGCCGCTCTACGAAGGCAATATCCCTGACCTCTATATCGACTTTTGAGACAAAACAGAATTGAATTTTAGGAGGAAATTACTATGAAGAACACTTACAAGGTTGACTTTGTGAACAACACCCTGACCATGACCAAGGCTTTTGAGGACGCCGCCAGCAACCCAACTTCCCAGGAATACAAGCTGTTGCAGCAGATTCGGGCTGACTTCCCCGGCCTGACCATAATTCGCAAGACCCGCCGCGCCCCCAAGAAGGCCCGTCCGACCAAGAACCTGACCTACAAGCACATGGAGCAGTACATGAGTGTGTTCCAGAACGCCGATAAGCTGCTGGCCCAGTTTGAGGTGGTAAAGGAGTGCTCCAAGCAGCAGCCCAGCCCCTACAAGTTTGTGCGGGATTGGTTTGAGGCCCAGTTCCCCAAGTACAGGGAGCAGCCCGATTTTGGCAACAATGCGCCCAAGGTGATTGATCTCGCTGCCTTCCAGAAAAAGCAGGAAGAGAAGAAGGAGCAGAAGGGCGCTTGAAAACAATGGAATACAATAACAGAGAGGACGGTGCTGCTGGTGTACCGTCCTCTCTGTTATTGTTCTTTTATCTAATGTCATATACTAGTTCAGTTTTTGCTCCATCTATATCCATAAAGGTCACCGCTAACACCAAAAAATCGGTTTCACTGTTCTGAACTTCAAGAGGAACTTCGAAGTAGCCTCTACATTCACGGCCTGAGTCTAAGGGTTCAAAGACGCTATCATAAGTGTACAAGTTACTGCCATCTGCCCCTTGTCCATCGGCTATAACAAATTCATAGGTATCAAAGGTATAGCCATCGCCGTAACGAATTTCAAAACCTATGCTATTTTCACTTTGATTTCCGAGTTCCGCCGATTTCTTCCCATTATAAGATAATTCAGCGGTAAAAAACAGAAATACATTGCCGCTTTCTGCTGTGTAAAAGGAATTTCCTGCTGCGCTCTTATATTCGTCATCTGCTGGGCGGAGATAGTAAAGGCCGTTGTTCTCGTCTGTCATGGCATCGCTAAACTCCACATCTGTTAAAGTAAAATCCCAGTCACCTGCGCTTGCTGTATCTCCAATTTTTAAATCAGTTTTATCATCACTCATTGCATCACTGGTCTCCCCACCAGTTATATTGGATTCATCACCATTAAGTGTGTCGCTGCTTTCACCACCGCCACAAGAGACCAAGGACAACATAAGCATCGCTGACAGAACAAGGAACAATATTTTCTTCACTTTTCTTTTCCTCCTATATAAATATATTAACCGATATTGGTTAATCTGATTATACATCGTCTTCGGTTAACATTCAAGTAGAGAGCGAGGCTTGAATGTTATGATTTCTTACGACAACTTGTGGAATGTTATGCGAGAAAAAGGGATTTCCCAATATGCCCTCATAAAGAAATACAATGTCAGTCCGGCGCAAATCACCAGATTGAAGCGCAACGAAAGCGTCAGCACCCATACCATTGAGATGTTTTGCCGTATCTTGGACTGCGAAGTGGGCGATATTATGAAATATATCAAAGACGATGAAAGTTAATTGCAGGGCGGGGAAACCCGCCCGTTTTTGTTGCAATGAGAAATCTAATCCCACACAGTAATCTTAATGGCTCCCTGTAGTCAATACAATATCCTGGCTGCATAGTGTTTCGTGAAAATTTGCTTTGCGCGCTGCGAACTCCCGTGTCCGCCGTTTTCGCCCGTTTTTCCCGTCTGTTTTCAGCGGTCGGGAAAAACGCCAAGAAAAGCCGCCACCGCGAATTACAAATGCGCTATCCCGAAACCATCCCCCGCCCTGGTGTGGCCGCAGCCTTCACCCGCTCCGCATGTGGGTATCCCACACCTTCCCAATTACCTTCTTGCGAGGGTAATTTCCTCGCCCGCTCGCGATTATGGTTCCGCTCCAAGTTGAAACTACACTTTCAAAAAGCAATCTTCACCCGCAAAAGCTCAACTCCTGAACAAAAATGACAACTCCGAAAGAACTTTTAAGAAGTAACAACAACTTCAAAATGTAAAGTGCCAACTTTTCAAAGAGAGGCAACAACATTGTTGTAGAATACGGGAAATGAGAGCACTATTCCATTTCTTTGCCATAAAAAATTTTTTATGTTATAATAATTACAGAAAAAGGAAATCGAGGTCTGCAATTCGTCGTTCTCTTTGTAGGCTTAAACAAGCAAGAGTGAAGGCGTAGCGGCCTTCCATCTTGTAGCGGGTTTCTATTTTATGCTTCCGGGCAGCAAAGCCGAGTGTAGGCAACACGCCTGAAAGTGTATATTCAAAAATCATCCGAAGGAGGAAACATTCATGTTTCAAGAATTATTTTAGATTTTGCAAGACTTTGAGCGCCAGGATAGCACAGACCGTCTTAATTGGATAGAGGCTGTACTTGCGGCACAAAGCGGTTCCGCTCCAAATGCACTTGAAAATTACAAGCGTGCAAAGGCAGACTGGCAGGATGAACAGAACCGCCGCCAGCGATTCTATGATTTTCTCATACACCGGCGCGCCCTCGTGGACGCTGTGGCAAAAAGCGTGATTGACAGAAGCACCAAGGAGATTACAGCCAAAGCCGAGCACTAGCTTATCCAGGCATTCAATGAATAGTTAGATGAGACGGTCAAGTGTTATTTCAAATAAATGTAAGAAGTCGGAGGAAGTTATGAAAACTTCTCTCCGACTTCTTTTTTGTATCAAAACTTTTTAGAAACTGAATCTTTCTGCTGATTTTCTTCCTCTTCTTTATCCTTTTGACCGGGCTTCTTCTCCCAGCCTAAAATCTCTTCCATGATAAGGGCAAGGGGCAGGTCGGTATCTCCAAGCATGACGGCACCTTCCTATTCTTTGGTGTATTCCAGTAAATCGCCGGGTTGACAGTTGAGCAACCCGCAAATGGTTTCGAGTGTGGCCCATGACACCATTTGACCGCTGCGGATTTTTTGCAGCATGGCTTCCCCCATGATTTTCTCTTTCCGAATTCTGGTAGTATTGTATCCGGCTTCTTTCAGTGCGGCAATTATATCAATCTTGTATTTAATTGGCATATTTGGCCTCCATTCCGGGGCGCGTCAAAAATTACGCTCCTCTTCCATTGTCCTTATTCTAACATAGGATTACACCTTTTTCAAGTGTTAAAATTACACATAAATCAAGTGTAAAATCTGTGAGTTTTGCGAATTGAATTACACTCGAAAAAGGTGTAATATATAATCAGTTAAGGGGAACACCCTAAATCAAAACAAAGGAGAATGAACCATGAGCAAGAATGAACTGGTAGCCAAAATCGAGGCCCTGAACGAGTGGGAAGCCGTTATCGAAGAGGCCAAGGCGGAGGCCGAAGCTATCCGGGACAGCATCAAGGCCGAAATGATGGAGCGCGACACCGAGGAGCTGGCCGCTGGAAAGTACATCGTCCGCTGGACTTCCGTTCTCTCCAATCGCTTCGATACCACTGCTTTCAAGAAGGTGTACGGTGACCTCTACAAAGCCTTCACTAAGCAGAGCCAGAGCCGCCGCTTCACCATCAGCGCATAAAGAAAAGCCCCTTGTCCGAACGCCGACCAAAGCAAGCGGACAAAGAGCTTCCACCCAAACCAGAACGGAGAGGGCAAGAACATTATAGCTTGCCCTCTCCCTAAAATCAAGAACAGGAGAGAAAAGACATGAAGGAACTGACAAGCTATAACCGCGTAGCCGGGTATCTCAACAAAGTGTTCGACTTGCTGAATGCTGAATTTTTTGAAGGTACACTTTCAAGGCCGACCATCACCATACAATCCACGCCCCGCGCCTATGGTCACTTCTCCCTGCGGGAAGATACCTGGGTTTCCAAGTTGGGCGGCACCCATGAAATCAATATCGGAGCCGGAACGCTGGCCCGGCCCATCGAAGAAGTGGCGGCGACCCTGCTTCACGAAATGGTTCACTACTACAACTTCGAGAACGGCGTGCAGGATTGCAGCCGGGGCAATACCTACCACAATAAGAAATTCAAGGCCGCTGCTGAGGCCCACGGCCTGACCGTCACCCACAGCGACAAATATGGATGGTCACACACGGCCCCCGGCGAGGCGCTGCTTGACTTCGTATTGGAGAACGGTTTGACCGACATTCTCATAAACCGCAACGAGTTTGCCGGGTTCCAGGTCACCGGCACCGGGACGCACAGCGGCACAGGAACCACCCCGCCGCCGCGCCCGTCCAGCACGAGAAAGTATATCTGCCCCTGCTGCGGGAATTCCGTTCGGGCCACCAAAGCGGTGAATATCGCTTGCCTGGACTGCAACGAGCGGATGGTGTTAGCTGATGGGAATTAAGGAGGACATAGAAATGTATCTGCTGGAAGAGTTGTGGAAGGGAAATGTCACTCCCGATGAAAGGGCTGTCCAGGAGGGCAGCCCTTACCAGAAAATCCACCGTGAAAGTGTCGCTTGTATGGAATGCTTCCGCAAGGAGCTTTCCCCAGAAGGAAAGAAAGCCCTGGACGAGTTTTTCAACAAAGAAATGGAGCTTGCCGATATTTCAGAGCAGGACGCATTTGTGCGTGGCGTGCGTATTGGGGCGCGGTTCATCCTGGATGTGATTGGGGAATACCGCTCACAGTTGCCACAAGTCAATGAGTTCTTATAATTCTACAAATACGAACACTAAAATCAAGCAATCATGGCACTTTCCCGCCGCCGCTCGAAATACACGAACTTTACCGCCTTAAAAAACGAACTTTTGACGATGGAGGCCACCATGAACAAGAAAACAAAGGCGCTCACCACCGGGCAATATAAAGAGATAATCCAGACTATGCGCGAGGGGTTCAGCGGTTGCCGCCCCAATGAGCGTATAGCCACCGCCCTTGTGCTGGAAGGAAATTTAGGCTTGCGTATCAGCGATATATTGAAGCTGCGACCCTGCGATATTGTCCGGGATGGTGACAGATACCGCCTGGAAGTCACCGAGCAGAAAACCGGGAAGCGCCGGGTGTTCACGGTTCCGCTGGTCATTCAGCAATATATTGAGAATTATTGTTTGCGGAACGGTATAGGCAGGGACGCGCTGATATTCCCTATCACAGAACGGGCCATTCAAAAGCAACTTCATATCGTGTGTGACTATCTGGGCTATGAGGGAATCAGCACTCATAGCTTCCGCAAGTGGTACGCCACGGAAATATACAAGGCCAACGACTACGACATAGCCCTGGTGCAGCGGCTATTGCAGCACAGCTCCGCCGCCGTGACACAACGGTATATCGGTATTGAGCCACAAAGGATAGAAACAGCAATCCAAAACCATGCACAACTTATTTAATAGCTGGGTCGCTTGTCACTTCATTTAATGGTATAAAGTGCTGGTTTCCGTTCAATTTCGCCGCTAATTAAACTCTGAAATTCTTCGAGCGTAAAAAATCAATGAAGCATCTATCGGCCCCAGAAATTTCTTATTAACTATTATTATTAAGAAATTTTTGGGGCCGATAGAACATTCACTTTTTGTTTTGGTGAGTCAAAAACTACGCTGTACCAATCGAATAAGAGTTTAGTACTGGCCGAAAAATCCCTAATAATAAAGAAAGATTAGGGATTTTTCGGCCAGTACTAAAGTCTCACTTATTTGCTTTACTCTAATTTTCTCTTCATTCCAACAAACGGCGAGGAGCATGTTTAACCCCTACACTCGGTGGGTGTGTTATTGTCTACAAAAAGATGTATGGCATTTAGAAATTTCAGCCCCACTTGTTTATTATCGGTGTTGCAGTTTCATTTATTTCCTGCCGCTAATTTCAAAAGAAAATCAACACCAAATACAAACCAAATTGTTATCTGAGAGTACCATATTGCAATATAATACGCACATATTGTCGATATAATAAACAGTATCTTTCTTGCTGCCTTTTTCCTGATTTTGTGATACACTGGATATAAAACCGGGAAAGCGAGGCGGCGCACATGGCAAAGTCAGAAAACCAAAAAGTAAAAACGCTCTATGTTGCCAAATACTTTTTGGAGAACTCAGACGAGAACCACCCCGTTACTGCCGGGGATGTGGTGGACTATCTGAGAGTCGAGTGCGGGATTGAAGCGGAGCGCCGCGCCATCTACCGGGATATTGCCGCCCTGCGGGATGTGTTCGGGATGGATATAGAAGGCGGACAGGGCGGCAAATACCGGTTGCTGTCTCGTCAATTTGAGTTTGACGATTTGCGGCTGCTGGCCGAGTGTGTCCATGCGGCCAAATTCATATCCGCCCGGCAAGCGAAAGATTTGGTGGACACGCTGGGCGAGTTTTGCAGCACCTATCAGGCGGAACAGCTCCAACGTGAAGTGTTCCTGTGTGACCGAGTGAAAACAACGCAAAAGGGAACCATGACAATTATCTCAAAAATTAATCAGGCCATGGCTACCAGACAAGACGGCAAGCCACATATCCCTCAGAAAATCAGCTTCAAATATTTGAAATATACACTTCAAGATGGGATAACACAGGTAGAGCGCCGCAAAGGGGCCGCCTATAAGGTCAGCCCTTACAAGTTACTAATAAATGATGGGAATTATTATCTGCTGGGTTATGGGCCTGTTGGAAATAAAAAGGCACTTCAAATTGCTACCTATCGCATCGACCGTATGAAGGAAGTAAAACTTGTTAATGAACCGCGAGAGGGTGCAGAAGAGTTTGCTAAAATCGACATTGAAAGCTATACCCGCCGCGTGTTCTCTATGTTTAGCGGGGAGCAAACGCGTGTCAGCATCCGTTTTCGCAACCACTTACTTGATACGGCTATTGAGCGATTTGGAATAGGCAAAGGTGTATTTTATAGACCCGATGACAAAGAACATTTTGTTGTGACCGCAGATGTAGAAATTAGTAATCAGTTTTTTGCGTGGGTGTGCGGATTTGGGAAAAGAGCTAAAATAATCAATCCGCCCAGCGTGACAGAACATATGAGGGAGTTTATATCCAATATTAAAGAAATGTATGTTTGAAGGGAGTAACCTTAGGATGAAAAGATTTTTATATTATAATCAGGACTCTGTGAATTCCTTATTGGCGCAAATAGAACAAGGACTATTAATAAAAAAAGATTCCGGCAAAGAAGAGACAACATCATTATCATCAACTGCTGAAATGCGTTCTGATATAACTGGCGATTTGAGTGCAAAAGTTCTCGGTATAGGAGCTTCTGTCCAAGGAGATATTCAGGCTTCGGATGCGGATACAGAAATTACAACAAAGATGATAAGGAATATCCAAGAAAAAGCACTACATGATTATGCTTTTGAAAAAGTGTATGAATATATTATTGGTAACGATATGATAAAAAATGAAGACCCAAAAATCGGAGACTATATATTAATTAATGAGGTTCCAACATTTCTGGACTTTAATTATTTTCAGGCCCTTTTTGCTGAGAATGGTGCAGTAAAGTTGGCAAATGACCAAAGTAAAAAACAGATAGACGATCTATTAACTGAATTAAGACAAAGTGTACCGAAGGGCACCCAAATTCCAGCACCAATTAAAGCCCAAATTAAAGAATTGGAAAATAAAATAAAAAGCGCTGAACCAGAAAGAAAAGAAATGGCAAAAACGATTGAAGCAATTCGCAATACTTTACCATATAATAGATTTGTAATGACCGATAATATGCTTATCCCATTAGATGATGAAAACTTTAGGGACGACCCCAACATAGTTGCATTTAAATATGGCGGGTGTATTTCAGCTTTAGGGTATGTCACAAACATTGTTATAGAAAGCGAAAGTGTGACACCGGATAACGATTTTGCGCCCCTCTACGACGCTATTAATAAAATCATGTTAAGTATGTTTCATAACAAGAAAAAAATATATATTGTACATCCCATAGCTTTATACTATTAATTTCTCCAGAAATATTAAAACAAGGCCAGAAGTTGTCACTTTTGACCCTGTTCTTTTCGAAAGTTGTTGATTATAGCCGGTTTAGATTATCCCGTAGAATATCAATGCCCGTTCTAGAAAGGGCAATGTAGTACCGCTGCGTGACCTGGATATTTCCATGCCCCATCTGATTACAGAGAAGGTGAGCAGGGGTATTCATTTCCGCCATCATGGTTCCGTATGTATGCCGCAAGTAGTGATATTTGAACATGATGTGATACTTGCTTTTGAGTTCCCGTGAGGGGTATTTCATGGAGTTCACCGTCTGAATTTTTCCGTCGGGCAGACAGTTCACAAGCTCCGTGGAAGAAATCTTCTTTCCGCCCAAGTCCTCTATGATACGCTGATTCTGTTCTCGCAGGGCGGCGTATTGCAGCATATCCCGTTCCCGCCGCGCTGCCAGCTTTTGAAAATACACTTTCAATTTATCGCACATGTAGATGGTGCGTTTGGCGTTGCGGGTTTTTAGTGGCACCAGCTTGATAAGGCCGTTCTGGTATTGCATTTGCCGGTCAATCAAGATAGTTCCGTTGACCACATCGACATTCGACCATTTGAGGCCGTAACACTCATTGATACGTAGACCGCAATACCGCCCCAGCAAGTACGCCGTTTCCGCATTGGTTCCGTGGAAATAATCATCCAACACAATAAGCTCTTCCTGGCTGAACGCCACAATATCCAAATCATCATCTGTTTTCAGTTTGGGCATGTGAATTTTGGTATCCTTGTTGATACAGAGCTTGTTGTAGGAATCTACATCCAGGTAGTTCCGGGAATATGCCTGACCAAAAAGCAAATAGAATTGCTTTAAAAAGCTCTCCACATAGCGATAGGAGAGGCCCCGCCCGCAATACAGCTCCGTCAGATAGTCCACCACCTCCGCCGCGCTGACCTCATCAACAAAGCGGCTGCCAAACCGAGCGGAAAGGTGGTTCTTCCACAAGCTGTCCTGCTTGCGGATGGTGTTGTAGGCCCGGTCACTACGGCCCGTGGCACAGTATTCCTGATAGACCTCTTGAATGGTTTTCCGCACCGTAGGTTTGGGCTTGCGGGAATTCTGGGCGTTGTCAATGGCGACTTGACGCGCTCTGGTCGCCGCCCGCCGACTTTTGAATGGGTTGCCGTTTTCGTCCTTGCTGACCTGTTTCGATACTCTCTTGCCGCTTTGCGTGTAGGTATAACGAAATGCCCACATGCCGCTCCCAAGCTGGAATACACTTGCGCTGTTTTCGGTTCCCATAGTTCTTGCCTCCCAAAGTGTGCAATTTGGGGTGCAAGTTCTGGTGTATTCCAGCATGTGAAAAGTTGCACATGTGCAACTAGTTTTGTGTGAGTGAGAGAGTTCCCGGCGCCGAACGGCGCAGCCGTTTGGCTACCTGGAGATGCGTGTGGACGCCGAGAACGGCGCTACCGCCGGCAAGTTCGAGCTGGCTAAGCTGGCCAAGGAGCACAACCTGGACGCCATCCACGACACCGTCCACGAGATGGCTCGCGACGAGGCCCGACATGGCAAGGCTTTCGCCGGCCTGCTGGCTCGTTACTTCGGCTAATCCAAACCGGATAATCAAGCACTTTTTGAGAGGGAATCGGGAAACCGGTTCCCTCTCTTTTTTGCTCCCGCTCCGGATAGAGTGGATAAAAGGGTGGATACAACTGCCTCCTGCTTCCTCCCAGACTGCCAAAAGTGGATATTAGAAAAGTGGATATTGGTATTATACGCGCTCAGATGTTCAGGAAACAAGATGTTGGGACTTTATTGAACATCTTTGAACGTGTTTTTTTGTCTTTCAACACGCCTATACATCATCACGCATCTTGCTTCAATTCCAAAAGGAAAAAGAATTTAAAGCGAGGCCATATTCTTTTAAACCTATCCCATTATATTGGATAGGTTAGATATTATAATACAGTCAGAAAGTGAGAGATGAAACAAGACCTCACAAAACAAAATAATGGTGGCGACCTAAGAAATACGCAGGATGCCAAAAGCATCAGAAAGGATTTACTATGAAGAACCTGTTTACTGTCGATTTTGCGAACAACACCATCACTGCTTCCAAGACCACTCTGAAAAAGGCCGGCGTCCCCAACTCCGCCGAATACAAGGCTTTGATGAAGCTGATGAAGCAGAACCCCACCTTCCAGATTGCCGAGAAGGAAATCAAGGTGGCCGTGGGTAAGGAAACCTACAAGGGGCTGAACAAGGCCATTATCGAAAAGTTTATCTCCATTCAACCGAACGCTACCGATCTCCAGAAGCAGTATTTGAAAGCCGCCGAAATGGGCAAGTTCCCTCTGGTTCGCAAGTGGTTCCTGAACGTCTTTGAAGGTATCAAGATGGAAGCTATCAACGATGCAATTGAAGAGGCAGTGCTGGCTGAGATCACTGCCTAATCCAGTCCAAAAGACAAATAATAGAAAGGAAATTTCTACTATGAAAAACTACACTCTTTCTCTGGCCACCAAGACTCTGACTATTACCAAGGCTTTTGAAGAAGCCGTTGCCACGGGTGAGGGCAAGGATTATGAAACCTATATGCGGTTGATGAAGGACATCCCGGGGCTGACTGTCATCCGTAAGACCCACGCCACCCCGCGCACCTATACTTCTAAGGCAACAGGCGAGAAGTTCCACTGTAATCAGTTCAAAAACCTCTCCTATGAGAATATGGAAAACTTCATCAACGGTCTGCCCAACAACCAGAAGTTCATCGAGGCTTACACTTTCATCAAATACTGCGGAAGTCTCCCCCTTACCTCCCGTTATACTGCCGTCCGCCGTTGGTTTGTGGCACAGTTCCCCGAGTTTCGCAAGAACCCCATGTTCTACTTCTACAACGATGTGAAAACGGTGGATTTCAACACCATCATTCAAGAGACTAAGGAGGATGCCGAAAAGGACGCAGAGGAAAGGGCAAGAAAGGCATCCTAACTCGATAATAAGTCATGCATTTAACAGTAAAATATTTTAGTTAGTGTTGATAGGATGACTTAAAAATGAAAGGAATACTTTATGTTGGAATTGAAAACATACCAAAAGGCAGAGTTATCGGCATTGTTCGGCACGAGGAACACACAAGGCCTTGAACGTAAAATGGAGCGCTACGGCATAACTTTTGAGAAGTCAGGCAGAGGAAACCGAGCCACCTATACCATCACCGCCATTAAAGACCCTTTTAAAATCTTTTGCATTACCGAACTGGATTTTGATGGTGGGACAGACTTCCACAAAGTCCGCAACTTCTATTACTATTACTTCAATGATGAAGAGTTTATGGCGATGCCCGATGAAGTCAAAGAGTATCGTATGAAGAAAGAAGGTAACCCCGTTACCCGCCAGACAATAGCTACCTATATCGGCAAATTGGATGCCAAAGGACTTATCAATCGAAATACGACAAACTTTGTCTACTACTTTGCGAACAGGCAGACTCAACGAAGAGCGGAACGAGCAGAATACAATCAGGCATGGCGTGAATATTGGGAAAGTGTCAATGGTGGATCCCCGTCATCCGATGCCATTTGGGATATGCGGGTGAACTATGGCGGAGTGGCACGAAAGCAAGCCATCCCTGATATTAACGGCATCTACAATGATAAAATTGAATATATGATGGGGCTTATCGTCCAAAGCATTGAAAATGAGATGGGGGATTAGTTTTAAGTCATGCATTTAACAGTAACTATATTATAATTGTTGTTAAATGCATGACTTAATTTTGCTTTTAAGCGGTATTGGATGAGATAGGTCAAATTATCAGGTTATTTTTTCAAATATAACAGAGAAGAGAGGGAAAACAAGTTTTCCCTCTCCCAAAAGCCTGTGGTTCCCACAGGCTTTTTTAATACAATTTTTAGGAGGAATCCCAGATGACTTTATATGAGTATCAAATGAGAAAAGTTCCAGAATATTACCACGGGATGTATTTGGATGGCGTTACCCCTGAAGAAATCCTTTTCGCCCATCGGCGCTCTATGATGCAGAGCTTAGCAAACGAGCAGAGCATAAACTATAATTTTGCTGAAATCAAAATCGGTAGTGAAGTGAGGGTAAAGAAATGACAGAGGCGGAGAGAAAGAAAAAGAAGAAAAAGCAACAATCTATTTTAGAGGCCGAAGTTTTTCGAGCAATGGAAAAAGGCTTAAAGACCGCACTAGATGTGGCACTAGATGATATTTTAAAAGACTGGAAATAATGTAGAGGCGGGAACCGTTCCAAAACTGAACGGTTCCCGCCTTTTTTCGTTATATGCCGTCTGGCGGGTCAGTCTTGCTTCTGCCAATCACAGCCCACAAAACCGTCAGCTGAATTGAAAATACCTCTACAAGAGAGCGTTGCCCACCCCAAAACCGTAAGGTTGTTTTGAAAAAATTTTATCCCGAAATATACCCCCTGTTCAATCAACCATTTGTTTTCAACTACACTTCCGATCAGTAAAACCGAAGGGGTAATCAGACGAAAAACAGGGGATTTCTGTTCAGGGAAGTATTTCCCCCTTTTCTTGAACATCTTCTTTCACAAACTCAATCAAATCTCCCGGCTGGCAGTCCAAAAGGGCGCAGAGAGTTTCAAGGTTTTCCCATGAAATTCCTTGCTTGTTTCTGAATTTCTGGAGTGTGGATTGACTAAGCAATCCTTCTGTGCGGATTCGATTCGTATTGTAGCCCTTTTCCTTCAACGCTGCCAAAATATCAATCTTGTAGCACAGCGGCACAAAATTCGCCTCCTTTTCCATTGTCCACATTATAGCGCAAGGACTGCACGAAATCAAGTGCAATTCCGCACAGAAAATAGCACTATTATTCGTGCAATTTGCCAATGGATTTGCACGAATATTCGTGCTATAATGAAGACGGTTAAGAGAGATTCCCAAAGGCAAGTCAAGGCGGACGAAGTAAGCGAAAGCCGAACCAAGAACGCAAGACAAGAGTGGAACTGGATAAGGGAGATTGGGACGCACTGAGAAGAACGCTAGATGCTTAACGCCAACCACCACTTGCCAAAAAATCAAATCCAAAAGGAGAAATGAACTATGAGCAAGCACGAACTGATTTCCATGATTGAGACCATGAACAACTACGATGACCTTGCTGCCAAGGCGAAAGCCAAGGCCGATGCCATCCGTTCTGCAATTAAAGCAGAGATGGAAGAGCGCGACACCGAAGAACTGACTGCCGGAAATTATATCATCCGCTACACCAGCGTGATTTCCAACCGCTTTGACAGCACCACCTTCAAACGGCTGTATGCGGACCTCTACAAAGACTTTACAAAGCCGGTTTCCAGCCGCCGCTTCACAGTCTCTTGCTAAATCAAAAACCGTCCTGCGGGCAGCTCAAAGCCCGCGGGACGGGGAAGGGATAGAACATGAAATACGGATACGCCAGATGCTCCACCAGCGAGAGCAAACAGGACATTGACCGCCAGGTGCGGGAGCTGAAAACAGCGGGCGCAGAGAGCTTTTTTGTGGAATATGAACACGGTGACGCTGACGATAAAAAACAGCTTGCCTTGCTCCTGGAGCGGGCCACGCCAGGGGATACAATCATCACCACGGAGGTCTCCCGCCTGTCCCGCTCGACAAAGCAACTCTGTGAGATTATTGACCGCATCCAGAAGCAAAAGCTGAGATTGGAGATTTTGGGGAGTATCACCATCGACTGCCGTTCCGGTGAACTCGACCCAATGACAAAGGCTTTTCTGCAAATGTCCGGCATCTTTGCAGAACTGGAACTGTCCATGATTCGTGCAAGGGTGCGTTCCGGCATGGCAAATGCAAGAGCCAAGGGAGCCAAGATCGGCAGACCGCAAGCCACCGCAGAGGACATTCCCGCCGCGTTTTATCGGCATTATCCGGCGTTCAAAAATGGTAGTCTGAATGTATCTGAGTTTGCAAGGGTATGTGATTTGAGTAGAACAACAGTCTATAAATATCTTGGCCTTTTGGAAAGGTAGAAGGACAGGGAGCCAAATTAGCTCCCTGTCCTTCTTAGCTTAGCAGGTCTTTCTTTTTTACATCATATTCTTCCTGCGTAATAGCGCCAGAATCTAATAAATCTTTGAATTTCTTTAATTCATCAGCCTTCGTGAATTCCTGTTTTACTTCCACGGTCTTAGGAAAACCCGCGATTAAAGTAGAACGTTTTGCGAATCCAATGATTACAACGCCAAGAACACAAACCTCGAAAGCTGCAATAGGGAAGTTACTTTCAATAATCGCCCAGTTCCCAACCTGACTTCCAAGAGAGATGACACTGTAATGAATGACCAGACACCAAAGAATGGGGACTATACTATGCATTATTCCGTCTTTGTGCTCGCTTTTGGTTACAATAGAAATGATGCACATAACTGCACAAACAGCATAAAAAAATAGCAAAATATAATAAACTATTGGGTAATGAGCTATTAAAGTGAACGGCTTCATATGTCCAGGTGTAGAAGTTGTGACACTAAGATTTACTACTTGAATATTCGCCAAGTTTAAAATGATAAATGAACCTACGAGCAATATTAGCTCCACAACATTTGCTATTTTCTTTCTCATTACAATTTCTCCTTCATTTTAGGTTGAAGCTGCTGGCAACCAATTTTCTAATATTATATAGTAAATTGATGCCTAAATTATAGCCCGTTTATGGGCAATTGTCAATGCAAGGGCTTGATAATACGATTGTTATAACGACATGGGGGTGTCTGCATGATCGTATTTGATAAGCTTTGGGAAACAATGAGGACGAGAGGAATTTCCCAATATAAACTCATAAAAGAATATAAAATCAGCAGTGGGCAGTTGGATCGGCTGAGGAAAAACGGCAATGTCAGCACCTATACGATTAACCAGCTATGCAAAATCCTAAATTGCAAATTGGAAGATATTGCAGAATACATTGAAGATTAGGGCAATGGATGGCACTTTGATCATCCGTTGCTTTTTTCATTCCTAGCATAGTATAATGAAGCAAAATGCGGGGGAGGGCGTAATATGCCGAATTATGGAAAGTATTATATTGGCATTCGCCTTTTACTGCTAAAGCAGTATTTGGAGGCCAACGCGGGAAAAAACCATATTGTAAGCCGCAGAGAAATAGAAGAATATTTAACCGAGCGGGGCTATCCAGTAGAAAAGAAAACTTTGTATTCTGATTTTGCTATTTTGGAAAGCGAATTCGGCCTGCAACTGGAATATGATGTTCACAAGAAGGGCTACCGCCTTCTGAACCCGCCCTTTGAACCTCATGAATTGCGGTTATTGGTGGATGGCGTGCAGTCCTCCAAGTTCATCACAAAAGAAAAAGCCCGTGAGATTACGGGTAAGATCAAGCGACTTGCGGGAAAAGATACCCTTGCCACACTCAACCGTCAGGCGTATGTGGCTGATCGTGTCCGCAGTATGAATGACAGCGTGGTGAAGGATGCCGACCGCATCCATGAAGCCATTGCGGAGGATTGTCAGATTGCGTTCCGCTATTTCCACTATTCACCGGACAAAAGCACCCCCAAGAGCTATTCCAAAAACGGCAATCAACTGATAGTCAGCCCTTATGCTCTCTACTGGAACAACGGAAACTATTATCTTTACGCCTATGATGGCAAAAAGTTTCGCTATTTCCGTGTAGATCGGATGGAGCGCATCAGTTACCCGCTCCCCGAAAAGAGAGAGGGAAAAGAGGCGTTTCACGAAAAGAACCTCACAGGCCAAAAGGCAAAGGTTTTTGATATGTATGGCGGGAAAGAATACAATGTCCACATCCGCTTCCGCAATGAACTGGCGGATGTGGTCATTGACCAATTTGGCAAAGATGTCATGATGATGCCTTTAGACGATTCTCATTTCACCATCACCGTTCCCGTGGAAGTCAGTCCAACCTTCTTTGCGTGGATTTCCACCTTTGGACGGAGGGTAAAAATACTGGAACCCGCCGTCGTAGTAGATAAAATGCGGGAGTTCATCAAAGCAACCGCAGATATGTATGAAGATGTGGAAAGATGAAGGGAAGGTGTGCAGTCACCTTCCCTTTCGTTCGCAGATGTAAAAAGATGTTCAAAGATGCTCCCAGCAGGTCACAGCTGATTTAGATTGTTCTGCAAAATCTCAATTCCTGACTTAGATACGGCAATATAGTATCGCTGTGTCGTGTGAACATTGCCATGCCCCATTTGATTACAAAGCAAGTGGGTAGGAGTATTCATTTCTGCCATTAGGGTTCCGTAGGTGTGTCGAAGAAAATGGTATTTGAAGTTGATGCCCAGCTTACTTTTAATCTCACGGGAAGGATATTTGAAGGAATTGACTGTCTGGATTGTGCCATCAGGCAAACAGTTCACCAGTTCCGTGGAAGAGATTTTCTTGCCGTCAATGTCATCAATGAAGCGCTGTTTTTGCTTCCGAAGGGGAGCCAGTTCCACGGCATCTTTCTCCCTCTGTTCTGCCCGTTTTCTGAGATGTTCCAGAAGGTGGGGGCAAAGGTAAATTGTCCTTCTGGAATTGCGGGTTTTAGGGGCGACAAGTTTGATTAACCCATCCTGATACTGCATCTGGCGGTCAATAGTGATGGTTCCCACCTCCAGATTGACATTATCCCATTTTAGCCCAAAGGCTTCATTGATACGCAGTCCACAATACCTTCCCAGCAAGTAGGCTGTTTCTGCGTTGGTGCCTTTGAAATAATCATCCAAGCGGGATAGTTCCTCTCGGCTGAACGCCACAATGTCGGTATCATCCTCTGTTTTCATTTTCGGCATTTTGATTCTTGTGTCTTTGTTTACGCAAAGTTTGTTGTAAATATCCACATCCAGATAGTTTCTGGAATACGCCTGACCGAAAATCAGATAGAACATCTTCAAGAAAGCTTGTGTGTATTGATAGGAAAACCCTTCCACATAATAGAGTTCTGAGAGATAATCATTGATCTCTGCGGAGGTAATTTCATCTACAAACCGCTTGCCAAACCTATTTTTCAGATGGTTTTCCCATAGACTGTCCTGCTTTTGTTTTGTTCGGTAGGCTCTATCGGTTCTGCCGGTTTCACAGAATTCCGTGAACACTTCCTTGACCGTCCGTCTGACTTTGGGGGTGGGTGTTTTGCCCGCCCGCTCCATCTCAGTCGCTCTGTTTCTGGCTCTGATTGCATCTGTCTTTGTGCGCAGAGGATTTCCGAATTCATCCTTTGCCTTGCGGACATCCTTCTTTTTCCCGTCAGCGGTAATGGTGTAGCGGAACGCCCAGTTCCCACCTTTCAGCTGGTAAACGCCCGTGTCATTCAGCTTTGCCATGATGTGCCTCCCAAAAGTGGATTTTGAAGTGGCACTTTTCTAAAATCACTTACTTTTGGGAAAAGAACTGTGTGGAAGAAAAACAGCAGAAAAAGCCTTGAAAACTCTGCGTTTCTCCGTGAAATGCGAAGCCACCCCCATAGGACGCGAAGCGGCCTGCCCGTCGGCGAGACTGATGGCTCGCGACGAGGCCCGCCACGGCAAGGCTTTCGAGGGCCTGCTGAAGCGCTACTTCGGCTAATCCAAACTGGATAATCAAGCACGTTTTGAGAGGGAATCGGGAAACCGATTCCCTCTCTTTTTGCGTCTGTGCTGCCGAAGTGTGCAACTCGGTCGAGCTACTGGCTCAGTTTGAGGTGGTCAAGACCTGTTCCCTGGAGCGGCCCAGTCCCTACAAGTTTGTGCGGGATTGGTTTGAAACCCAGTTTCCCAAGTACATGGAATATAAAATGGGAGAGGACGGTACATCAGCAGTACCGTCCTCTCTTTTTGTGCTTAATAAACAGAAACATCCACTTTTTCGGGTTCTCCCACGAAAGCTCCTGTTTTATCAATCGTTGCCTGGAACACGCTCCCGGCATTGTTGGCGAATAAAATAGTAGCCTTCTCATTCTCAAAGTACGGGGCGTTTACTCCCATTTCATTGGAATAGGGTATCCTACCTACATCATACGACGATAAATCAATGACCATATTACCCGAGATGTCAAAAAAACCGGGATGAGACCCCTTGTCAGTACAGGCATAGAACAATCCCTCCGAATAGACGGGGAAATTGTGGCCGGGCTTATTGGGCAAGAACTGACAGGTGAATTCGGTGATTTCGCCGTTCGTATTCATGGCACTGAGTGTACCGCTGCCGGACTCGTCCTCTTCGCAGAACAGCAAGTATCCGTCCTGGAATGTGGACATCTTGGATGCGTCAATCTCTGTCTGCATATTAGTTTTTACATTCCAAAGAAGGCATTCCCAGATTGCAACCTCAGCCCGTCCAGTAGGGCTGTAAGATACGCTGTTCTCCCAAGGACCAACCCGGTATTCTTCGTCCTTTGTGTATACGGACACACCTGGAGAAGCAAGAAACACGCCTTCTCCCAGATACATGTAGCAGGAACTGTCCCGCAGGGTTTCACTGCTGCCTTCGGCGCGGAAGCGTACTTCGTCTACAAAAGTTCCGGTATCGGTCATTTCCTGTACCCACTGGCCCTCATCATCCACTACGCCAAGTGTGAATTTGTAGCCATCGTAGGCATCAACCTCTTTTTTTACCAGGTGATAGCCGTCCCCGGAACAAAGGATTTCGTCCCACTCTCCGTTGTTGGGAACCTCTGCTTCTTTACCGCTATCAGCCTCGTTGCCGAGTGTTTCGCTGCTGTTTGGCGTATTCGTTTCATTGCTGCCTGATACGTTGGTATCACTGGTAGTGTCCCCGCCGCAAGCTGCCAAGGACAATATGAGAGCCGCCGTTAGAACAAGGAACCATATTTTTTTCACGTTTCTTTTCCTCCTCCGTAAATATATTAACCGATATTGGTTAATCTAATTTTCGGTTAACATTCAATAAGAAATACAATATCAGTCCAGCGCAGATTACAAGATTGAAGCGCAATGAGAGCGTTAGCACCCATACCATCGAGGTGTTTTGCCGTATTCTGGACTGCGAAGTGGGTGATATTATGAAATATATCAGAGACGATGAAAGTGAATTGCAGGGCGGGGAAACCCGCCCGTTTTTGCTGCATTGAGGAAGATAATTCTGCTTAATAAGCTTAACGGCCCTATGTGGTCAATACAATATCCTGGCTGCATAGTGTTTTGAGAACATTTGCCTTGTGTGCGTCCAACTCCCGCATCCGCTGCGATCGTCCTGGTGTGGCCGGAGCATTTATCCGCTCCAAGTGCCTTTGAAAATTACAAGCGGCAAAGGCAGACTGGCAGGATGAATCGAGCCAACGCCGACGTTTCTATGCCTTCCTTATGCACCGGCGTGCCCCGGTGGATTCAGAAGATTCAGATTTTTCTGGCGCAGAATTGGTAAAGGTGGATTTCCTACAAAGTATCGGGGCCCCATGGGACTTGTCCATGGGGATTTTTTTGCCGTGGCGGGTTGTTGCAAGGGGCGCGGGGAGAGGGAGGCAGGCCGAGCCCCACAGACGGAGGGATGTTATGTTTCGGCTCCACAGGCAGGCTGCAGATACCGATGGGGAGGACTATCTGGAGAGTCAGCGATGGTGGATCTATGCCATTTTGATGTGTGTGGGCGGGTTTTACGGCGCCTTTACCTACACCATTCGGGGCGGTGTGTTCTGCAACGCGCAGACGGCCAATTTCGTACTCTTTGCCATGGCCGTCGGCGACGCCCATGTGGGGAGGGCGCTGTACTATCTGATTCCCATGAGCGCCTATTTTCTGGGCGCTTTTCTCTCGGAGACTGCCCGCACCTCCCTGCGCTGGCGGATGCCCATCCGCTGGGAGACCATCCTGGTAGGGGTGGAGATGGGGATGGTGGTCTTCCTGGGTCTGCTGCCGGAGAGCGCCCCCTATCAGATCTCGCAGGTGGCCATCAATTTCATGTGCTCCATGCAGTATAATACCTTCCGGGCCGCCCAGGGGGTGCCCATGGCCACGACCTTCTGTACCAACCATCTGCGCCAGACCGGCATCGCCTGCTGCATGGCGCTGCGGACCCATGAACACCAGTATGTCCGGCGCTGCCTGTGCCATTTGGGCATGCTGGCGGTCTTTACCCTGGGCGGCGTGCTCTCCACGGTTCTGTGCCGCCGCATCCAGGGAAGGGCGATCTGGGTGGCACTGGTGCCGCTGACTGTTATCCTGATGGATCTCCTGCATGCGGATCTGAAGCAAGGGACCCTGCCCAAGGGGGTATAAGCGGGAGCCCCAAAGCGGGGACGTTATCCGCACAGAGGAAAAGAGCGGGCCCTCCCGGTCATGGCCGGGAGGGCCCGCTCTTTTTGGATGCCGTTATTTGCCCTGTCCCTGAGTAAAGCGCATGAGCATGGTGGCTACCTCAGCGCGGCTGGCAGTGCCCTGGGGATCCAGAGTCGAGCCGTTCTTGCCGGTGAGGATGCCCTCGGCCACGGCCCACTCCATGGCGTCCTGCGCCCAGGCGGACACGGAAGCGGCGTCGGCAAAGCCGCTCAGGCTGCCCTCCGTGGCGGGGGAGCCGGCGTAGCGGTAGAGCATGACGGCCAGCTGCTCCCGGGTGATGGTGGCCTCGGGGTTGGTGCCGTCAGTGATGCCCTCGGCTACCGCCCAGGCCATGGCCTTCTCATACCAGGTGGCCCCGCCGGTGGTGTCCACGCCGTCCAGACGGGCCAGGACGGTGAAGAACATGGCGCGGGTCATGGAGGCGTCGGGGGAGAAGGTGGTGTCGGAGGTGCCGTTGAACAGGCCCTCGCTCACCACATAGTCCACAGCCTCGCTGGCCCAGTGGGTGGCGGGCACGTCGGAGAAGGCGGGCGTCTCGGGCTCGCCGGGCTCGGTGGTCTCACCGGGCTCCTCGGTCTCGGTGGGAGGCGTGGTGTCCTCGTTATCCGAGTCGCTGCCGTCGTTGTAGGAGCCAACCTGCACCAGGCACTGGGCGGTGTAGCCGCCGTCGCTCGTAGTGACGGTGACGGTGGTCATGCCCTCGCCCACCAC
>NZ_JBBMFT010000014.1:0-32453 GCF_040095835.1 Flavonifractor hominis
ACGGCGGTGAACTGCTGGGTGGTGCCCACCTGCACGCTGGCGGTGGCGGGGGAGACGGTCACGCCGGTGACCACGGGGGGCAGGACCTCGGCCTCGCCGGCGGCGGTGATGACCACGTCGCCGGTGACGGCGGCGATGGACAGGCTGCCGGTCTCGGAATCATAGGTGTAGCCCTCGCCGGCGGTCAGGGCCTCGCCGGCCATGGTGACAGTGACGGTCTCAGGCAGGGTGTAGCCCTCCTCGGCGGTCAGGGTCACATTCAGGGGCTGGCCCTCCTCCACCTGGGCGGGAGCGCCCTCGGCGGTCAGGTTGGTCAGGGTGTAGGTGACGGCGTAGGTCTCAGGCTCGGGCTGGGTGCTGGTGACATAGACCTTAAAGTCGTCATAATCCACTTGGCCGTTGGAAAGACCATCGATACCGAAGATCTGGCCGGTCAGGGATGTGGTGGGGTTGCGGAAGGCATAGTTTTCTGCAATGATCTCATCGTTCATATAGACCGTGTAGGTCTGGGTGGCCAGACTGCCGACCAGCTTAAAGGAATACCAGGTGTCGTAGTCGAAGCTCTTGACGTTGTTTTTGCTGGAGCCGTCTACTACCTTGACCTGATGGACGCCGTCGGCGTTCTCAAAGGCCACGGTCATGGAGTGCTTGCCGTCCTGAGTCTGAGGCAGGCAGACATTGGCATACTGGCAGCCGTTCCGGAACCGGGCCCGCAGTTCGATGACGACCTGCTCATCTGCACCAGTGGTAATTTCCTCCGCATAGGGCAGGAAGAAGTTGGCGTGGGGGCGGCTTCCGGTGTTGGTAGTGAGGCGCAGGAACTGGTTGCCGTCCTCCTCCATCACAGTGGCAGTACAGCCATCGTCAAGACTGGTGACATCGATACCATAGGGCAGCTTGCCGATTTCGTCGGCGGAGAAGTCGCGATAGGCGTAATAGTCGGTGCTGCCGTCGCTCAGATTGAGGGAGGCGTCCAGCGCCGCCTGGGCGTCGGTAACGGCGCTCCAGAGCCGGTCGGCCTCATCCTGTGTCAGAGAGGGATTTTCCGCAGCGGTTCCGGCCGCGTCCAGCGCGCCGGTCAGGGTGTCATAGGCGCTCTGGCTGTAGCAGCCGACGCCATCACCCAGGGGGTAGGAGTTCTTGTCCATCTCGGCGCGCTTGGCGTCCACTTTCTCCTTCAGAGCCTTGGCCACAGCGTCGTCTGCCGCCGCCACGGCCTGGGTGGGATCACTGGTCACGCTGCCCAGATAGGCGCCCGCACCAGTGACGGTGAGGGTCAGGGTGTGGCCCACGTCGGCCTCGGTGGGGACATAGGTGCTGCCGGTACCAACCAGTACGCCGTCGTCCCGGGTCCAGGCATACTGGAGTCCGGCCTGGGCTTCCGCCGGAGTGATGGCACTGACGTCGGCCGTCAGAACAGCGCCGTGCTGCGGCGTGCCGGTGACGGCCACGGTTCCGCCGATGGCGGTGATGGTCTCTGCGTCCACCACGGTGACCCGGAAGTCGTCATAGTCCATGGTGCCGTTGGCATAGCCGTCGATGCCGAAGAACTGACCCAGCAGCTTGGTGCCGGAGGTATCACGGAAGGTGTAGTCGTCAGCCAGCAGTTCATCGTTGACATAGACATCGTAGGTGTTGTTGGTCCAGTCGCCCACCATCTTGAAGGTGTACCACTGGCCCGATTCAAAGTTACAGACCTTTTTCTTGCTGCCGCCGGACTGAACCCGGATCTCGTGGACCTGGTTGGCGTTCTCGAAGGCGACCACCATGGCGTACTTGGGTCCGGAGCTCTCGTTGCGGAGCATAGCGCCGTTGGCGTACTGGAAGGAGCCGGTGAACCGGGCCCGGAATTCCACTACGGTGCGCTGGCCTTCGGAAGCGGTCACTTCACCGGCATAGGGGAGGAAGAGATTGGCCTTGCCGGAGGTGGAACCGGTGGTGAGACGGAGGAAACGGTTGCCGTTCTCCTCCTGAACGGTGGCGGTGGCGCCGTTGGTCAGCGCTTCGATGTCAAAGCCATAGGGCTGCTTGCCCACCGTGTCCTCGGAGAAGTCCCGGTAGGCGTGGTAGCTCACGCCGTTCTCCGTCAGATTGAGGGAGTCGGCCAGCGCCTGCTTGGCGTCGGCGATGGAGTTGAGGGCCGCAGTGGCCTGCTCGGCGGTGGTGGAGCCGGTCTGGGCCAGCTGCTGGGCCGCGTCCAACGCGGACAGCAGCGCGTCATATTCCGCCTGGCCGTAGCAGCCCGCGCCCTCACCCAGAGGATAGGAGGTCTGCTCCAGCTCGGCGCGTTCGGCGTTGACGCTGCGCAGCAGGCTCTGACTGATGGCGGCGGGGTCGTTGCTCTCCGAGCGCAGGGAGGTCCACCAACCGTCGTCCGAGGGGGTCTCGCTGCCGGTGGTGAGGTAGATGCGGTCGATGTACAGTCCGTCCTCACGCATCCACAGGCCGAAGGTCTGCACACCGGTCTGGGTGACCTTCATGGTGCCCAGATCCTGCCAGTGCCAGTGCTCGTCGTTTTCATAGGACCACAGCTGGGCGGTGTTGAAGCTGCCGTCATACCGGTGGTCGATGCCGCCGCGGATGGAGTCGCCGGCGTTGTCCACCAGCCGCCAGCGTACCCAGACGTGGTAAGTGCCGGTGTTGGAGAAGTCGATCTTGTAGCTCAGCTCGGGGCCGTACTGCTGGAACTCGCCGTTCTCGGTCAGCGCGGCGCCGATATCGGGCAGGCGCACGGCCAGGCCCGTATCCGACTGGGTGATACGCCAGGCGTTGGGGGTCTTGCCGGCGGCGGCGGCCGCCTCCCGCTTGGAGACGGTGTAGGCGTTCATGTCCTCGGTGACCTCATCCAGAGACTCCAGTACGTTCTCCATGGCGTACTCGGCTTCCAGACCCACCTGGCCGCCCTGCTCCAGGAAGTAGCCGCTGCCCCAGGTGCTGGGGATGTCCTTGGACTCGGCGGGGACCGACTCACGCTCCAGCGTGGGCACGCTGGCAGTAAAGGTGGTGTTGTAAGTGGTGTGGTAGCTCTCATCGGGGCCCAGGGCGCTGGCGGGGATGCCGTCGCCGCCGGTGTAGAGCACCATCTTGTCAATGGTGATGAAGTCGTCCACCATCCAGAGCTTCAGGGTGTGGGCGCCGGCCGACAGCTCGGGCAGGGTGATCACATGCTTTTCGATCTGCCGGAAGAGGTTTTGCACCCACTGGGGATTCTGGCTGCTGGTGGTGCCCTCGTCCACAGCGGTGGAGGAGACCACGATGGGCTCCCCGTCATCTACGCTGATGGCGAAGCGTACCTGGCCGCCGGGAGAGGCGTTCATGGTGGGCAGGCGGTAGACTTCCAGCGGGAAGCTGCCGGAGGAGGTCAGATAGAAGTTATACTCCAGGCTGGGAGAGGTGGCGGAGCTGATCTCCCCTTCCACGGCGGACAGGGCGGGATTCATGGCCCGCATCATGTCCCCGTCAAAGCCGCGGCCCGCGTTTTCCCGCAGCTGCCAGGTCATCTCGCCTACAGAATTCAGGGTGCTGTAGTGCTCGGCCTGCATGGAGACATAGCCGTCGGCCTCCACGTAGCCGTCAAAGTCCTCGGGGAGCTCCGCCTTGGGCGCGACAGTGACGTTGACCGTCTTGACCGTCTCGCCGCTGGTGATGGTGATGGCGGCGGTGCCGCCTTCAACCGGGGCGTTGTCCACGGTGACCCAGATGCGCTGCTCATCGCAGACCGTACCGGAAACGGCGCTGAGCTTGACCCAGTCGGCATCGGCGCTGGCCGTCCAGTCAAAGCTGCCCGCGCCCTGATTGAAGATGTCGATGTACTTGCCGTCCAGATTGTAGTGGGAGAAGCTCAGTTGGGAGGCCTCCGTGGTGGGCATCTCCTCGCCCTGGACGGCTACGCCCATAGCGGTCTCACCCAGAACCAGAGCCGGGCTGGTGCCGGGCAGCTGGGTGGTCACCGGGGGCGCGTGGTTCTCCGGATCGATAAACATGTACCACTTGCCGTCGGCGATCTCGCTGTATTTCTGGATCTCCGCCCGGCGGTCGTTGTCGGCCTGGATGGACAGCTGGGAGAAGGTATCGGCCGAGGCCATGCGGCCCTGGTCATAAGCCAGATTGCTCTTATCGGCATAATAGAAGGCCTTGTTGGTGTAGTAGGCCCAGTTGATCTTGCACTGGACCAGCTCATAGAAGGCGGTGGCCTGTTCCTCGTTCAGACCGGCGGCCACGGCGTTGGTGCGGTCAAACAGGTCCTGATAGACCTGCATGCGCTTGTCCCACTCGTTGTAGTTGACCTGCTCGAAGATATCCAGGCGCATGTGGTCCACCTTGCGCACGTTGGTGTGGGCGTAGAAGGTGGTGAGGATATCGGCCACTTCTTCCGCGTCCACGGCGGAACCAAAGTTGCGGGCCATCCAGTCGGCCTCAAATTCCTCGGCGTGACCGGTGTACTGATCCACATCCCAACCGCAGCGGATGAAATACTCCATCTCGCCTTCGTTGGGCTTGATGTCGCCCACGTTGAGCACCCAGGAGCGCTGAATGCCGCTCTCCCAGCACTTGCTCAGCTCCTCGCCCATCACGCTCAGCGGGAGGGAGCTCATCCACAGATAGCTCTGGTCGGCGGGCGCCCAGTAGGACACGTGGTAATACAGGCCGCTTCCGCCGGAGCGCTGGCGCTCCTCAGCATCGGGAGTGCGGCGGACCATGCCGTGGTTGTCGTCGCACCAGATGACCGTCACGTCGTCGCTCATGGTGAAGTTCTCGTTGTTGTAGAGGGGGAGCACTTCCTTATAGGGAATGAAAGCCATAAAGGCCTCGTTGTACTTCTCCTCCCCCAGGACCTCCTTCAGGATCTCCTGCTGGGCGGCGATGATCTCGGAGAGTACGCCGGCCTTCCGGTCCTCCTCGTCCTCGCCGTACTTGTCCCACTTGGGGTCGTCGATGTTGGCGGTGTTGAAGGGCTCGTCGTGGGCGCCGCGCATACCAAGGGTCCACTGAGCCTCGGTGTCCTTGTGGCGCTCCACATTCTCCCGCCAGTACTGGAGTACGGCTTCGGGATTGACGGTATAGTCATACTGGATGTTGGTGCCGTGTTCTTTGTCATAGGCGCTCTTCCAGCTGCTCCACTCATGGGTGTTGGTGCGCAGAAGCATGTCGCAGTGGCTGGAGCCCAGGACGATGCCGTACTCATGCAGGGTGTCGATGTTCTCCTGAATGTTATTAAAGGAGTTGACATGCATGGCAGCCCAGATGTAGTTGCCCTTCAGGCGGAGGATGAGCTCAAAGATCTTGGCATAGATCTCAGCGCCCATGACGCCGCTGCCGCCGTATTCCGGATTGAACACGTTGGAGACCCAGCGGCTGAGCTTTTCCTCATCGTTGATGAAGATGCCGCGGTAGCGCACGTCCGGCTTGTCGGTCACATTGGTGCCGGCGGGGATATACACGGCGTTCTTGGCCTGGGTGGGTACGTCGGCAAAGAAGTACCAGGGGGACACGCCCATCTGCTCGGACAGCTCGTATACGCCGTAGATCGCGCCCCGGTTGTCCGAACCGGCGATGACCAGCGTGTCGGCATCCACAACCTTGATGAGATAGGCCTCCCACTGGTCCTGGATGGCGGCGAGCTCATCTTCCGTGATGACGCCGCTTTGCACCAGCTCCTGGATCTTGGCGCTGTTGTCCAGGGTGCCCACGATCACAACGGGACCCTGTACCTCGGCTTCATGGGAGATGGAGGGGGTGGCGCCGGTGACCCGCTGGACGTCGTCCTGCAGGTCGTTCACCACCCGCTTGACGGGGGTTTCCTCTGTTTCATCCACCCATAGCGTGGCGGTCTTGCCGCTGGCGTACAGGGGGAAGTCCTCCGACGAACCGGTGGTAGATACCAGCGTGCCGGTGGCGGGGGCGGTGGGTTGCGCAGCCATGGCCGGGACCATGCCCAAAAGCAGGGTCAGTGTCAGGACCAGGGCCAGGATGCGCCTTAGGTGAGTTGACATCGCGTTTGCTCCTTTCCAATCAATTGTGCCGGGGGAAAACGTTTAATGTGACAGTAGCATACTAATATATAAAGTAAAAACAGTCAATAGATTGCTCAATTTGACTTAAAAATTTATAATAATAGACAATGCTAACTTCGTAGCAGGAGTTCTTGTATACTGATATACAAGCAGAAAATGCTCATGAATGGTTAAGAAAAAGAAAATTGGTAACTTCTAATGGAATACAAAAGATTGTTAGAATTGCCGAAAGAAGGGGAGAAGCGGCCCTGGAGGACACAGCTTGACATTTTTCGTAAAAAAGCATACACTTAGCCCCAATCGAAACGGGGAGGGAGAATGCATGCAAAGGCAACGGAACTATCCCAGACTGGTATGCGATCTGGCCGGGCTGCGGGCCAATGTGGCTCAGGTGACTGAGCGCTGCCGGGCGGCGGGGATCCAGGTGACAGGAGTTATAAAAGGCATCAACGCCCTTTTGCCGCTGGTCACGGCTTTTCTGGAAGGAGGCTGTTCTCAGCTGGCCACCAGCCGGCTGAGCCAGGTGGAGGACTGCCGTTCGGCGGGAGTGGATGCGCCCTTCCTGCTGCTGCGTGTTCCGCAGCTGTGTGAACTGGCCGATGTAGTGCGGTTGTGCCAGATGAGCCTGGAGAGTGATGTGACGACTCTGGATGCCCTGGAAGCGGAGTGTGCCCGTCAGGGACGGGAGCACAGTGTGCTGCTCATGGCTGACCTGGGAGACCTGCGGGAAGGCTTCTGGGGTGCGGAGGAGCTGGTACAGGCGGCGGTGCATGTGGAGAAAGCGCTGCCTCACCTGCATCTGGCCGGTGTGGGGACCAATCTGGGCTGCTATGGCTCCATTCGTCCCACCCGGGCCAAATTGGAGGAGCTTGCGGAGCTGGCCGAACAGGTGGAGCGGGCCATCGGCCGCCGGCTGGAGCTGGTCTCCGGCGGAGCCACCACCTCCTATCCTCTTGTGGTGGATGGTCAGATGCCGGAGCGAATCAATCATCTGCGCATTGGGGAAAACATCCTGCTGGGGTACGATCTGCGCCATGAGTGGGGACGTACCGATCTGGACTACCTGAACGGGCAGGTCTTTACCCTGCAGGCCCAGGTGGTGGAGGTGCGCAGCAAACCCTCCTATCCTCAGGGGGAGATTTTTATAGACGCTTTCGGCAACCGTCCGGAGTATGAGGACCGGGGCATCCGGCGCCGGGCGCTGCTGGCATTGGGCAAGCTGGATGTGGGGGAGTTGTCCCACCTCCATCCGCGGCTGCCGGGCGTAACGGTCCTGGGCGGATCCAGCGATCATACCATTCTGGATGTGGAGGACTGCCCCCGGCCCATCCAGGTAGGAGATGTACTGGAATTTGACCTGTCCTATTCCGCGCTGCTCTATCTGACGGCGGCCCGGGATGTCAGCATCGATTATCATGCAGATTCTTTTTCGATTTAACGGAAAAAAGTCACATAAAATTGAGGCACACTTTGTCCAATCCAACAGAAATGTGCAGCAAGCTGTATTTTTCGTTGACATCGTATGCATGAACACCGTATAATCTGTGAATAGACAAAATAAGATAAGATAACGTTTGCCCAAAGAAATAAATATAAGGAGAGAGGAACTGCAATGAAAAAGAAACTAATTGCCCTTTGCCTGGCCTCGGCCACTTTGGCCACCTGCCTGGCTGGCTGCGGCGCTCCTGCTTCCACTGGCGATACCAGCGGTGCGGCGGTGGACGACAGCACCCTTATCATCGCCATTCCCGATGAGGTGGAAGGCTGCGACATCCAGCAGATCGGCTGGGAGAACGTGGTTCAGTCTTTGATCTACGAGCCTCTGGTGGAGTACAACGAGGACATGACCGAGCTGCTGCCCGCTTTTGCGGAGGACTATGAGGTGTCTGAGGATGGCCTTACCATTACCTTTACCCTGCCCGCCGACGCCAAGTTCAGCAACGGCGACACGCTGGACGCCGCGGCTGTGAAGGCCTCCGTGGAGCGCTTCATGGAAGTGAGCGAGTACTCCACCGACCTGGAGGCGGTTGAGAGCGTAGAGGCCGTGGACGAGACCACCCTGGTCTACCACCTGAGCGCCCCCGCCCCCTATATGTGGGCCAGTCTGGCCTCCACCTACGGCGGCATCGTGGATGTGGCCGCCGCTGAGGAGATGGGCGACGAGGCCTTTAACCGTACCCCTGTGGGCAACGGCCGTTACTATGTGGAGAACTGGGAGCAGGGCTCTCAGATCACTCTCAAGCGCAACGAGAACTATGTCTCCAACAACCCCGAGGTCTCCAACACCACCGCCTTTGAGACCGTGATCGTCCGCTTCATTCCCGATGAGTTCACCCGTGTCAGCGAGCTGCAGCACGGCAATGTGGACATCATTTACAACGTGCCCTCCGCCAGCATCGGCGAGCTGGAGGCGGATGAGAACGTCACCACCTACCGCTATCTGCAGACCGGTGTCAACTACATGAACCTGCAGACCGAGAAGGGCCCCACCGCCGACCCCGCTGTGCGCCAGGCCATGACCTACGCCATTGACCGGGATGAGATCAACCTGGCTCTGGAGAACGTGGTGACTCCGGCCTACACCTTCCTGTCTCCTGCCCAGACCGGCTACAGCAAGGCCAAGGAGGACGAGTTCGCCCAGACCTACGCCTACAACCCGGAGAAGGCCGCCCAGATCCTGGCTGACGCCGGCTATGTGGACACCGACGGGGACGGCATCGTGGAGAAGGATGGCCAGCCTCTGACCGTGACCATGATGGTGGCCTCCGACCGGCCCTCCATGAGCGCCGCGGCCCCTGTCATCCAGCAGCAGATGAAGGCTGTGGGCATCGACCTGCAGATCAGTGAGTACGAGGCCGCCTACGTCAAGCAGGCCACCAAGGACGACGACTATGAGATCTCCACCCGCAACTACGAGTGGAGCGACGCCGACATTCTCTACTCTGTCTTTACCAGCGCCAGCGGCTACCCCTGGAATGATGACACCGTCACGGCCGATCTGGAGTATGCCCGCACGGTGAACGATCCTGAGGCCCGCGTGGAGGCCTATGAGAAGTTCTCCGATGATATGGCCCAGCTGTACAAGGGTATCCCCCTGTTCAGCGACAACTACTGCATCGCCGCCAAGAGCAGCATCCAGGGCCTGGTGGTGACCAACGACGGGCGCAGCTGGTATCACGATGTGACGAGGGCTCAGTAACATATGGACCGGAAACGTCTGAAAGAAAGCGTCGGCCGCATTGCGGCCGGCGCTGTTTCCGGGCAAACGCCCGGCTTTGCGCTGATGATGGCCAAGGACGGGGAGGTCCTGCTCAGCGAGGGGTATGGCATGGCCGACCTGGAGCATGGAATTCCCATCCGGCCCGACGACAATTTCATCATTGCCTCCAACACCAAGCAGTTTACCTGTGTGGCCATCCTGATGCTGATGAGCCGGGGCCTGCTGGAGCTGGACGAGCCCATTGAGCGCTTTTTCCCCGATTTTCCCGACTACCGCAAGTATGTGACCATCCGTCAGATGATGTGTCACACCACCGGCATCCGGGAGTACTTTGAGGAGGGTTTCCGGGAGAACGAGGAGGCCCTGCGTACCGCCGATACCGCCGCGCTGCTGGACATCGTGCGGGGCTTTGGCCCCCTGGAGTTTGAGCCGGACACCAAGTTCAGCTACTGCAACTCCGCCTATGTCATGCTGGGCGACATTGTGCGCCAGCTCACCGGCAAGCCCTTCGGCCGCTTCCTGGAGGAGGAGATCTTTGCGCCGCTTGGCATGGAGCGCACCTTTGCTCCCGACTACATGGATGTGCGGGATCCCTACCAGGTCCAGGGCTATGAAAAACAGGCGGACGGTACCTTCCGCCGCATGCCCTACGACATGCTGATGGTGGGTTATGCCGACGGCAACATCTCCTCCAATACCGCGGACCTGCTCAAGTGGCACCACTATCTCTATGAATCCGACTCCGACCTGCTCCTGCCCCGGGCGGTGCTGAACACCGCCTTTGAGCCCCACCGGCTCAAGGACGGCAGCCTCTCTCCCTATGGCTTCGGCTTCTTTTTGGGAGAGTGTGCCGGCACCCACTCCAAGACCTATCCCGGCCACCGGGAGATCTGGCACACCGGCGGGACCATGGGCTTTATCTCCCGCTGCTCCCGCTTTGTGGATGAGCGCGTGAGCGTTACCATGTTGACCAATTACGAGGGCATTCAGCGGGACGAGCTGTTCTTCCCCATGCTGGACGTGCTCTTTGAGGAACTGGACCGTCCCTGATCCTGCGGCATTGGCCGCCCCTACATTCAGCGAAAGGGGTCTTTACCCTTGAACGACATCATCAAGTACATCGTCAAGCGTCTGCTCTCGGGCGTGCTGGTCGTGCTGTGCGTCACGGTCATCATTTTTGCCATCATGCAGGCTATGCCTGGTGACCCCGTGGAGATGGTCACGGATGTCCGTGTCGCCCCGGAGAAGCTGGCCGAGATCAAGGCCCAGTGGGGACTGGACAAGCCCCCCGTGCTCCAGTACTTCTACTGGCTGGGCAACATCCTCCAGGGGAACCTGGGTACCTCTATCTCCACCAGCCAGTCGGTGGGCTATCTCATCCAGCAGCGGCTGCCCTATACCCTGATGCTCACTGGCGCGGCCCTGGCGCTGGAGTATCTGCTGGCTATCCCTCTGGGCCTGCTGGCGGCGGTGCGGAAAAACGGTGTGGCGGATAAACTGCTCACCGTGGTCACCATCGTGCTGTGGTCCATGCCCGGTTTCTGGCTGGGCGTACTGTTCATGCTGGTGTTCTCCATCCAGCTGAACCTGTTGCCCATCTCGGGTTATCAGGGCCTTATCTCCCTCATCCTGCCGGCCATCACCCTGGCCCTGCCCAACATGGCCCAGATCTTCCGCCTGACCCGCAGCGAGGTGCTGGATGTGCTGGATGAGAAATACGTGGTCACCGCCTACGCCAAGGGTATTTCCAAAGGGAAGATCCTGGTGCGCCACGTGCTGCGCAACGCCCTCATCCCCGTTACCATTACCTTCTTCCTCTCCCTGCCCTGGCTCATCGGCGGCAGCGTGGTGGTGGAGAAGGTATTCGCCTGGCCCGGCATGGGACAGCTGCTGTGGACTGCCATCTCCAAGCAGGACTTCCCCATCGTGCAGGGCGTGGTGCTCATCATCGCCATCCTGACGGTGGTGTGCAACCTGATCGGCGATCTCATCGCCGGTATCCTGGATCCTCGGATCCGGCTGGAATAAGGAGGCTCGTAAGCAAATGAACAAAGGTACACTGAAATTGCGGGCCGTCCTGCGCAACCCCATGGTAGTGATCGGTTTCATCCTCTTTTTCTCCATGGTGCTGGTGGCTATCTTCGCCGACCAGATTGCCCCTCACAGCTATGAGACCTACGATCTGGCCGATAAACTCATGGCCCCCTGCGCGGAGTTCCCCCTGGGCACCGATCAGTACGGCCGGTGCATCTTCAGCCGCATTGTTTACGGCTCCCGCATCGGCCTGGGCGTGGGTCTGGTGGCTGTGGCCATTGAGACGGTGATCGGCGTGGCCCTGGGCATCCTGGCCGGCTACTTCGGCAAGGTGCTGGACAAGATCATCATGTTCGTCACCGACATGGTCTGGTCCATCCCGCCCATCGTGCTGGCTATGGCCATCGTGCTGGTGCTGGGCTCCAGCGCCATGAACGTGGCCATCGCTGTGGCCCTGGTCACCTGGGCCCAGTTTACCAAGATCGTCCGGGCCAAGGTCCAGTCCATTCGGGAGCTGCCCTACATCGACGCGGCCCGGGTCTATGGTGAGAGTGACCTGCAGATCATTCTGCGCTACATCCTGCCCAATCTGCTCTCTACCATCATCATCCTGGCCTCCCTGGCCCTGCCCTCCGCCATCCTGTCCACGACCTCCATGGGCTTTTTGGGCCTGGGCGCCCAGCAGCCCCAGCCCGACTGGGGCATGATCCTGTCCGACGGCATCCAGTACATCCAGCGTGCCCCCTGGATCTCCATCTATCCCGGTGTGGCCATCGTGTGGACGGTGCTGGGCTTCAACCTGACCGGCGAGGGCTTCAAGTCCCTGCTGGATCCCCGACTGAAGGTGTAACGACGTGGAAAAGAAACTCTTATCGGTCCAGAACCTCCGGGTGGAGTTCCAGAGCGGAAAGCGTATGGTTCAGGCGGTCAGCGGCGTCAGCTTCGATATCTACCCCGGGGAGTGCTTTGCCCTGGTGGGGGAGTCGGGCTGCGGCAAGTCCACCACGGCCATGAGCATCATGCGCCTGATCCGCAAGCCGGGACGCATTACCGGGGGCGCCATCCAGTTTTACGGCGGTCCCAAGGGGCTGGAGGACAAGCCCCAGGATCTGCTCAAGCTTTCGGACAAGGCCATCACCAAGGTCCGCGGCAAGCAGATCGGCATGATTTTTCAAAACCCTCTGGATTCATTGAACCCTGTTTATACGATTGGTTATCAGGCGGAAGAGGGCCTGCTGGCCGACGGCGTGCCCAAGAAGGAGGCCCGTCAGCGGGTGCTGGACATGTTCCGCAAGGTGCGCATTACCGACCCGGAGAGCCGCCTGAACAGCTATCCCCATGAGATCAGCGGCGGCATGCGCCAGCGGGTCATGATCGCCATGATGCTCTGCCGCAACCCTCAGCTGCTTATCGCAGACGAGCCCACCACCGCTCTGGACGTGACCATCCAGGCCGGCATCATTGAGCTGATGAATGAGCTGCGTGCCCAGTATGGCACCGCTGTGCTGATGATCACCCACGACTTCGGCATTGTGGCCGATATGGCCGACCGGGTGGGCGTCATGTACGCCGGCCAGCTGGTAGAGGTAGGCCGGGTGGAGGACATCTTTGATGCGCCGATGCATCCCTATACCCGGCTGCTGATGAAGGCTCTGCCCACCATCACCAAGGACATGGGCCGGCTGGAGACCATCCCGGGCAGCGTGCCCAACCTGGCCGAGCTGAAGCCGGGCTGTCACTTTGCCGACCGCTGCCCCAACGCCACGGCTGAGTGCCGCGGGCAGGTCCCGCCTCTGCGGGAAGTGGAGCCGGGTCATTTCTGTGCCTGTATGAAAGTAGGTGGCGGAGCATGAATGAGATCCTGGTCCAGACCGACCATGTAAAGAAATATTTTCCCCTGAAGGGCAGCCTGTCCAAGAAAAAAGCCCGCAGCGTCAAGGCGGTGGACGACATCACCCTCAGCATCCGGAAAGGGGAGACCCTGGGACTGGTAGGGGAGTCGGGCAGCGGCAAGACCACCCTTTCCCGCATCCTGCTGGGGCTGCTGCCCCCTACGCAGGGAAAGGTGCTCATCAACGGCAAGGACATCTACGCTCCTGCCAACCGCGCTGAGCGCCACCGCAGTGTGGGCGCGGTGTTCCAGGACCCGGCCTCTTCCCTGAACCCCAGGGCCACCATCTATCGCTCCCTGGAGCGGCCCCTGCGCATCAACGGCTACGATGCCAAGGATGCCCGTGAGCTCATCCTGGAGACGGCGGAGAAGGTCAACATCGGCCGGGAGCTGTTGGACCGCTTTCCCCACGAGCTCTCCGGCGGCCAGCAGCAGCGGGTGTCCATCGCCCGGGCTATCATGCTCAAGCCTCAGCTGGTGATCCTGGACGAGCCGACTTCGGCTCTGGACGTCTCCGTCCAGGCTCAAACCCTCAACGAGCTGCTCAATCTCCAGCAGGAGTTTGGCCTGACCTATCTGTTCATCACCCACAACCTCTCGGTGGTGCGCTACATGAGCGACCGCATCTGCGTCATGTACGGAGGAAGACTGATGGAGATGGGGAGCACCCAGGACGTGTATGAACGCCATCTGCATCCCTATACCGCCGGCCTGCTTTCCAGCGTACCGCCGCTGAATCCGGCCCAGAGAAGCCGGAAACGGTATTTGCTCAGCGGGGATATGCCCAGCCTGATCGATGCCCCCGCAGGCTGCCGGTTCTGCTCCCGCTGCCGGTTTGCCCGGCCGGAGTGCGCCGGTGAAATGCCTCAGCTGCACGATGTAGGCGGCGGCCACCTGGTGGAGTGCCCCTATGCCCTGGAGCTGGAGGGACAGTAACCCCCCTGTCGATACAAGCGCCCCCGCTGACGCGGGGGCGCTTTTTAAAAAAGGAGTGAAATGGGAATGGAAGAGCTGCGGATCCTCAACGGCCGTTGTCCGGATTTTGAGCGCAATGAACTGCGGCACGCCGATCTCACGGTGTCGGACGGCGTGATCACCGGCATATACCCAACCGGCGGAGCACCTCAGGCGGCCCGGGAATTGGACGCTGCTGGTTGTGTGGTGTCCCCCGGATGGATCGATATGCATATGCACGAGGAGAACTTTGCCGCTGATGGCTGTAAGCCCGGTATCTCCGAGCTGATGGTGCGCATGGGTGTGACCACCGGCGTGTGCGGCAACTGCGGCGATCAGTATCAGCCGGTGCGGGTGCTGCGGGAGGCCATTGCCGCCAACGGCGGCTGGCCCATGCAGTATGTGCCCCTGGCCGGCTACAACCAGTACCGCCACAGCCTGTGCCACCTGGGGTTTTATGACCCGGCCACCCCCGCCCAGCGGGAGGAGGTGCGCGCTGCCCTCCAGCGGGAGCTGGACGGAGGAGCCTGGGGGATCTCGTTTGGACTGGAATATGATCCCGGTATCTCCACGGAGGAGATGACACAGGCCGTCCGGGCGCTGGAAGGAGAGGACCTGATGGTATCCATCCACTTCCGTGCCGACTGCGACGGCTGCCTGGACTCGGTGCGGGAGATGGCCCAGCTCTCCCGGGACACCGGACGGAAGGTAGAGATCTCCCACCTGGGCAGCCTGGCGGCCACGGCGGGCAACATGGCTCCGTCTCTGGAGATCATCAACCGTGAGATGGCGGAGAACCCCAAGCTGGGCTATGACGTGTATCCTTATACCGCATTCTGCACCGCCATCGGCTCGGCGGTGTTCGACATGGACTGGCGCAGCAAGTGGAACCGGGATTATGACTGTATCCAGCTGCTCTATCCGCCCTATCAGAACCAGCGCTGCACGGAAGAACTCTATGAGCGCCTGCGCCGGGAGCAGCCCGAGCAGAATGTGGTGGTCTTTGCCATGGATGAGGAGCAGGTAGCCATGGCCATTGCCAATCCCAACGGCTTTTTCGGCAGTGACGGCGGTTTGAGCGGCGGTGCCGGCCACCCGAGGGCAGCTGGTACCTTTCCGCGGATCCTGGGACGCTATGTGCGGGAACAGGGCGTGCTGACGCTGATGCAGGCCCTGGACAAGCTGACCCGCCGTCCGGCCCGCTACCTGGGGCTTCGGGACCGGGGAGAGATCCGTCCCGGCTTCCGGGCCGACCTGACTATCTTCGATCCGGACACCATCCGGGACGGCGCCCGCTTTGATGATCTGTATGTCCCCAACGTGGGGATCCGGCATGTGCTGGTGGGCGGCGTAGCCGCCCTGGAGGACGGCCGGAGGACCGGCGCCATGCCCGGTGCGCTGCTGACCCGGGCGTAACACCGAAAGACAAAAACCCCGCCGCCTGCAAACGCAGGCGGCGGGGTTTTCTTTATGGAAAGGAGCTGATCTTCAGCCCGGTACCGCATCCAGAAAATACTCCGGGTGCTGGACACGGATGGCTTTGGCATCGATTCGATACCGGTTCAGATGAGTTTCCATCAGTGCATGCGCCGTAGCCGCATCGTGAGCGGCAATGGCCTGCATCAGATCCTCATGATCCTGAACAATCCGATCATTTTTCACCGAACTCAGAGCTACGCTTCGTACCCGGTCAAAATGGATGGAGATCGTATCCATCAAGGCGTAGACCTGGCTTTTATGAGCGATCTCAAACAAGATCCGGTGAAACTCGTTGTCCAAATCCATTAACGTTTCCGGATAATAATTTTGCAAATAAAACTTCTGAAGCGCGATATTTTCCTCCAGCCGCTGCAGGTCTGCTGGAGTGACCATTTTACAGGCCAAATCGATCACCGCGCACTCCAGAACCTTCCGCATAAACTGGGATTCCTCCACCAACTCATAATCGATGAGGGAGACCACACTGCCTTTCTGAGGGTAGATCCGGACGATCTTGACCTTAGAAAGCTCGATGAGCGCCTCCCGCACCGGAGTGCGGGAGAGGCCCATCGCAGCGGAAAGTTCATTTTCGCTCACCATGCTGCCGGGCGCGAGCTCCAGACGCACGATGTTATCCCGAATGGTGCGCAGCGCATAATCGCGCCCCGTCTCCCGGGGGAGACGCTTGGGCAGGTGCATGATATTCGCCTCCTGGTTGTTCACGGAGCGGTACACCATGGAGGACGCGCCACGCCCCGAATTCAATGGTTCAGATACCGCTTCAGCGTGGCGCGGACCGCACCGGGGCCAGCCAGCTCCTCGCGTACCATGCCCTCGATCTTATCCGCAAGACCCAGCTCCACCAGATCGGAGCCGAAGAGAACGGGATTGGAGAGAATGGGGGTAAGCTTGCCGTCCAGGCTGTCCGGATCGCCCAGAGTCACGCCGGAGAGTTGTCCCTGCAGAGTAGCCAGCATGGGATCGCTGCTACACTCCATGGGCTTGCCGGCGTCGTCCACCGCCAGCAGATAACGCAGCCAGCCGGCAATGGCCAGAGGAATGAAGGTCAGGCTCTTCACATCCAGGTCCGGCCGGGCCACGTAGGACTTGATGGTCTCGCCAAACCGGATGGGTACCTTCTGGCTGGTATCGGTGGCGATGCGCTGGGGTGCGTCGGGAATGAAGGGGTTGGGCAGGCGCTGCTCCACCACCTCACGGATGAAGTCCATGGGGTTGAGGATCTTGGGATCGACAACAACGGGCATACCCTCGTCGTAGCCGATGCGCTCCACCAGAGCCTTCAGCTCGGGGTCCTTCATCTCGGCGGCAATGCTGGTGTAGCCCAGCAGGCAACCGTACACAGCCAGAGCGGTGTGCAGCGGGTTGAGGCAGGTGGTCACCTTCATGCGCTCGGTGTCATTGACGGTGTTCCGGTCGGTCATGTACACACCGGCCTTTTCCAGCGGAGGACGTCCGTTGGGGAAGCGGTCCTCTACCACCAGGTACTGGGGAATCTCTGCGTTGACGAAAGGAGCGATAAAGGTGTTTTTGCTGGTGACAATGGGAGCCATGTCCTCAATGCCGGCAGCCTCCAGACTTTCCTCCACCACCTTGGCGGGGCGGGGAGTGATCTTGTCGATCATGGACCAGGGGAAGGAGACCTTGCTCTCATCTTCCAGCCAGGCCACGAAACCGTCATCCACAAAGCCGTTGTCCAGCCAGTGATGGGCTACGGTCACCACGCTGCTCCGCAGCTTCTCGCCGTTGTGGGAGCAGTTGTCCATGCTGACCACCGCGATGGGGGTAGCGCCGGCGCGATACCGCTCCAGCAGCAGAGAAGTCACCAGGCTCATGGCGTGGGAGCAGTTGGCGGGACCGTTGGCGAAGTCTGCCTCCACGAAGGGGAAGAACTTGCCCTCCATATTGGTCAGGGCATAGCCCTTCTCCGTAATGGTAAAGCTGACCATCTGCAGGCTGGGGGAACGGAAAATCGTCCGCAGCCGCTCCAGATCCTCCGGATATGCCGTACCGGCCCGCAGGCCCTCAGCGATAGAGGCCACCACTTCCTTCTCCATGGAGCCGTCGGGCTTCAGGCTGACCATCAGGGTCATGGAGTCGAAGGGAGTGTAGATCTTGTCAATGATATCGTAATCAAACGTGTCGGCAGCCACGATACCGCCCTTCACCAGACCCTGCTCCAGCAGAGACTGCTGCAGCCGGGCGATGAAGCCGCGGAAGATGTTGCCTGCACCGAAGTGCACCCAAGTGGGATTGGCCTCGGTCTCGGCCACCATGGCTTTCCAATCAAAGGCGGGGAGACGGACCGCCGCCTGTTCCCAGGCGGCGTGGTCCTTCAGCCCTTCATAGCAGAGCTTCATATTATTTGGTTCCTCCTTAGTCCGAGGACTTGCAGATGGCTTCCCACAGACCGTTGAGGTAGGTGGCGCCCAGGGCGCGGTCATAGAGACCGTAGCCGGGGCGGCCGCTCTCGTTCCAGATCATGCGGCCGTGGTCGGGACGGATGTAGGTGTTCGGGCAAGTATCGTGGATAGCCTTCATGATGGCGTACATGTCCAAATCACCGGTGGAGGACAGGTGGGCGGCCTCGCGGAACTTGTGGTAGCCCAGATACTTCACGTTGCGCACGTGCATGGCACCGATCCGGTTCATCTCGCCGAAGTGGCGGATGATGGCGGGAATGTCGTTGTCCGGGTTGGAGCCCAGAGAGCCGGTGCACAGGCACACCGTGTTGCAGGGGGAATCCCGCAGGGCGATGATCTTGTCGTAGTCCTCCTGGCTGTGGGCGATACGGGGCAGACCGAAGATGGGCCAGGCCGGATCGTCGGGATGGCAGGCCATCACCACACCGCACTCCTCGCAGGTGGGGATGATGCCGTCCAGGAAGTACTTGTAGTTGGCGCGCAGATCATCGGGAGTGATGGTCTTGTAGCGCTCCAGAGTGGTCTCCAGTTCGGCCAGACGCTCGGGCTCCCAGCCGGGGAGGGTGAAACCATTGCAGTTGTCAATGGTGTTGCGGACCAGGTCCACGGGGGTCATCTCGCCGAGTTCCTTCTCGTCGAAATACAGGCTGTTGGAGCCGTCCTCGGGGATGACGCGGGCCAGGTCGGTGCGCAGCCAGTCAAACACGGGCATGAAGTTGTACACGATGACCTTCACGCCGTACTTGGCCAGGTTGCGGATGGTGGTGCAGTAGTTGGCGATGTACTGGTCGCGGGTGGGCAGGCCCATCTTGATGTCCTCGTGGACATTGACGGACTCAATAACCTCGCACTCCAGACCGGCGGCGTGGACCTCGTCCATATAGGCCTTGATCTCTTCCTCGGTCCAGACTTCACCGGCGGCCTTGTAGTCCAGCACGCCCATCAGACCGGTCATGCCGGGGATCTGCTTGATCTGGCTCAGAGTGATGTTGTCACTGTCAGAGCCATACCAGCGGAATGTCATTTTCATAATGAATTACTCTCCAGTCGTAAAGATCAGCCGACCGTGGGCACATAGCCGCCCACAACCTTGGGGATGATCAGGCTGACGTCGGGGATGAAGGAAATGAGCAGCAGAACGATGATCATGCACAGATAGAACGGCAGGGTCGCCTTGACCACGCGCTCCATGGGCACCTTGCCCACGGCGGAGCCGATGAACAGCACGGCGCCGACAGGGGGAGTCAGCAGGCCGATGCCGCAGTTCAGAACGACCATGATACCGAACTGGATGGGATCGATGCCGACAGAGGTAGCGATGGGCAGCAGGATGGGGGTGGCGATCAGGATGATGGGGGCCATATCCATGATGCAGCCCAGGATCAGCAGGATCACGTTCAGCAGCAGGATGATCAGGATGGGGTTGCTGGTCAGGTTGGTAATGGCGGTAGCGGCCATGTCGGGCACGTGCAGGGTGGTCAGGCAGTAGCCGAACACGCTGGAGGTGGCGATCAGGATCAGCACGATGGACAGGGTGTCCACGCAGGAGGTGAGCTCACGCCACACGCCCTTCCAGTCCAGGCCCTTGTAGATGAACACGGAAACGATCAGGGAGTAGATAACGGCGATAGCGGCGGACTCGGTAGCGGTGAAGACACCGGCCACGACGCCCACGACCACGATGACCACGGCGGCCAGAGCCCAGATGGAGGTGCCCAGCTGACGGATCAGGTTCATGAGGCTGAACTTATCGCCCTTGGGGTAGTTGCGCTTCACGGAAATGATGTAGGAGCCGACCATCAGGGACAGAGCCAGCAGAGCGCCGGGCAGGTAGCCGGCCAGGAACAGGCTGCCCACGGAGATGCCGCCGGCAGTGGTGGCGTAGATAACCATGTTGTGGCTGGGAGGAACCAGCAGGCCCTCGCAGGAGGAGGTGATGGTGACGGCGGTGGAGAAGTCATCATCGTAGCCCTCGCTGACCATCATGGGGATCAGGATGGAGCCCAGAGAAGCGGTATCGGCAGAAGCGGAACCGGAGATGCCGCCGAAGAAGTAGGAGGCCACCACGTTAACCATGGCCAGGCCGCCGCGCATCCAGCCCACGCAGGCGTTGGCCAGAGCGATCAGCTTATCGGAAATACCGCCGGTGCCCATCAGTACACCCATGGTGATGAAGAAAGGCACGGCCATCAGGCTGAAGGAGTTGATGCCTTTGACCATCTGCTGACAGACGGTGGACAGGCTCAGGCCCTGCACCAGCAGGCACAGCACAGAGGCCAAGCCAACGGCGTAGGCGATGGGGAAGCGCAGGAAAATCATGACAAAGAAGCTGACGAGCAGCACAATAATGGCAAGAGTCTGAGTATCCATTAAGAATTGACCTCCTTCACGTCCTTCACGAAGAAGGCCTTGATGTGGTTGTAAATGGCCTCGATCTCAAAGACGATCATGGCAACGCCGGCCAGAGGCACAGGGAAGTACATCCAGAACCGGGACAACCAGGGCATGGACACGTAGGTGCCGCGGGCGCCCAGAGTAGTGGCGTACTGCCAGCCAACCACCAGCATGATGACGCCCAGAATGCAAACGGCTATGTCGGACAGCACGTCCAGCACCTTGAGCAGCTTGGGGGGCAGCATACCATCGAAGGCGGTCATACGGATGTGCGCGCCGCGGCGGATGGCCAGAGCGGCGGAGAGCACAGCCATGTAGCTCATCAGGGTCAGAACGGATTCCTCCGTCCAGGAGGGGTCGGGAATGAAGGAAATGTAGCGGCCGCACACAGAATAAGAGGTGATCAGGATATCGGCCACCAGCATAACCTTACACAGGAACAGCACGACTTTGTATGTAATGTCGTAAACCGGCTTGATCCTGTCAAGAGTGACAAAAATCGCAGGCATGGGGTTTCTCCCTTCTCTCAACGAAATAAAGGGAGGGCACAGGGGACGACCCCCTGCGCCCTCCTCTTCAAAGCAGGTATAAAAAATGTAGCGGAGGATGGATTACTTCATATCAACGATCTGCTGATACACGTCTTCCATGCCCACGATGTTCTCGGCGACGACGTCAGCAGTGGCCTCCTGCCAGGGAGCCTTGTCGGTAACATCGATAACGGTAACACCCTTGGCCTTCAGCTCCTCCAGGACCTCGTTCTCCTGGGTCTCGGAGAGGTTGCGGTTGAACTCCTGAGCGTAGGCACCGGCCTCCATCAGGACGTTCTGCTGAGCCTCGGTCAGCTCGTTCCAAGCGTTGTCGGAGATGATAACTTCGATGGCGCCCATGGTGTGGCCGTCCAGGATCAGGTAGGGAGCGACCTCGTTGAAGGCGTTGGAAGCGTAGTTGGCGATGGGCTGCTCAGCGCCGTCCACAACGCCGGTCTGCAGGGCGGAGTACAGCTCATTGAAGGACACGACCGTGGGAGAAGCACCCAGGCCCTCAACCAGACCGTTCATGATGGGGTCGTTGGACACGCGCAGCTTCATGCCGGCCAGATCCTCAATACCCTCGATGGGATCCTTGGTGAAGAAGTGACGGAAGCCCTCTTCGCCGTAGAACAGGCCGCGGACGGGCAGGCCCACTTCCTGGGGCTCGTTCAGCATCTCGGTAGCCAGATCGCTGGTAGCGAAGTTCCAGTAGTGGTCGCGGGTCTCGAACACGAAGGGCAGGGTCAGCATGACGGACTTCTCAGCGCCGTAGCTGTTCAGAGCGAAAGCGGAGATACGGGAGATGTCGATGGTGTCGCCGCCGCCCAGCATGGTGTCCAGAACGTCGTTCTCGGAACCCAGAACGCCGCTGGCCTGGATGTCGATGGTGATGGAGCCACCGGACAGCTCCTCAACCTTCTCCTTGAAGGCGGTAGCGGTCTGGCCGGAGATGGTGTCGAGGGGGTTAACCTCGGCGTAGGTCAGGGTGACCTTGGGATCGTTGGCCACATCGCCAGCGGGAGCGGAGCTCTCGGTGGTGGCGGGAGTGGTGCTCTCGTCAGCGGGAGTGGTCTCCTCGGTGGCGGGGGAACCGCAGGCGGCCAGGGTCAGAGCCATGGTGCCAGCCAGCAGCGCAGCAAGCAGTTTCTTCTGTTTCATTTGACAGAATCCTCCTTTTGTGATAATTGGGCTGCATGCATATGCAGACCCGAACTGTAACACGTCCGTAATATATCATATTTCTGTCAGTCTGTCCACTAGTATACTAGTAAAAAAATGCACGCCCAATTTGGGCGATTCGCCAAAAAAGAAAATGAGACCTTGCGAAATCTAGCCTAGAATGTAAAATGTACAATGGTATAGTTGGAAGTATTGATACACAGACAGGAGGAAGCAAATTCTTGAACAACAGAGGATCCATTCTGATACCAGTTCATTTGGATGCCAAAACGTTTCGTGGATTCGCCTGGTTTGATACAATCGGACGGTCAAAACGTTGGCGTTCGCCGTTGATTTTTGCGGTAATATTCACGATTTTTGCATGCATTGCCCTTTCCATGCGGGGGCGGGCTGATGGAGCGACCCTGCTGGGTGTGGTGCTATTGGTAGTGGGATTGGGGATACCTGGAGGGTATTTTCTCAGTTTCTATCTCTCCGTTCGCGGACAGATCAAGCGCTTTGGACTGAAGGAGCCACGCTATGCCTACACCGTTACCCTGTCCGAGAGCGGGGTAAAGATTGCCACCGACAAGGAACAGGCGGACTATACCTGGGACAATGTTTATGCTGCCTACCGCAAAGCGGAGTGCATCTACCTTTATGTAGAGGAACGCAGAGCCTATCTGTTGCCGAAGGGCCAGGGAGAGGCCGACCAGGATGAGGTCTGGGCACTGCTGCTGGAGCGGCTGCCCGCTGGACGAGCCCATGGCCGGTGATAAAAGAACAGAAAAAAATCAAAAATTTCCTTCAAAACACTTGTTTTCTAGTATACAAGCGATATAATGGTAGAAGCGTGAGGATATACCCGTTATAATAGACTAAAACGTTTGCGCAAATGATGAGGAGGAATGTATTATGAACGAAATCCTTCAGCGAGTATACCAGATCGGTATCGTGCCTGTCATCGCCATTGACGATGCGGAAAAAGCTGTGCCTCTGGCCAAGGCTCTGGTGGCCGGCGGCCTGCCCGCTGCCGAGGTGACGTTCCGCACCGCCGCTGGTGAGGAGGCCATCCGCCGCATTGCCACCGAGGTGCCCGAGATGCTGGTGGGCGCCGGCACCGTGCTGACCAAGGAGCAGGCTGACCGCGCCATTGCCGCTGGCTCTCAGTTCATCGTCAGCCCCGGCTTTAACCCCGAGATCACCCGCTACGTGCTGGACAAGGGTGTGCCCATGATGCCCGGTACCGCTACCCCCGGCGAGATGGAGCAGGCCATGAGCATGGGCCTGGACGTGGTGAAGTTCTTCCCCGCCGAGCAGAACGGCGGCGTGGCCAAGCTGAAGGCTGTGGCCGGTCCCTATGCCAACCTGCGCTGGATGCCCACCGGCGGTGTGAACACCAAGAACATGATGGACTACCTGGGCTTTGACAAGATCATCGCCTGCGGCGGCACCTGGATGGTGAAGAAGGACCTCATCGAGGGTGAGAAGTGGGACGAGATCACCGCTATCTGCAAGGAGGCCGTGAAGACCATGCTGGGCTTCTCCCTGCATCATGTGGGCATCAACTGCGCCAATGAGGCTGAGTCTGAGAAGACCGCCAAGGCTGTGTGCGCCATCTTCGGCTTCGACTACAAGCCCGGCAACTCCTCCAACTTTGCCGGCGGCATCGTGGAGTGCACCAAGACGCCTTACATGGGCACCAACGGCCACATTGCCATCGGCACCCATAACGTGGACCGCGCCATCTACCACCTGGGCCTGCAGGGCGTGGAGTTTGATGAGTCCACCCGCAAGACCGATGCCAAGGGCAAGACCAAGGCTATCTATGTGAAGGGTGAGTTCGGCGGCTTCGCCATCCACCTGGTTCAGAAATAAGGAGGTAAATAAAAAATGAGCAAGCGTGTTGTTACTTTTGGTGAGCTGATGATCCGGCTCCAGCCCTACAACTATGAGCGTTTTGTCCAGGCTGATCACCTGGAGTTCACCTTCGGCGGCGGCGAGGCCAACGTGGCGGTCTCCCTGGCCAACTACGGCATGGATGCGGCTTTTGTGACCAAGCTGCCCGCCCACGCCATCGGCCAGTGTGCCGTCAACTCCCTGCGCCGCTATGGTGTGGATACCAGCAAGATCGTCCGCGGCGGCGACCGTGTGGGCATCTACTTCAACGAGAAGGGCGCCTCTCAGCGCGGCAGCGTGTGCATCTATGACCGTGCTCACTCCGCCATCCAGGAGGCCACCACCGCTGATTTCGACTGGGACGCCATCTTCGAGGGCGTGGACTGGTTCCACTTCACCGGCATCACCCCGGCCCTGGGCCCCAACGTGGTGGAGATCTGCAAGGAGGCCTGCAAGGCCGCTAAGGCTCACGGCGTGAAGATCTCCTGCGACCTGAACTACCGCGGCAAGCTGTGGACCCGCGAGCAGGCCCGCGCTGCCATGACCGAGCTGTGCCAGTACGTGGACGTGTGCATCTCCAACGAGGAGGACGCCAAGGACGTGTTCGGCATCGAGGCTGAGGCCACCGACATCTACGCCGGCAGCCTGAACCACGAGGGCTACAAGTCCGTGGCCAAGCAGCTGGCCGACAAGTTCGGCTTTGAGAAGGTGGCCATCACCCTGCGTGAGTCTCACTCCGCCTTCGACAACGGCTGGAGCGCCATGCTCTACGATGTGGCTTCCGACGAGTACTGCTTCTCCAAGAAGTATGACCTGCACATCATCGACCGCGTGGGCGGCGGCGACAGCTTCGGCGGCGGCCTGATCTACTCCCTGCTCAACGGCAAGTCCACTCAGGATGCTGTGGAGTTTGCTGTTGCAGCTTCCGCACTCAAGCACTCCATCGAGGGTGACTACAACATGGTCACCGTCTCCGAGGTGGAGAAGCTGGCCGGCGGCGACGGTTCCGGCCGTATCCAGCGGTAACACACGGACCGGGGACCGCACGGGTCCGATTTCCCTTTAAGGAGGTACGTGATGGAACACTCAAATCCTCTGCTGCGGGGCATTGGCCCGCAGAAGTTCATCACTGTAGGCGAGATCATGCTCCGCCTGACCCCGCCCAACTATGATAAGATCCGCATGGCCACCAGCTTCGAGGCCAGTTACGGCGGAAGCGAGGCCAACATTGCCCTGGCTCTGGCCAACCTGGGCATCGACAGCACCTTCTTCAGTGTGGTGCCCAACAACAGCCTGGGAAAAAGTGCAGTGCGCATGCTGCGCAGCAACGATGTGCACTGCACCCCCATGATCCTGAGTTCGCCTCAGGACACGCCGACCAACCGGCTGGGTACATACTATCTGGAGACCGGATACGGTATCCGCGCCAGCAAGGTCACCTATGACCGCAAGCACAGCGCCATCTCCGAGTACGACTTCAGCCGTGTGGACCTGGATGCGCTGCTGGAGGGCTTTGACTGGCTCCACCTCAGCGGCATCACGCCGGCGCTGTCCCCCAGCTGTGCCCAGCTGGTGCTGGACTGCCTGAAGACCGCACGGGCCAAGGGGATGACCATCAGCTTTGACGGCAACTTCCGCAGCGCCCTTTGGACGTGGGAGGAGGCCCGGGACTTCTGCACCCAGTGCCTGCCCTATGTGGACGTGCTGTTGGGCATCGAGCCCTATCACCTGTGGCGGGATGAAGACGACCACAGCAAGGGCGACTGGAAGGACGGCGTGCCCCTGCAGCCCAGCTATGAGGAGCAGGACATGATCTTCCGGGCCTTTGTGGAGCGCTATCCCAACCTCAAGTGCATTGCCCGGCATGTGCGCTATGTCCACAGCGGCAGCGAGAACAGCCTGATGGCCTTTATGTGGTACGACGGGCACACGTTTGAGAGCCGGATGTTCACCTTTACCATTCTGGACCGGGTGGGCGGCGGCGACGCCTTTGCCAGCGGCCTGATCTACGCCATGATGAACAACTACAAACCCATGGATATGATCAACTTTGCCGTAGCCAGCAGCGTCATCAAGCACACCATCCACGGAGATGGCAACATCACCGATGACGCTGAAAGCATTCGCAATCTCATGAACATGAATTACGATATTAAGCGGTGACGCAGCCAGGGGACCGGTATCTTACCGGTCCCCCGGACGCGCATCAACCCATTAAATGAAAAAGGAGGCAGGCAGAGGCTCCCGCCCGCCGGGGGAGCCCGCCGACATTGCGATGAAAGCATTTATGGACAAGGATTTCCTGCTGGAAACCGAGACGGCCAAGCACCTGTTCCATGACTACGCCGAGAATATGCCCCTGGTGGACTACCACTGCCACATTCCCCCCCAGGAGATCTATGAGAACCGCCGCTTTGACGATCTGGTCCAGGTTTGGCTGGGCGGCGAGAATCCCGACGGCAGCTTCTTCGGCGACCACTACAAGTGGCGCGTTATGCGTTCCAACGGCGTGTCCGAGGAGTACATCACCGGTCACAAGCCCGGCCTGGAGCGCCTGAAGAAGTTTGCCGGCGCCCTGGAGATGGCCATCGGCAACCCCATGTACCACTGGTGCAACCTGGAGCTGCGCAAGTTCTTCGGCTATGAGGGCTACCTGACCCCCGAGACGGCGGAAGAGATCTGGAACATGACCGGCGAGAAGCTGCGCAACGATCCCAAGCTGACCGTCCGCGGCCTCATTGAGCAGTCCAACGTGGCCTTCATCGGCACCACCGACGATCCCATCGACTCTCTGGAGTGGCATGCCAAGATCGCCGCCGATCCCACCATCACCTTCAAGGTCTGCCCCTCCTTCCGCCCTGACAAGGCCATCAACATCACCAAGGCCGGCTTTGTGGAGTACATGGGCAAGCTGGCTGCCAGCGTTGGCAAGAGCGAGCTGACCAGCGCCCAGGACGTGTGCGATGCGCTGGTGGAGCGCCTGGAGTTCTTCCACAAGATGGGCTGCCGCGCCAGCGACCACGGCCTGGACTACATCCCCTTCCGCACCTGCACCATGGACGAGGCCAACGCCGCCTTCCGCAAGGCCATGGCCGGCGAGACCCTCACCCTGGAAGAGGCCGAGGGCTATCAGACCACCATCCTGCTGTGCCTGGGCAAGGCCTATCACCGCATGGGCATCGTGATGCAGCTGCACTACTCCTGCCTGCGCAACGTCAATGAGCGCATGTTTGCCAAGATGGGCCCCGACACCGGCTTTGACATGATCGCCCAGAACACCTGCGGCGGCAGCATCGCCCAGCTCCTGTCCGCCCTGGACATGACCGGCGAGTGCCCCAAGACCATCCTCTACTCCCTCAACCCCGCCGACAATGAGCAGCTGGGCACCATGCTGGGCTGCTTCCAGTCCGACGAGATCCCCGGCAAGATCCAGCACGGTTCTGCCTGGTGGTTCAACGACACCAAGACCGGCATGGAGGAGCAGATGAAGTCCCTGGCCAACCTGGGCCTGCTGGGTAACTTCGTGGGCATGCTCACCGACTCCCGCTCCTTCCTGTCCTATGCCCGTCATGACTACTTCCGCCGCATCCTGTGCAACCTGATCGGTCACTGGGTGGAGAACGGCGAGTACCCCAACGACGAGGCTTCCCTGAAGAAGATCGTGGAGGGCATCTGCTACAACAACGCCGCCCGCTACTTCGACCTGTAAGAGGCGCCGGGGGACGTGAATCAGTTATCCGAGGAACAGCGCCAAAGTCAGCTGCTGCGCAACGTTCTGTTTGCCTTTTTCGTCAGCGGCGCGGCGTCCCAGCCGCTGGGCTCCTTCATTCCCTTCCTGCGGGAGACTTACGGCTTCAGCTATGACTTGTCCGGTGTGCTGCTGGCCTGCCAATCCACGGGCAACCTGGTGGCGGTGCTGCTGGCCGGGCTCCTGCCGGTCTATCTGGGCCGGCGCAGGAGCGTGCTGCTCACGGGCGTATGGATGGCGGTGGGCTACCTCATTTTTGCCAGCGGCCTGGGTACCCCGGCGCTGCTGGTGGCGGCCTGCCTCATGACCGGCCTCGCCCGGGGCGGCAACTCCAACTTTGCCAACACTATGATCTCCACCCTGCCCGGACCGGTGGCGACCCGGGGATACAATCTGCTCCACGGCAGCTTTGCCATGGGCGCGCTGCTCTCCCCGCTGGTGCTGGTCTTCTGCGCCGGGCGGTGGCCCGTCATGGGCTGGCGCATCGTGGCGGGACTTTTGTGCCTGCTGTGCCTGAGTCAGCTGGCGGTTTACGCCAAAATGCCTCTGCCGGCCGAGCCGGAGAAAAAGGGCCTGAAGGCGGTAGACTACAGCTTCCTGCGGGTCAAACAGTTCTGGCTGGGCGCGGCCATGCTCTTCTGCTACATCTCCACTGAGTATGCCATCGTGGGCTGGCTGGTGACCTACTTCCAGGACATCGGGGTGCTCAGCCCCGACCAGTCCCAGATGATGAACAGCCTGCTGTGGCTGGTCATCTTCATCGGACGCATGATCGGCGCGGCCATCACCAACAAGGTCTCCCGCAGCAAGCTGCTGCTGGTGGACGGAGTGGGGCTGTTTGCGTTCTTCCTGCTGATGTTCTTCAGCCGGAGTGTGGCCCCCATTGTCATCGGCCTGGTGGGTGTGGGCCTGTTTATGGCCACCATCTATCCCACCGCCTTTGCCTTCGGCAGCGACTGCATCAAGGGCAACGACCTGGGCTGCAGCATCATGATCTTTACCGGCAGTGCCGGCGGCATCATTACCCCCGCCATGGTTGGGTTCGTGGCCGAGCAGGCCGGCATTGAGGCCGGTATGAGCCTCATCGTGGCCTTTACCGGGCTTCTGCTGCTGTCCATTATCCTAAGTACCTTCAGCGTACGCAAATCGCATTCCTTAAGGAAAAAAGGAGAATGATCTATATGGAGAAGCTGTGTTACAAGACCCTGGCCGACCAGGGCTTTGACGGCTATCTGCTCAAGGATGCCCCCGAGCGGGTGCTCCAGTTTGGCGAGGGCAACTTCCTGCGTGCCTTCGTGGACTATTTCATCGATGTGATGAACGAGAAGGCCGGTTTTAACGGCAAGGTGGTCCTGACCCAGCCCATCGCCCCCGGTCTGGCTCCCATGATCAACGAGCAGGAGGGTCTGTACACCCTCTTCCTGCGCGGCCGTGAGAACGGCGAGAAGGTCAACCGTAAGCGGGTGATCTCCTGTGTGTCCCGCTGCCTGAATCCCTATGAGGACTATCAGGCCCTGCTGGACTGCGCCAAGAACCCCGACCTGCGCTTCCTGGTGTCCAACACCACCGAGGCCGGCATCGCCTTTGATCCCGCCTGCAAGGCCGACGACGCTCCGCCCGCCAGCTTCCCCGGCAAGCTCACCGCGTTCCTCTATGAGCGCTACAAGCTGGGCCTGCCCGGTTTCATCATCCTGTCCTGCGAGCTCATCGACCACAACGGCGACGAGCTGAAGAAGTGCGTGGGCCAGTACATCGACCTGTGGGGCCTGGAGGACGGCTTCCGCGCCTGGGTGGAGAAGGAGAACCTGTTCTGCTCCACGCTGGTGGACCGCATCGTCACCGGCTATCCCCGTGCCGAGGCCGCTGAGATCTGCGCCGAGCTGGGCTATGAGGACAACATCCTGGATACCGGCGAGGTCTTTGGCTTCTGGGTCATCGAGGGCCCCCAGTCCATCAAGGACGAGCTGCCCTTCGAGAAGGCCGGCCTGCCCATCATCGTGGTGGACGACCATACCCCCTACAAGCAGCGCAAGGTGCGTATCCTCAACGGCGCGCACACCTCCATGGTTCTGGGCGCCTACCTGGCCGGCCAGGACATCGTGCGCAACTGCATGGAGGATGAGGTCATCCATGGCTTCATGAACAAGGCCATCTATGACGAGATCATCCCCACCCTGGACCTGCCCCACGACGAGCTGACCGAGTTTGCCGCCGCCGTGACCGAGCGCTTCAACAACCCCTACATCGACCATGCCCTGCTGGCCATCTCCCTCAACTCCACCGCCAAGTGGAAGGCCCGGGTCATGCCCAGCGTGCTGGAGTATGTCAACCGCAAGGGCAGCCTGCCCAAGTGCCTCACCTTCTCCTTCGCCGCCTATGTGGCCTTCTATCACAACGGCACTGAGAAGGGCGAGAACTGCCTGGTGGGCAAGCGCGGGGACAACACCTACGAGATCAAGGACGACCAGTGGGTGCTGGACTTCTACTATGACCACAAGGATGACGACGCTGCGGCCATCGCCCACGCCGTGATCCACAACGACAAGATGTGGGGCGGCGCCCTGGCCGCTCTGGACGGTTTCGAGGCCGCCGTGGCCGCCGCTCTGGAGCGCATCCAGGCCGTGGGTATGTATGAGGCCATGAAGGAGTGTCTGGCATGAAGCTGATCCACATCCATCCCCTGGACAACGTGGCGGTGGCCCTGGAGACCATCCCCGCCGGGGAGTGCTTTACCCTGGACGGCTATACCGTGACCGCGCTGGAGGAGATCCAGCGCGGCCACAAGGTGGCCCTGACCGCCATTGCCGAGGGCGAGCCTGTCATCAAGTACGGCTGCGCCATCGGCCTGGCCAAGGCCCCCATCGCCCCCGGCGCTTGGGTCCATACCCACAATGTCCGCACCGGTCTTTCCGAGGATGCGGACTATACCTATTGCCACAAGAGCTATGATCTGCCCCAGACCGCGCCCCGTACCTTCCAGGGCTTCCGCCGGGCCGACGGCCGGGCCGCCATCCGCAACGAGCTGTGGATCATCCCCACGGTGGGCTGCGTCAACTCGGTGGCCCAGCGCCTGGTGCAGGAGAACCAGCACCTGGTCTCCGGCACGGTGGAGGGGCTGTATACCTTCCCCCATCCCTTCGGGTGCAGCCAGATGGGCGGTGACCACGCCCAGACCCGCAAACTGCTGGCCGCGCTGACCCGCCACCCCAACGCCGGCGGCGTACTGGTACTGAGCCTGGGCTGTGAGAACCTGACCCAGGAGCAGTTCAAGGCCGAGTTGGGTGAGTGGGACGAGCGCCGGGTCAAGTTCCTGGTGTGCCAGGACGTGGAGGACGAGGCGGCCGCCGGCGCCGCCCTGCTGAAGGAGCTGGCCGACTATGCCGGCAGCTTCCAGCGGGAGGAGATCCCCGCCAGCGAGCTGGTGGTGGGCATGAAGTGCGGCGGCTCCGACGGGCTGTCCGGCATCACGGCCAACCCCACGGTGGGCCGGTTCTCCGACCGGCTGATCGCCCTGGGCGGCTCCACCGTGCTCACCGAAGTACCCGAGATGTTCGGCGCCGAGTCCATCCTCTTCAGCCGCTGCGCCAATGAGGAGGTCTTTGACAAGGCGGTGCACATGGTGGAGAACTTCAAGCATTACTTCACCAGCCACGGCCAGGTGGTCTACGAAAACCCCAGCCCCGGAAACAAGGCCGGTGGCATCACCACGCTGGAGGACAAGTCCTGCGGCTGCGTCCAGAAGGGCGGCAGCGCTCAGGTGGCCGATGTGCTGGGCTACGGCGAGGCGGTCCACACCAAGGGCCTGAACCTGCTCAGCGGCCCGGGCAACGACCTGGTCAGCGCCACGGCCCTCACCGCCGCAGGCGCCCACATGATCCTCTTCACCACCGGCCGGGGCACCCCCTTCGGCGCGCCCGCGCCCACGGTGAAGATCTCCACCAACACCCCTCTTTATGAGAAGAAGGGCGGCTGGATCGACTTCAACGCCGGTACGGTGGCCCAGGGCGAGAGCCTGGACGATGCAGGTGAGCGCCTGCTGGACTTTGTGATGGAGATCGCCAGCGGCAAGCGGACCAAGACCGAGGAGCACGGCTACCGTGAAATTTCCATCTTCAAGGACGGCGTGGTCCTCTGACGCGGCCCGGAAAGGAGTCCCACATGGCAATGACCGAGAAGGGGCAGCGCTGGGTGCCCTACGAAGAAACGCTGGCCCAGCCCACAGATCCGGGCGTGGTACGCCGGATACTGGCATACAGCGAGGATCTGATGTGCGTGGAGAACCGGTTTGAGACGGGAGCGGAGGGGAAGCTGCACAGCCATCCCCATACCCAGATCACCTATGTGCTGGAGGGGGAGTTTGCCTTTACCATCGATGGGGAGACCCGGGTGGTACGCAAGGGCGATACCCTGCTCAAGGAAAACGGCGTGGTCCACGGCTGCGTCTGCCTGAAGCCGGGGGCTCTGCTGGACATCTTCACCCCCATGCGTAAGGACTTTGTATAAAACCAATTGCAAAGAAGGGAGCAACCCGCCATGGATATCCGTTATTCCGCCAACCAGCGGGACGTAAAGCGCTACACCACGGAGGAGCTGCGCCGGGAGTTTCTGATTGAGGACCTCTACCGGCCGGACGAGGTGGTGGCGGTGTACAGCCATGTGGACCGTATGGTCACCATGGGGTGCATGCC
>NZ_JBBMFT010000015.1:0-21758 GCF_040095835.1 Flavonifractor hominis
GTTGGCATCCCCACCGGCTTTGTGGTGGACGCTGCCGACAACACCACCCCCGGCTGGGTGGAGCACTGGACCGAGAACGGCACCAATGAGATCAAGGACCTGACCCTGAACGTGCAGAAATGCAGTGACGCCTCTTCCTGGGCCGCCGCCTCCGTCCATGAGCTGCAGGTCTTTGCCTGGCGCATCAAGAGCCAGGAGTTTGCCATCAACGAGGGCAATAAGACCATCACCGTCGAAAGCCCCATGACGCTGGCCCGGCTGCGCAACGGCCTGGATGTGGATGGCAACTGCACCGTGTCGTTCGTAACGTCGGAGGGCACGCCTCTGGACTGGAGCGACACCGTTTCGGACGGCAGTAAGATGATCGTCACCGACATTAAGGACCATACCTTTACGTATACCATCACCGTTGGTGAGGTACCCGAGCAGTACACCGTTACCGTGAAGACCCAGGGTGAGGGCGACGCTTCCGCCGCGCCCACCGCGGCCGCCGAGGGGGACACCGTGACCCTGACCGCCCAGGCCGCTGAGGGCTGGCACTTTGTGGAGTGGACCAGTGAGGACGTGACGGTGTCCGAGGAAGGTACCTTCCAGATGCCCGCCAAGAACGTCACCGTCACCGCCGTGTTTGAGCAGGACAAAATGACCGCTGTCACCGGCGTGAAGCTGAACGTGGAGAGCGTGTACCTGTACTCCAACTTCGGTCCCCGGGGTGAGCAGCTCATCGCCACCGTGGAGCCCGCCGACGCCGACGACAAGTCGGTCACCTGGACCAGCGCCGACGAGAACGTGGTCACCGTCAACGACGTGGGCTACCTCACCGTGGTGGGCGAGGGCATGACCACCGTCACTGTCACTACGAGCGACGGCGGCTACACCGCCCAGTGCCTGGTGCAGGTTGGCTCCTACAACGACGGCAGCGATGCCGAGGATGAGGACACCACGCCTCCCACCGAGACCGAGGAGCCCGGCGAGACCACTGAGCCTGAGCAGCCCGGTGAGACCACTGAGCCTACCGAGCCTGAGACGCCCGCCTTCTCCGACGTGCCCGCCACCCACTGGGCCAGCGAGGCCGTGGAGTATGTGGTGAGCGAGGGCCTGTTCAACGGCACCTCCGACACCACCTTCTCCCCCGACGCCTCCATGACCCGCGCCATGTTCTTCACCGTCCTGGCCCGTCTGGATGGCGTGGACACCACCGGCGGGGCCACTTGGTATGAGAAGGCCATGGCCTGGGCGGTAGCCGAGGGCATCACCGACGGCACCAACCCCGAGGCCACCATCACCCGGGAGCAGCTGGCCGTCATGCTCTACCGCTACGCCGGCTCCCCCGCTACGGAGGGCAGCCTGACCGGCTTTGCCGACGCCGCCTCCGTGTCCGCCTGGGCACAGGACGCCATGGAGTGGGCGGTGGCCGAGGGCATCCTCACCGGCAAGAACGGCTCCGCTCTGGATCCCCAGGGCACTGCCAGCCGCGCTGAGGTAGCCACCATGCTCATGCGCTTTACCCAGAGCGAAAACAACTGAATCATTCAGGTCTTATCTTGTATCGGGCCCCGGAGCATTTGCTCCGGGGCCCGATGCTTGCTTTTGCACGGACCGGGCGGGTTGAGAGTTCGGAACTGGAGATTCAGGATGGCAGATGTCCGGCAGTGCCAGGGAAGCGGCTGGCTGGACCAGCAGCAGTATCTCCGCGTCTACACCTGCTTGGATGAGAGCTGACGGACAGACAAAACAAAAGCGCCGCCTCCCAGCGGGAGGCGGCGCTCTGTTTTCTGTTTTCAGTTGCTCAATGACCGGAAGGAAAGCTATGGCGCAGAGTGCGGACTTCCTGAGCCGACAGAGGGGCCCTGCCAAGCTGAAAAAAGGCGTTGCGCAGGGTGCCGAAGGAGGCGGCCAGCCCCATGCGCAGACAGGGTGGAAGCTCCTCCCGCATGGGGGTGCGGCCCAGTCGTCCACAGAGGGCATCCAGAGCCTCCAGCTGGGCCCGCTGAGCCGGCGTATACATGGCCTGCTCCGGCCGGCGGACCGGGACGGGTTTCTTTGACGAGCGGTGGAATGGGTTCCTGTTTCGTTTTCTCATTGGTCTGCCCCTCCTGTGGCACGGTGCGCCCGGGGGCTGCCGACAGACCGGTCTGCTGGCGGGAAAATACAAAAAATCCGCTTTCTTCCGAAAGCGGACTGCCAGGGGCCGGCTGGATACGGCAACACCGGACAGGTCTCTTTCTGCGGAAGTTCCCTATCCACCCATCCAAGCAGGTTTCCTGGCTTGCGGCTCTACGCGCACCGCGCCTTCTCGCTCTGTCCGGGACAGAACAATGGCCGATTGCAGTGCGCTCCCCGTTTACAGTGACCGGATCGCTCGGGAATTTCACCCGATTCCCTTTTCACCCGGCGGATGCCGGGCACTTGGTGGGTTGATGCGATATAAGCTTGTTTCCATTCTAAAGGATAGCCAGAGGCTTGTCAAGGGTGCGGCCCGACCGGCCTGAGGACAGAAAAAGCACCGCATCCCGGTGGGATGCGGTGCTTTTCTTACCTGTGCATTACTCGCTCAGGAAGCGGTTGACAATCACAGTCGCCTCGGCACGGCTGGCCAGACCCTGGGGATCCAGCAGGTTGCCGGGCTTGCCGGTGATGTAACCGTTGTCCACAGCCCAGGCCACAGCGGAGACGGCCCAGTCAGAGACCGAGTCGGCGTCGCCAAAAGCGACCAGAGGCTGGATGGAATCGGTGGCCTTGCCGGCGAACTCCGCATAGCGGTAGAGCATCGCGGCCATCTGCTCGCGGGTGATCTGGCCATTGGGATCAAACACGCCCTCGGCCACGCCGTTGACGATACCGTTGGCGGCGCTCCACACCACGGCGTCATAGTACCAGGTGCCGGAAGTCACGTCGGAGAAGGTAGAGGTGCCGGAAGCGGCGGGAGAACCGGCCATACGCCACAGCACGGTAGTGAACATGGCGCGGCTGAGGGTCACGTCGGGGCTGAAGGTGGTGTCGCTGGTGCCGGTGAACAGGCCGGCCTCCACAGCGGCCTTGATCTCCTGCTCAGCCCAGTGGCCGGAGATATCGGAGAAGGCAACCGGCTGCTCAGGCTGAGAGGTGGAGCCGCCGGAAGTGCTGCCGCCGGAGGTAGAACCACCGGAAGTGCTGCCGCCGGAAGTAGAACCGCCGGAAGAGCTGCCGCCGGAGGAAGAACCACCGCCGGAAGAGCCGCCGCCGGAAGAGCCGGAGTCGGAATTGACCACATCTACGGTGGCGATGTTGCTCTGGATGCCGCCGACTACGCAGTAATAGTAATAGGTGCCCACAGTGGTGGTATCCACGGTGCAGGTGGCGCCGGTAGCACCCTCAACAACCTTGGCATCGCTGCCGTCGCTGTTGGTGCTCTTATACCACTGGTATACAGCGCCGTCAGCAATAGCGGGTTCGCTGGTAGCGGTCAGGGTCAGCTTGCCGTCCTTGGAGACGGAGGTGTTGGCAGGAGTGACGCTCAAAGTGCTGACCGACTCAGTGGCTTTTACGCTGGAGAGGTTGAACGCATAGTCTACGACCTGCAGCTCCAACTGAGCGGGATCAAAGGTGGCGGAACCGAGGACGTCGCCGAAGGAGTCGATCAGTTCGTTGAGGTCATAGTTCTTGGTAACGGAAGTGGCGTTGATTACCTCGGTGCTGCCCAGACGCTCGCCCTTGTAATAGAGGGCCAGAGCCTGGATGCCGCCAGCGTCATCAATCTGTACGTTCCACTTGCCGTCCGTGATGGGGGTGGCCACGATGGCGGGGGCCACAGTGTCCACCTTAACGGGCATGGAGATAGACTGAGCAGTCTCAGAGTTCAGCAGGGCATCCAGCACGGTCTGCTTGTAGGCGTCGGTCATGCCGGTCATGGTGTGATTGTCCTTATCCCAGGTGTTGTCGGTGGGGATGCAGCCCTCGGTGTTCAGGAACTCATACTCAACCATGGCCACCAGCTTGTAATTGTACTGGCCATCCGCCACAACCTTGCCGTCGGCATCGGTGCCGTCCCAGGCCATGTTGCGCTTATACTTGGTGCCGTAAGTGGCGGCCACCTGCTGGGTCTGGTTGCCGTCGCTGTTGAGCGCTTCGAAGTACTCAAACTCGGGACCGATGGTCTTGACCACGTTGCCCTCGGCATCGGTGATCACGACGCAGATCGCCTTGGCGTTGCGCAGCAGCAGCAGGTTGGCATAAGCCAGATCGGCAAAGCCGTCGCCGTTGGGGGAGATGGCGGAGTAGTCGCCGCTAAAGTTGCCGCTGTCACGCAGGGTGGAGAGATAGGTGCGGGCAGAATTGTACCGGTCGTTGTACGCATAGCCGGGCCAGGATGCCTCAGTGAACTGGTTGGCACCCAGTACCGCTTCGTAGGAAGTGCCGCCGTTGTCCAGCAGAGTGGCCATGGTGGTGGCATAGTACAAGGGGTAATTGAGGTCGGTAGTCTCCAGAGCGCTGATGTCATCGTAGGCGGTGGCCAGGTCAAAGATGGGGGCCTGAGTCCAGTCGCCGCGGAAGCCCAGGAAGGGGATGTTCACGTCTTCCACATCGGAGTCGAAGAACACATAGCCCTCCAGGAACATGCCGTTGGGATAGACTTCGTCATAGGCTGCCATGGTGTCGGGATCCAGCTCCACGGTGATGGTGATCTCGGTGGAGGAATTGGCGGGAACGCTCACCACAGCGGCGGAAGTACCGTCGGCATAGCGGTTGATGTTGGCAGAGTCGGTGTCGATGGTGGCGTCACCGCTGACCGCAGAGACGGTCATCACAGCGTCCTCAATGGGGTCGATATCGGTGCCGTTGCTGTTGCTGGTGACGATGTTGTTGCGGCCGGCGCTCTCCGTGGTGGCGTCGGTCTGCAGGCAGGAGAGTACGTTGAACGTGCGGGCGGTGTCATTGTAGTTGTCCAGGGTGAAGTGGAAGGTGAAGGTATCACCCAGCTTGTCGAACAGCTCCACCTTGGTGCGGGGGGCCTCACCGGTCTCGGGGTTGTAGACGGTGTCGTTGTGGAGCACCACCTTGGTAGAAGTGGCCGCATCGATGTTGGCCAGGCCGGCACCCTGACGGCGGGGAGAGAAGTACTTGTTCTGACGGCCGGTACCCTCGCTGTCCAGCGGGGCGTACACGGTGGCCGTGCTGGCAACCAGCTGGTTGACCAGGTTGTTGTACTCCTCGGTACCGGGCTCCACACCGAACAGGGCCAGGTTTTCATCTACATACTGCTGAACCAGCAGGAAACCGCCGGCCATATTGGGGGAGGCCATGGAGGTGCCGCTCTTGGTTACCAGAGCGGTATCGGAGGCGGCGCCAGCGGACAGAATGCTGCCGCCGGGAGCCATGATGTCGGGCTTCAGACGCAGGGCCTCGGTAATGCCCCAGGAGGTGGAGCCGGCAGGGCCGCTGTCAGAATAGGTGCGGGAATTTTCCTGAGACTTCTCTTCGCTCTGGAAGCTCACCTGAACGGTACCGGATTCCAGTGCCGTCTGGAAGGTTCCATACAGGCTGGAGGCGAACATACCGAAGGTGGGGATCTCAGCGTAGATCTGAGAGGCGGACAGGTTGGAGCTGGAGTCGGCGTTGTTGGCCATGATGACGCCCGCGGCGCCGGCCTTGAAGGCGTTCTCGCCCTTCTCCAGGAAGGTCAGATCGCCGCGCTGGACCAGCGCAATCTTACCGGTCAGGGCGCCTTCCAGCGTCTCACTGCTGGTGGCAGCCAGGATCTCCTCGGTGCTGCCCAGGCCGCAGTCCACGATCTCATAGGTGCCAGTCAGGCTGGTGCCCACGGCGGTGGCGTTGTTATCGGTCACAGTAATGGCATCCAGACCCTCGATGGGAGCGCCCTCACCATCGGTGATGGTCATGGTGGTGTCATAATAGTAGCTCTTGTAGCTGTAGCCCGTGCCCTGTGCGGAGGCTACCGTCATGGGGGAGAACAGGCTGCCGGAGAAACCAACCTTGGAGTTGTTGGGCAGCAGGGTGGTATAGCCGGAGACCAGCGCGCCGGGGCGGCTGTCACGGGTATCGTTGCCGGCGGAAAGTGCGATGGAGATGCCGGCGGCGGTGGCGCGGTTGTAGGCCTTCTGATAGCCGGCCTGGGCATAGGTGTTCATGGTGGTGAAGCCGTTGGGAATGCCCAGAGACAGGTTGAAGGCGTTGGCGCCCAGCGTTACAGCGTCGTCCAGGGCGGCAAATACGGCCTCGTCGCTCTCCTGGCCGAAGTCGTCGTGTTCGCTGAACACCTTGAAGAACATGATCTGCGCGTCATAGGCGCTGCCCAGCACGCCGTTGACGTTGTCCATGCTGACCGGCTGTTCCGGATCCTTGGGGCCGGGGTTGCCGGCCGCGATGCCGCAGACGTGGGTACCGTGGCTGCTGGAATCGCCGTCCCAGACTTCCAGGTCGCCGTCCATGTAGTCCACAGCGAAGGGAACCTTCTCATTGTACCAGAAGTCGCCGTTGCGGATGGCCGCCTGGACCTCCTCGCTGAAGCCGGTATCCTCCGTGGGACGCTGATGGAACCAGCTGCCCCAGCCGGAATCAAACAGGTTGAGGGTGTCGGCGTTGTTCTGGATGGTGGTCAGCAGACCCTCCTTGGTCTTATAGTTGCCGGGCTTCTCGGCGGCGATCTCGGGATCCATGTAGGAGAACAGCTCGTGGGTGTAGCGCAGGCTGGAATCGAACACGGCAATCACCTTGCCGGCGCCGGTGTAGCCCCGGTCCCAGGCGGCCTGCAGGTGCATCTGATCCACGGAGCCCTGGTCGGAGAGGACACTGGCATCGGTGTAATAGCCGTCGTCCAGCGCCACGCCGTCGCCGCCGTAGAGCTCATAGTAATCCTCCAGAGAGATGTACTCCAAAGACTCCTCATCCTCTTCCCAGGAATCAGAGTAGTCATAGGACTGAGTCATGTACACGTCCAGGACGCTGTCCAGGCTCTTGATGGCCTCGATATCCTTGTACTGGACGCGGGCAGCGAAGCCGTTGAGCAGGTTGGTATAGTGGTAACGGAACTCCGCATTGGGTACCATTGCCTCAATCTGAGTCTGGATGTCGGTCTGCTCATCCACCATGCTGGCGCGGTAAGCGGCCACAGTGGTGTCGGTAGAGTAGCCAACGCTGTCCTGACGGAACTCTTCCACGAATTCATCCACGTCTAGGGTGGTCTCGCCCTTGAGTTCCACGATCACGGTGACCCATTCTTCAGGGTCGATGGCATTGGCGGCATCTGCGGACGGAGTGAACTCGCTGCGCAGATCCGCGGCCTGATCCTGCACATCTGCGGCGCCGGCGGCGGGAACCAGACCGAGCGTCATGATCAGCGCGAGGAGCAGAGCCATGGTTTGCTTCATGTGTTTCCTCATTTCCAATCTCCCTTTTTTCAATTTCAAAACAGCAGAACATGCGGATATACCGCCGGGAGCAGGGCCTCCCGGAGCGGAAAAGCGTTGCTCTGCCAGTTTTGTCCCTCTTTTGACTGCCTAATAAAGAAAAGCGCGCACCATGCCTGTCCTGTCACAGCACGGTGCGCCTTTGCACGTATCACATATAAAGACGAGCGGCAGAACGTGCCGCGGCCCTCATTGTTTCCGTCCCTGGACAAATCCGATCTGTCCAAGCTTGTACCCGGCGCACGCGAAGGAAAAGGTTCCGCCGCCGGCGGAAAGAAAGTGGTCTGAACGTCAATCGTAGAAAAGCATTCCAAAGAATTTACGCAAAATACTTTATTACACTAGCTAAGTATAACATAGAAATTCAGAATGTCAATGCTAAATAAAAAACCGGCATTTCATCGCCTTTTTTCGACGATGAAATGCCGGTTTTCAAAATGGGACGTGCCGTCTCCGGGACGGGGATGCCCTCGTTATCACTCGAAATATGCACAGCATATCTAAACCAGCGCTCACACCCAGCAGGCCTGGATCAAGTTCCCGGCCAGGCCTGTGGGTTTGAAGGTTCCATGGCGTCCAGCCGTTCCAGTTCCTGAGCGATCCGCCGGCCTTCCGGGGTGATGCGGGTAGCACCCCGGCCCCGGGCAATGCTCACCAGTCCCATAGACTGCATGTGGTGCAGCGCCTGGCGGATCTCATGGTCAGACAGGGGGAGACAGGCGTCCAGGGCCTTGCGGTACAGGGTGCGCCGGCCCAGTCCTGCGGCGCTGTGTTCCTCCTGACACAGTGCCCGCAGCAGGAATGGGCAGCCGGCCATGTGGGAGAGCGCGGCGGCCGGTTGGGACAGGGGCAGCGGAGCGGGGGCGGCCTGCTGTTCCAGGTGGCGCTGAATGGCAGCGGGCAGAGCGTCGGTGTCAATATAGGAACCGCCCACACAGGAAAGGTACTCTACATAATTGATGAGTTCCCGCACATTGCCGGGGAAGGGGTAGCACAAAATAGCCTGCCGGGCGGCCGGAGAGAGCTGGAAGGAGATGCCCAGGGAGCGCTTGATGGCCTCCAGAAGCAGCAGAATGTCCTCGCCCCGTTCCCGCAGCGGCGGAATGGTCAGGGGAAGGGTGTTCAGCCGGTAAAACAGGTCCTTTCGAAAGGTATTGGACTCCACCATCTCCTCCAGATTCCGGTTGCTGGCGGCGATGAGGCGCACGTCCACATGAATGATTTTATTGCCGCCCACCCGCATGACTTCCTTCTCCTGAATGACCCGCAGCAGCTTTACCTGGAGATTGGGGCTCATCCCCTCGATCTCGTCCAGCAGCAGGGTGCCGTGATGGGCAAATTCGAACAGGCCCAGCTTGCCGCCCTTTTTGGCGCCGGTAAAAGCCCCCTCCTCGTAGCCGAAAAGCTCGCTCTCCAAAAGTGTGTCGGGGATGGAGGCGCAGTTGATGGCCAGAAACGGTCCGTCCCGGCGGGGGGAGTAGTTGTGGATGGCCTGGGAGAAAAGTTCCTTTCCCGTGCCGCTTTCCCCCACGATGAGTACCGGCAAATCGGTCAGAGCCATTTTTTTGGCGATCTGCTTGGTTTTTTCAATGGCCGGACTGGCACCCAATATGTCCTCAAAGGTGTATTTGGCCTTGTGACCCCGTGAGAGCAGCTGGGCCCGCATCTTATGCTGCTTGTTTTCCTCGGCGGTAAAATCCTGAAGCAGGGCAAAGGCACCCAGATATTCCCCCCGCCGTACCACGGGGAACACGCTGACATTGATGTGTTTGCCGCAATAGCGCACCAGGCTGCTGCGCGGCTGTTCCTCGGGTGCAGCACCGGTCCCGAAGGGGAGAAAAGGCATGGTTTCTGTGGCGCTCTTCCCCATGACCCGCTCCGGCGACATGCCCAAAATCTTCTGGGCCTCCTGGTTGCAGGCAAAAATACGCATCTGATGGTCCACGCCGATGACCCCCATGTCCAGCACGCTCAGCAGCATGTCAAAGCGGGTCTCCAGCTGATATTTTTTGGCAAACAGATGCTTGATGCTGTAGTTGTCCCCGGGCAGCATGCGGAAATACCGCTGGAAGGGCTCGGTCTCCAGAAGAGATTCATACCCCAGCTTCAGGGCAATCTCGGTAATGGTGGACACGTCAAAGGTGCGCTGGCCAAGATTGATGACCGTCTTGATGTGAGAGGGGACATAGCGCACCTCGTCCGGCGTGATGGCCAGGTCGACTCCGGGTTCCGGCTCGGCAAAGGGGTAGAAGGGGATGAATTCAATGTGATTGACCCCCAGATGGTGCAGGTCGGAAATGACCTCCATGGCCATCTTCAGGCTGAGGTTGACCAGCAGGGCGCGGGTACCCCTGGGAAGAGCCAGCAGCTGTTCCAGAGCCGGCTTTGTAATGGTGATGCTGGAAATGATGGTCAGACTCCCCGGCGGCAGCCATTGCTGGGCCACCTGATAGCTCTCTGTGGCGCTGGTGGAGACGATCACCAGGTCGGCCGGTTTGATCTGGTAGGCAGAGCCGTCCTCAAAGCTGTAGGGGATCACCTCAATGAGGTCGCCGAAGAGGGCGTAGAGCTGCTCGGTGTAGAAACGGACCACCGCCGTGGACAGGGTCACCACCGCGACCCGTTTTGCTGCCATGGGACCGCCTCCTTTGGGAGTTAATGGGGTAATTATAACATTTAATTAACCCATTGAAAAGAAGAGAAGTGGTACAACAGAAGCCCTGTGTGCAAAAAAAGAGGGAAAATAGCAAAACTTGTCGGAAAAAAGGGTTGGCATGGAAGTTGCTCCTATTCCTGAGTGAAGGAACGGTTCCCATCTACCATTTAGACGAAGGAGGAGAGAGGTATGACTGCCATGGAAGGCGCGGCCCGGATTGTTCGGGACTGCGTCGGGGTCCGGCCGGAGGAAACGGTGGCGATCGTCACCGATACCCTGCGTCCGCCGGACATCGCTCAGCGGCTGTTTCGGGCCTGCACAGCCCGGGGGGCGTGCTGTGTACAGCTGCTGTTCGACGGGAGCCTGCCGGCGGGGGAAGTGCCCCGGCCGGTGGCGGCCGCCATTGAGGCTGCCGATGTGGTCTTTGGGGTGACCACGCAGACCCTGGGGTATGCTCCGGCTACCGGGGCGTGCATCCGGCGGGGCGGCCGGGTGGTGACCATGACGGAGGCGCCGGAGGACTTTTTAACCAACCCGGCGCTGGAAGCGGACTTTGAAGGCCTGCGGGAGCGGGTAGAGACCGTCCGGGCGGCATTTGACCGGGGCTGCGGTGTCCGGGTCACCGCACCGGGGGGGACCGACCTGACCTTCCGCATCGACGGACGGCGGTCCAGCTGCTGCCCTGGCACTTGCCTGGAACCGGGGGTCATGGCCGCGGTGCCCGATATGGAGGTCTATATCGCCCCGCTGGAGGGAACGGCGGAGGGCACCCTGGCGGCCGACCTGAGCGGGACGGGCCTGGGCCTGCTGGAGGAGCCGGTGGTGCTGAAGATTGAGAACGGCCGCGCGGTGGAAATCCGGGGCGGCCGGCAGGCGCAGCAGCTGGCCGAGCGGGTGCACGCCGTGCCCGGCGGAGATGTGCTGGCCGAATTTGCCGTGGGGCTCAATCCCTGTGCCCGTCCCTGCGGAAGCATTGTCATCGACGAGGGAATCTATGGCACGGGGCATTTCGCCCTGGGCAGCAATACAGGATTTGGAGGGGGGAACGCGTGTCCACAGCATTTGGATCTGGTGTACTGGAAACCTACCATCTGGTTTGACCAACAGCTGTTCATGAAGGACGGGGTCCTTTGCTGACCCCAACAGAAAAAAGACAGGAGGATGTTCCATGAAAAAGCGAATCACCGCCCTGGCTGCCCTGCTGCTGATCCCCACCCTGCTGTGCGCCGGTTGTTCCAATTCACCTGCCGCTGAGACCAATCCTGCCGGTGGGACCTCAGATACCCAAGGGGGCGGAGAGCCCATTGTACTGAAATTCAGCGACGTCAACGGTGAGCAGTCCCCGGCCGGCGTCTTCTGCCTGACCTTTAAGGAACTGGTGGAGGAGCGCACCGAGGGGCGGGTCATCATCGAAAACTACTTCGGCGGTACCCTGACGGCCAACAACATCGAAGGCACTCAGACCGGCATCGCCGATCTGAGCCAGCACGACGTGAGCGAAGTCACCGATCTGTGCCCCGCCCTCTCCATCCTGGAGGCGCCCTATCTCTTTGAGAGTGACGAGGATCTGTTTAAGGTGACCGATCCCGACTCTCCCATCATGGACCGGCTCAACGAGGAGCTGGCGGGCTCGGGCGTACGCCTGGTGGCCACCTACTCCTGGGGCAACCAGAATCTGCTCACCACCAACAAGCCGGTGTACTCCGAGGCCGACCTGAAGGGTATGAAGATCCGGGTCATCCCCAGCAAGATCTTCATGGAGACCATGAGCGCCATGGGCGCCACCCCCACACCCATGGGCTGGGGCGAGGTCATCACCTCCCTGGTGACCAACATGATCGACGGCACCGGCATGCCCTTCTCCAATATCGTGGACACCGGCCTGCACGAGATCGAGCACTACTGCATCATGACCGGCCACAATCCCACCCTGTCCGGCGTGTTCATCAACGAGACCAGCTGGGCCAAGCTCTCCGAGGAGGACCAGCAGATCCTGGAGCAGGCGGGTGTGGAAGCCCGGCAGGCCGTCTATGACAGCTTTGCCGAGAGCGAGGACGAAGCCCGGGCCGCCATGGAGGAAAAGGGCATGACCATCATCGAGGCCGATGAGCTGTCCTTTGACACCGAGCGCATCCGGGACGAGGTGAGCGAGAAGTTCCAGGAGGAGTGGGGCGATATCTTCCAGGAGATCATGGATTACCTGGAGGAGAGCTGAGACACGGGAGGCTGTTATGAAAAAAGCGCTGGATGGCTTTGAACGGGTGGTGGACTGGCTGGAGATCGCCATCAATGTCCTCATCATTGGCGTGATCGGATTGCAGATCATTACCCGCTCCATCTTCAATCTGCCTCTGAAGTTTCCAGAGGAAGTGGCTACCTTTTCCCTCATTGCCATGATTTTTGTGGGCCTGCCCATTGTAGAGCGCTATGACTCTCACCTGCGGGTGGAGTTCCTTCAAGAAAAGATGGGCCCCGCGGGACGAAAGGTGTGCCGCATCATCAGCCGGGTGCTGATCCTGCTGTGCGTGGCCGGCATTCTGGCCGGCGAGGCCCAGCTCTTCCCCCAGATCCGGGTGCTGAAGACCCATGCCGCCGGAATCCCCTATCCCTGGCTGCATACCGTAATGATCGTCTTTTCTGTCCTGTGGGGCCTGTTTGCCATACTGGGCCTCATCAAGGAGATCCGAAAGAAGGTGTGAGGATTGCTTGCCATTGTTTTGATCCTGTTTCTCGTCCTGCTGCTGGGCGGATTTCCCATTGTGGTGGCCATGGGCGTGCCTTCGCTGCTCTACGTGATCGTGGAAGGTTTGCCGCCCTCCACCATGGCCTATTCCATTTTCCAGTCGCTCAACTCCTTCCCGCTGGTGGCCAGCCCACTGTTTATCCTCATGGGCTGCCTCATCAACAATTTTGGGGAGACCTCCAACCTGTTCCACTTCTGCCGGGTGCTCATGCGCAACGCCAAGGGCTACACCGCCAAGGTCAACATCATCGTCAGTCTGATCTTTGCCGGTATGTCCGGCGCGGCGGTGGCCGACATCGGCGGACTGGGGCAGGTGGAGATCAAGGCCATGGAGGAGGAGGGCTTCTCCCGGGAGTACGCGGCCGCGCTGACGGCGGCTACCTCCATGGTGGGGCCCATCTTCCCGCCCAGCATCCCGCTGCTCATCTTCGCGGTGCTGGCCCAGACCTCCTCCCTGAGCTGCCTGATGGCCGGTATGCTGCCCGCCTTTGCCATCGTGATCGTGATGTATCTCTTTATCTCCTTCCAGTGCCGGAGCAAACTCAAGCCCCGTGCATCGGAGCAGGAGCAGCGCTTTGCGGCCAAGGAGAGCCTGTGGCAGGCCACCAAGCAGGCCCTGCATATCCTCTTCCTCATCCCCGCCATTATCGTCTCCATGCTCACCGGACTGTTCAGCCCCAGCGAGGCCGGCGCCGCCGCTGTGCTGTATATCCTGATCGTGGAGGCCATCAAGGGCAAGTTCTCCTTCAAGATCCTGAAAGATTCCATCATCGAGACCTATAAGACCATTTGCAACATTTTTATCATCATCGGTGTGGCTGCCTTCTTTACCAAGGTCCTCACCCTGGAGCACTTCCCGGAGATGGTCTCAGGGGCCTTCCTGAATCTGGCCGACCATCCGGTGCTCATTCTGCTGCTCATTAACATTCTGGTGCTGCTGGTGGGGATGTTCATGGAGACCATCTCCGCGCTGACCATCCTCACTCCCATCCTGCTGCCGGTGGCTGCGGCCATTCAGGTAGACCCCATCCATCTGGGCGTTATCCTGGTGCTCAACCTGACCATCGGTATGCTGACGCCCCCCTTCGGCGTGGGGCTGTACACCGTGGCCACGGTGGGAAATGTGCCGGCTCACAAGGTGCTGCGGGAGCTGCTGCCGCTCTATGTTCCATTGGTCGTGGCGCTGCTCATTGTGACCTATGTCCCGCCGCTGACCCTTCTGCTGCCGAGCCTACTTTAAACGATTAGGGGTAGTAACATGGATATCAAACAGATGATTGCGGGCTATCCCCGGCTGCCCCTGACGCCGCTGCCCACCCCGCTGGAGTTTGCTCCCAACCTGACAGACTATCTGGGTGGGCCGCAGATCTACATCAAGCGGGATGATCTGACCGCCCTGGCGTTTGGCGGGAACAAAACCCGGAAGCTGGAGTTTCTCATGCCTCAGGCAGTGGAACAGGGGGCGGACACCCTCATCACTCTGGGAGGCGTGCAGTCCAACTGGGTCCGGCAGACCGTGGCGGTGGCCCGGAAGCTGGGTATGGAGGCTGTGGCGGTACTGGAGGGGGAGATGCCCCAGGACTGCCAGGGGAATCTGCTGCTGGACCACATTATGGGGGCCAAGCTTATCTACGACCCCAACGTGACCCAGGCGCTGGAGGACCAGGAGATCCAGGGCGTTTTCCCCGTGACGGGGAAGATCGCCGCAGACTACCGGGCGATGGGGCGGCGGCCCTTCCTGCTCCCGCTGGGAGGCGCCACACCCCTGGGCAACCTGGGGTACATCAACGCCGTGGATGAGCTCAACGACCAGATGCAGACGCTGGGCATCCGGGCGGATTACCTCATCGCGGCCACAGGGACCGGCGGGACCCAGGCCGGCATCGAGTGCGGCCTGCGCCTGTCCGGCGCGGGGACCAAGATGCTGGGCATCAGTGTCAGCCACCATACCCGGCCCAAGGAAGAGGAGATCGCCGAGCTGTGCAACGCCACCATGCAGATGCTGGGGTGCGTGGGGGAGCACTTTGAGAGCCAGGAGATCTCGGTCAATTACGACTACATCGGCCAGGGCTACGGCGCCGTTACCCAGCAGGCGCTGGAGGCCGTCCGCATCGCCGCCGAGACCGAGGGGCTGGTCCTGTGCCACACCTATGCGGGAAAGGCCTTTGCCGGAATGATCGATCTGATCCGCAAAGGCATTCTGACCCGGTCGGATACGGTGGTCTTCCTGCACACGGGCGGCGGGGTCGCCAACTTCGCCCACTCCGAGCTGTTCTGAAACAACCCCCACAAGGGCCGGACCCTTGTGGGGGTTGTTTTGTTGAGAGATTCCGAAAACGTGGAATACAGGAACTGGAATATTCCAAAAAACCGGACGATCAAGGCCGGAGCCGGTCTGCGGTATTGTGCCCCAAGCCCTTGGGAGACGGCGCATGGCGGGCAGCGGACAGAAGTTGGCACAAAATCTGCTTTTTCTACGGGCGGTACCAAAAAGGAGGACCGATGCTATGATAGAGATCAAAAACGGAACGCTGTTTTTCGACGGATGCGACACCACCGAACTGGCCGCAACGTATGGCACGCCGCTGTATGTCTACTCGGAATCGGTCATGCAGGAGCATTTTGACGAAATCCGGCGGGACTTTCTGGACCGCTGGCCGGGCAGCCGGGCGGCCTACGCCGCCAAGGCATTTTGCACCGTGGGCATGTGTAAACTGGTGGAGCGGGCTGGACTGTGCATCGATGTGGTCTCGGGAGGCGAGCTGTACACCGCGCTGGCCGCCGGATTTCCGCCGGAGCGCATCGAATTCAACGGCAACAACAAGCTTCCGCGGGAGCTGGAACTGGCAGTAGAGCATGGCGTGGGCCGCATCATTGTGGACGCCCCCCATGAGCTGGAGACCATTGAAGCCCTCTGCGCAGCCCAGGGAAGGCGGATGAAGGTCCTCTACCGGGTGACGCCGGGGGTAAAGGCGGACAGCCATGACTATATCGTCACCGGGAAAAAGGACTCCAAATTCGGGTTTCCCCTGGATGAGGAGATCATCTACCCCGCCGTGGCCCGGGCTCTGGAAGCCCCCCACATCGACTTTTTGGGGTTCCATTTCCATGTGGGCTCACAGCTCTTCGACGTAGAGCCCTATGTGCAGGCCACCGAGGCGGTGCTGGAGCTGGTGCGGCAGGTGAAGCAGCGCTTTGGCGCACCGGTGCGGGAGCTCAATCTGGGCGGCGGGTTCGGCATCCGCTACACCACGGAGCAGCGCCGGCCCTACCGGGACTATCTGGACCCCATGCTGGAGCGCATCGCCGCCTGCTACGACGAGCTGGGCATGCCGCGGCCCGCAGTGGTCATTGAGCCGGGGCGGAGCATCGTGGGAGACGCGGGCCTGACCCTCTACACCGTGGGGAGCATCAAGGACATCCCGGGTGTGCGCAAGTACGTCTCGGTGGACGGGGGTATGACGGACAACATTCGCCCCGCCCTGTATCAGGCGGTCTACCGGGGCATGTTGGCCAACCGGGCCGGCGAGGAGGCGGAGGAGACGGTCACCGTCTGCGGCAAGTGCTGCGAGTCGGGGGACATCCTCCTGCGGGACGTGGAGCTGCCCCGGGCCCGGACCGGTGATGTGCTGGCGGTGTTTTCCACCGGCGCCTACGGTTACTCCATGGCCAGCAACTACAACTGCAATCCCATCCCGGCGGTGGTGTTGGCCCGGGCGGGGCAGCACCGGCTGATGGTCCGCCGGCAGAGTTATGAAGATCTGATCCGCAACCAGATCCCCGAAGGGGAAGAAACACCGGAAACGGGGGAATACCATGCGAACGCTGATTAAAAACGGTACCATCGTGGACCCGGCCAGCCGAGTCCACGCCCGCAACAACCTGCTGCTGGAAGATGGACGGGTACTGGCCACGGTACAGGACGAGCCGGAGGCCGACGTGGTCCTGGATGCGGCGGGAAAGTACGTCTGTCCCGGCTTCATTGACCTGCACATGCACGAGGACCCCTATGATCCTCAGCAGGACCGACTGGTCCCCAGCATCATGACCTCCATGCTGCGCATGGGCGTTACCACCGCCATCGGCGGCAACTGCGGGATCAACACCGTCTCCCCGATAAAGTACCTGGAACTCATGGACCGGGACGGCGGGCCGGTCAACATGGGCCTGCTGGCGGGGCACACGTTCCTGCGGGAGCAGGCCGGACACCAGGATAAATATACCGCTGTTACTCCCGACGAGCTGGAGCGCACCGCCCGCCTGGCCGACCAGGCGCTGGAGGCAGGGTGCTTCGGGGTATCCTTCGGCATCCGGTATGTACCCGGCATCACCATGGAGGAGATGGTGACGACCGCCCGGGGCTGCCGGGGAAGCAATCGGTTTATCGCCGCCCACGTGCGGGACGACGCCGAGCATATCTTCTCTGCGGTGCAGGAACTCATCGATGTGGGCCGGGCACTGGATATCCCGGTGCAGAATTCCCACGTGGGCAGCATGGGCGGCTTTGGCCAGATGGAGCGGCTGCTGGCCATGATGGATACCTGCCGGGCCAACGGCATGGACCTGGCGGGGGATTGCTACCCCTATTACGCCTTCAGCACCCGTATCGGGGAGACCACCTACGACGAGGGATTCCTGGAGCGGTATCAGGCCGACTACTCGGTCATCGAGGTGTGCGAGGGGCCTTATCAGGGCCAGCGCTGCAATGAGGAGATCTTCCGCTGGCTGCGGCGGGAGGCGCCGCGTACCATCACCGTGTGCCACGTGATGAAACCGGAGGACGTGGACCTGGCGCTGCTCCACCCCAATATCCTGCTGGCCAGCGACGGGCTGATGGACAACGGACAGGGGCATCCCCGGGCGGCGGGGACCTTCCCCCGGTTTTTGGCCCAGTATGTCCGTACCGGGCGTATCAGCCTGGACGACGCCATTGCCAAAATGACCGCCCTGCCGGCGGCCAGACTGGGGCTGACCAACAAAGGCACCCTGCGCCGGGGGGCGGATGCCGACGTGGTGGTGTTCGACCTGGAGCGGATCCAGGACCGGGCCAGCTTCGACCAGCCCAACGCCGCGCCGGAGGGGCTGGATTATGTGCTCATCAACGGGGAGGTGGCAATGGACCACGGCCGGATCGTCCGTGCCGGGCTGGGCCGGTCCGTGCGGAAATAGCAGGACCGCATCTGTGAATCGTTAGGAGGAGTATGTTATGGAATACGGGTTTCTATCTATCCTGCCGCCATTGTTGACCATCGTATTGGCGATCCTGACCAAAAACGTGTTCATCGCACTGTTCATCGGCGTGTTCTTCGGCTTCTGCGTCATTGACAGCTTCCAGATCATTGCCGCGCTCAACGCCACCCTCAACGGCTTTGTCTCCACGCTGGAGAGTCACAGCAACACCATCGTCATCGCCTCGATCCTGATGATCGGAGCGCTCATCTACATCATTGAACGCTCCGGCGGCATCGAGGGCTTTGTAGAGCTCATGGTGCGCAAAAAAGGCCTCATCAAATCCAAGCGGGCGGCCAACCTCTTTACCTGGCTGGTGGGCGTGCTGGTGTTTACCTCCGGTTCCCTGAGCTGCCTGGTGGTGGGTTCGGTCACCCGGCCGGTGAACGACGCCATGAAGGTCTCCCACGAAAAATCCGCCTTCCTGGTCCACACCACCTCCACCCCGGTGTGCGTGCTGCTGCCCCTGAGCGGCTGGGGTGCGTCCATGATCGGCTACCTCACCTCCGGCGGCGTGGAAGAGAGCCAGGCTGCCACCCTGCTGGTCCAGTCCATCCCCCTGAATTTCTACTGCATGCTGGCTGTGCTGGGTACCCTGGTGCTCTGCCTGCTGGGCAAGGACTTCGGCCCCATGAAGGCCGCTGAGCTGCGGGCGGACACCACCGGACAGCTGGACGCCCCCTCTGCCACCCGGATGGAGGAAGTACAGGACGACAAGAGCTATCTGGATACCGAGCGTCCTCTGGCCCGCAACATGATCATTCCCATCGTGGTGCTCATCCTGGGCGTGCTGACGGTGCTCACGGTCACCGGCAGCGGCAATCCCCTGGACGGCGACGGCATGAATGCCCTGCTCTGGGGCGTGTTCCTGGCCCTGGTGGCTGCCGGCATCCTCTGTGTCAGCCAGAAGATCTACAGCGTCACCCAGTACATCGAGGTGGCCTTCAAGGGCGCCTCCGGCATGCTCTCCATTGCCATGATCCTGGTCTTTGGCTTTACCATGGGCACCGTGGTGTCCCAGCTGGGCACCGGGCTGTACCTGTGCTCCATCTTTGAGCGCTTCCTCTCCCCGGCGCTGCTGCCCGTGCTGGTGTTCCTGATGGCCTGCCTCATCTCCTTTGCTACTGGCACGTCCATGGGCACCATGGCCATCACCTCTGTGATCTGCCTGCCCATGGCCATCCAGCTGGGCGTGAGCATCCCCCTGGTGGCGGGCGCGGTTTGGGCCGGCAGCATCTTCGGTGACCACTGCTCCCCCATCTCCGACACCACCATCATGACGTGCTCCACCACCGGGTGCAACATCATCGATCACGTCAAGACCCAGTCCCCCTACTGCCTGGCCTTTGCGGGGCTGTCCATCCTGTTCTATCTGGTGTTCGGCTTTGTGATGTGAATTCTCCTCTCTCTCTTCTCTCATGCGCCCCGTCCGGCTCATCCCCGGACGGGGCGCGCTGTTGTGCTTGTGCCGGGACGCGGTGTGCTTTATAATGGAACAGACAGAGAAAGGGGGCGCGGAGATGGAGCAGAAGCTGATCGATGCCATCACGGAGATCGTGGATGAGGGGATCATCTGCGTCGACGCCGGCGGCATCGTTACCCGGTTCAGCCGGAAGGCCAAGGAGATGACCGGCGTGGTGCTCCAGGGCGGCCGGTCCCATCCGGCGGGGTGCATTCGGCCGGGGGATCTGGTGCTCATTGCCGACAACATGCTGGGGGATGACGACGGTGGTATGACGCCGGAGGATCTGGCCCTGCTGAATATCCAGGACCCCGAACTGCGCTGTGGCGACGTGGTACTGGCCGCCGGGCGGTTCCGTACGCCGGAGTGCCGCCCCCTCTACCGCCGCTGCACCCAGTACACCACACCCCAGAAGCTGACGCTGGAGGGAAGCTGCGGGTCGGTGGACGTATCCCTCACGGTGGACCGGCAGGAAAAGCTGCTCACCATCCGGGTCCACGGGGAGGACTATTACCTGCGCTACCTGCGCTCCATGGCCCATCTGGTGGTGTTGGATGGGGCGGATGGAGCGGTCAAATTCTACCAGGAGAAGGGGTGCACCATCCGCCAGGAGGATCTGAAGGACCTGTTGGACGGCCGTCCCTTCCAGCCCAAAAACGACGGCACCACGGAATTTGACGTGGTGGGCCGGGACTTTTTTGAGCTCTTCCAGCCCTGCGAGCTGACCCGCCGGATGGACCGGGTCCTCTCCGGCGGCGGTGGGCCCACCCTGGAGGAGGAGCTGTATATCAACAAGCGCCTCATGCTCTGCTCCATCCTGCCGGTGCTGGAGGACGGGCGGGTGGAGGGGGCGGTGCTCAAGCTCACCGACCTGTCCGAGCTGCACAAGCTGCTGGACCAGCGCAACGATCTCATTACCAAGGTGGAGCAGGCCAGCCTCAACGCCGACAACCACGTCATGCGGGTGCCTGCCAACGCCTTTCCGGACTTTGTGGGCAGCTCACCCCCCATCCAGCGGGTAAAATACCTGGCCTACAAGGCCGCCCGGGCCAAATGCAACATCATCCTCACCGGGGAGAGCGGCACCGGCAAGTCCCAGCTGGCCCGGGAGATCCACCGCCTGTCCCGCCCGGACGGCCCCTTTGTGGAGGTCAACTGCAGCTCCATCCCGCGGGATCTGTTTGAAAGCGAACTGTTCGGCTATGTGGGCGGAGCGTTTACCGGCGCGCTGGCCGGGGGCAAGCCGGGGTACTTTGAGCAGGCCAACGGGGGCACTATTTTCCTGGATGAGATCGGGGAGATCCCCATGAGCGCCCAGGTCAAGCTGCTCTACGCCATCCAGAACAAACGCTTTTACCGGGTGGGTGCCACCAAGCCCACCGATGTGGATGTGCGCATCCTCTCAGCCACCAACCAGAATCTGTGGCAGGCGGTGGGGGAGGGGCGGTTCCGGGAGGACCTCTATTACCGCATCCATGTCTTTGCCCTGTACATCCCGCCCCTGCGGGAGCGTATTTCCGACCTCTATCTGCTCAGCCGCAGCCTCACCGAGACCATCTGCGCCCAATATGATATCCCGCCGAAAAAGCTCTCCGGCTCAGCGGTGGAGAAGCTGCTCCATCATACCTGGCCGGGCAACATCCGGGAGTTGGGCAACGTCATCGAGCGGGCAGTGGCGGTCAGTGAGAGCAGCATTATCACGCCAGAGGACATTGAGATCACCCCCATCGGAGCCGAAACGGAGGTACCCGAGCGAATGTTCGGCGGTACGCTGCGGGAGCAGCTGGAGTATGCGGAAGAATGCGCCATCCGTCAGGCGCTGGAGGCAGCCGGCGGGGACAAACGCCAGGCCATGAAGCAGTTGGATATCAAAAAATCCAGCTTCTATGAACGCCTGCGCCATTATGGAATTAACTGAGAGCAAAAAGGACGGCCGTGCAACAGCACGGCCGTCCTTTTTGCATAGAAAGGGCCGGGCCCCGGAGCATTTGCTCCGGGACCCGGCACAAGGCAAGGGATGAGTGATTTAGTTGTCCTCACTCTGGGTAAAGCGCATGAGCATGGTGGCTACCTCAGCACGGCTGGCGGTGCCCTGGGGATCCAGAGCAGAGCCGTTCTTGCCAGTGAGGATGCCCTCGGCCACGGCCCACTCCATGGCGTCCTGCGCCCAGGCGGACACGGAGGAGGCATCGGCAAAGCCGGTCAGGCTGCCCTCAGTGGCGGGGGAGCCGGCGTAGCGGTAGAGCATGACGGCCAGCTGCT
>NZ_JBBMFT010000016.1:0-21263 GCF_040095835.1 Flavonifractor hominis
TCCTGTCGTTCTTTTCATCGTCTTGCTCACTAACTTGCTTTGTCATTTTTGTTTTATTCAAACGTTGCAATTTAACGCTATTCTTTCCTGCCCGGAGGCTTCTTTTTCCTTTCTCTGGCAAGAGAAAGGAAAGGCACCATGGTGCCTTTTTTGTTTACTAGTATGCTAATATTTTTTTACAAATCTGTCAACCCGTTTTTGTATAATCAAAATATTTTATCTATATTGCATATTTTTATTTCTTTATTGGAATGTATTACTCCTTTAAATGGATTGAAATTTACATTTATTATCCATTATATAGCAGATATCGTTCAATTTTGTTTCTATATTTCTTTGGCAGTTTGTATAAAGTAAGTTCGCTGCCACGTTGCAGTTACATAAAATGAAACTCTTCATTTAAAAATTTACATGCATTATTATATGCAGCAAAACCGTGTACACCTGTACATTTGTGTTTTTCTTTTAAACCTGTTCCATCCGCAATCAGGGATCCATTCCATCTAGAACCAGAGTGTTAGAAATGTGTTAGAAACGCAAAAATAGAAAGACTCAAAAAGTACAAAAAAGTACCGCAATCCAACGGATTGCGGTACTTTTTCTGGTTGCGGGGGCAGGATTTGAACCTACGACCTCCGGGTTATGAGGGCCTTTTGAAACAAAAAGGTTCTCAAATTCGTGAGAAATGCGCAGATCTGAGAACTAATTTGAGAAGAAAATTTTTGAAAGGCTTGCGCCATTCCCAGATATATGAGCAGTGACCCATCTGGGAATGAGTGTTTTCAAGATTTGTGTTAGAAAAAATGTTAGAAAACAGGGGAGATAAAATGATTCCCCTTATCCCCACATGGACTCCTTATCAACGCTGACCAATACAGCATCTGTAATGATGACGTCTTCCCAAAGATCATCCTGTGAAACATATCCAGACACCGTAATCACATTCCCCTCATTTACCGCAAACAAGTCATCTTGATTGCTGAAATAGATGTTCACGGAACCGCCAATATGCTCCTCATAGATGCCATATACATTGATTCCGGATACTGTGACATACTGCCCTTCGTAGTTGCTCAAAAACCTTGGTTGATTGCTGGTGATATCGTCTGCGGTAAAAGATAGGGACGGTGCGAACCCATCTGAGCCTGGAGCTTCTCCATTTGGGCCTGTTGGATCAGAAGCTATGCTTTCTGCATTTTCGATGAATGCATTATTTCCGGCAATAGAACCACCCACATTTGCCAGAAACATATATGCAGTGTCGGACAGCCCATCTGACAGGACGATCAAAAAGTTCATGTCACCGTTCACTTGAAAGCTATCTCCGCCTGGCTCATGAGGGGCGTAATAGACATACAAATCGTCGCCGCTTTTGTCCCAATCCAACTCCAGACCAGCAATCTTGACCCACTGATCCGCATGGTCGCTAATCCAGATTTTATTTTCTGCCTCTGTCCCATCCCGCAAATTGATTTCATCACAGAGAGACAGATCCTCCGGAGGAGTAAAAGGGTCAATCAATGCAGGATTGATTGTGGGTACAACGGGCAAGGAGGAAGGCGTCGGCGCCGACTGAGACTCAGTTTGGACAATGCCGGTGGCCGTCGGTGTGTGACTTGATGACTCACCAGAATATTGCTTCCCGGATGTGCACGAACTCAGAATAGCCAAAAACAGCGCCGCATTTAGTACGATGGCAGCATGGCGAACAAGGCTTCTTATGTAGTTCACACTGAACCTCTCCTTTCTATTCAGCGTTCATAGGATGCTTTGGTGTCCTGTTCAATTTCTTTCGCGCAACCCTGCATAACAATCCCGATTTGTTTGCAATTATGATAAAATGCCCGGGTGATAAAAGATTTCGTCAGCTTTGTGGTGGGCGCACCGGCAGAAAAGATGATGGCCAGCATGGTGTCATTGGCGGGGGACGCCAAATTCATCTGGCGTATGATGTCAAAATATGCTTTCTCATTTTTTAAAGTTTTCCATATTATTTGTTTTCCAGCAAGCCTAATGTCGGAGACAAGCTCATTGGAAGCGCGTTTGAGAAAGAAAAACTGGATAAGAATCGAACTGATAATAAGTGCCAGAAGGCCGCTAATAATGATTGGCCAGCGAAATACATCCTCATAAAAATAAGCATTCAGATTAACGGGCTCCAGCAGCAGCCAGACCACCAGAATGATGACGCTTACCACGGCGTCAACTATGTATCCGGAAATAAATAGTTGGCGATATTTTGTAAAATTGAGCGACAAGTCATACCTCATATAGTCCAGGTCTGTTTTTGGCGTGTCCCGTGAAGGATTTTTTTGTGAGATTGGATTACCGCAGTTGGAGCAAAAGGAGGCTCCTTCCTCAACTTCGTGCCCACAATTGGAACAATACATGTCGACATCTCCTCTCTAATTTCTATTTACACATTATATCTATATAACGTTATAATTTCAACAAAAATATAACGTATATTATAATCTAACGGATTTCCGTACTCCTGGGTAAAATAGAGGTACTAATCCCAGGAGGTACCCTATGCAGGAATTTGATGTTGTAGCGCGTATCCAGGAGCTCTGTCAGGCCCGCTCGTGGACTTATTACCGCCTGGCCAAGGCATCTGGTATTCCTTACTCTACCTTGAGCACGATGCTTCATAAAACGAATGTGCCCTCTGTGCCGTCGCTAATAAAGATCTGCGATGGCCTTGGGATTACTCTGGCCCAGTTCTTTTCGGATCAGGATGAAAGTGCCAAACTGACGGCAGAGCAAAAGCATTGTCTGGGCGTCTGGAGCACACTGGACAAGCCTGGCCAGGAGCTGGCGTTGGCCTATATGCAGGGGCTGGCAGATCGTCAGGAACATAAACCGAACATAAAGTAATTCCCTGGACAACATGTGTCCAGGGAATTTTTTCAGTTGAGCTTTGCCTGGGTTTTGATGTACTCGACGATGGCTTGCTTCGGAACCCGCCAGACCCGGCCATTTCGATACCCCTTCAAGGTTCCGGCTCCTAGCAGTTCATAAAGCGTGTTCTTGCCGATTTTCAGTACCTCACAGGCTTCCTCGGCGGTCAGCAGGTCATCAAAGTTCTCGAGCATAGTATCCCCCCTTGCCGCAATGAATGCAGTCCATCATTTTGCAGCTTTGACACTTGCATCGAGGAGTCCGTGGCCCTCTCTCTCTGGGAGCCTGCGTGGGTCCCAGTAAATGTAGGGCTGTAAGCTGCTGAAGGATCGCGTTTTCATACCGCTGAAAACGGATCATTAAGTCTGTAATGTCTTCTCCAAATTCGTATAGTATCCGCAGTTGCTCGCGCTCGTCATCTGTCCAATACATTCCTGTGCGTTCCAGCTTAATCTCACCTCGCCGTACTGCTGCTATATACTCTTCTCGATTTCTGTTTGATTCCATGAGCTTCAAGAACCTCCTTTTTATTGATTTAATTTTATGTTAGCTTGCATTGTAAAAAATGATAAAGGAGGTCTTTCTGCGTCTGTATCTCAATACTGCCGCTCCGTATTCTGGTCGGCAGTAGAAACTCTGGCAGGGCCTACTTTAATTTTGAAACGGCTTTTGGAACCAAAACAGGGGCCGGAACGGGCTTCTGCGCCCAACTCCAGCCCCTGTTCCAAAAACCTTCGTTTTTTCCACTCACAACGGCAGGCAGAGGATCTCTCCGCCCAGGTTCAGGAAAAGCTCCGGGTGGAGAAATCTCTGCTGGTATCGCTCCATCTGTTCCTCTGTCAGGCTGATAAAATCCTCGCTGTCCGGAGGGGCACCGCAGAGGAAAAAGGTACCGCACACAATATCGTACAGCTTCCCTTCAGAATCTCGCAGGGCTCGGTTGGCAGGCAGGCCCATCAGCTTGCCCTCGTCGTTGCAGACCAGAGCCACCGGTTCCCCAAAGGGATACAGCACCTGTATGGTACCACCCACTACCTTCTGCATAGATGACAGTTTTCGCCTGATCTCGCTTTGACGGGGCGCCTTTCCAGGTTCTACAATCAATACCCGCATACCATCTCACCTCTCAAAGATAGTCATAGCAATACAGAGCGTCCTCGATCTCGTCGGTAGACCAACCCTCCAGCAGAAGCTGGTCGATCTGTTCCGCCGTATAGCCAAAGGAGGCCGCCACACTTTTCAGCTGTTCCAGATAACGCGGTTCGGGCAGGCAGGCGGAAACCTGCCGCCAGCTTCTGTAATGGGGGTACAGAGTCCACCCCATTTCAAAATGATCTATCTGAATTTCTCCCCGCCGGTTGATGCCCAGAATGTCGCCACTATCAATCAATATCTTCTCTGCCTGTTCCCATCGCAGCCAGGTGCGGGCCACCGCTTGTCTCAGGATCGTCTCTGTGGAGGCATAGAGATAGAGCCCTATCCGCGGGAAATGGAGCAGGCAGAATGGATTGTCCCCCTTAACCACATACAAATTGTCCTGTTCATCCACCACAGTAAATACAAAAGAGCCCTCCACCGTTTCCGCCATCTGTCTGAGGCTGGCCGGTGTGAGGGCTTTTTGCTGCTCAATGAGCTGCACTGCCACATAGCTGTCGGTCTCGATCCGGGTGTGAGGAAGGCTATGGCTTCTGCGCAGCGACAGATCGTTGTAGAGGACGCCGTTATGGGCCAGGGCAAATCTGCTCCCGGGCACCTGTCCGGCAAAGGGGTGATTGTTGCGGTTGTGTGCGGCATTGCCCTGAGTGGTCAGGCGTGTGTGGCCCATCACCACCTGAGCATCTTCTGGAATTCGGAACCGGAGCAGATGGGCAGGGCCGGGGCGCTTGTAGATCCGCAGGCGGCCGGAGGAGTTGTAGGCAATGCCAGCGGCGTCGGTTCCTCTGGCTTCGCTCTCCGTGGCCAGGCAGGAGATTAACCTGGACTTCTGGCGGCCGGTCAAGGCATGGCGGCAGTCCATAAGGCCAAACAGACAGCACATCAGGCCTCCACCTCGCTCTCCACTGGCTCGTTCACATAGAGCCGCCGCTCCTTCAGGTACTGTACCAGCTCCGGATACTGATCCGCCTGGATGCCGGAAACAAATGTAGTCCAGGCCAGGGATTTCATCTCGTCATCGGATAAAAAAATCGCCGCATCGCAGATGCAGTTCAGCATCTCCAATGTGGCGAAGATCGTATTGACTTTCAGCGTCCCACGGAACATCCGGAACTCTACGGTGCCTGGATTTTGCAGATTGACGCAGGTATAACGGCCGCCATGGTAGCCTTTCTTGGCGTAGTCCAGGATCTCCATGGGCTGCTCCTTGTAGCCGTAGCGGGCCGCCCACCGTTCCAGCTGCCGGGGTGTCCGGCGGGAAAACTTCAGCAGCTCCTCCCAGTGTTTTTCAAAAAAGTAGAGCACCCTGGCAATGGCCAGATCCTGTTCCCAACTCTCAGCGCCAAAGGCACTCCGGCTCACGTGGACGTGCAGGCCGCAGGTATTGGCCTGGTGGCTGAGGTAGCCCAGAGACACCGCCTTCCCGCACAGCTTTGCCCATGGAACATGGTGGAGCTGGTAGTCCAGGCTGGCCGGATGGGTCACCAGCTCCATGCCGTCATCCAGGGAACCATCGTGCTTGATGTACAAATATTCGCCCTCCTGATTACCCACCTCCAGCAGCGAGCGGGCGTGCTTTTTGAGCTCGCCCGCTCCGTCGATCTCCAGTTCCACACCGAAGAAGCGTGGGCCTGTCCCATAGAAAACAGGTTTGGGTTTGTAATAATAGTCGTGGATGGGAGAGGCGTCGGACAGGGTGTGGAAACAGCCCGAGCAGTACGGGGATTCGTCATAGTCGTCGTCCTCAGCGTAGTAGGCTTGGGACTCGTGGAGCAGCGTTCCGCACCGGCAGCAGTTGGTGTAGTGGTCATCGTAGCATCTCTGGCAGATGGGGACTTCACTGCTGCCCGCGTTGTCCTCCTCCCAGATCCGCTCTCCGCAGTGGCGGCAGAGCAGCGTCCGCTCATCCAGACAGTGCGCACAGAGTTCCAGTCCGTCAAATGGGTACAGGTCTTCACCAGGGTATGACTCTCCGCACAGGCCGCAGGTTCTTTCTTCTTTCATGTCAATTACCTCCATGATTTTTACCCCCGATCGCCTCGGGGTCATTCATGGGGATAATATGTAATCAAGAATCATCGAATTTGCGGCTTGGTGCTTTTATAGCGAGAAGCAGAGATTTAAAAACTTCTCCTATAGTTTTATACTTGAATTATTCTACATGATAAGGCGTACGGAAGATAGTGGGTGGAAATTTAGCTTGACCATGAGACTAGCCATTGGCATACTTATGTATATGACAGAAGTTTACAGGCATACAAGGTTTCAATATAATGTGACCAATATTCGGCTTAAGGCCTGCAATGGGGAGTATTTATCATGATTACTGGCGAACTGAAAAACAAAATTGACCGTCTCTGGGAGACCTTCTGGACCGGTGGCATAACGAACCCCCTGGACGTGGTGGAGCAGATGACCTATCTCATGTTCATCCACGACCTGGACGCCGCCGACAATCAGCGTGCCAGAGAGCGCGCCATGCTGTGTTTGCCCCATCAGAGTATTTTTGCTGGCGAGGTGCAGGTGGGCGAGCGGACCATTCTGGGCAACCAGCTCAAGTGGTCGGTGTTCCACGACTTTCCCGCCGGGCAGATGTATTCGGTCATGCAGGAGTGGGTGTTCCCCTTCATCAAGAACCTCCACGCCGACAAGGACAGCGCCTACGCCAAGTACATGGGGGACGCTATCTTTAAAATCCCCACACCCCTGATGCTGGACAAAATCGTCACCGCCATGGACGAGATCTACGCCCAGGCGGAGCAGCTCCACGACGCCGACGTCCGGGGCGACATCTACGAATACCTCCTGTCTAAGATCGCCACCGCCGGGGTCAACGGCCAGTTCCGCACCCCCCGGCATATCATCCGCATGATGGTGGACCTGATGGCCCCCCGGGCGGACGACGTGATCTGCGACCCGGCCTGCGGCACCAGCGGCTTCCTGGTGGCGGCGGGGGAATACCTCAAGGAGAACAGGAAAGAAGAAATCTTCTTTGACCGCCAGAAGAAAGACCACTACATGAACCACATGTTCCACGGCTACGACATGGACCGCACCATGCTGCGCATCGGGGCCATGAACATGATGACCCACGGCATCGACAACCCCTATATTGAATACCGGGACAGTCTCAGCGACCAGAACACCGACCGGGAGAAGTACACCCTCATTCTGGCCAATCCCCCCTTCAAGGGGAGCCTGGACGCGGACATCGTATCCGCCGACCTGCTGAAGGTGTGCAAGACGAAGAAGACTGAGCTGCTGTTCCTGGCCCTCTTCCTGCGGATGCTGAAGGTGGGCGGACGGTGCGCCGTTATCGTGCCCGACGGGGTGCTGTTTGGCTCCTCCAAGGCCCACAAGGACATCCGCAAGGAGATCGTGGAGGGCAACCGGCTGGAGGCGGTGGTCTCCATGCCCAGCGGGGTGTTCAAGCCCTACGCCGGGGTGTCCACGGCGGTGCTGGTGTTCACCAAGACGGGCCACGGCGGCACAGATGACGTGTGGTTTTACGACATGAAGGCCGACGGCTTCTCCCTGGACGACAAGCGCACCGAAATAAAGGAGAATGACATCCCTGACATCGTCAAGCGGTTCCATAACCGGGAAGGTGAGAAGAAGCGTGAGCGCACGGAGCAGTCCTTCCTGGTGCCCAAGGAGGAGATTGCCCAGAATGGCTATGACCTGTCTATCAATAAGTACAAGAAGGTGGAGTATGTCCCCGTGGAGTACCCCTCCACCCAGGAGATTCTGGCCGACCTCAAGGAGCTGGAGATGGAGATCACCAAGGGCTTGGCGGAACTGGAGGAGATGGTGTGATGGAAATAAAAACTGTTGAAGAGATAAATCAGTACATTGGCTCTACTGTCAATCCATCAGATAATCCGGATACAGTGTATGAATTATACAGCGTTCCAAGTTTTGAATTACAGCATCCAGAGATCATAAAAGGGACGGATATAGGGTCATCAAAAATAACAGTCGAAGAGGGTGATGTGTTAGTTTGTAAAATCAATCCGAGAATTAACCGGGTTTGGGTTGTAAAACAGCATACATCCTACCCACTTTTGGCTTCTTCCGAATGGATTGTGATAAGGAATCTTGACATAGATTCAGATTATTTGAAATGGTATTTTTCATCGCCAACTTTTCGTAACTTACTTGTTTCTCAGGTTGCTGGCATTGGAGGTTCTTTAACAAGAGCACAACCCAAGCAAGTAGCAAAATACCCCGTTCCTTTAGTTGGAAAAGAAGAACAGCGCCGCATTGCCGCCCTGCTGGACAAAGTCAGCGACCTGATCGCCAAGCGCCGGGCGCAGCTGGACAAGCTGGACCTGCTGGTCAAAGCCCGGTTTGTGGAGATGTTTGGGGATTGTAAAACTAACCCCAAAGGCTGGAAGACTTGTTGCTTGGAGGATATAGCAGAGGTAGGTTCCAGCAAACGGGTTTTTGTTGAAGAATTGAAAGAGGAAGGAATTCCTTTTTATCGTGGGACAGAAGTTGGGGCCTTGGCAGAAGGGCTGACAATTACTCCAGAACTTTTTATTACAGAGGAACACTATAATGAACTTTGTGACATGTCGGGCAAGCCTCAAAAAGGAGATTTATTGATGCCGTCTATTTGCCCGGACGGACGAATATGGCTTGTGGATACAGATGATCCGTTCTACTTTAAAGACGGTCGGGTCTTGTGGGTGCATGGAATTAGTGACAATTTTGATCCTGTTTTTCTACTATATACACTGAAAGATAGGATTATGGCTGATTATAGCAGCATTGCATCTGGCACAACATTTGCTGAATTAAAGATTTTTGCGTTAAAAAAGTGTAAGGTTTTCAATGTCCCAATTGAGTTGCAGAGAAGTTTTTCCTCGTTTATTCAAAGCACAAGTAGATCAAAATTGATGATTCAGCAGAGCCTTGATAAACTGGAAATACTGAAAAAAGCCTTGATGCAGCAGTACTTTGGATGAAAAAGGGAGAGTGATGTTATGTCGATGCTAAAAGAAGCTGATTTCTATTATGGTGCCATTTTGTCTACATTGCTGAACCATAACATATGCCCTGCGTTGATTGAGGGTGGAACGGATAGGCAAGTTTATGATTTCACAACTGATCATAAAGACTTCCGCCTTTTTGTAAAGTATCGTTCCGCTCCCGTTACCAAAACAAAAGACTATAATAGTTGGCAGTTCGTTTTTTCGGATTCAGATATTCAAGAGCTAAAAAATTATATGGCACTTGATTTGGAACTGTCGGTTGGGTTGGTGTGTGGCCAGGAACCTCTACATCAAAGTGAGTATGCAGTTCTGCATAAAGATATTGTCGAAAAGATCTTTGCGGAAGGAAAAGAATCTATTACAATTAGTCGAAAGAAGGGAGAAAAAGCATTTCGCATATCAGTAGGCGGTGGGCGTAATAATGCATTGCTGGTTAAAGCGAATGCACTTTATTAAGGAGTTAACTTATGACCAACTTCGATTTTCTCCTCTCCGATCCGCAATTCATCACCTTCGGGGAGGTGGCTGTTGCGGCGGAAAAAATCTATGCCATCGACCCGGCGGTCTGTGTGCTCAACTGCCGCCGGTGCATGGAGTTTGCCGTCAAATGGATGTACTCCGTGGACAGCGGGTTGGTCATGCCCTACGACGACCGGCTTTGTAGCCTCATGGACACCGAGGATTTCAGGGCCATCGTGGACCGGGATCTGTGGCAGCGCCTTCGGTACATCCGCCAGACGGGCAACGCCGCCGCCCATAAAAACCAGAAGATCACCAGGGAGCAGGCCCGGCTGTGCCTGGAAAACCTCTGGTACTTCATGGACTTTGTGGCCTGCTGCTACGGCACGACTTACACCCCTGGAGCATTTGCCCCCGCCCTGTTGGAGGAGCAGGCCGCCGCCCCGGCACCCACTCCTATCCCTGAGGTGGACCTAGCCGCCCTCATGGCGGAAAATGAAGCCCTCAAAGCGGAGCTCACCGCCCGCCGGGAGGCCCAGCAGCCCAGCTATACCCCCAAGCCCCTGGATCTCTCCGAGTACAAGACCCGCAAGCTGTACATCGACGCCATGCTCACCGACGCAGGCTGGACGGAGGGGAAGGACTGTCTGAACGAAGTGGAGCTGCCCGGTATGCCCAACAAGAGCGAGGTGGGCTATGCCGACTATGTGCTCTACGACGACGCCCACCGCCCCCTGGCCGTCATCGAGGCCAAGCGCACCTGCGTGGACCCGTCCAAGGGCCGTCAACAGGCCAAGCTGTACGCCGACCTGCTGGAGCTGAAGTGTGGCCGCCGCCCGGTGATCTTCCTCACCAACGGCTTTGACACCCGCCTGGACGATGGCGCCTACCCGGAACGCCGGGTGGCCGCTTTCTACTCCAAGAGGGATCTGGAGAAACTCTTCAACCTCCGGGCCATGCGGACCAGCCTCAAGTACATCCAGGTGGACCACGCCATCGCGGGACGCTACTATCAGGAGGGGGCAATCAAAGCCACCTGTCAGGCTTTGGCCCAGAACCGCCGGAAGGCCCTGCTGGTTATGGCTACCGGCTCCGGTAAGACCCGGACGGTCATCGCTCTGGTAGACGTGCTCCTCCAGCACGGCTGGGTGAAAAATATCCTCTTCCTGGCCGACCGCAACTCCCTGGTCACTCAGGCCAAGCGCAGCTTTGTGAACCTGTTGCCCGACCTCTCCGTGACGAACCTGTGCGAGGAGAAGGACAACTATACCGCCCACTGCGTCTTTTCTACTTACCAGACCATGATGAACTGCATCGACTCGGTGGAGGACGGTGAGGGAAAGCTGTTCACCGTGGGCCACTTTGATCTGGTCATCTGCGACGAGGCCCACCGCTCCATCTACAACAAGTACCGGGATATTTTCAACTACTTCGACGCCCCTCTGGTGGGCCTCACCGCTACCCCCAAGGACGAGATCGACAAGAACACCTATGAGGTCTTTGAACTGGAGAGCGGCGTACCCACTTACGGCTACGAACTGGCCCAGGCGGTAAAGGACGGCTTCCTGGTGGACTTCTTCACTGTGGAGAGCAAGCTGAAATTCCTGGAGGAGGGCATTTCCTACGCCGACCTGTCCGAGGAGGAAAAGGCGGAGTATGAGGCCACTTTTACTGACGAGAACGGGGAGCTGCCCGAGCGGATTGAGTCCTCCGCCCTCAACGAGTGGCTGTTCAACGAGGACACTATTCGTCTGGCGCTGAATCTGCTGATGACCAACGGCCTGAAAATCGACTACGGGGAGAAGTTGGGCAAGACCATTATCTTCGCTAAGAACCACCGCCACGCCGAGAAGATTCTGGAGGTGTTCGGCAAGGAGTACCCCCATCTGCCCGGCTACGCTAAGGTCATTGACAACTACATGACCTACGCCCAGAGTGCCATTGACGAGTTCTCCGACCCCAAGAAGCTGCCCCAGATCGCCATCTCCGTGGACATGCTGGACACCGGCATTGACGTGCCCGAGGTGCTGAACCTGGTGTTCTTCAAGAAGGTCATGAGTAAGGCAAAGTTCTGGCAAATGATCGGCCGGGGTACCCGGCTGTGTCCGGGACTGGTGGACGGGGAGGACAAGACCAAGTTCTACATCTTCGATCTGTGCGGCAACTTTGAGTTCTTCCGTATGAATAAAGGAAAGGCTACCGCCAATCAGATGCCCCTACAAAGCGCCATTTTCTATCTGAAAGCCCAGATCGTCTACAAGCTCCAAGACCTGGCCTACCAGACCGAGGAACTGATTCCATTCCGAGAGAAGTTGGTGGAGGAGATGCTGGCCAAGATGCAGCAGCTGGACCGGAACAACTTTGCCGTGCGGCAGCACCTGCGGTATGTGGAGAAGTTCGCTCGCCCGGAGAGCTACCAGGCCCTCAGCTATGAGGACACCCTCTATCTGCGGGACGAGGTGGCCCCCCTGCTCCAGCCAGATGCAGACGAGGCCAGCGCCGTGCGGTTCGACGCACTGATGTACGGCATTGAACTGGCTTACCTGGTGGGGAATACCTACAAGAAGGCCCGGAAGGACCTAGTGAAGAAGGTCAGCGGCGTGGCCAGCGTGGCTAACATCCCGGAGATCCGGGCCCAGTCTGAGCTCATCGAGAAGATCCTGCATACCGACTACCTGGACAACGCGGGAATCAATGAGTTTGAGCACATCCGAGAGTGCCTGCGGAACCTGATGAAGTATCTGCCCCATGACGGCGCGATTTACAATACCAACTTTACGGACGATATCCTCTCCGTGGAGTGGAAGGAGTCGGAGCTGGAGAATGACGACCTGAAGAACTACAAGGCCAAGGCGGAGTTTTATGTGCGGCAGCACCAGGACAAGCCCGCCATCGCCAAACTGCGCTCCAATGTGCCGCTGACGGCGGAGGATATACAGGAGCTGGAGGCCATCCTCTGGAGCGAGGTGGGTACCAAACAGGACTACGAGGCCGAGATCGGCCAGAAGCCGCTGGGGGAGTTCGTCCGGGAGATCGTGGGCATGGACATGAACGCCGCCAAGGAGGCGTTTGCCCAGTACTTAAACGACGTCAATCTGGACAGCCGGCAGATCTACTTTGTCAACCAGATTGTGGAGTACATCGTACACAATGGCGTGATGAAGGATCTGTCCGTGCTTCAGGAACCACCCTTTACGGATCGGGGCAGCATCGTGGAGATTTTCACAGACCTGTCCCTGTGGACTGGGATTAAAAGCGTCATTGACCGGATTAACGCCAACGCGGCGGCGTAAAAGAGTTGGAATGGGCAACGGTTATGGGCAGTGTGAAAAATGATATAAAAACAAGACATGTCCTGTTCATGGGTGTGCTCTGCAGAAATATGATATGAGTGCTGTGGATGCGTGGTCCTGTGAGAAATGAGAGTGCTATTACCTGGATCCTATTTTTCAAAGTACAACGGGAAGAATTACAGTTCTGAGGAAAGCCACTTCTTTCTTCCCTCGAAACGATATTCCCAACGCAGAAAGAGAATCCGAAATCACAATTGGCAGTGGAACAGAGTAGAGGTGGGAACCTTCCGGTACCCACCTCTATTTTTTGTTGGTAACGTTCACTATCAGAAGTTAAGGAAAAGCACATTACCATTATTTTAAAAAGAATTATCCAAATGAATCGACAATTCCATTCCTCTGGTGCAGACGGCTTGGATATAGACACGGCTGTGGTGTTCCTCTACGCTGTACAACACCACATCATTGCGGAACAGGAACTGCCGGATTCCTTTCTGCGCCCATGGTTCTGCCGGATAGAGGGGGTACTTGTTGGGCATGGTAGTCAGATGTTCCTGAATTGCATCGCGGAGACGGAAGTACCAACTCAGCGCCAATGCGGAATCCTGAAAATGGAAGGCAATATAATCCGCCTTTTCCTCCATGTCCTGAATAGCGGTCTCTGTGTAGAGGATCTCATAATGCCGCAGTGTTTCCATGGGCAAACCGCTCCTTCATTTTTCTGTCCAGGTCCGCCTGGGTGAAAACCTTCCCCTGGGCAATATCCTCTTCACTTCTGGAGAGTTTGGCGCTGATCTCCTGGGCCGTCATTTCGTCCCATGTTTTCAGGGTTGGACGGAAGGGCATACCGCCTTCCCGGAGACTCTGCTGGGCAAAAATGCGCACGGCCTCAGCAAAAGAAGTTCCCAGATTGCGATACAGTTCTTCCACCTGGGTTTTCAAATCCCCGTTCATGCGAATTTGCAGGGTAGCATCCATAGCCATAAAAACGCCTCCAGACACATGGTAATAGATTATAATTGTAATACTATCGTACTACGATTTCTGGTATCCGTCAAGCAAATGTCCCAATGAGCACAGCGTGGCCTTTTTACATGCACAACTGCTCGAACATGCTTTGAGCGTACCGGAGCCCTTCCGAAATTTTAAAGTCCACATACCATTTGGGCAGCAATCCCTGGATATATCCGCGCAGGCAATGCCAGTCGGAAACACCTTCCGAATACATTTTCCCGGTTTCAAAGGATACTGTATTGACTGCAAAATGCAGATGTTGGTGAGCGGTATCTTCATGCAGGCCGTAGACAGACTGATAGTCCCGGTAATACCGGCAAATATCAAACCCGAGTTTCATGGCGTGCTCATACTCAATTTGTTCCGAAGGACTAAAGGACAAAATGAAATGCCGGACGCGACGACCATGGTTCTTTCCCCAAAGATCTTTTACAAGCTGCATCTGCTGCGCGGCATTATGCACGTCTACTCCATATCCGCCGCAATAACCGTACCCCATACGGCACACATAGTTTACCAAAGTGGCCAGCGCATCGTCATCGTTGTATGGCTTGTTCATCATGATAAGGACTGGCATAAGCCCGTCACCTCCTCTTGAAGTGCATCAAGGACACAATCATCCATCTCGAGCCTGGCCTGGTTCAACAAAGTGTGAATTTTACATATATGCTCCATGGCTTTTTGGTTCTTTGCGTTGCAGCCGGACACCTCCAAGCCAAAAATAGCACGCCGGATCAGTTCACTTTCGCTCAATCCGCTTTCCTCTCGTTTCTGACAAAGTTTACGATATTCTTCTTCTGAAACACGCGCTTTCACGGTCTTGCTTTTCACTTCTGAAGGACGAATGCTTTTCATAACATTTTTGCTCCTTTTTTATGATTTAGATAACATATTTATAAAGAAATGTTGTTTATCATTAGATCAATATAATCTGTCTATAGGAATAATGATATAGAGACAATAAAGATGGGAAATATAAATCAGATAGAAACGATCATCACGTACAGTCAATAAGCGGTTATAGGTACATAAGCAAAGTAGCCACAAGAGATATGCTTTGTGTCACATATCTCTTTACTCTATAGTTATATATCTGTAAAAAAGAATTGCTCCGGCAGGTCAACCTGCCGGAGCATGAAATTTGATGCATTTAATATGTTGTGAGCGAAGAAAGCGTCAGCCCAACTTTGTCAGCGGCTTGCCCTATCCCGGTCTGTCAGAATAGTTGAACTATTCAGGTGGATACCCATGGGAAAGCAGATTTTAATGAAAATACTTTATTTTCGTCAGATTTGCAGCAAACGCAAAAAAGACCCCTCTGAAACCATTGCGATTCCAGGGGATTCTCTTGAAAGTAATCAGCGCTTGCTGGGATAAATTTTCTATGTACCGGAACTTTCCAGCGGGAAGTACGTCTAACCAGACAAATTCGAAAACACACTTGAAAATAATTTATCAAACAGAACAGGAGCGAATTTTATGAACAAGAAACTGACTGTATTGGTGCTCACTGGTGCGTTGGCCTGTGCCATGGCCCTGCCCGCCATGGCAGCCGAGACGACCGCTGTTCCCATCTCTGCGCCGGTTTCTATGGAAGAAACTATGTCTCTTCCGGACAGCGTGCTGTACTATGGCACAGTACAGGAGATTGTGAAGGACGAGAATGGGAATATTACGCAGCTCCGCATGGTTTCTGACCGCTACGGCGAATATGTCATGAACATCACCGAGCAGACCGTATGGATCGACAGCGGCCGTCATGCGGCTTCTGATCCCACCGATCTTCAGGAAGGCGAAAGTGTGTATGTGTTCCACAGCTCTGTAGAGACCCGCTCCCTGCCTCCTCAGTCTGCTGCATTTGCGGTGGTACGAAATATTCCTATGGATGCAGGCTGTGCCCAGTACCACGAGGTTGAAGAGGTTTCTTTGCAGAACGGTCAGCTCAAGATCACCACTGACAACGGCGGACTGTTTATTTTTGCGGATGATGAGACGGAACTGTCCATGTATCGCAATGATGCCGCACTTTCCCTGGAAGACATTCAGGTGGGAAATCATGTGATAGCCTGGTATGGTGCGGTTGCGGATAGTTATCCCGGCCAGGCTCATGCCAGCTATTTGATGCTGTTGCCCGGCGAGGTCCAGATTGCGGAGGAGACCGTGACCCGTGGTGAACTGGCTATGATGATGTATGAGCAGGCCGGAAAACCCTCCGTGGATTTTGCCATGGAATACAGCGATGTGGCCGATGATGCGCAGTATGCCGAAGCGATCCGTTGGGTCACCAGCAAAGGCTATATGGGCGGTTATGGTGATGGCACTTTTGGCCCTGATGACGCTGTATCCCGCGAGCAGCTAGTGACGATCCTGTGGCGCTACGAAGGCAGTCCCATGCTGATGGATTACGCCGGCCTGACCCAGTTCAGTGATGTGGGCGATATCTCCCTGTGGGCTCAGCCTGCTTTCGCCTGGGGTCATCAGAGGGGTTACATTTCCGCAGTCGAAGAAGGAATTCTGGCTCCCAAGGGCGATGCCACTCAGGAGATGGCGGAAACCATTTTGAGTGCACTTGCAAAGTAAAAGATACTCAAAATTCCTCTGGCTGCGTGATTGCAGCCGGAGGAATTTTCTTATACGGCAAATCAATTATAAATTATTGTACTACATTTGATTTTGTGCTATAATAAATTAGGGAATGAAGTTCTCCCTTGGTGTGATAACCTAAACCGCTGAGTAAGCTGATGACTTCTGCAAGCATAGGATGCTTGTGGGGTTATCAGCTTTTTTGCGTTTTATAGGCGAAAAGCAGGGAGAATGTTTACCCATACACCAAAGGAGGAGATTGATATGATCTATTCCACCGAAGTGGAGCATATGTGTCCCGTAGCTAAGGGCGCATACCACGGCCCAGCCCCTATCCCAGAAGAAGGAAAGTGGATTCAGGCAAAGGAAATCAAGGATATTTCCGGCCTTACCCATGGTATCGGTTGGTGCGCCCCTCAGCAAGGAGCGTGCAAACTCACGCTGAATGTTAAAAATGGCATCATTGAGGAGGCCCTGGTGGAAACCTTGGGATGTTCAGGAATGACCCACTCTGCAGCCATGGCTTCTGAAATTCTCCCTGGTAAAACGATCCTGGAGGCTATGAATACCGACTTGGTCTGCGACGCCATCAATGTTGCGATGCGCGAACTATTTTTGCAGATCGTCTATGGCCGCAGCCAGACTGCCTTTTCTGAGGGTGGCCTGCCCATCGGCGCAAGTCTTGAGGATTTGGGCAAGGGGATGCGCAGCCAAGTGGGAACCATGTTCGGAACAAAGTTGAAAGGCGCTCGTTACCTGGAAATGGCCGAAGGCTATGTCACAAGGCTGGCCTTAAATGAGGATAATGAAATCATTGGATATGAGTTTTTGAACTTAGGAAAGTTGACGGATGCGTTAAAAAAGGGCGAGGACGCTACTGCTGCCGTAGAGAAAGCCAAAGGAACCTATGGCCAGTTTGCAGATGCGGTCAAATACATTGACCCCAGAATGGAATGAGGGGGGTGATTAAATATGGCACTGTTTGAAGGTTATGAGCGCAGAATTGAGAAGATCAATTCCGTTTTGAATGAATACGGCATTGCATCCTTGGAAGAAGCAAAAGAAATCTGCCAATCAAACGGCGTTAATCCCTACAAAATCGTGAAGGAAGTCCAGCCAATCGCGTTCGAGAATGCCTGCTGGGCTTACATTGTGGGAGCTGCCATTGCCATCAAAAAAGGATGCAAAACCGCGCCCGAGGCGGCGGAGGCCATTGGGATCGGTTTGCAGTCTTTTTGCATTCCTGGCTCGGTAGCCGATGACCGAAAAGTTGGCCTTGGACATGGCAATCTCGCCGCTATGCTGCTGCGGGATGAAACCGAGTGCTTTGCATTCCTGGCCGGTCACGAGTCCTTTGCTGCGGCGGAGGGAGCCATCGGCATTGTAAAAAATGCAAACAAGGCCCGGCAGAAGCCTCTGCGGGTAATCCTGAATGGATTGGGTAAGGATGCCGCACAGATTATCTCCCGAATCAACGGATTTACCTATGTACAGACCCAGTTTGACTATACCACAGGCAAGGTTACTGTTATTCGTGAAATCCCCTATTCTAAAAAAGAACGGGCTGCTGTCCGCTGCTATGGCGCGGATGATGTACGGGAAGGCGTTGCCATCATGCACCTGGAAGGCGTAGATGTATCTATTACTGGAAACTCCACCAACCCCACCCGGTTCCAGCATCCTGTGGCGGGAACCTACAAAAAAGAGTGTGTGGCGCAGGGAAAGAGGTATTTCTCCGTAGCCTCCGGCGGCGGTACCGGCAGAACGCTCCATCCCGATAACATGGCTGCCGGCCCTGCATCTTACGGCATGACAGACACCATGGGCCGGATGCACTCCGATGCTCAGTTTGCCGGTTCCAGTTCTGTCCCCGCTCATGTGGAAATGATGGGCTTCCTGGGCATGGGGAATAACCCAATGGTAGGCGCTACTGTTGCCGTAGCCGTGGCGGTAGCAGAGTGCTTAAATCATTGAATATAAGGAGGGAACATAATGTTGAGATTACTCGTTCCCATTGACGGGAGTGACCGCAGCAAACAGTCCATTGATTGGATCAAGGAACGGTATACGCCTTCGGAAGTGTCCGTAACACTTCTCCTTGTCCGGGAGGATTGGGATGACATTCGTTGTAAAGAGCAGTGCGCACTTGCTAAGGAAGAAGCTCTTCCTATTCTTCAGGAAAGCGCTCATACACTGTCTGACTTCTCCGTAGCAACCGAGGTCCGTTTTGGCCGGGCTGGGGAAGAAATTCTTCGCTTTGCTGAGGAAACGGAAATCGACATCATTGTTATGACCAAGTCCACAAAGTCCGGATGGATACAGATGATCGGTTCCGTCACAAACCATGTGGTGAAATATGCAAAGTGTGTGGTAGTAATTGTTCCGGAGATGCAGACCAAATAAAAGTAATTCGGATAACAGGAAGTTGAATGCGAGGCTTTCTAATACCCTGCCTGGTATTGGTGAAGGAAGTTTAGATTATAAGAAATGAAGTCCCCCGACTTTGTCGGGGGACTCATTCATACATATTATGGAACAATCTTTGAACGAAGGGGTTCTTGGTAAGTCTATTTTTGATAGGGCGGTCAAATTGAAACGGTGTTTTCCGCGGTTCATCTGACAGCAGTGACTGAATGGTTACTCCATGCCGCAATGTATGATATCATCTGTTAATCAAAACGATTTGCCCTGAATGGAAATTTTTGAAAAATGACTGGTTTTCCTTTCTATTGGTGTAATCCGCAGTACGGGGTATGCCTAAATTACTGTATGGTCTACCGTCCGTTTGGCCCCGTGGAGTTTCCAGGCAAGGCTAGGGGCAATTCCAAATTCTGCGTAAACTCCATGTGAGGTGGGAATAGAGCGAAATTTATTCAGAGCGGTAGCCAAGGAATCCGGCTATCGCCTTTTTAACAAAAAACGCTGATGGGGTTGGATATCAAGGGCGGCGGAGTCATTTATCTTCTCCTTGACATCCGACACCAGCAGTGTTACTCAGGCATACGCTCGGCAAAATAGATGGCCATCTGTGCGTGGATCAGGCTCCAGTCCTGCCGCCGCCCGGTCCACTTTTTCGTAATGTCCATCATGGCCAGATATAGCATTTTAAGTTGGCTGTCATCGGTGGGAAAAACAGACTTAGCCTTGGTTACCTTGTGTAGCTGGCGGTTGAAACCCTCAATGGTATTGGTGGTGTAGATCAGTCTGCGTACCTCCAGGTGGTACTTGAAATAGGTGCTGAGATTGGCCCAGTTGGCCCGCCAGGACTGGGAGATTTTGTGGTATTTCTTGTCCCAGTGTTTCCCAAAGGCGTCCAGAGCGTCCAGGGCGGCATAGACCGTCTTCAGTTCCTTATAGGACACATACTTGCTGGAATTGCGCAGCTAATGGGTGATGCAGTTTTGGATCTCGGTCTGTGGGAAGGTGACATGGATGGCCGCATCAAATCCCGTCAAATTGTCCGTGCAGGCGATAAAAATATCCTCTACACCCCGGTTTTTCAGACCATTGAATACAGTTGCCCAGAACTTGGCGCTCTGGTTTTCGCCAACCCACATACCCAGGACATCTTTCCGGCTATCCAGATTGACACCAATGGCAATGTATACTGCTTTCTTCACAATCTGTCCTTCGCTGCGGACATGGTAGTAGACGTCATTCAGGAAAGACCACAGCGCAGATGGACTCCAGGGGCCGCTGCTGCCACTCTTTGGCGATGGGCAGGATCTTGTCGGTAATTCGGCTGATGGTACTATCTGAAACAGAAATACCATAGATGTCCTGGATGTGGGTCTCAATGTCACCAGTGGTCATGCCCTTGGCATACATGGACAGGATCTTCTCCTCAATGTCCTGACTGATGCTGGTTTGGTTCTTTTTCAGTACCTGGGGTTCAAATTTCCACTTCCGGTCTCGAGGGACCGACACATTCACATCTCCAAAGCTGGTGCGTGGCGTTTTGCTGCTTTGGCCGTTGTGGCTGTTGTCTATGTGATTGTTCTTGTAGTCGTACTTGCTGTAGCCCAGTTCGTCGTCCATCTCCGCCTCCAGACCATTCTCCTGAACTCGGCAATGGTCTCCTTGAACAGATTCTGGATGTCATCCATGCTGCCGATGTTTGCCATCTGCAGCAGCTCACGGATTTTTTCTCGACGGGCATTTTCTTCCGAGGTGCGATTCTTTCTGGCCATATGTAAAACCTCCTGTGCGGTGCTTCTATTCTACACCGCACAGGAGATTTACACAAAACTTGGGATAGTCTCATGCCTGCCGCTCTCCGCCTTGTCCCCGTCCTCTCTGGACAAATGCAGATAGCCCGCTGTATTCTATTGTTTCATACCCCGTCCTCCCTTCCGCTGTGCGAATTTTTTAACTCTTGTGTGCCTGAATGAGCGCCCGGAACAGGGCCTCCGGATTCCGGGTCCCATCAAACCGGCGAGACACCTGCCAGATAGTCTTTGATGGCTATGAACTCTGTGCGTTCATCGGCATGTCCTCCCGTTCTGTGTGTTTGCTCCCATTGTATACCGTAGGACACCGACAGTATGCTGCTTTGTTTTACTTCAGTTCTTCCATTCCGTTTCAACACAAAAAGGCGGCTGGCCCATGGAGTACATCCATGGGCCAGCCAAGAAAAAGAAGAAAAGAAAAGGAAAGGAAGGATACAAAATTAGTTGTTTTCGCTCTGAGTAAACCGCATGAGCATCATGGCTACCTCAGCGCGGCTGGCGGTGCCCTGGGGATCCAGAACCGAGCCGTTCTTGCCGGTGAGGATGCCCTCGGCGACCGCCCACTCCATGGCGTCCTGCGCCCAGGCGGACACGGAGGCGGCGTCGGCAAAGCCGGTCAGGCTGCCCTCCGT
>NZ_JBBMFT010000017.1:0-16797 GCF_040095835.1 Flavonifractor hominis
GGCCCGTTGGTCAAGCGGCTAAGACGGCGGCCTCTCACGCCGCAAACGTGGGTTCGATTCCCGCACGGGTCACCATCATTTTTCTCTTGACAAAGAGATGAAAATAGAATATAATATCTTATCGTTGAGGAGAACGGTAAGGAGAAGAAAGTTTCTTCAAAGTTTCTTTTGCTTACTTTTCTTTTCAAAGAAAAGTAGTTGGTGTTGATTGCGGTGAGGGTCCACCTGTTCCCATCCCGAACACAGAAGTTAAGCTCACCTGCGCCGACAATACTTGCCTGGAGACGGGCCGGGAAGATAGGTAACGCCAACATGAACAGAAGGGTCTGGCCTGACCAGGCCGGACCCTTTTATATTCCTCCTTAGCTCAGTCGGTAGAGCATGCGGCTGTTAACCGCAGGGTCGTTGGTTCGAGTCCAACAGGGGGAGCCAGAAATGTGGCTTGCCGCCACAGAGACTGTGACGGCAAGCCAGTTTTTTAAGATGCTGTGGAACGGTTTGGGCCTTTAGCTCAGTTGGTTAGAGCAGCCGGCTCATAACCGGTCGGTCCACGGTTCGAGCCCGTGAAGGCCCACCATAAAGGGGTATAGCTCAGCTGGTAGAGCATCGGTCTCCAAAACCGAGTGCCGAGGGTTCGAATCCTTCTGCCCCTGCCAGACAAAATACAGCCATCGCTGTTTTTTGAATAATAGAGATGGCGCGGTAGTTCAGTTGGTTAGAACGCCGGCCTGTCACGCCGGAGGTCGAGGGTTCAAGTCCCTTCCGCGTCGCCATCCGCTGCTGTAGCTCAGTAGGTAGAGCGCATCCTTGGTAAGGATGAGGTCTCCGGTTCAAATCCGGATAGCAGCTCCAAAAATCCTCGAAAACTTCGGTTTTCGGGGATTTTTTGTTTATGTGGTATGCTTTTAATTAAGCTTAAGCTCCATGGAATATAGTAAATCTATTCCGTAAAGGGGGTATATTACTGTGCGCATTTTACTGGCGGAAGATGAGCATTCTCTGTCACGAGCCGTAGTGGCACTGTTGGAGCGAAACCACTATTCGGCTGATGCGGTCTATGATGGGGAAGAGGCCCTGACCTATCTGGAGGCCGGCAATTATGACGCGCTTATTTTAGATATCATGATGCCCAAGCTGGACGGTCTGAGTGTGCTGCGGCAGCTGCGGGAAAAGGGAAATCGTATTCCGGTATTGATGTTCACCGCCAAAGGTGAGGTGGACGATAAGGTGCTGGGGCTGGATAGTGGCGCCAATGACTATTTGACCAAACCGTTTTCGACCCAAGAACTTATGGCGCGTATTCGTGCCATGACCCGCAACCAAACGGCTCAGGTCAGCAGCCGTCTGGCATTTGGAAATGTTACACTGGATCAGACGACGTTTGAACTGGCCTCACCCTCCGGTAGCTTTCGTCTGGCCAACAAGGAATACCAGATGATGGAATTGCTAATGTGCAATCCTAAGCAGTTGATCTCTTCAGAGCGTTTTTTGGAACGAATTTGGGGCTATGACAGCGATGTGGAGCTCAACGTGGTTTGGGTGTATATCTCCTATCTACGCAAAAAGTTGACCGCATTGCGGGCGGACATTCAAATCAAGGCGACCCGAAATGCAGGCTATGCGTTGGAGATGAAGGCATGATCAAAAAGCTCCGGGTCAAATTTATTGCGGCCTGTATGTTTTCATTGGCAGTGGTGCTATTGATTATTCTGGGCGGCGTCAACCTAATGAGCTATCAGAAAGTGGTAAAAGATGCCGATAGCATTCTTCAGGTGCTTAGCGTCAACGACGGAACTTTTCCCAAAAGCAATGGGGGCCGGGTTGCAGTCCCCCACGGTGTTTTTTGGGGAGGGCATATGGATACGGAAGGGCGTGGTATGTCGCCTGAAACGCCGTATGAATCCCGTTATTTTTCTGTGCTGCTGGACGACAACGGACAGGTGATCGCCACTGATACCGGGCAGATTGCAGCCATTGACGATACAGCGGCGAGTGGTTACGCCTGTGAGGTGTGGCAGTCTGGCCGGACCAGCGGTTTTTTCAGCACATATCGCTATTTGCGCCAGGAGGAGAGCCAAGGCACCCGTATTATTTTTCTGGACTGTGGCCGCAGTCTGTCCGCCTTTCGTACCACGTTGCTGGCCAGTGTGGCTTTGTCGTTGCTGGGACTGACGGCGGTGCCGGTGCTGCTGGCACTGCTCTCTAAGCGGATCATCCGTCCGGTGGTGGAAAGCTATGAAAAACAACGGCGCTTTATCACTGACGCCGGTCATGAACTCAAGACGCCGCTTACCATTATCGGTGCGGATACCGATCTGGCGGAGATGGAATGTGGAGAAAACGAGTGGCTGGAAGATATCCGGCGACAGGCCCAGCGGCTGACCGGGTTGACCAACGATTTGATCTATCTCTCCCGCATGGAAGAGGAACAGCCCAAACTTCAGTTCATTGAATTTCCGCTCTCCGATGTTACGGAAGAGATGGCTCAGTCATTCCAGGGGCTGGCTAAGAGCCAGGACAAGCGTCTACAGGTCCATATTCAGCCCATGCTTTCTTATACCGGGGATGAGAAAGCTGTCCGGCAGCTGCTTTCCATCCTGCTGGATAATGCCTTGAAGTATTCTCCGCCGGGAGGGGAGTTGGCAGTTACCCTGGAACGGCAAAACCGGAGCATAATGCTGCGGGTAGCCAATACCACACTCCAGCCCATATCCAGGGATAGCCTGGAGCATCTGTTTGACCGGTTTTACCGGGCCGACTCTTCCCGCAGCACCCAGGGCGGCGGATACGGTCTTGGACTTGCCATTGCACGGAGCATCGTTGGTACGCACAAAGGAAAAATCAGGGCAGAGAGTCCTGATGGCAAAACCCTCGTTATACAGGTCAACCTGACGGCATAAAATTGCCGTCAGGTTTTTTATTTTTAAGCCTCAGTTAGAGTTGAAGCGTTATCCTTTGATCAGCATCAGACAATACCGTTTGCAAATGCTGAAAGGAGCGTTTCAATATGAATTATCGTCAACAGGATCCGATGGTACAGCCAGGATCTTCACAACACGGGAGAAAGAGACCGTTCCGCCGGCTGGTGGATCGGCTGCTTACGCTTACACTAAGTGCGGCGCTGTTTGGCGCTGTGGCGGGAGGATCGCTTTACGGTGTGAACCGTGTTCTCAGCGGAGACAATGCAGATTCCAATATCAGCACCGTTTCCACAAGTTCCGTCACTGCGCTGAGCAGCACTTCGGGTACTACGATACGCAACGGCATGGATGTATCCGACATTGCCGAAGCTGCTCTGCCCTGTGTGGTGTCCATCACCAATATCTCTGTACAGGAAGTGCAGAATTACTTTAATCGCTTTGGGCGCAACGGAGCGGGGCAGACACAGCTGGAGGAGACCACCAGCTGTGGTTCCGGTGTAATCATTTGCTCGGATGAGGCGAAAGATGCTCTCTATATGGTGACCAATCAACATGTAGTGGAAGGAGCGACCACTTTGTCGGTAAGCTTTGTGGACGGCTCCGTCTATGAGGCGCAGCTGTGCGGCAGCGACGCGGATATGGACTTGGCCGTAATTAAGGTGGCTCTGTCCGATCTGTCCCAGCAGACCTTGGATCAGATCTCGGTCATTGCCATCGGGGATTCGGATGCACTGTCGGTGGGTGAGCAAGTGGTTGCCATCGGCAACGCTTTGGGGTATGGACAGTCGGTCACCACCGGTATCGTCAGTGCCCTGAATCGCAGCTTGACCAGTGAAGACGGCACCACCTCCACTTATATCCAGACCGATGCGGCTATCAATCCGGGCAACAGCGGCGGAGCACTGATCAATCTGGATGGGGAGCTGGTTGGCATCAATACGGCTAAGCTCTCCTCCACTGAGGTGGAAGGTATGGGCTATGCCATTCCCATTTCCGACGTCATCGATCTAATTGCTGAGCTGATGACCCAGACGACCGAGCTGCCCCAGACCAATCAGGTCAGCTTTGGCTGGTATGTCCGAAGCTAATTCAAAAGACAAAGCGCCCCGGAAGCCGTTTGGCTTCCGGGGCGCTTTTTAGGATAGGTTGCGAAAATGAGTTGTGGATCAGTTGAGCTGGTCCATGCGCATGAGCATGGTGGCCACCTCGGCGCGGCTTGCGGTGCCCTGAGGATCCAGCAGACCGCCGGTCTTGCCGGTGAGGATGCCCTGTGCCACAGCCCAGTTCATGCCGTCCTGAGCCCAGTCGGACACGGAGGCGGCATCGGAGAAGGTGCTCAGGGATGCCTGGGCCTCGGGGGAACCGGAGTAGCGGTAAAGCATAACGGCCAGCTGCTCACGGGTAATCGTGGCCTCAGGATTGGTGCCGTCGGAAATGCCTTCGGATACCGCCCAGGCCAGAGCCTTGTCGTACCAGGTGGTTCCGCCGGTGGTGTCTACCCCGTCCATACGGGCCAGGACGGTGAAGAACATGGAACGGGTCATGGGCGTCTCAGGGGAGAAGGTGGTAGCAGAGGTGCCGTTGAAGAGGCCCTTATCTACCACATACTCCACGGCACTGTACGCCCAGTGGGTAGCGGGTACGTCGGAGAAGGCGGGGGCCTCGGGCTCGGTGGTCTCGCCGGGGTCAGTGGTCTCACCAGGCTCGGTGGTGCTGCCGCCGGTGGAGCCGCTCTGACCGTCATCGCCGCCGTCGTTGTAGGTGCCTACCTGCACCAGGCAGTCAGCGGTAAAGTTGCCGTCGGCAGTGGTAACGGTGATGGTGGTCATGCCCTCACCCACGATGCGAACCAGGCCGTTGTCGTCTACAGTAGCCACGTTCTCATCGGAGCTGCTCCAGCTCACAAGCTGATTGTTGGCATCAGCGGGCTCCACGGAGGCGGTGAGCTGGACGGTGGAGGGACCGTAGTTGGTGTACAGATACACGTTCTGCTCATTCAGCTTCACACCAGTGACAGGGTTGGGTACCACCACAGACTGGTTGGAATCGGTGAGAGAGAAGTCATCATACACCACGGGGATGGAGGGAGAGTTGCTGCCGTTGGCGGCCAGCAGGCCAACCTTGGAATCGCTCATGCTCAGAGTGCACTCGCCCAGATTCTTGTAGGCCGCATCGGGATCGGTGGCCCAATAGCCACGGTAGGTATCGCCTTCCTTGACGATACGCAGCCACAGCGCACCGTCGGAATCGGCCAGGTGCTCCTCAATCTCCAGCGCGTCATAGAAGCAGTCGGAGTAGTTGCCCTGGGACTCTACGCCCATGGAGACCCGCAGGTAGCTCTGCGCGGACCAGAAGCTGCCGGTGGTGATGTATTCCAGGTTGACCTTAATGTAATTGTCGTCGTCCTGGTAGATCACCAGACCGCCCTGCTGATTGGCCTGAGTGGGAATGGTGGGGAAGGTGAGCTTAACCTGGGCAGTCCAGTCGCCGTCAGAACCGATGTCGCGGACCAGCAGGTTCTTGGCGGAGTTGTCCTGGCCCTTCAGGTCGCCGGCCTGGGTCTGGATGGTGAGCGCGCCGTCAGACAGGCTCCACTGGGCATTGTCCTCCCGGACCCAGCTCCACGCCTCGTCCAGGGTGTCGCCGTCAAAGGTGTCGGTCACAGCGGCGGAGCGCAGGAAGTGCACGGTGTAGGTCTCGGACTCCTGGCCGTTCTTCACGGTGACCACGGTGTCGCCGGGGATGCTCTCAGCCTGGGCGATCTCCACGGTGGCGGAGGGATCGTCCGCAGTGGCCTTCACCAGGGGAACGGTGGTGATGGAGTCGTCCAGCTGGACCGTGTAGCTGGTCTGCTCGGGATCAAAGGCGGCCAGGGTCTTCCCGTCCACGCTCAGGTCGGACAGCTGGGTATCGGTAACAAAGTGGAAGTTGTAATACTTCACCAGAGGACCGAAGAAGCCCTCGCAGCTGACCTTCACAACGGCCTGCTGCTCGTCCTGAGAAACGATCTCATAAGTGCAGTTGGTGCCCTCGTCGCTGAGGAAGGTGACATCAGTGATGGTACGCTCCACACCGGCGGGAACGGCCAGGGTGTAGTAGGTATCCACAGGGGTAAACATATTGCTGAAGGGGGCGGTGCTGTAGTCGGCGATCTGGCCGCCGGCGGCGATGTAACGGTCATAGCGGGGATCGTCCTTGGGCAGGTTGCCCGGGGCGGTCTTGTTGAAGGAGTCCACCGCCAGGTTGAAGCCCTGATAGGTCTTGGTATCGCTGCCAGTACCCAGGGTGACGGCGATGGAGAGCGGGCCGTCGTCCACGGGGGTCTCCAGGCCGTTGGCCTTCTGCCAGTAGCCGGCGTACATGTCGCGCCACTCGCTGGCGTCGATCTCCTGACGCCACAGCTTCTCGGTTACCTCATCAAAGCGGCGCTGGTCGATCTTGCCCTCCAGAGAGGCCCAGGCGTCCCGCATCCAGGTGACGTACTGCACGCCCATCTGCGTACGGTAGACCAGTTCCTCCCACAGAGTGCGGCCGCTGTCCATCTCATAGTCCCAGGGTACGTGGTGGAACCAGAGCAGCAGGTTCTCCGGAGTGGTGTCCATGTCGTCATAAAGGGCGGCCAGCTCGGTGGAATACTGCTGGGTAAATCCGCTGCCGGTCAGAGCGCCGAAGGAAGTCTGCTCGGCCTGCGTGGAGCGGTTATAGCCGATACCCACGCCGTCTACGCGGCTGTAATAGGCGGGGCTCCAGTCGTCACGGATCTGCCCGCCGTTGTAGATGATCTGAGCGGGATTGGGGAAGTAGTGGGTGCCGGTGCCGGTCATCTGATGGGCCACGCCCAGAGGCGTCTGATAGCTCACCAGAGCCTCCCAGGAGCCCATCATCATGGCCTTAATGGTGTCCACTACCTGCTGGTCGTTGCCCCAGGTCATGCGCACCCAGTCGTCCGCAATATCCTCGGAGCTCAGGGTCCAGTCCCAGGCCAGACGGCCAAAGGCGAAGAAGTTGGCCTGAGAGAAGTGGTGACCGGTCATATTGGGGGCGTTGCCGATGTTGTCCACGCCCACGATGGCGGTATCCTTCTGGCCCTGGGCGGTGCCGTCCACGATCTCACCCACCAGAACGTCCTGACCGTCCACACGGGTGTTGGTCTTGAAGACTTCCTCCCACATGGGGGCCAGGTAGCACAGGGACACATGGTGGCCGGTGTACTCCTGTGTAATCTGGAGCTCAATGGCCTGGTTGGTCACGTCCATGGCGCCGAACAGGGGGTTGAAAGGCTCACGGCCCTGGAAGTCCAGGGGGCCGTTCTTGGTCTGGATAAACACGTTGTCGCCGAAGCCACGGTCCTCATCGTCATTGATGGGCTTGAACTCCAGGTAGGCCCGCTTGAGCCGGTCCACGTCCACGCTGGCGTTGTAAACAAAGGTACGCCAGAACAGAGTCATGTCGTTGGGCTGGCCGTCGTCCACGTGCTCCAGAGCCAGACCCATGCCGTGAGCGCCGTCACCGTGGTCATAGCCGTAGTCCTGGGGACCGGGCTGACCTTCGGAGTTGGCCTTCACGGTGTAGCCCAGGAAGTCGGGGATCCGGGAGCGGATCTGCTCGGTCTTCTGAGTCCACCAGTTCTGGAACACGTCAGCGTAGGGATTGGCGGCATCCTCATTGGAAGGATCCACACGCTCGGGACCGCCGGCGGCCACATCTTCAGCGGTGTTGCAGGCCGCGTCCGTGGGGGAGACATAGCGCACCGACAGGCCGATGCGGATGCCGTAGGGGCGCAGCACGTCGGCCAGGGCGGCCTCATTCTGAATGTAGGCCTCGCTGAGGTACTTGTAGTCAGCGTTGACGTTGTTGATGATGATCTCGTTGATGCCGACGGAGGCGCACATGCGGGCGAAGACAATGTAGCGGTCCAGGATCAGGGGCAGCTGCAGATCTCCGGTAGAGTCCTTGAAGTTGAAGATGGAGCCGTCCTCGCCGTTGGAACCGTCGCCGCCCTCACCGGTCAGACCGGTGCCGGCGTAAAGCCGCTCGGTATCCCAGTTATTCAGACGGCGATGCTCTACCTTGGGCTGATCGGCCACATCCAGGTCGGTCACGCTCTTCTGGGTCTGCATCAGGCGCAGGAAGGCATAGGTGCCGTACAGAGCGCCGATGTCGGTGTTGCCCGCGATCACAGTGGCGGCATGGCCGTCAATGGTCACCGAGCGGATGAGATATCCCTCATCTCCCACGCTTTCCAGCGCATCGCCCAGATTCAGAGCAGCAATGATGGGAGAGCTTTCGGGAGTGCCTACCACCACGGCGCCGTCAGCGGTGACTGCGTCAGCGTAGGGAACCTCCACACCCAGCAGGCTGGAAAAGGCGCGATGCAGTTCCAGCCGGGCAGCTTCCAGTGTGGAAGCAGGCAGGGCCTCCTCCGCGTCCTCAGGCTGGACGGGCTCCCAGGTCTCGCCGTCCCGCTGGTGGCGGTAGGTGGGGGTCTGATCGTAATTTTCTACGACGATGCTGGTCGCCGCAGCCTTATACTGACCCAGCAGCTCGGCGTCCTCTACCAGCGTGTAGTTCAACCACAGCTGGGAGCCGTCGTAATCGTCTACATCCGCCGCAGCAGCCGTGGGGACACAGACGAGCAGGGTCGAAAGCATGGCCAACAGTAAGAACAGGGAAAGTGCACGCTTGGGGAACGTTTTCTTCATTGTTGGATCTACCTCCTCTTTGTGTTCTTGCTTTTCTTTTCTTCTGTTGAATGCTAGCATACTACAAGAGCTGCATTCATATAGCTACTGCATGCACAATATAATACTTTCTATTTGCAAAAACAAGTCCTAACAGAAAAATGTGAGTGCACAAAATGAGAGCTCTCCGCCAACGGGGGAGAGCTCTCATTCAGACAGGTGTGATATCCTGGACGGTAAGCGTCTCACCGCTTACCGAAAAGTGCACTTCCAGCCCAGCAAAAGCCATGCCGTATACCCGGTCAGAATCATGCTGGTAGGAGGGGCGTGGATCTCGGGAGAGCACCCCGATCAGAGCCTCCCGTTTGTCCTCCGGCACTTGTTCCAGCAGCGCCGGAGGAACTACCACCTCCAGAATCCTGCCTCCCACATTGCCGGTAAAGCCCCCCAGGGCCTCCGGGTGGGCGTCGGCATAAGGAAGATAGGGCTTGATGTCCAGGATGGGTGTGCCGTCCATCAGGTCGGCCCCCGCTACCTCCAGCACGCAACCCAGGTGCGGGTCTTTCCGGATGCCCGTCAGGCGCACGCAGGACAGGCCAATGGGGTTGGGCCGGAAGGGCGAGCGGGTGGCAAACACCCCCATGCGGGTGTTGCCACCCAGACGGGGAGGACGTACTGTAGGGGACCAGCCCTCTCGCACCGCCTGGGAGAACTGCCAGATGAGCCACAGGTGGGAGAACTCCTCCAGACCCCGCAGCGCATCGGGATTGCGGTATTCCGGTTCAAACACCACAGTGGCGCGCAGCTGCTCTACCAGCCCGCTCTGGCGGGGAATGCCGAATTTGGTGGGGAAATCGCTGTGGATGCGGGCAATGATATGCATGGGAATCATCTGCGTTCCTCCTGTGCCTTTTTCATGGCGGCCTGTACCGGCCGGGATGGGACGGGGCGGTTGTTGCGGGCCAGAATGGCGGAGATCTGTCCGGAGACCTGCTCCAGCTCTGCCCGGAAGGTGGATGCTGACAGCCGCAGAGCTCCGTGGCCCAGGATAATGAGCTGCTCTGCTCCGTCAGAGGTGGCCACCCGTACCCGGTGGTGCCGGCCGATCTCATAGGTGGTCCGCTCGATGTAGGCGTCGGCGGTTTCGGCCTCTTTGGTATACACAACGTAAATATTGTGGTACTTTGTTACATCTTGTATTGCCCGGGGCACCTTGTAGGCGTCAAAAACCAGGATGACCACGCATTTTTTAAAGCCCTGGTAGTTGCTCAGCAGGTCCATGAGCATTTGCCGGGCGGCGTCCAGATTGGTGCGGGCCGCCGCCTTGAGCTCCTCCCAGGCGAAGATGATGTTGTATCCGTCCACCAGCAGGTACTCCGGTCCACGGGCCTGGGTCTGGATGTTGTACTTGCTCTCGTCCAAACTGGTGCGGGCGGGCTTGGGCTGGGGGCGGAAGGCAGTGCGCTCCACCTTGCCGTAGGTCCGCTCAAAGATGGCCATCAGCTCCTTGTCCTGCTCCAGGGACAGCCCGGCGGAGGCCGGGCGGGGAGCGGAAGGAAGGGAAGCCGCGGGTTCTTCCTCTTCTGGCGCGTCCAGAGACAGGCCGCTGGAGACATGGGCCATCTCCTTTACCTGGTCCCAGGGGACGTTGTATCCCGCGCCGTGGGCGCAGAAGACCGAGCCGGTGGGGTTGTCCGCGTCCCGCTCCGGATCGTAGCCCATGGTTTCTACCACGGCCTGCTGGTCGTGGCAGGGGAAGTAGCCCTTGAGGGAACAGCTCAGCCTTCCCAGGCCCTTGGTATAGGCGGCCACCTCCTGACCATAGTCCCGCAGGCCGGCCACCGGGGCCGCGCCGGTGAGTACGCTCAGCTCCCCGGCACTTTCGGGCGGCTCACACTCGCCCCCCATCCGCTGCAGGTCGGTCATGGCCCGGCCCACCTGGGGATTTGGTACCTCCAGCCGGAAGGCGTACCAGGGCTCCAGCAGGACGCTCTGGGTCTGCATCAGGCCCTGGCGCACTGCCCGGTAGGTGGCCTGGCGGAAGTCGCCCCCCTCGGTGTGCTTCAGGTGGGCCCGTCCGGCCAGCAGGGTAATCTTCACGTCGGTGAGAGGGGAACCGGTGAGCACCCCCGGGTGGGCCCGTTCGGCCAGATGGGTAAGGATGAGCCGCTGCCAGTTGCGGTCCAGTACGTCCTCGGGACAGGCGGTGGCCAGGGTGACACCGCTGCCGCGCTCTCCCGCCTCCAGAAGCAGGTGGACTTCGGCATAGTGGCGCAGGGGCTCATAGTGGCCGACTCCAATGACCGGCGCAGCGATGGTCTCCCGGTAGACGATGCCACCCTGTCCAAAGGTGACGGCCATGCCGAAGCGCTCGGCAATCAGACGCTGTAGGATCTCCAGCTGGACTTGCCCCATGAGCTGCACGTGGATCTCCTGGAGCGGCTCGTTCCACACCAGGTGGAGCTGGGGGTCCTCCTCCTCCAGCTGCTTCAATTTCTGCAGGGCGGTATGGGGATCCTGCCCCTCGGGCAGGATGAGCCGGTAAGTGAGCACCGGTTCCAGGGCGGGAGGAGTGCCCTCCGACTCAAAGCCCAACCCTTCCCCGGCGGAGGCGGCGCTCAGGCCGGTCACTGCCACTATGCTCCCGGCCGGGGCCTCCTCCGCCGGCTGGAATTTTTGGCCGGAATACAGCCGCAGCTGGTCGGCCTTGCCGCTCCAGCCCGGCCCCTCCAGTGGGGTTTTTACCTTCAGACTGCCGCCGGTGATCTTCATCCAGGCCAGCCGGGTCCCCTGGCCGTCCCGGGAGATCTTGAAGATCCGGGCCCCAAAGTCCGTCCCGTACACCGGTCGGGGAGCGTAGTGCTCCAGCCCCCGAAGAAATTCCGCCACGCCCTCCAGCTTCAGGGCCGAGCCAAAGTAGCAGGGGAAGAGCTTCCGCCGGGCGATGAGGGCGGTGAGGGCTGTGTCGGGTACTGCACCCCGCTCCAGGTAGTCCTCCAGCAGGCCTTCGTCGCACAGAGCGGCCTGTTCATACAGCGCGGGGCGGTCGGCAAAGTCGGCGCACCCCTCGTCCAGCCGTGCCTTCAGCTGTTCCAGCAGGGCGGAGCGGTCCGCCCCGGCCAGGTCCATTTTGTTGACAAACAGGAAGGTGGGCACGCTGTAGCGCTCCAACAGCTTCCACAGGGTGTGGGTGTGGCCCTGCACTCCGTCACTGCCGCTGATCACCAGAATGGCGCAGTCCAGCACCGAGAGGGTGCGCTCCATCTCGGCGGAGAAGTCCACATGTCCCGGTGTGTCCAGCAGGGTCACCTCCGCCGTCTCCAGCGGCAGGCGGGCCTGCTTGGAAAAAATGGTGATGCCTCGCTCCCGCTCCATGGGATCGGTGTCCAGAAAGGCGTCCTGGTGATCCACCCGCCCCAATTTTTTCAGGCATCCGCATGTATAGAGCATCCCTTCCGACAGGGTAGTCTTCCCCGCGTCCACGTGGGCCAGGATGCCAATGACCAGTTTGTCCATAACTGCCGTCCTTTTGTGGTATGATATAAACTAGTATACCATGCCGGAGGCGGCAGGGGCAAATAAATTAGCCGCCTGGCCCCGTTGTGCTTTCTGGGTTTTTCCGGTACAATAGGAGACACGATTTGAAATGATAATAGCAATAAGGAGTGCGCCATGAAAGAGACGTTCGCCCTCAAGGGCAATCTGCTGTATACCCCCGCCTGCGGTCAGCTGGAACAGCATCCTCAGAGCTATCTGGTCTGCGAGAACGGACAGGTGGCCGGGATTTTTGCCCAGCTGCCGGAGCGTTACCAGGGTATCCCTGTGGACGACTACGGAGACAAGCTGATCCTGCCCGGTCTGGTGGACCTGCACGTCCACGCCAGCCAGTATGCCTACCGGGGACTGGGCATGGATATGGAGCTGCTGGAGTGGCTGGAGTGCAACGCCTTCCCGGAGGAGAGCAAGTTTGCCGATCTGGCCTATGCCCGGCAGGCTTATGGTATCTTTACCGATGAGCTGACCCGGAGTGCCACCACCCGCGCCTGCATCTTTGCCACTCTCCACCGCCCGGCTACCCTGGTGCTGATGGAGCTGCTGGACCGGGCGGGACTGCCTTGCTTTGTGGGCAAGGTGAATATGGACCGCAACAGCCCGGACATTCTGCGGGAGACCACCGAGCAGTCCCTGGAGGAGACCCGCCTGTGGTTGGAGCAGAGCGGGGACTTTACCCATGTGCGCCCCATGCTCACCCCCCGCTTTATCCCCAGCTGTACCGATGAGCTGATGGACGGGCTGGGCCGCCTGCAGCGGGAGTTTGGCGTCGCCATGCAGTCCCACCTCTCGGAGAACCTGTCCGAGATCCAGTGGGTGAGCCAGCTGTGCCCCGACACGGCATTTTACGGACAGGCCTATGAGCGGGCGGGACTGTTCGGCGGGGCGTGTCCCACCGTGATGGCCCACTGCGTCTGGAGCGGGGAGGCCGAGCGGGCCCTGATGAAAGAAAACGGCGTATTTATTGCCCACTGCCCGCAGTCCAACATGAACGTCTCCTCCGGCATTGCCCCCATCAAACGCTATCTGCTGGAGGGACAGAAGGTGGGCCTGGGCAGCGATGTGGCCGGCGGCGCCCATCTCTCCCTCTTCCGGGCCATGACCGACGCCATCCAGTGCTCCAAGCTGCGCTGGCGCCTGGTGGACCAGCAGACGGGGGCACTCACCCTGCCGGAGGCTCTCTATATGGCCACCAAGGGGGGCGGCGCCTTCTTCGGCAAGGTAGGCAGCTTTGAGCCCGGATACGCGCTGGACGCGGTGGTCCTGGACGACAGCGCCCTGCCCACCACCCGGCCCTGTACCTTGGCAGAGCGGCTGGAGCGGGTGGTCTACCTCTCTGACGGACTGCCCTGCGCCAAATACGCGGCGGGCCGCCGGCTGTTCTGATCGGCACGGCCACCGGCAAAGGCCCGGCACTTCCACATTGTGCGGAAGTGCCGGGCCTTTTTTGCTGCGCTGTGCCTTGCATATATCAGAATAAGAAAAAGCGCTCCAATACCCCCAGAGAGAAAAACCTTTCTCTAGGGGTATTTTCGGAATAATATGGGAAAAAAGGAATAAATATTATGAAAAAGCGAACAAAAGAACGGGCCGTCTCTTGCAATATTTTAGCACAATGGTATAATAACCACAATCACAGCTGATTCTGCGGCGCCGTGAAAGTCAATACAGGAGGAATGTCAAATGGCCAATACGTACAAATATGTCTATTTGTTCTCAGAGGGCAATGGTTCTATGAAAGAACTGTTGGGCGGCAAGGGCGCCAACCTGGCGGAAATGACCAATCTGGGAATGCCGGTGCCGCAGGGATTTACGGTTACCACAGAGGCATGCACCCAGTACTATAAAGATGGCCGGCAGATTAACGAAGAGATCCAGGCACAGATTTATGAATATCTGGGCAAGATGGAGGAAATCTGCGGCAAGAAGTTTGCCGATCCTGAAAATCCGCTCCTGGTTTCCGTCCGTTCCGGCGCGCGGGCCTCTATGCCGGGCATGATGGACACCATTTTGAACCTGGGCCTGAACGATGTGGTGGTGGAGGGCCTGGCCAAATTTACCGACAATCCGCGGTTTGCCTATGATTCTTACCGCCGGTTTATCCAGATGTTCTCCGACGTAGTCATGGAACTGAGCAAGAAGCGCTTTGAGGAGATCATTGATGAAGTTAAGGAGCAAAAGGGTGTCAAGCAGGACGTAGAGCTGGATACCGATGATATGAAGCGTCTGGTGGTTCTCTTTAAGGAGTTCTATAAGCAGGAAAAAGGAGAGGACTTCCCCCAGGATCCCAAGGTACAGCTGATGGAGGCGGTAAAGGCCGTGTTCCGCTCCTGGGACAATCCCCGTGCCAACGTGTACCGCCGTATGAACGAGATCCCCTACGACTGGGGCACCGCCGTCAACGTACAGGCTATGGTGTTTGGCAACTCCGGCAGCAACTCCGGCACAGGCGTGGCCTTTACCCGCAACCCCGCCACTGGCGAGAAGGCTCTGTTCGGCGAGTACCTGATCAACGCCCAGGGCGAGGACGTGGTGGCTGGCGTGCGCACGCCTTCTCCGATTTCCAAGCTGCATGAAGAGATGCCCCAGGTGTATGAGCAGTTTGCCGCCATTGCAAACCGCCTGGAGCAGCACTATAAGGACATGCAGGACATGGAGTTTACCATTGAAAACGGGAAACTCTACATGCTGCAGACCCGCAACGGTAAGCGTACTGCTGCTGCAGCCCTGAAAGTGGCCGTGGACCTGGTGGATGAGGGGATGATTGATGAGAAGGAGGCCGTCTGCCGTGTGGATCCCAAGCAGCTGGACGCGCTGCTCCATCCCACCTTTGATCCCCAGGCGCTGAAAAAAGCGCCCGTCATCGGCAAGGGCCTGGCGGCCTCTCCCGGAGCGGCCTGCGGCAGAGTGGTCTTTACCGCTGAGGATGCCAAGCAGTGGCATGAGCAGGGAGAGAAGGTCATTCTGGTCCGGTTGGAAACCTCACCTGAGGACATCGAGGGCATGCAGGTCTCCCAGGGCATCCTCACCGTCCGCGGCGGAATGACCTCCCATGCCGCCGTAGTGGCCCGTGGTATGGGCACCTGCTGCGTGTCCGGCTGCGGAGAGATCGTGGTAGACTATGAGGAGAAGAAATTTACGCTGGGCGGAAAAGTCTACCATGAGGGTGACTGGATCAGCCTGGACGGTTCCACCGGCAGCATTTACGGTGAAGCCATTGCCACCGTACCTGCTGATCCGGGCTCTGGATACTTTGGACGTCTGATGGGTTGGGCGGACCGCTTCCGTCAGATGAAGGTATATACCAATGCGGATAACCCCCATGATGCCGCTCAGGGCTATGCATTCGGTGCGCAGGGTATCGGCCTGTGCCGTACTGAGCACATGTTCTTTGAGGGGGAGCGCATCAAGGCCATCCGGGAGATGATTGTCTCCGACAACGTGGCTGATCGGGAGAAAGCCCTGGCCAAAATCATGCCCTATCAGCAGGGTGACTTTGAGGGCATCTATGAGGCCATGCAGGGCAATCCTGTAGTGATCCGTTTCCTGGATCCCCCGCTGCACGAGTTCCTGCCCACCAAGGAGGAGGATATTGCGGAGATTGCCGGAGAAATGGGCATCTCTGTGGAAAAACTCCATACTGTGATCGATTCCCTCCACGAGTTTAACCCCATGATGGGTCACCGTGGCTGCCGTCTGGCAGTGGCCTACCCCGAAATTGCTGCCATGCAGACTACTGCTGTTATCAATGCAGCCATCCACGTACAGAAGAAGCATCCCGACTGGACTATGGTGCCTGAGATCATGATTCCGCTGGTAGGTGAGGTCAAGGAGCTCAAGTACGTGAAAGACGTGGTGGTGTCCACCGCCGATGCGCTGATCCAAGCGGCTGGCATCGATATGAAGTATGAGGTGGGCACTATGATTGAGATTCCCCGTGCCGCCCTCACCGCCGACGAGATTGCCCAGGAAGCTGAGTTCTTCTCCTTCGGCACCAATGACCTGACACAGATGACCTTTGGCTTCTCCCGCGACGATGCCGGCAAGTTCCTGGGCTATTACTACGACAATAAGATCTACGAGTCCGATCCCTTTGCGCACCTGGACCAGAAGGGTGTGGGCAAGCTGATGAAAATGGCTGCCGAATTGGGGAAAAAGACCCGCCCCGAGATCCATCTTGGCATCTGCGGCGAGCATGGAGGTGACCCCACATCGGTGGAGTTCTGCCACAAGGTGGGGCTGGACTATGTTTCTTGCTCCCCCTTCCGTGTGCCAATTGCCCGGCTGGCCGCCGCCCAGGCCGCAATCAAAAATCCGAGGTAATCTCTTAACTTAAGATAAGGAATCCCCCCTGATGCAAACCTGCATCAGGGGGGATTTTTTGCCTTTGGAAAAGAGGAAAAGGCTTAATTTTCTGTGCTCTTGGTAAACCGCATGAGCATGGTGGCTACCTCGGCGCGGCTGGCGGTGCCCTGGGGATCCAGAGCCGAACCGTTCTTGCCGGTGAGGATGCCCTCGGCCACCGCCCACTCCATGGCGTCCTGTGCCCAGGCGGACACGAAGGAAGCGTCGGCAAAGCCGGTCAGGCTGCCCTCCGTAGCGGGGGAGCCGGCGTAGCGGTAGAGCATGACGGCCAGCTGCTC
>NZ_JBBMFT010000018.1:0-16236 GCF_040095835.1 Flavonifractor hominis
GGCGGTCAGGGTCACATTCAGGGGCTGGCCCTCCTCCACCTGGGCGGGAGCGCCCTCGGCGGTCAGGTTGGTCAGGGCGTAGGTGACGGTGTAGGGCACGGGCTGCGGCTCCGCTGCGGGCACAAGCACCGGCAGGGCCGCGGTCTGGGCGGTATCCTCGGAGTGGAGGGTGTTGGTGACGGTGAGGATGACGTTGACGGTGGTATCCACGTCAGGGGCGTGGATGGCGCCGGTCTCGTCAATGATGCCGCTGGGGTCGGTGGAGGCGATGGAGACCTGGAAGCCGCTGGGGACCTGAGGCAGGGTCAGGGTGTCCGCTCCAACCTCCGGGGCGCTCAGGCTGGTGATGGAGGCGGCCACATCGGCGGCGGTGCAGATGTAGCTCTCCTCGGCGCGGATGCAGAAGTCATCCACCGTAAGGACGGCGTGGCCGTTGCCGCCGGCGCGGGTGCCGATGTCGATCCGGCCCACGCCGGTGTTGGAGCCGGACTTGAAGTGGGTAAAGGTCTGGGAATCCTCGCCGATGGTAACGGTATAGCTCTTGGCGTCGGTGTCGATGACCAGCTCCACGGGATACCAGGTGTCGGCTTCATAGGCGGCGGTGGTCACATCCACCAGCTCGGAGTTGTCCACGATGATCTTGTCGTTGCCGTTGTTGCCGCCGCGGAACTCCACCTGGGCCAGGTGGTTGCCGCTGACGTCGTCCAGGCGGACAAAGGCCCGGGCGTCGGTGCGGTCCACTTTCATCCGCCAGGAGACGGTGATCTTGCCGGTGTAGTTGGCGGGCAGGAGGAGGTTGCGCTCGTCGGGGGAGGCGGTGCCGGTGACCGAGAGGGTCTGCTCGTCCTCGTTCCAGGTGACGGTGCCGTTGCCCGTCCACTGGTCGGAAGTGTCGGCGGAAAAGTCCTCGCTAAAGACCACGGGAGCCACCTGGGTTTCCACCTTCAGGTTGTCCATGGTCAGGCTGCCGGCGCCCCGGGCGCCGAAGCGGATGTCGCTGAAGTCGGCGGCAGTCTCACGGAAGGGCTGAGCGTAGGCGGCGAAGGTGCGGCCGGTGCCGTCCTCGGTGATGACCACGTCAAACTGCTGGGCGCCCAGGTCCAGGGTGACCTCCATATGGTACCAGGTGTTCAGCTGGTACTCGCCGGTGCCCACCTGGGGCGTGCCGTCGGAGCCGTAGTTGAGGCCGAACACCGGCGTACCGGGCCGGAAGTCCAGCTGCATCAGGGTCTTGCCGCTGCTGTCGCGCAGGGCGAAGTGGTCGTTTTCCACCGCGGAGATCTTCAGATCCACCGAGAAGCGGAGAGAACCGGTGTAGGATTCCTGCAGGGGCAGGATGAAGTCCTGGCGGTTGCCGGAGGCGCCTGCACCGCTGAGCACGGCGGTGCCGTCCTGCCACTGGGGCGTGGCGGAGGTAAAGCCATTGACGCTCTCGGCGGTATCGAAGGTATTTTCCTCCAGGGTCTCATAGCTCTCGCTGGCCAGGGGGCCGTCCACCACGTCCACCATCACGGCGGCGGACAGGCCGCTGAAGCGGCTGGTGACGGTGATGCGGCACTGACCGGCCGAGACGCCCACCAGCTTGCCGCTGTCGTTGACGTAGGCCACGTCGGAGTCGCTGCTCTCATAGAGGAAGTTGGCCGGGTCGTTGCCGTAGGAATAGTGGATGGGCAGGTCGGCCTCGTCGCCCACCGACACCTGCATGGAGGGGTCCAGGGTCAGGGACTCCCGGTAGGCGTCCATAAAGCCGTCCAGGCCGGTGTTGCCGCCGTAGCCCACCAGGGAGAGGCTCTTGTTTTCCTTGGCAAACAGGGAGGGGCAGCCGGGGGCGGTCTCATAGAGCTGCTCCCACTCTTCCCACAGCCGGTCATAGGCCGCCACGGCGTCGGTGATGGCCTGCACGTCGTACACGCCGGTCTTGTCGCCCATCTTCTGGGCCACGCCGGCGATGTGCATCTGCTCGGTGAGGGCGAAGAAGTAGTAGCCGTACTTGCAGGTGGTGATGATGTAATCCTTGACCTTCACGGGGGAGTCGATGAGGGTGGCGTCGGTCCGGAAGCCCTCGGCGATGTCGATCATCTCTTCCCAGAGCTGGACGCACTCGGCCTTCTCAGCCAGCATTTCCTCCTGCAGGCCCTTGTTGACCGCATTCTGGATGTTGCTGTTGAGGGTGCCGGGGGCGATGTTCTGGTCCCGGGTCCACCAGGTGTTGATGGAGCTCTTCAGATCCGGGTTATCGGTGGCGCGGCCCAGCAGCACGGCCCGGGCCGAGAGGATGCACAGGCGGTAGAAGTCCTCGGCGTCCTGCTCATCCATGCCCAGATAGGTCTTGGCATATTCCTTGACATAATACTTGTCGGTCTTGGAGGTGTCCTTGGCCCACTGGGTGACCACGTAGGTGTTCAGGTCGTCCCACATCTCACTGCCGTCCTCGATGACCACTTCGCGGTTGTCACTGGTGGTGTCGCCCACGATGCCGTTGACGCCGTTGATGTAGGGGCCGTTCCAGCCGCCGCCCCGGGACCAGGTCCAGATGCCCTTGACCTGGGGGTGCTCGGCGGTGTTGATGACGTCCCGCAGGCAGGTGTTCTGGCTCTCGTCGGTCACCAGCCACTCGTATTCCTCAAAGCCGTTGATGACGCCGTCGATGATGTAGTTGGGGTAGGCGCCCTTGCCTTCGTACTCACGGGCGGCCTGTACCTCCACGATCTGCTGGTGCTGGCCGATGCCGATGGTCTGGTTGAAGGCCACGTTGCGGTGGAAGTCACCGGTGGAGTGCTTGATGCAGAAGTAGAGGTGGTCGTTGGGGGCGATCTCCTCGCTGACGGCCAGATACTCCGAGGGGTTGTTCTGGAAACCGCCGAAGCCCCAGGTGCGGTACACCACGTCGCGGGGCTTGTCGTCCACCATCTCATCCCCGTACAGCTTGTCGCCCAGATAGCCGATGAGGGCCAGGTGGGTCTGGGTGCCGTTGAGGATGGGGTTGTTGCCGGTGTGGTAAGGGGCGCCGTAGCGCTCGCCGGTATAGGTCTCGCCGTAGCGGACGTAGATGCCGTCGATCTCGGGGAACTCGGTGAACATCTCTTCAAACATATAGTCCATGACCGCCTGGGTCTCGGGCTTTTCGATGTCGATCTTTCCGCCGGTCAGGATCTCGGGGTACATCTCCTTGAGGTGGGCGGGCAGGACGATCATATCCATCATGAAGTAGATCTTCTCGCCGGCGGCCTTGGCCGCGTCGTACTTCTCATGAAGTTCGGCCCGCTTGGCCTCTACCCAGGCGCGGGCCTCACTGCCCTCGGGGAAGACCTTGTCCTCGCCGGTGGCGTTGTGGTCCTCGTCAAACTTGTCCCACAGCAGGGCATACTGGGCGCAGTCATAGAGGAAGAACACGTGCCCGTCGAAGTTGCGCTGGGCCAGGAATTCCGAGTTGTTGTAATTGGAGGTGTAGGGCTCCAGAGCGGGGTTGTTGTGCACCATGTTGGTGGTGAACAGCTCGTCCTGGTGCATGTAGGGGTCGGAGAGATCGTCCCCCTGCTCCAAAGCGCGGATGGTGTGCTCGGTGTAATACGAAGGATAGTCCGATTCTGCGGAGTCTCCGGCTGCCGCTGCGGGCAGCCCCAGCTGCACGGCCAGGGTCAGGGCTCCGGCCAGTGCGATGAGTCGTCTTAGCTTCATCCTTTCTTCTCCTTCCGTTTCCAACTTGTGTGCTAGCATGTCTTTGGCAGTGATAACCCCTCCTGCGGTTCTGCCGCTCTATGCTTTGTATCCTAAAATACCAGTTGGAAAAAGTCAAGGGAAAAATGGATAAATAGACAATGAAAAAAGGTAAACTGCCTCCGTTATTGGGCACTAACTACAAAAAGGTCCCTCCGCCGAAGCGGAGGGACCTTTGAATCAGGCTGCGAGTTTTCCGATGGAATTGGCCACCAGGGCCTCGTACTGCTCGTGGGTGAGCTCACAGTGGTAGAAGAGGGAGAAGTACTCCTGGACCTCTTCCTCCAGATCGTAGCTGGCGGCGTCGGGGTAGAGGAGCTTGCACATCCACAGCATGCCCAGGTAGCGCTGCACCGAGGGCGGGAAGCCCATCCAGTTGTAGGGGCCCATGGGGGTCTCATAGTAGCGCCCGCTCTGGATGGCCGACATGCTCTGCCACATGGGATCGTCCCCCACCGAGGCGTAGACGCTCTGGGGGGCGAAGATGATGACGTCGGGGTCCCAGAGCATCAGCTGTTCCATGTCCACCTCGTTACCGGTGCCCTTGGAGGAGGGGGAGTCCACCACCGCCAGGTTGTTGGACAGCAGGTCGATGATCTCGGCGTGGTAGGAGCCCTGGGCAATGACGTTCAGTCCGGCCTCGCCGGTGATGTAGAGCAGATTGACCTTTTCCACCTGGTCGGCGATGTCCCGCACCATGGCGTAGGTCTCGTCACAGTAGGCAGCCAGGGTCTCGGCTTCGCTCTCCATGCCCACCAGCTCCCCCAGCAGGCGATAGGCGTCGCCCATGGTCTCGATGGTGGCCGAGACGTGGACGAAGGGCACGCCGGTCTGCTCCTGCAGGGCGTCCAGATCCTCCACGATGCTGTCCTTGGGCTCGCCCACGTCGATGACCACCTGGGCGCCCGAGGCCAGCAGGGTCTCCAGGTTCAGCTCGCCGTTGCCGCCGTAGAGCTGGCCCAGCAGGGGCAGGTTATAGTATTCGGTGTCCAGATAGGCCTCGGCGCTGGCGTCCCACTCGCTGGCGATGCCCACCAGCTTGTCGGGGCACAGGGCGAAGAGCACCATCTGGGCCATGGGGCCGGAGACGGCCACCTTGGTGATCTCGGCGGGCAGCTCCACCTCACGGCCCACCGAGTCGGTGAAGGTCCGGGTGGCAGAGGCGGTCTCCGTCTCGACCGGGGGCGGGGAGGACTGGGACGGGGCGGGATCACCGCCCGGGGCGGCGCAGGCGGCCAGTCCCAGGGACAGGCTCAGGGCCAGCAGGAGGGAAAGCAGTTTTTTCATGATACCTCATCTCCTTTTTCCGTGGGTGGATCCGGAATATCGCAAGCCTGCAGCCAGAGCAGGCCGATGCGCTCGTGCACGGGGAAGTACCAGGGAAATACCGGGTCGTCCCGCCGCTCCAGCCGCTGCTGTACGGCCTCGGGGGTGAGCGCGGCGGGGTTGTCGTCCCGGCTGTGGGTGCGGAAGAAGAGGACCGCGTCCTCCAGTGTGCGGAAGGGCTGGCCCATGTCCACCTCCACCTCCCGGCTGTGGAAGGGGATGCCCCGTTCCTCCAGGGCCCGGCACAGCTGCTCCAGGTTCTGCCGGCGGGAGCGGCGGGCGGCGGAGTGGGAGAAGCGGTGGGTGTCCCGGGTGCGGCGGATGAGCACCACCGTCCCGCTGCACTGCCGCCGGGCGGTGCGCAGCACCTCCTCCAGGGTGCCGAAAAAGCAGAAGACCATGGCGTCGTAGGGCTGCTTGGGGACGTCGGAGAGCACGTCGCACAGCCGGGGCTCCACATGGTCCGGGGGACCGGAGCGGCGGAGGGCCTGGATGGCCTCCGGCGAGGCGTCGGCCGCCACCACGTGGGAGAAGTAGGGGGCCAGGGCCAGACTCAGGCTGCCGATGCCGCACCCGGCGTCGCACAGCCGCCCGCCGCCGGGCAGGATCTCGTGGACGGCCCGGGCCAGGGCGGGGTAGCAGCCGTTGACAGCGGCGGCGTCCTGCATGAAGCGGATCATGTCCGGCGTCCACAGGGAGATGGTGCGGCGCAGCGGGGCGATGAGGATCCCGTCGCCGGTGCGGACGAACCGGGCGGGCACGCCGTAGAGCCGCTGCATGAGCCCCTCGTCCAGCGCGTCGGCGGGGGGGCCGTCGGCCACGATCCGGCCGTCGTGGAGGGCCACCACCCGCTGGGCGTAGAGCATGGCGTGCTGGGGGTTGTGGCAGGAGATAAGGATGGTGTAGCCCTGGTTGGCCAGGGCGGCGGCCCGCTCCAGCACCCGGACCTGGTTGCCGAAGTCCAGGGCGGAGGTGGGCTCATCCATCAGCAGGATGCGGGCCTGCTGGGCCAGGGCCCGGGCGATGAGCACCAGCTGCTGCTCCCCGCCGGACAGGCGCTGGAAGCTGCGGGAGGCGTAGTCGGCGATGCCCAGGGTCTCCAGCGCCTCCATGGCCAGCTGCCGCTCCGCCCGGCCGGGGGAGGCGAAGGGGGCCAGGCGGTGGTTGGTGCCCATGAGCACCATGTCCATCACGCTGTAGGGGAAGGCGGGGTGGTGGGACTGGGGGATGTAGGCCACCTTCTGGGCCAGGACCCGGGCCGACAGGCCGGCGATGGACTGCCCGTCCACCCGGATCTGTCCGCCGTAGCCGGGCAGCAGGCCCAGGATGCAGCGGAACAGGGTGGTCTTGCCTGCGCCGTTGGCTCCCAGTACGAAGAGCAGCTCCCCCGGCTGGGCCTGCAGGCAGACGCCCCGGAGCACCGGTCTTGGTCCGTAGGAAAAGCTGAGGTCCTGTACGTCCAGCATCAGTTGTTCTCCCCCTTTCGCATCATCAGATAGAGGAAGAAGGGCGCGCCGGTGAAGGCGGTGAGGATGCCGATGGGGATCTCGGTGGCCAGCAGGTTGCGGGAGATGTCGTCCACCAGCAGCAGGAAGGCGGCCCCGGCCAGCATGGCGCAGGGCAGCAGCCACTTGAAGTTGCTGCCCACCAGCTTGCGGCACAGGTGGGGGACCACCAGGCCCACCCAGCCGATCATGCCGCTGACCGAGATGGAGGCGGCGGTGACCAGTGTGGCGCACAGCACCACCCCCAGGCGCAGGCGGGGGGCGTTGACCCCCATGGTGCGGGCCTCGTCATCCCCCAGGGTGAGCAGGTTGAGCTTCCAGCGCAGGAAGAACAGCGGCACCAGTCCCAGGGCCATGACGGGCAGGATGTACAGCACATCCCGCAGCCGGGTGCCCGACAGGCTGCCCATCAGCCAGTAGGTGATCTCGGGCAGCTGGTTGGTGGGGTCGGCCACCAGCTTGAGGTAGGAGGTGGCCGCCGTGAACAGGGAGCTGATGATCATCCCCGAGAGCACCAGGTTGAGAACCCGCTCCCCCGGGGCCCGCTGGCCGATGAGGTAGACCACCGCCACCGTCACCAGGGACCAGAAGAAGGCGGACAGGGTGACCCCCGAGTTGCCCAGCCCCAGCAGGATGGCCAGGGCGGCGCCGAAGGCGGCCCCCGACGAGGCGCCCAGCACGTCCGGGGAGGCCATGGGGTTCTGGAACACCCCCTGGTAGGCCGCCCCCGCGCTGGCCAGGCAGCAGCCCACCAGGCAGGCCAGCAGGATGCGGGGCAGGCGCACGTTGATGACGGCGGTATACTCGTTGGCCGTCCAGTTCCCCTCCCCCAGCAGGGGGGAGAGGAGGATGCGGCAGGTGGTGAACACATCCACGCCGTAGCGGCCCAGATAGAAGGAGACGAGGAACAGGCCCGCCAGGACCGCGGCCAGCAGGCACAGCACGCCGGGGGGTGAGGAGCGGATACGCTTCAAGGGGACGACCTCCTTTCCCTTCCGCTCCGGGCCAGCAGCGCGGCCAGACGGCCGGGCATCTGGTCCCGGTTGTCCAGGGTCAGTTCCAGCAGGGTCACGTCTCCCCTGCGGTGGAGGGGGACCCAGAAGGGGCCGTCCTCCCGGGCCCGCAGTACCCCCAGTACGGGGACCGGGGCGTCCAGCAGGGCAAGGACCGCCTGCTGAAAGCGGGGGGAGCAGCGCTCCAGAAAGCCCAGCTCATCCATCAGCAGCAGGGGCGGGACGGGGGAGTCCCCCTCCAGCAGCAGGTGGGCCGCCGTATCAAAGGCGTCCGGATCGGCCTGCGCCCCGCCGGGGCCCATGCGGGCCACGGTGAGGGTGGCCCGGGGCGTCCCCGCCCGGAGCACCGTCAGCTCCAGCCGGCCCGCCGGGCGGTCCCACCGGGTGCGAAAGCCCCCCGGGGCGATTCCCTCCCGGGCCAGAAAGCGGTCGATGGCGGTGGATTTCCCCGTCTGGAGACCGCCGGTGAGAAACACATGCATGGGGCCGAACCCTCCTCTGCGCACAAAAAAGGCCGCCGTATCCGCAAAAATGGATACGACGACCACACCCAGAGCAGAGCCATCGTTCCTTTTCAATGCGGAAGGCTCCGCCGTTTCCGGCGAAACCCTGCGGCCCCTCAGGGCCATCGGTCCGCGCGCCATAGCAGCAGCCGTAGGCGGTGCGGACTCGGAACAAAGTTTGATCTGAGTTTAGAGTAGCTTTTTTTCCATGTCTTGTCAAGAACAAAAATACAGGCCCTGCTCTTCCCAAGCGCGCGGGAGTGTGTTAGGATACCGGTGGAAGAAAAACGATTCAAAGGAGGCATCCATATGCTGTTTGTCTGTTATCCCAAATGCACCACCTGCAAGCGTGCCGAGACCTGGCTGCGGGAGCGGGGGGTGGAGGCGGAGTACCGGGACATCAAGCTGCAAAACCCCACCGAAGAGGAGCTGCGAGGCTGGCACCGGATGAGCGGGCTGCCCCTGCGGCGCTTTTTCAATACCAGCGGCCAGCTCTACCGCCAGCTGGAGCTGAAGGACCGCCTGCCCGCCATGAGCGAGGAGGAGCAGTACGCCCTTCTGGCCAGCGACGGGATGCTGGTCAAGCGCCCGCTTCTGATCGGGGACGGGTTTGTGCTGGTTGGCTTCCGGGAGAGCGAGTGGGCCGAGCGGCTGTGAGCACCCGCTCCAGCCAGGCCAGCACGTCGCCGTAGACCTGCTCCCGCCCCAGCTCGTTGAGCATCTCGTGCCGGCCCTCGGGGTAGAGCTTTACCGTCACGTCCTTCACGCCGGCCGACCGGAACCAGCCGGCCACCTTTTGTACGCCCTTGCCGCAGGCCCCCACCGGGTCTTTGTCTCCGGAGAAGAAGTAGACCGGCGTGTCCGGGTCCATCCGGCGCAGGTTTTCCCGTTTGGCCAGCAGCTGAAGGCCCACCATCATGTCGTGGAACATGCTCACCGTGGGCAGGAAGCGGCACAGCGGGTCGGCGCAGTAGGCGTCCACCACCGCGGTGTCCCGGGAGATCCAGTCTGCCCCGGTGCGGTTGGGGCGGAACAGGCGGTTGTAGCGGCCCATGGACAGCCCGTCCAGCAGCGCGCTGTGGGCCCTGGGGCCCCGAAGGCGGGTGAGCAGGGCGGAGAGGACCCGGCCCGCCGCCACGGTGAGGGGAGGCTCCTGACCGGTGCCCGACAGGATGGCGCCGTCCACCGTCCCCGGCCAGAAGATGAGGCAGCCCCGCACCACGAAGGAGCCCATGGAGTGGCCCATGAGGAAATAGGGCAGGTCGGGATAGGCCTCCCTGGCCCGGAGGAAGAGGGCGTGGGTGTCCTCCAGCACGTATTTCCAACCGTCCTTGTCGGCGAACCAGCCGAACTCCGAGGGGTCTTTGGCGGTCCGGCCGTGGCCCAAATGGTCGTGGCCCACCACCGCAAAGCCCTGCCGGGCCAGGAACCGGGCAAAGGCGTCGTACCGGCCGATGTACTCCGAGATGCCGTGGACCAGCTGCACCACCGCCCGGGGCGTGCCCTCGGGAGACCACCAGCGGGCGGAGACGGCGTGGACCCCGTCGCTGGAGGGAAAGGTAAATTCCTGCGTCGTGACCATGGAAAAACCGCTCCTTCTGTGTTAAAATAAAACGTCATAAAGAAAGTCTAGCCCAACGTCTGGCGCCCGTCAAGAGAAAGGAAGATCACCATGAACGCCATTGACCGTTTTTTGAAGTACGTGACGTATGACACCCAGTCCGATGAGCACAGCACCACCACCCCCTCCACCGACAAGCAGAAGGTGCTGGGGGCGGCCCTGGCCGAAGAGCTGGACCAGATGGGACTTTACAACGCCCACATGGACGAGTACGGCTATGTGTACGCCTGGCTGCCCGCCACGGCCGGGTGCGAGGGCATCCCCTGCGTGGGCCTCATCGCCCACATGGACACCTCCCCCTCCGCCCCCGGCGCCGGCGTGAAGCCCCGCATCGTCCGGTATGAGGGGGGCGACATCGTCCTCAATGAGGAAAAGAACATCGTGATGAAGGCGGCCGAGTTTGAGAGCCTGGCCAAGTACGTGGGCAAGGAGCTCATCGTCACCGACGGCACCACCCTGCTGGGGGCCGACGACAAGGCGGGCGTGGCGGAGATCATGTCCGCGGTGGAGTGCCTGGTCCAGCACCCGGAGATCCCCCACGGCCGCATCGCCGTGGCCTTCACCCCCGACGAGGAGGTGGGCGCCGGCGCCGACCATTTCAACGTGGAGGGCTTCGGCGCGGCGGTGGCCTACACCGTGGACGGCGGCGAGCTGGGTGAGCTGGAGTATGAGAACTTCAACGCCGCCAGCGCCTCGGTGGTCATCCACGGGGTAAACATCCACCCCGGCTCGGCCAAGAACAAGATGAAAAACGCCCTGCTCATCGGCCTGGAGTTTGCCGGTATGCTGCCTCCCGCCGAGACTCCCGCCCACACCGAGGGCTATGAGGGCTTCTACCACCTGTGCGAGATGCACGGCGACGAGACCGAGACCCGGATGGACTACATCATCCGGGACCACGACCGGGCCAAGTTCGAGGCCCGCAAGGCCTACCTGGTCCGGGCGGCTGCCTACCTCAACGACAAGTACGGCGCGGGCACGGTGGAGCTGACGGTGAAGGACTCCTACTACAACATGCGCGAGCAGATCGAGCCCCACATGTACCTCATCCTCCGGGCCCGGGCGGCCATGGAGGCCGCAGGGGTGACCCCCATGGAGGTACCCATCCGGGGCGGCACCGACGGGGCGCGGCTGAGCTACATGGGCCTGCCCTGTCCCAACCTGTGCACCGGCGGGGTCAATTTCCACGGGGTGCATGAATACATCCCGGCCGACGCGCTGACCAAGATGACCGAAGTGCTGGTCCACCTGGTCAAGGCGCAGTAAGCCAGACAAGCAGCGCGGGGCGCTCTCCGGAGAGGAGAGCGCCCCGCGTTTGGTTTTCCACCAAATTACACCACCAGGTGGAAAAACTGCACCAGCAGCTTGGCCCCGTAGAAGAGGATGACGAGGCCGCAGACGATATTGATGACCCGCAGGATCTTGTCGTTGAAGCGGGCGGAGAAGAAGGAGATCAGCACGGTGATCCCCAGAAACCACACAAAGGAGGCGGTGGAGGAGCCCAGGATGAGCTGGGTGCTCACCGCGCCGGGGTTGCCGGCGTGGAACCCGCCGAAGAGCATGGTGCCGTCGATGAGGGCCTGGGGATTGCACCAGGTGACCACGAAGGCCTTGGCGGCCAGCTTGGGCAGGGGGATGCTCACATCCACCTCCCGGTCCATGGTGGGTTTGTCCCGCAGCAGGCCGATGCCGATCCAGATCACGATCAGCCCGCCCACCAGCAGCAGGACCAGCTGCAGCCAGGGGAACTGCTGCAGCAGCGCGCCGATGCCGAAAAAGCAGGCCAGGGCCAGGCTGATGTCGAAGCAGATGACGATGAGGGCGGTGACCAGGGCCCGGTGCCGGGGCTGGGTGAGGGCCGAGTTGATGACGAACAGATTCTGCATCCCGATGGGGGCCACGTAGGCCAGGCCGATACCAAGGCCCTGAAGATATGGCGGCATAGACGATTCCTCCCAGAAAAACTCTTTTCTTTTTTCCAACCTGGTAGTATTATAGGAGCTAATCTATGGTTGTGCAAGAACGCAGAATTTTCATACCAGGTAAGGAGGAACTGACCACATGGCGCTGACCCATGAAAACTGTCCCTGTATGGAGACCTGTCCCCTGAACCGGGCGCTGGGGCTCATCGGGGGGAAATGGAAGATGCAGATCCTCTGTTCCCTGTATAACAACGGCCCTACCCGCTATAACCAGCTGAAAAAGACCCTGGACGGGGTGTCCAACACGGTGCTGGCCAACGCCCTGCGGGAGCTGGAGAACGACGGGCTGGTGCTCCGGCGGGAGTACCTGGAGGTGCCGGTGCGGGTGGAGTATGCCATCACCAAGCCCTGCGAGCAGCTCATTCCCATTCTGGACCAGCTGGGCAACTGGAGCATGGGGCTGTAAGGACAAAAAAAGCCGCAGGCACAGGGCCTGCGGCTTGGATCAGTCAGAGTGGGTCATGCGGAACTTGAGCCGGTTCCAGAAGGTGTCTTTCTCGTAGCCTTTGGAGAGGCGGAACTTCCACTCGGCATCCCGCGCCCGCCGGCGGCAGGCGCGCTCATCGGCGCTCATGCGGTCCTCCAGGGGAAGCTGGGTGTTGAAACTGCACTGCCAGGCGTAAAGAAGGCCATTGGTGAACATGGTGAGCTCCTTTCACTCTACACAACACAGAGGCGGCTTCCTACCGCCCACACTATAGCAATCCCCAGGGGAAAAGTCAAGGCCGGGAAAACGGGCAAAAACGCCGGTTTCCGGCGGTTAGGAGAAGCGATATGGCAAAAACACTGGTATTGGCCGAAAAGCCCTCGGTAGGTCGTGAATTGGCCCGCGTGCTGGGCTGTAAGAAGGCCGGAGAGGGCTTTCTGGAGGGGGAGAAGTACATCGTCACCTGGGCCCTGGGCCATCTGGTGGAGCTGGCCGCCCCCGAGGACTATGACAAGGCCTGGGCCAAGTGGGATATGCTCACCCTGCCCATGCTGCCCGAGAAGATGAAGACGGTGGTCATCCCACAGTCCGGCCGGCAGTTCCGGGCGGTGCAGGCCCAGATGCGCCGGGGAGACGTGGCCGAGCTGGTCATCGCCACCGACGCCGGCCGGGAGGGGGAGCTGGTGGCCCGCTGGATCATGGAAAAGGCCGGGTGGAAGAAGCCGGCCAAACGCCTGTGGATCTCCTCCCAGACCGACAAGGCCATCAAAGAGGGCTTTGCCCACCTGCGCCCCGCCGCCGAGTACGACAACCTCTACCACTCCGCCCGGGCCCGCAGCGTGGCCGACTGGGTGGTGGGGCTCAACGTCACCCGGGCCCTCACCTGCAAGCACAACGCCCAACTCTCCGCCGGGCGGGTGCAGACCCCCACCCTGGCCCTCATCGTGGACCGGGAGGAGGAGATCCGCGCCTTCCGCCCCAAGGAGTTCTGGACCGTGCGGGCGGGCTTCGGCGGCTTTACCGCCACCTGGCGGGACAAAAACGGCCAGGCCCGCACCTTTGACAAGGAAAAGGCGGAGGGGATCGCCGCCGCCCTCACGGGGGGCACCGGCACCCTCATCGAGGTGAAAAAGACCTGGAAGCAGACCCCGCCTCCGCCGGCCTATGACCTGACCGAGCTCCAGCGGGACGCCAACAAGAAGTACGCCTATTCCGCCAAGGAGACGCTCAGCATCATGCAGAACCTCTACGAGGTCCACAAGCTGCTGACCTATCCCCGCACCGATTCCCGCTATATCTCCGACGACGTGGTGCCCACCCTGCCCGAGCGGCTGCGCAGCGTGCTGGTGGAGGAGTACAAGCCCCTGGCCCAGCAGATCCTGATGCACCGGCCCCTCCAGACCCGCTACCTGGTGAACAACGCCAAGGTCACCGACCACCACGCCATCATCCCCACCGAGGAGCAGCCCGAGCTGTGGCGGCTGTCCGGCCCGGAGCGGAACATCTACGACCTGGTGGTGCGCCGCTTTCTGGCGGTGCTGCTGCCCCCCTTCCAGTACGAGGAGGTCACCCTGAAGGTGAAGGTGGGCAATGAGATCCTACACGCCCGTGGGAAGATCGTGAAGGACCAGGGCTGGAAGGCGGCCTACGACCGCAGCTTTGTGCTGGAGGAGGAGGACGCCGACGAGGACGAGCGGGAGCAGTCCCTGCCCGAGCTCAAGCAGGGGGACAAGCTGAGCGTCCAGTGGGCCAGGACCCAGACGGGCCAGACCGCGCCCCCCAAGCGGTATACCGAGGCCACCCTCCTCACCGCCATGGAGCACCCGGCCTCCCAGGGCCTGGACAAGGACCAGAGCCGCATTTTGGAGGAGACCGGCGGCCTTGGCACCCCCGCCACCCGGGCGGACATCATCGAAAAGCTGTTCTCCGCCTTCTACATCGAGCGGCGGGGCAAGGAGCTCTGCCCCACCTCAAAGGGCATCCAGGTGGTGGGCCTGGCGCCGGAGGAGCTGCGCAGCGCCCAGCTCACCGCCCAGTGGGAGCGCCGGCTGGGGGACATCGCCCGGGGGCAGGAAAAAGAGAACGTGTTTGTGGACGAGATGCGGCAGTTCGCCGCCCGGCTGGTGAGCCAGGTAAAGGCCAGCGACGCCACCTACCACCACGACAACCAGACCCGCTCCCCCTGTCCCGAGTGCGGCAAGTACCTGCTGCGGGTCAAGACCAAGCGGGGGGAGATGCTGGTGTGTCCCGACCGGGAGTGCGGCTACCGCCGCAGCGTCAAGCAGACCACCAACGCCCGCTGCCCCAACTGCCACAAGAAGATGGAGCTGCGGGGCGAAGGGGAGAAGCAGATCTTCGCCTGTGTGTGCGGCTACCGGGAGAAGCTCAGCGACTTCAAGAAGCGCCGCTCGGAGAAGTCCGCCGGCAAGGGGGACGTGCGCCGCTATCTCCAGCAGCAGGCGCAGCAGGAGGAGAAGGGGAGCTCCGCCATGGCCGAGCAGCTGAAGAAGTGGCTGGAGCAGAACCAATAAATCACAGAGAAAAGAGGAGAGACTGTGGAGGCAATCATCAACTTCATCAACTGGCTGGACGACTTCATCTGGGGCCTGCCCATGATCGTGCTGCTCTTCGGCACCCACGTGTTCATGACGGTGCGCACCGGCTTCATCCAGCGCAAGACCTTTACCGGCATCCGCCTGTCCGTGACCCGTGACCCGGATTCCCCCGGCGACGTGAGCCAGTTCCAGGCCCTCACCACCGCCCTGGCCTCCACCATCGGCACGGGCAACATCATCGGTGTGGGCACCGCCATCTTCCTGGGCGGCCCCGGCGCCGTATTCTGGTGCTGGATCGCCGGTGTGTTCGGCATCGCCACCAAGTACGCCGAGTCCCTCATCGCCGTCAAGTACCGGGTGCGCACCCCCGACGGCAGGATGCAGGGCGGCGCCATGTACGCCCTGGAGCGGGGCCTGGGCCTGAAGTGGCTGGGCGTCCTCTTTGCCGCTCTGGCCACCCTGGCCTCCTTCGGCATCGGCTGCGGCACCCAGATCAACGCCATCGCCGAGGTCATTGAGAACAATGTGCCCGTGGGCATCCCGCCCATCCTCATCGGCATCGTGGGCGGGATCCTGACCGCCATTGTCATCATCGGCGGCATCAACTCCATCGCCAGTGTGTGTGAAAAGCTGGTGCCCTTCATGGCCATCTTCTATGTGATCGGCTGTCTCATCATCCTGGGCATCAACTACGACTTCATTCTCCCCGCCGTATCTGCCATCCTCCATCTGGCCTTCACCCCCGGCGCGGTGGCCGGCGGGCTGGTGGGCCAGGGCCTGATGATCGCCATGCGCTTCGGTGTGGCCCGGGGCCTGTTCTCCAACGAGTCCGGCATGGGCTCGGCCCCCCTGGTGGCCTCCGCCGCCCAGACCCGCAACCCGGTGCGCCAGGCCCTGGTGTCCGCCACCGGCACCTTCTGGGACACGGTGGTGGTGTGCCTCATGACCGGGCTGGTGCTGGTGTCCACCATCATGAAAAACCCCGCCATCAACATGGACAGCGTGACCGACGGCGGCCAGCTCACCACCCTGGCCTTCGCCCAGATCCCTGTGCTGGGGCCGGTCATCCTGGTGGTGGGGATCATCACCTTCGCCTGGTCCACCATCCTGGGCTGGTCTTACTACGGCGAGCGGTGTGCCCAGTACCTGTGGGGCAAGAAGGCCATCCTGCCCTATAAGATCCTCTTTGTGGCCGTGGTGGTGGTGGGTCCGGTGCTGGCCCTGGATTTGGTGTGGACCATCGCCGATATCCTCAACGCCTTCATGGCCATCCCCAACCTGATCGCGGTGCTGCTGCTCTCCGGGGTCATCGCCAAAGAGACCAGACATTATCTGAACAACCTGGATGAGGTGGACAAGACCGAGATCCCCTGCATTGAAAAGTGAACGCAGAAAGCTCCCGGCCCGCACAGCGGGCCGGGAGCTTTTTTTGTGGGTCGGGCCGCGTCAAAACGCTGAGATTAACCGGGCGGCCAAGTCACCGCAGCGTCAAGCAAACGTGCCGGTGGCAGTTTGTAGCGTAGGCCCCGGCGGCTGTGCCGCCGGGGTGGCAGTCACGTCAAAACGCACCGGTTAACCGGGCGGCCA
>NZ_JBBMFT010000019.1:0-15837 GCF_040095835.1 Flavonifractor hominis
GCCGCCTCCGTGTCCGCCTGGGCACAGGACGCCATGGAGTGGGCGGTGGCCGAGGGCATCCTCACCGGCAAGAACGGTTCCGCTCTGGATCCCCAGGGCACCGCCAGCCGCGCCGAGGTAGCCACCATGCTCATGCGGTTTACTCAGAGCGAGGACAACTAACTTTTCGTTCTTCCTTTCCTTTTGAGATGGCCTGTGGAATAATATTCCACAGGCCATCTCTTTGTCGTCTATTGGGCGTTTCTGCGGCAGATTTTGCAGCATCTGTACAAACGGATCCGACACATATGTACCACCGCCCGGCAGGGCGGTGGATGGTTGGTTAAAGGGTGATGACAGACTCACAACAGCGATAATCGGTATCGATGTTGTTGGCAAGAAAGCGGGCCTTAAATTTGCGGGGGCCGCATATGCCTTCGTTCGACAGAGACCGGTTATCTGGCACCACAAATTTGATGCATTTGACCAGTACGTCACGGCACATGGGGAAATTATGCGCGGGAATGGTCATCACCTTCATACCGCGCTGATACTCCATACCGCTCTGATCCACTTCGGTGAGAATGGCCGCCAAAGCCACTCGCTTTCCGGGACAGACATTTTTGATGGTTACATCCATCTGAATGATTTGCCCCTGAGATTCCAGATAGACATCCCCCATGTCTACCAGGACGGAATCCTTACAGCCCTCTACCGTCAGTTCTACCGGTACAGGACAGTCCTCTGGATGGACCACAATGTCACAGGAAACGGATACAGTGGGCTTAGGGAAAGAAACGACATTCCCCTCGTTGTCGGAATAGGTGATTGACTCGTTGACCAGTTTGGTTCCGGGCAGCTGGCTTATATGCCGGATGAAGAAGTCCAGGGTCGCGCTTTCGCTGGAGGAAACCCCCAGCTGCGGAATGTTCCAACGCAGAGAGTGCGCATCAAGCATGGTGGCGGAACCTTTTGTAGGAGAGGAAATACTGGTGATGACAAAGTCCGGATTGACCACTTCGTGGATGGCGATGTTGGTGGCTCCTGGTTTGGAGATGTTGGCGGCCAACTCTGCAAAGAGCGCTTCCAGGTCGGCTGCATCCGGTGTAACCGCCACATGGGAGGCATCGGGATCGGTGGCCCAGTCGTTCAGCGCTGTAATGTCCAGCCCGTCAGAGCCGATCAGGCCGATACAGTAGATGATAATTCCCATGGCCCTGGCGGCAGATGCGATAGGGGCCGGGGGGGCTCCGGTGGTGGTATTGCCGTCGGTAAACATCACGATCACCTTGGCATTGGTAGAGGCGGGATCAAACAGTTGGACGGCTTTGGTAAACGCATCTGCGTGATTGGTGCTGCCGCCGGCCGTCAAACCGTCTACGGCAGTTTTTAATGCGTCCACGGAGGTAATCAGCTGTGTGTTTGCCACAGCTGTATTGGAAAAGCTGACGACGCCCATTTGGCTTCCCGATCCGATCTGCCCATCCTTGTTGTTGTCTGTGGCCTCGTCAATGAGATCGATGAAGGTTTTTGCGCCCAGCTTCATGGCAGCCAGGGGAGCGCCGGTCATACTGCCGGAGCGGTCCAGTACCAGTACGATATCGGTGGGATTGGAAACAATATCCGGCGCGGCGGTCAGCGCCAGGGTTACCCGCAGAGCACCGTCGCAGGTAATGCGGTCGGTGTTGATCACTTTGTTGGAATTTGTAACACCCATTGTGTTACCTCCTTCTGGGATAAGTGCCCACCTCATACTATGAACATGCCGCCGGAAGTGTCATTGCCGGAAAGGGGGACACTCTTATGGCCTTTCCAATGGAACCAGTACACAATGCTGCACCGTGCACCTGGAACGGTCTGTCAAATCTAACAAAGTAAAGTAATAATAAAATCAGATAATATAGAAAAGAAATCGTTGTATACAAGTGAATTAAGTTTCATTACAGGTAGCGGGAATATTAAAATTATGCAAATTCTATACGATATAAACAAAAAAATTTTTTAATAAGACATTGCGTTGACAAATTTGATTAAAAATATTAGCATGCTAGTAAACGAAAGATGTCCCGCGGGACATCTCCTTTCTCTGTGCAGAGAAAGGAAAGAGAATTGCCGAAAGAAACATCATCTGTCATACAATTGTAACGTTGTAAAGTCAATTTGTATAAATTCGAAGAGACTGCGGTTTTGACTTTTAAATATATTTAGGCTGATACAAAAGAGAGAATGGCATGAGAAGAGAGAAAAATCGCGTTACAATCCGAGATGTGGCGGCGCGGGCAGGGGTTTCGCCGTCTACAGTGCACCTGGTAGTAGCAGGAAAGACGGGACCCAAGGAGGAGACTCGCCAGAAGGTATTGCGAGTGGTAGAAGCCCTGCACTATCGATGCAACGCTGCAGCATCCTCTCTCAAACGGGGAGAGACGTGGATCGGGGCAGTACTTCCAGCACCGGAGGGTGGCAATGAGCTATACTACGGACCGATCTGGAAGGGGGTGCGAGACTATTGTGAGAGTACGCAGGATTTCAATATCCAACTGATGGAGCTGCCGTATCGGAATGACGGATCAGTCACGGTTCAGCTGAAGAGCGTAGAGGAGATCCAGTCCGAGGAAAAACTGTCGGGTGTGGTCGTACTGGGCGATATTGCGCCGGAAGCACGGAAAGCCTTGCGCAGGTTGAGTGACTTAGGGCTGCCCATTGTGCTGGTCAACGGCGAAGTGCCGGAGATAGGGCCTGTGTGCAGTGTACAGACGGAGAACTATCTGCTGGGCTGCACTATGGGAGAGATTCTGGTGCGGACAACGCCAGACGGAAGTGGAATCCTGGCCTGCGCAGGCGGGAAAAGTACTCCAGCCAACGTGGAGATGGTGCAGGGTCTGGAGTCTTATCTGCGTGAATGTGCACCGGAGCGGATGATATATAAGATTTACTACGGTTACAGTGACGAAGAGATTCAGCAGCTCTATAGACAGTTGCTGGAAGTCCTCAAAGATAAAAAGATTGGCGGCTGCTGCAGCGTAACGGCACGGGGAAGCATCCAGCTGGCCCGGGCGCTGGAGCGGACTGGGATGGCAGGGCGAATTTCGGCCATTGGCAGCGATATTTTTTCTGAAAATATGGAGAGCTTGAAGAAAAATGTGTTCCAAAACTTGATTTTTAAAAACCCATACCAACAGGGCTGGCAAGCGACAAAGAGATTGTTCCAGCATATCTTCCGTGTCAGACAGACAAAAGGTGAGATAGAGCGGCTCAAGGGAGAGGTTGTGTTCCAGAGTTCTATTTCCATGTATCGATGAGCAAACGGAAGATACACGATAGAATAAGCCCCGCAGATAAGGGACCATGGGGCAGTTTACACCGGCTTACACGTCTATGCCTGCAGGCTGTCCGGCACGAGATGGACAAGAGAGGAGGCAAGCAACCGGAACAGGAATAGACGTTGACAGCAAATACAGCGTCGTTTTAAGAGAGGGGTATTTGGATGAAAAAAACCAAACGGAGCTTATCGCTCCTGCTGGCGTTCTCCATGCTGGCATCCACGATCCCATATTCCGGTATGGGGCGTGCTTCGGCGGCGGAGGACACCTGGTTTACTGATGTGCCCGCAGAACACTGGGCATATGAGTATGTATCGGACGTGACATCCAAGGGACTGTTCTTGGGGACTGGCGACGGCAGCACGTTTTCCCCTGAGGAACCGATGACCCGCGCCATGTTTGTGACGGTCCTGAGCCGTATGGATGGGGCGGAAGTAGACGACAGTGCGTCCACCGGCTTCAGTGACGTGCCGGCGGGGACCTGGTACACCGGAGCGGTGGAATGGGCCGTGGATGCCGGTGTCACCGAAGGCAACGGCAGCGGCGCGTTCCTGCCCGAGCAGGCGATTGACCGTGAGCAGGTGGCGGCGATGCTGATCCGCTACTGTGACTATGCAGGGATCGAGCTGGAAGAGACGGAAGAGGCCATGGCCTTCACGGACGCAGCCTCGATCAGCGGTTGGGCCACGGAGGCCGTGACGGCCTGCCAGCGCAGCGGGCTGATGACCGGTTACACCGATGGCAGCTTTGGCCCCGCCCGGCAGGTGCAGCGGGCGGAAGTGGCTGCGGTGATGTCCCGGCTGGCCGCCATCGCGGAGCCCGGCGCGGTGCCGGCGGAGAGTTTCCGCGTCCGTTTCGACAGCAACGGCGGCAGCCAGGTAGAGGACCAGGTGGTGGAGGCAGGGAAGCTTGCCGAGCGCCCCGGGGACCCCACCCGGAGCGGCTACCGCTTTGACGGCTGGTACAGCGATGGAGAGCTAAAGGAGAAGTACGATTTCTCCAAGCCTGTGAGTGCCGACCTGACTCTCTACGCTAAGTGGACCAAGACCTCCAGCGATGACGATTCCACAGACCCGGAGCCGACCCCGGCGCCTGCCAGCGATTGCATCTATAATGGTACGACGACGGCTCCTGTCATCATCGACAAGGCCTATCCTGATGACGAGGATAGCTACGTACAAATCGCTCGCGCAGTGGGCGATCTGCGGCAGGACATTGCCATGGTTACCGGTGGGATTGACAGCCATGAGATCCAGATGCTCTACAATGACGACATGGAGCGGCAGGCTGAGCGTCTGGACGCAGCTGATCCTGACCTGGTGCCGGAGTTGATTACCGATGTATCCGATGTGAATGCCGGTTACGCGATCTTGGTAGGCAGCATTGACGACAGCGCCATAATCCAGGGGCTGATTGAAGCCGGAAAGCTGGATGAGGCGAAGGATATCCAGGGCAACTGGGAATCCTATGTGATCAAGGAAGTGGAGGAGCCACTGCCTGGCGTAGATAAGGCCCTGGTTATTGCCGGCAGTGACGCCCGTGGTACTATTTATGGTATCTATACCGTCTCGGAGATGGTGGGCGTTTCGCCTTGGTACTGGTGGGGCGATGTTACGCCTGAAGTAAAGGACAATATCCAGGTGTCGGTTGACGAGCCGATTGTGGCCGGAGAACCCTCGGTTCAGTACCGTGGCCTCTTCCTCAACGATGAGGAAAATTTCACCGAATGGTCCCGGAAGTTTGAGAACGACACCGACTCGCCCGGACATCCCAATGCTGGTGTATATGCCAAGGTGTTTGAGCTGGTCCTGCGTTTGAAAGGAAATACGGTCTGGCCCGGCATGCATAAGCCCAGCGACGCCTTCAACAAGTACCTGGATGAGGATGGATTGCCCATCAATGCCAAGGTCGCCAAAGAGTATGGCGTGCTCATGGGGTCTTCTCACTGTGAGAACATGTTCCGAAACAATGAAGGTGAATGGTATCCCTGGGCAGCCGCCAACAAGGACAAATACGACGCTGTGGGCGAGCCGCAGTACGACTATTCCATCAATCCGGAAGCGCTGAACGCTTACTGGGGTGAGCGGCTGGAGAGCAGTGCCAAAGGCGGATTTGAGAATATTTATACCATCGGCATGCGGGGCGTGCACGACTGGGGCATGGCATATGCCGGGCTGGAAGACAAGAGCCTGAAGGGGCAGATCGGCCTTCTGCAGAAGATCATTGATGCCCAGCGCTCCATGGTCGAGGAGTTCTTTGGGGCGGAGGATGCGGTGCCCCAGGTATTCCTGCCCTATAAGGAGGCGCTGCAGTACTACAACGGCGACCCGGACAACGGAGTTGCCGGTGTCCAGATCCCGGATGACGTCATGCTGATGTGGCCGGATGACAACCACGGCTACCTGCGGCAGGTATTGACCGAGGACGAGCGTGAGCGCAGCGGCGGCGGTGGTGTATACTACCACATCTCCTATTGGGGTATCCCCATCAGCTACCTGTGGATCAATACCACGCCTCCCAGCCTGATCTATGAGGAGCTGAAGAAGGCGTATGATACCGGCGCCGATGATTATTGGATCATCAATGTGGGCGACCTGAAGCCCTCTGAGATCTCTCTGGAGTTCTGCATGGACCTGGCCTGGGATATCGACTCCCAGACGCCCGAGACCATCCCCGACTTCCTCGCCGACGTGGCTGAGCGCGACTTTGGCCTGGACGAGCAGGGGGCTGCGGAAGTCTCTGATATCATGCTGGACTACTACCAGTACAACATCGCTATGCGGCCTGAGTTCCAGGGCTTCAGCTCCATGGATACTTACAGCTCCATCGCCAACGGCGATGAGGCCCAGATCCGTATTGACCAGATGAGCGAGGTCTTCGACCGGGCGGATGCCATCTACCGTAACCTGCCTGCTGACAAGCAGGACGCATTCTATGAGATGGTCTACTATCCCATCCGGGCCAGCAAGTTTACTCTGGAGAAAAATATCTACCAGCAGAAGAGCCAGCTTTATAAGCAGCAGGGCCGCTATGGCAGCGTTAACGCTTATATCGAGCTTTCCAAGCAGGCATACGGCAACATCATGTCCGACCTCAACTACTACAACAAGGAGCTCAATGGCGGTAAGTGGAACGAGATCATGAACCCCTACCAGCGGAGCAATGGCCTGCCCCAGATCAAGGGTGAGCTGGAGTACGAGCCTGTGATCAAGAGCGACGCCGTCCAGGGCATCGGTGCTGTGTGTGAGGGTCAGAAGAATGGCACGGAGGATGTGACCCTTTCCTTCTCCTCCCTGACGGACGATAAGCGCTTCATTGACGTGTTCAGCCGCGAGGCCAAGGCAAACAACTGGTATGCCGAGGTTGATGGCGACTTCATCCAGCTCTCCAAAACCGGAGGCAGTGTGGAAGTAGAGGACCGCATCTGGGTCAGCATCGACTGGAGTAAGGCTCAGGACGGTGCCAATACCGGTTCCGTCACCATTAAGGATGACTTTGGTTTCAGCAAGACCTTCCAGATCTCCGCAGATAAGTCCACTCTCCAGCCGGAGGCGAACACCTATGTTGAAGCCAACGGTTATGTAGCGATTGAGGCGGAACACTACACCGAGGCCATTGCCAAAGGCGACAGCCAGTGGCAGGTGGTGGAGGGACTGGGCCGCAGCGGCAGCTCCATGCGCGTCTATCCCGACATCTCTGAGAAGATCACCGGTGACTTTGCGGAGAAGTCTGCTCAGCTCCAGTATCGCATCTATTTCGAGAGCACCGGCACCTTTAACGGCACCCTGTACCGTATCCCCACTCTGAACGAGGGCCGCGATGAGAATGGCGTGACCAAGACCTGTCAGATCGCCGTGGGCCTGGAGGGACAGGAGCCCACTGTTCTGTCCGGCGAGTCTTCCGCCCTGAGTCAGAGCGCCCGGTGGCAGAAGAACGTGGAGGAGCACATCGAGAAGCTGTCCTTCCAGATCACCGTGGATCAGCCCGGCTACTATACCTTGGTGGTCTATAAGGCGGATGCCGGCATTGCGTTCGACCGTATCGTCATCAACACCGGTGGCGAGCAGGCTTCTTACCTTGGCCCCAACATCAGCTACAACACCATCCCCGGCGCTTACGTCCAGGCTCCCATCTCCACGCCTCCCCAGCTGACCCTTGACGGGCTCGAGTTCGAGGACGGACAGAAGCGGGACAACTACTGGTTTAACTTCGGCGCTTCCGGTACGGTCTCCAACTACATCACTGTGGGCACCGACACTGTGCAGGGCGCGGGCCTCAACTATGGTTGGGCGGCCGATAGCCAGATCGAATCGGTTATCAGAGACGATGCGCCCAAGGCTGCCGATCGGGACAAGAGCTTCATCCACGGCAGTGAGCCTACCCATTTCTTCGTAAAACTGCCTGAGGGCAAGTACACCGTGCAGCTGGCCTCCGGCGACCGGCTCAAGGACGGCGGTATGTCTTTTGAGATGAGCGTGAAGGCCAACGGTCAGGAAGCCCTCTCCAATGTCTCCATCCAGGCAGGTACTACCCTGGAGAGCTGCTTCATCGCTGAAGTGGGGAGCGACGAGACTCTGGACCTGGAGTTCAGCGGCACCTGGGCCGTCACCAGCATGGAGATCATGCCCTATACCGAGCCTGAAGTCAGCGGCAATGATGGCGCGTTCCTGGCCGAGAACGGTACCGTTTGGATCGAGGCCGAGGCAGCCCTGGAGGATTCTGAGTATGCCTCTGCCAAGGCTGGAAATCCAACCGCCTGGATGGAGAGCTCCGGCATGAGCGGCGGCGGCATGGTACACGGCCCCAACTCCAGCACCAACTTCAGCAATACTGGTAATTTGACGAACAGCCCCATGCTCTCTTTCAAGGTCAAGTTTGACCAGAGCGGCGATTACACCTTCTGGGCCCTCAAACGTGCGGTCAGCGATGACGATGACTCCTTCCACATCGGCGTGGACGGGAAGTATGTGGGGACCTACAACCCCGGTTCGGAGCAGACCAGCGCCTACCAGTGGGCCAAGATCGACAATACTGTAACTATCAGCAGTGGATATCACACCATCAACGTTTGGGGCCGTGAAGACGGCGTGCTGCTGGACAAGTTCTGCATCACCAAGTCCGGTACGACCCCCAGCGACCTGGGCGGCGCGATGAAGCGTGAGATCAACAACGATGTCCAGGCTACCAAGGTCACCATCCGTGCCACCGAGGACGTCATCACCGTGGGTGAGAGTACCATCCTGACTGCCGAAGTGGAGCCAGGCGATGTCACGATCCCCGGCGTCACCTGGAGCATCCTCTCCGGTGAGAGCTCCGCTTACCTGGATGAGCAGCCCGATGGCTCTGTGGAGCTCGTCGGCGTCAAGGCTGGCACCGTGGAGGTCAAGGCGGCCTCCAAACAGTCTCCCGGAGTCTCCGCACGCTATACCGTCACGGTCAATGGTAAGCAAGGCGTCGCCCAGGGCGTGTTCCTGGAGACGGACGGGTCGGTATGCATCGATGCCCAGACCGCTCTGGAGGACAGCGAGTACGCCTATGTGAAGGATGGTCAGACCCATAAGTGGTCGCTCAACGGTGCCCGGAACGGCCTCCAGGCCTCTCCGAACCGCGGCGATATCTGGGACGGCAATGATGTGGACTACCTCAACGAGGTGGCTCCCAGCATGAGCTTCCAGATCGACTTCTCCACGCCGGGCGTGTATTACATGTACACCCTTATCAGCCATCCGGATGGTTCCTCCGACTCCATGCATGTGGCCCTGGACGGTGAGTACCAGTTCAACACCAACAACAGCAAGAGCGGCAGCTTGGTTTGGGACAAGTACCCCTCTTCCTGGAACTTCGAGATCACCACGCCGGGTGTCCACACCCTTACTATTTGGGCCAGAGAGGACGGCTGCGTGCTCAACAAGATCTATTTGACCAACGATCCCACCGACCCCCTGCCCACCGGCATGGGTCCCATGGAGAGCCCGCGTGAGGAAATCGAGACCCTGATCCATGTGAAGGAAGTGACCATCAAGGGCACCACACCTTCCATTGAAATCGATGAAACCACGGTTCTGACCGGCACGGTCCGCCCCGCTGAGGCCAACGATACCACTGCTACCTGGTCCCTGGTCTCCGGTGAGGACTGCGTGAACATGGAAGAACTGGACGATGGACGGGTGAGCATCACCGGCCTGGCCGAGGGTGAAGCGGTGATCCGCCTCACCTCTAACCAGGACCCCGAGGTTTTTGCCGAGTATACCCTCACGGTCGTCGGTGAGGACTGGACCCCTGGCGCCTTCCTCGAGGTGGATGGACGTGTCTGCCTGGATGTCACTTCCGTTATGGAGCAGAGCGAGTACGCAAACTATACCGACCAGGGTGAGTTTGTCTGGAGTGAGCAGGATGTCAACGACCAGCCTGCCATGGTGCTCTCCTCCAACAATAACATGCAGTGGAAGGAGACGGAACTGGAGAACGTGCCGTCCCTGTCCTTCCAGGTGTATTTCCAGGATCCCGGCACCTATTATCTGTATACCTTCACCAGCCACCCCGATGACAGCTCCGACTCTTTCTTCGTCGGGCTGGACGGAGAGTTCCTGTTTGATACCAACAACAATACGGGACACTCCGGCAAGCTCAAGTGGCAGCGCAACAACAGCATCTGGCGCATGGAGGTGGAAGAGGCCGGTGTGCATACCATCACCTTCTGGGCCAGAGAAGACGGTGTGGTAGCCCACAAGTTCTACCTGTCTCAGAACGGCACCGAGGATATGCCTACTGGTACCGGACCTGAGGTCAGTAACCGCGTCAAGCTGGCTGCGGCGCAGACAGATGGTAACATGATGGAGCTGATCCCGCTGCTGCCGGCAGAGCCGGTGCCTGAGGATCCTGAGAGTGAACAACCTCAGCTTCCTCAGGAGCCAGACCAGTCTGATGTGACGGGACTTCCTGAGCAGCCCGAAACCACGGAGCCTCCTGAAGAGACCCTGTTCCCGGAGGAGAGTGGGGAGAATGTTGATTTGTAACCCCATCTAAAACAGTAGAGCCCCCATATAGCTTTGCTACATGGGGGCTCTGCTATTATCTATTGTAGGATTTTTCTGAAAATAGATATGCCATCGAAGTTGGACCGAAGGATGCGGACGCCCAAAGAACAGACCGGGTTTTGGCAATGGATTGAGGGCAGTTTTGTGGTTGTGTCGGTGTATAAAACAAAGCGATCTATTTAGGAAGAGACTTGACAGGATTTGGTCGGAATAGTAGAATTCTATATAGCATTTTAGATAAAATATCTCGCAAAAAGGAGAAAGCGTGTGGCAGTTTCGCATAAAAATAGCGGGGGGTGAAAAGACAGGCCTTTCTGTAAGCTGACAACAAAATCAGGATTTCCACAGCAAGTGCAATAAAAGCATACCTGCCGTATCGGAGCGCATGGAAGGTGGTCCCTTATGACGGGCAGACAGTTGGAAGAGAGGAAGTTGTCTTTATGAAAAAAGCCTGGAGCCGGCTATTGTCCTTGACGCTGGCAGCTACGCTTTCTGCGTCGCTGAGCGTCCCGGGAATGGCGGCCGAAATGACGGAGCAAAGCGGACAGCATGCGGTGGGCGCTGTGCGGGACGCCTACGTGGAGAGCGGAAAAGCGGACCAGAACTTTGGTCAGGCGGATACCGTACGGGTAAAATTGACGCCCAGTGCAACAACAAAGCGGGAGACGCTGTTGACCTTTGACCTGGCGCAGATGGAGCCGGAGGAGATCCAGTCCGCCATCCTTTCCATGCAGGTGACAAATGGTTCCACCAATGTTACCGCTGCCACCCGGCAGCAGTATGTACGGATTGCGGTCAATGAGATTCCGGACACCTGGGAGGAGACAGAAGTAACCTGGAACAATTCCAGGGATCTGGAGCGGACTTATATCACAACGGCAGATGTCTATGCAGTACCGGGTGAGACCTTTGAAGCGGACCTGACCGATTTTATACAGGATAAGCTGGCCGAAGGAATTACCCGCTTTTCCCTGCTGCTGGAGTCTCAGGTGAGCCACGACGGAATTCTGGTGGATTTCAGCAGCCGTGAGGGCGCCTCCGCGCCTCAGCTGATCTTCAATCAGGAACGGCCCGCCGGAGAAGAGGATGGCCATGAGCTCTGGCTGCGGTATGACCCGGATTCCGTGGATGCTGCCATGCTGGCGGAATATCAACAGCAGGTCACGCAGCTGGTGTGTGATGAGAGCTGTGAGGATGGGATCCTTGCCTCCGCCCTGGCGGAATTGCAGCTGGGTACCAGCGGCCTGTTTGGACTGGAAGAGCCCATGCAGCTGCAGTCGGCAGTCACCAAAGATGGAGCGGTTGTATTCGGTACAGCAGATTCCCCGCAGATCCAGGCTCTGGGACTGGATCTGTCCGGTCTGGGCAGGGAGGGATACTTGCTCTGCTCGAAAACGATTGACGGACATTCCGCTACGGTCATCGCGGCCAATACGCCCAACGGTGTGCTGTATGGCGTATTCCAGTTCCTGGCCAGGATGCAGACCGGAAAGTCGCTGAAGGACCTGTCCATCCAGGATGTGCCGGTCAATGACTATCGCATGCTGAACCACTGGGACAACGCCAATATGACCATTGAGCGCGGCTATGCCGGCCTGAGCATCTGGGACTGGAATCAGCTGCCGGAGCTCAAGCCTGAATATACCGAATATGCCCGCGCCTGCGCCAGCGTAGGCATCAATGGCGTGGCGCTGAATAATGTAAATGCGGATGCCGCCTTTATCAGTGAAGCATATCTGCCCAAAATCCAGGCGCTGGCCGACGTGTTCCGGGATTACGGAATTCAAGTTTACTTGTCGCTGAATTTTGGAAGCCCGAACAAGGAGGGGGTAGGTAAGCTCGAAGATTACCCCAGTGCAGACGATGCTTGGGCAGCCATGCAGGAGTGGTGGACAGATAAATTTTCCGAGATCTATTCCTATATCCCGGATCTTGGCGGATTTTTGATTAAGGCGGATGCAGAGGGGCAGCCGGGACCGTTCAGCTATGGAAAGAACCACGCAGATGGAGCGAATATGCTTTCAGACGCCCTGGCGGCGTCCGGACACGACGGTCTGATTATCTGGCGGGCCTTTGTATATGGCGATATCCCCGACAAAAACCCCGACCGTGTGGCACAGGCCTATGAGACCTTCCAACCCATCGATGGTCAGTTCAATGACAATGTGGTCATTCAGATCAAAAATGGTCCCTTGGATTTCCAGGTGCGCGAACCGGTCCACCCGCTTTTTGGCGGCCTGAAGCAGACCAACGTGGGGTTGGAGGTCCAGGTTACCCAGGAGTATACCGGCCAGGATGTGCACAACTGTTACCTCGTCCCACTCTATAAGGAAGTGTTTGACTTTGACACCTATGCTTACGGCGAGGGCAGCACAGTGGCCAACCTGCTCAGCGGTAGTGTAGGCGCCAACAAAATCTCGCTGGTGGCCGGAGTAGCCAATACCGGCAGCTTTACCAACTGGACCAATCTTCACCTGGCCCAGGCCAACTGGTACGGGTTTGGCCGGCTGGCGTGGGATCCTGATACCGCCCAGGAGGATATCACCACAGATTTTGTCAAGATGACCTTTGGCTGCGAGGAGCAGGTGCTGACCACCATCTCGCAGATCCTGACCGATTCCCGCGCCATTTATGAGAGCTACACCTCGCCGCTTGGACTTGGATTGGTTTCCGACGGCGGCCATTTCTCTCCCAATCCGGCCGGCCGGCAGAGCTATCATAAGGCGGACAGCGAAGGAGTCGGTTATGACCGGGTCACAGGCGATGCGTCGGACCGGCTCTATGTGGACCAATACTACCCGGAAAATACACAGCGTTACCGGGACCTGGAGACCTGTCCGGAAGAGCTGCTGCTCTGGTTCCATCATGTCCCGTATGATTACCAGCTGAATAACGGTGAGACCGTGCTGGAGCGGCTTTACAGCAGCTACAGCAATGGGCCGGCGCTGGTGCAGGAACAGATCGACAAGTGGAGTGCTCTGGAGGGCAAGATCGATGCCCGGCGCTTCCGGGAAGTGCTGGAAAAAATGCAGCAGCAGAAGGCGGAGGCACAGAAGTGGGCCGATGCATACATCGCTTACTTTGAAGAGCTCTCCGGCGTACCCTGCATGGCCAATCAGGCGGAAGCGCTGCTGACCGGGCTGCAGGAGCGTATGGACGCGGTGGAGCCGGGTTATGGAGTCGGACAAGTGCCTGCGCAGTACCGCATGGCGGCCCAAGAAGCTGTAGATGCACTCAAAGCGCTGGTAGAAGCCGGCGTTACGGGCCAGAAAGAACTGTACGAGTGCTACCATGCGGCGGAGGCTCAGGTTGCCGACATGGAAGCCAGGGTAAAAGCACCGCTGTATCAGGCAAACCTGGGGGCAGCGGCCCTTACGCTGACACCGGGGCAGAGCGTGCGTATTCCCGTGGCGGTCACCCCCGACGATGCCGACCATCAGCTGGCAGAGCTATCCCTTGATCAGGCGGGTATCATAGAGATAACCGAGCGGGAAGACGACTTCGTTACCCTCAAAGCGTCCGCCGCCGGCACGGCAGTGTTGACCCTCCGTGCCAATGATGGATTGCTGCAGTCCAAGTGCACCATTACAGTGGCCGACAGCGCGCCCACATATGCCTCGCAGGTGCAGCTGCCTGAGGAGCAGAGCCTTACAATGGGGACACGTACGCCGGTGGTACCTGTTCTGACCGGGGAGGGCTGCGATCAGAGCCTTGTTTGGTCGGTGGATCAGCCCGATGTGGTACAGGTAGCGCTGAGTGAAAAGGGCGAGGTGGAGCTGATTCCATGCGGCATCGGTACCGCTACCGTCACTGCAACCACGCCGGATGGAAGTGCGCAGGATGCGATGAGCATCACGGTAGATAGTGGCGCGGCAGACGAACAGCTTTTGTCGCGTGGAAAGTCGGCGACGGCCTCTTCCTACCAAAACGCGGACCACGTAGTGGAAAAGGCATTGGACGGTGACATGTCCACCTATTGGGGCGGAAACACCTCGTCCAATGAGTGGTTTATCATTGACTTGGGTGAACTTTGCCAGTTGAGCCGCTTTGAAGCAAACTGGCTGACCAAAGATAACCGCTACTATCAATACTATGTGGAGGCCAGCACGGACGGAGAACATTACACCGAAATCTGTGATCATCGGAACAATACCCAGTCCGGCCTGGTAAGTGATACCCTGGATGGTATCATGGCCCGCTATATCCGCATCTACGTTACAAAGTCGTCGAAGGGCCTGGTGGCTGTCAATGAGTTTGAAGTATATGGCTCAGTGGTCTCCCTGCCATTGCTCAATGCTGCGCATCGCTACCTTTCCCCTGAGGATCAAATGACGCTGCGTACTTGGGATGGCAGCAGCGTCATCCAGTGGAGTGTGGAGCAGGGAGAAACTGTAATTGCCTTGAGCGAGGAGAAGGACACCTCGGTTGCTGTTACAGCATTGACCGAAGGAGAGGCTGTCGTCCGGGCAGAGTGGGCGAATGGACTGGAGGCGTTCTGCCGGATCACGGTAGGTAATTATGACGCCCAGATTACCGGTATGTGCCCCCTTGATCCGGTCACCGTTCCTCAGGGTACCGAGCTGTCCCAGGCCGCGCCTCAGACCGTCACCGTCTATACCGCAGATGGACAGACCTATGCTTGTCCTGTGGTATGGGAGGAAGATACCTATAATCCGGATCTTCCCGGTACTTATCTGATTTCCGGAACACTGGCACCAGAGCAAAGTGTGCAGAACCCTTATCAACGGACCGCGCAGCTTTCGATCCATGTGGCTCAGGCTCCCGAGCAGTACACCGTCACGGTAACTACCCAGGGCGAGGGCGAAGCATCCGCCACGCCCACCGCGGCCGCCGAGGGGGACACCGTGACCCTGACTGCCCAGGCTGCTGAGGGCTGGCACTTTGTGAAGTGGACCAGCGAGGACGTGACGGTGTCCGGGGACAATACCTTCCAGATGCCCGCCAAGGACGTCACCATCACCGCCGTGTTTGAGCAGGATACTCCTGTGGTCACCGGCGTCACCGTCTCTCCCGACACCGCCAGCGTGCAGGTGGGCACCACCCGGCAGTTCAACGCTGTGGTCACCGGCGAGAACGAGCCCAGCCAGGCCGTGACCTGGAGCGTGGAGGGCACGGAGAATCCGGGCACCACCATCTCCGACGACGGCCTGCTGACCGTGGCCGAGGACGAGACCGCCGAGACCCTCACCGTCACCGCCACCTCCGTGGCCGACGGGGAATTCTCCGGCACCGCCGCCGTCACTGTCACCGCCGCCCCGGTGGAGACCTATACCCTCACCGTCAACGGCGGCACCGGCTCCGGCGAGTATGAGGCCGGCGCTCAGATCACCGTCACCGCCAACACTCCCGAAGAGGGCATGCAGTTCGTGAACTGGACTGCTGATGGCCTGAAGCTGGAGGATAACACCGCTACTACCCTGACCATCACCATGCCGGCCAATGCCGTGACCCTGACGGCCAACTATGAGGCCATCCCGGTC
>NZ_JBBMFT010000020.1:0-6988 GCF_040095835.1 Flavonifractor hominis
GCGATGAGCTGCTCGCCGCGGGGACCGAAGTTGGAGTACAGGTACACGCTCTCCACGTTCAGCTTCACGCCGGTGACAGGCTGGCGGTATGCGTAAATAGTCACGCGTACGCTCTCACTGGCCAGCACCGTGCCCTGGCCGGCCACGCGCACCAGATAAGTTCCGGCGCTCAGCCCGGTCACTTCGTCACCCTCGCAGGGCAGCCAGACGTGATCTGCTTCCGCGCAGTACTCCATGCCGGCGTCCACACCGGTCAGCTTGCCGTCGTTTCCGGCGGCCGTCTCATCCACGCCGGTCACATGTGCGGGGGAGGCCGCCTGACTCAGGCGGATCACCTGCTGGTCGGAGTCGCTGGTGTTTTCTCCATCGCCGGGCATGTAGACCAGGATGGTGCTGCCGTCGTGCAGGTCCGCGCCGCTCAGGTCCACGCGTTCGGCTTCCGCCGTCTGCCATTGGCCCTCGTCCACGCAGAATTTCATCCCCACTTCCAGGCCGCTCAGGCTCAGGTCCGCGGCCTCAAACACTGCGTTGGGCGTCTCCGCCTTGGGGGGCTGCTCATATCCCAGCACCTCTACCGTTACGGCGGGGCTGGCGGAATGGGTGGCCGTCTCGGCATAGCGTACCTGGTAGCGGCCGGGAGTCAGTCCCTCCACCGTGGCGCCGGTGACAGCCTGCCACGCTTCGGCGCCCTCGGCGGACCACTCCATGCTCTCGTCCAGGCCGGTGAGGATGCCATCGTTGTTGTCCGCGCTGGTGCAGCCGCTGGTGCTCACGCCCTCCGGCGCGGCCTGGGCCGCCTTGGCCACCGCGGCGCTTTCCGCGCTCAGGGTGCCGGTGTATGCCCCGGTGCCCTCCACCGTCAGGGTGAGGACCTGTCCGATGTCATCTGCGGTGGGGACATAGCTTGCCTCCGTACCCACCGTCTCGCCGCCGCGGCTCCATGCATAGCGCAGGTCCGCCTGGGCCTGTGCCGGCTCTACGCCGCTTATGTCGGCCGTCAGCGTACCGCCGTACACCGCCTCGCCGGTGATGACCACGGAGCCGGTGATGACGGCAGGTCCGGCGGCCTCAAATTCCGCCGTCACGGTCACATCGCACTCCGGCATCTGGAAGGTGTTGTCGGTAACGGGGAAGACCGTCTCAGGGGAGTCGGTGGAGCAGACCTTCAGGCTGCCTTCCTTGAGGACATACCCCTCGTCGGGCTGGATGTGCAGTGTCACCGTCTCTCCGGCCGCCGCCTGCTCTGGCTGCGCCGTTACGGTACCGTGGGTGATGGCGGGATCGATGGTAACGGAATAGGTCTGGGCCTGTCCCACCTCCAGCAGGAAGGAAGTGGTGGTGTTTTCCACGTCGATGATCTCCAGACGCATCCCGCTCTCCACCAGGCCGTCCGTCACAGGCTGGCCCTGGGCGTCCACGATGCGGCTGGTGTAGTTGCCGCGGATATCCAGTGTGTTGCGCAGCCGGGCCACGCTGGTGCCGGCGGGGATGCCGCTGATGGTGCCGGCGGACTCGTTGATGGTGTACACATCGGAGCGGATCAGCCAGCCATATACCTCCAGCTCATAGAGCGCGGCGGCGAAATAGGAGGTGGCGGGGGTGCGGCCGGTGACCTGCAGGTGCAGCTTTTTCATGAGCACGTCGCTGCCGTTTTTGTCCTTGGCCGTGATGGTCACTTTGCCTCCCTGGGTGTTGTCCGAGGCGTCGTGCCACAGGGTCTCCACGATGAGGTTGGGCACGCCGTAGATGGAGAACTGATAGCTGCGGTTGCTCTCGCCATACCAGGACAGTACTACCTTGGAGATGTGGTATTCCAGATTGTCGGTGTTGTTCCCGTTGGACAGGTCCACCACGAAATCCACCGGATATTTGGCCTGGTTGGGGTCGAGCATGGGCCCGTTCCAGAAGGTGGCGGGGTCTCCGTCCACGGCCAGGGCCGGGTCGCTGCCGGCCTTGATCTCCGCCTCGCAGGGCATGCCCTGGGAGATGGGGGTGAGGTTGGCGGTGGTGTGGATGGTATATTCCACGCAGTTGCCTCCGGTGAGATCACCCACCCGCAGGCGCATGCCCTCGGTGACCACGCCGTCGGTCCGCACCTCGTCGTCCAGCAGCAGTTCGGCGGTGTAGTTGCCCTCCAGCTGCAGCGCCTTGCGGAACTGACTGACCGGGGTCTGCTCAGGCACGTTGCGGATGGCACGCCCGGCGTGGTCCACTTCGTACTCGGTGGAATCCATGCTCCAGCCGTACACCGCGAACTCCCGCACGGCAGCGGCAAAGTTTACGTTGGCTACCGAAGTGCCGGTGATCTCCAGCTTGATATAGCGGCCCGTGGTTCCGGCGGGGAGGGTGTGGGAGACGCTCTCCTGATCGGTGTTCTGGGTGCCGTCCACCAGCAGTTCCAGATCCTCCGGCGTGGAGCCGGCATAGATGCGGTACTGGTAATAACGCTTGGTGCTGCCCTGGTAGAAGTCCACATCGAACCGGGAGAGCTGATGCTCCGCACCCAGGTCGATGACGGCGTACCGGGGCTGCTCAAAGCCGGTGGTGGCGTTCCAGAAGGTGTCGGGGTTGCCGTCGTTGAGGTAGGCGGCCTGGCTGCCGCTCTTGACGTCAAAGACGTCGGTGATGGTCCGGCCCTGGGAGACGGGGGCGGTGCTGGCGGTGGTCTCCCGCACGGAGTAGACCGTCTGGGAGTCATTGGAGCCGGTGACCACGATCTTGGCCTGCTCGCCCACCGGAGCCTCCGGCTCCAGGGGAGTGCCGGCAGCGTCCGTTACGGCGACAGAGCGGTAATTGCCCGCCACCGTGACCTGCTGCAGCAGGGTGCCGGCGGTGGTGTCCGGGGATACGCCCAGCACGGTGCAGGCGGTGTTGTCCACCACGTATGCCTCGGAGGTCAGGTGATAGCCGTAGATCATGCACTCATACAGCGCCGCGTTGCCGCTGGTGCCGGAGATGCCCTTCATATCCACCCGGATGTACCGGGCGCGGGTGCCGGCGGGGAACTCGTCGCTCACCCACTGGCTCTCGGTGTTCTGGCTGCGGTCCACCAGGGGAGTGAACGTGCTGCCGTCGATGCTGCCCGAGATGGTGTACTGGTAGGCCCGGGGGGCCTCTCCGTAGAAGAGCCCGGAGAACTTGGACAGGTCGGACACCTGCCCCAGGTCGATCTGGAACCACTGGGGGTAACTGCCGTCGGAAGCGGTCCAGCGGGTGGTGAGGTTTCCGTCGGTGAGATTACCGGGGACGAAGTTGTTCTGAACGGTGGAGGCGGTGGCGCTGGCGCCGGAGGAAAGCGGGTCGTCCAGCAGGGTATATTCCTGCTGATCCACGCCGTTTTCTGCGATCACCAGCACGCGCATATCCATGCTCAGCGGCTGGTTCAGGTCGGTGATCTCCTGCCCAGAGGCGTCCAGCATTTTGAGGGTGCCGTTGTAGGAGACCGTGATCTGGGCCAGGAATTCCGCAACGCTCAGCCCGGCGGGGATTTTGGAGATGGTGTGGTTGGCCCCGTCGATGATATAGCGCTCGGACTGGATCTCCGTGCGGTAGTCCTTCAGCCGCCGCCAGACCACCGTGTCGGAGTACTCGTTGAGTACCTGGCCGTCTTCTCCCAGCTGGCGGCCGATGGCGGTGATGGTGTAGTCCTTAAACTCGGTCAGGTTGCAAGCCTCACCCTCAAAGTGGAAAATGCCCAGGGAGGGGTCCTGGATGAGGTTGCCCAGCTCGGTGTTGGGCTTGGCCGGGTCGGTTTTCCGGATCTTTCCCACCGAGACGCCGTCAATGTAGACCTCCACCTCGTCCAGATTGGAGTAGACCCGCACATAGCTGTAGTCGTCATAGCGGTCGGCGTACCGGCGGCTGCTGATGTACACCATGGGCTCGTCCGACCAGTTGGCCTTGTAGAAGTAGAAGGAGTCCTTTTTCAGGGAGCGGTCGAAGCTGGCCAGACCCTTGGTGTTGCGGCTGACGATGCCGCCCTCACTCACCACGCCGGGCTGGGCAAAGTCGAACATGTTCCAGATAAAGGTGCCCCAGAGCCAGGGGCGCTCCCGGATCTGCTGCCAGGAGACCTCGTGGTACTTGTTGGCGTACTCCTCGGACTGGAAGCCGCTGATGGATTTGACATGGTCGGGCGGATTGAGCTCGTGGGTCCAGATGTTGTTGCCCGAGCCGTACTCGCTGATGCCGATCTTGCCGTTGACCGGTACGGTGAAGGTCTCGCTGCCGTCGCTGTTGGTGGCCGAGACGGTCTCGTTGGCCTTGGCAAAGTCGCGCACGCCGTCCACCCAGGGGCCGAAGCCGTCCATATTGGCCCCCTCATACCAGCCGAAGTATTTGTTCCAGGCGGAGGCGTCCGACTGCCAGCTCAGGGGAGTGGTCTGGCTCTGGGCGGTGGCCACCACGATGGGACGGGTGGGGTCCTCCTGCTTGCCCAGCTGATAGAGCTCGTCCAGGACCTTGTTGACCGACAGATCGGACTTGGGCCACTGCTCGTTGTGGATGCCCCACATGCAGATGGAGGCGATGTTGTAGTTCTGGCGGATGAGCTCGGTGAGCTGCTGTTTGGCGTTGGTGCGGAAGGCGTCGGTCATGCGCACGCTGTTGACGTTGGGGATCTCGGCCCACACCACGATGCCCCGCTCACTGGCCAGCTGATAGGTGTATGCGTCGTGCTGGTAGTGGGAGCAGCGCAGGCAGGTGGCGCCGATCTCGGCGATGAGGGAGAGGTTTTCCTCCATCTGCCGGGTGGTAAGGGCGCTGCCCAGATCCTCCCAGTCCTGGTGCAGGGCCACGCCGTGGAGGGGATAGGGCTGGCCGTTGAGGTAGAAGCCGTCGTCCTCCGTGATCTCAAAGAACCGGAAGCCCACGGTTTCCCGCTCCCGTTCCAGCACCTGGCCGTCCTGCTCCAGCGTAACCTCCACGATGTACTGGTAGGGGTCGGGTACCCCGTTCCACAGGTGGGGGTTTTCCACGGTGCAGCTCTGCTGGAACGCGGCTGTGCCGCCGGCGGGGACGGTGACGTCTCCGCTCACCTCCCGGACCAGGGTGCTGCCGTCCTGCTCATACAGGCGGGCCCGCACCAGCACCTGCTGCTCGGTGTCTCCGGCGTTGCGCAGCTGAGCCCGCACGTCCAGCCCGGCGCTTTGGGCGCTGACCTGGGTGGGGGTGAGATAGATCCCGCTGGAGCCGTAGTCCAGCTTGTCAAAGCTCACCTGGGCGGTGGAGAGGATGAAGTTGTTGCGGTACATGCCGCCGCTGTAGGCAAAGCCGCCCTCCAGCGGCATGACGGTGCTGCCGATGCTGTTGTCCACCTGGACACAGATCAGGTTGGCCTCGTCCAGCGTCACATAGTCGGTGATGTCATAGCGGAATTTGGCGTAGCCGCCGCTGTGGGTGCCCACAAGAGTTCCATTTATATAAAGGTTTGAGACCTTGTTGGCCGCGCCGATCTCAATGTAGATGCGCCGGCCGGCGTAGTCCTGGGAGGGGAAGGTCATACTCTTGCGGTAGTAGCCCACGCCGTAGTGGCGGGTCAATTCGTTCTGCACGTCCTCGACGTTCCAGGTGTGGGGCAGGTCCACCGGCGTGAAGCCGCCGCCGTCATAGGCGGGGTCCTTTACCTGTTCCAGTCCCACGCCGTCGGGCAGGTCCTTTTCCAGGCAGAAAGACCAGCCGGCGTTGATGTTGACGTCCCTGCGGAAGGTGTTCTGCCCCGTGGGGGCCAGCACCTGCACGGTAAAGGTGGCCTGGGTGGTCTGGTAGCCGTCGGCCGTGGCGGTGACGGTGATGGTGGTCCGGCCGGGCGCCACGGCGGTCACCTTGAGCTCGCGCACGTCGTCGCGCTCATTGGGGGTGTTGGCCGTACAGGTCAGGTCCTGATTGCCGGTGATGTGAGCCGGGGTGTCCACCAGCTCCACCAGGGCCACGGCCGGGTCGCCGCTCTCTACGGAGATCTGAGCGCCCTGGGGGTTGATTCCAAACATCTGGTATTTTTCTTCTCCCGGCTCCATATAGAAGAAGTTCATCAGGGAACCGATGGTGATCTCATTGCGGGTGAGAGCCAGGTCGCTGATCCACTCTCCCTGTGGAGGAGTGGAGGAGGAGTCGGCCGGAGACGGCTCCGATAAGGGAGCGGCTGCGGCCAGAGTTGTGGGACCGAGCCCTAAGCTCAGAACAAGGACAAGCAACAGGGCAAGGATGCGCTTGAGACGTACATGCATGGTGATCCTCCCTTTCTTTTGATGGAACGGAATGCAAAGGCGGGATTTCACGGCTGGATAAACTGGGGACATAGAGTGTCGTCGCCGGTACACACAACAAGTACGCGGCAGGATCGCCTCCTTCAAACAAACAGGATAGAATACGTACACTAGAATTCTACTATTTAATGAACGAGTAGTCAATTATATACAACGTTTACAATTGAAAAAAGGATAATACGTTTTCTTTACACATTTTAGTGTAAAAATATTGAGGAATAGAGTAAAAACAATCACTTATACGAATTGGAACTTATAATTTGATTTTTTTGGAAAAATAATTTTGTGTCCTTCGCTGGTGCACAAACTCAACAGGAATGTATTGACTTTGCAGTCAATACATATTAGCATGTTATTAAGTTTGGGGAAGTGGAAAGGAGGAGAGCGCAGTTCTGCAGCGTGATTGCTGCAGGGGAGTTACTGCCCGACATGGGCGGAAGATACCGCGCATTCAGAGAAGGAGGAAGGTAAAAAATGAAACACACCCTGAAGCGTGCTTTGGCGGCGGCACTGTCGCTGACCATGCTGCTGGGCATGGTTCCGGCCGTGGCGTCAGAACCAGCTGAACCGGCAGCGGCCGCAGAAGAGGTGCCCACCGGCACGAAGCTGGTGCTGAATGGCCTCTTTGACGTGAAGAGCCTGGAGGCAGGCACCGACAAGTATCTGTACATCAATACATATCCGGAAGAGGGCACGGCCATCACGGAAGTGTCCAGCGACCACCC
>NZ_JBBMFT010000021.1:0-5436 GCF_040095835.1 Flavonifractor hominis
ATCACCGACGGCACCAACCCCGAGGCCACCATCACCCGGGAGCAGCTGGCCGTCATGCTCTACCGCTACGCCGGCTCTCCCGCCACGGAGGGCAGCCTGACCGGCTTTGCCGACGCCGCCTCCGTGTCCGCCTGGGCGCAGGACGCCATGGAGTGGGCCGTGGCCGAGGGCATCCTCACCGGCAAGAACGGCTCGGCTCTGAATCCCCAGGGCACCGCCAGCCGCGCTGAGGTAGCCACCATGCTCATGCGCTTTACAAATTCCTGACCCTGTTTATTGGAACAGCAGCCCCGGCAGCTTATGCTGCCGGGGCTGCTGTTTTTGGTTATTTTGGCCAAGGAATTCCAATCTTCTTCTTGTAGCTGATATCCAAATATGTTATAATTCATAAGGTAAACGATTTCATTTTGGGGTATTTTTGTTGTTTCTACAACGGGAAAAGAGGAGGAATCTCGGTATGTACGGTAAAAAACTGGGGACGCTCCTGCTGGCCGGACTGCTCATACTACAAACCGCAGTCCCGGCGTTTGCAGCGGAGCCTGGGTCGGCACAACCAGCGGAAAAAACAGTCTACGCGGCAGAAGAGAGCAGCGTCCGCACCACTCAGAGCCTTAACGGTGCCTGGAGCTATCACTGGATGGGCTCGGACCAGAGCGATTTGAGCCAGAGCGATGCCGCCGACTGGGAGGAGGTCACGGTACCTCACTGTTGGAATGCCGACGACGGCGCCGACGGCGGCAACAACTATAAGCGGGGCGCCGGCTGGTACAGCCGCACGGTGGATATCACCGCCGAGCAATTGGCCGGGCGGGTATTTTTTGAGTGCCTGGGTGCCAGCCAGCAGGCCGATGTCTATGTCAACGGCGTGCACGTGGGCAACCACAAGGGCGGCTACACGGCCTTCCGCTACGACATCACGCCCCAGCTCAAGCAGGGCGAGAACCGCATCACCGTCAAGGTGGACAACACCAGCGGCGGCAAAACCAACACCATTATCGCCCCCATCGTGGGCGACTTCACCGTGTTCGGCGGTATGTATCGGGATGTAAACCTGATCTTCACTCCGTCGGTGCATGTGGATGCGGTGGGCGAGATCAACCCGGACGGGAACTTTGCCACCGCCCCCAATAGTTCCGGGCTATATCTGGCCACCTCCAATGTGAGCAGCGACAGCGCCCAGCTGGATGTCTCGGCCAAGATCGTCAACGACGGCCAGACGGAGCAGTCGGTCACGGTCACTGCCGTGCTCAAGCAGCAGGACGCCAGCGAGTTTGACTGGACGCTGGGCGGGGCCATCACCACGCCGCTGGCGTTCGACCCGGAGGATATGGGAGATGGTTCCACCGTCACCAGCGTCAGCGATACCTTTACCATCCAGCCCGGCGACAGTCAGGCCTTTGACCAGACCATCACTGTGGACCAGCCCCACCTGTGGGACGGTCTGGAGGACCCCTTCCGCTATGAGGTGGAGCTCACCGTAGCGGTGGACGGCCAGAGTGTGGACACTGTGTCCGACTATGTGGGGTTCCGCTCCTTTGAGGTCACCGATTCCGAAGGCTTTTTCCTCAACGGCCGCTCTTATCCTCTGCGGGGCGTCAGCCGCCATCAGGACCAGGAGGGCAAAGGGTATGCGCTGAGCCGTGAGGATCACAACCTGGACTTTGGCCTCATCTACGAGATCGGCGCCAACAGCGTGCGTCTGGCCCACTACCCCCAGGATCCGTACATCTATGAGCTGTGCGACCGTTATGGCATCGTGGTCTGGGCGGAGATTCCCTTTATCGGCGGTCACAACGACGCCGGCAACGACGCGGCCAATGAAGTGATGCGTCAGACCACCAAGCAGCAGCTGCGGGAGCTGATCCTTCAGCAGTTCAACCACCCCTCCATCTGCTTCTGGGGTCTGGAGAACGAGGTGGGCCATCAGGCCACCGCTACTCTGGCCAAGGAATGGATCGCCGACATGAACCAGATGGCCCATGAGCTGGATCCTTCCCGCCTGACCACCATGGCTACCAACAACAACAGCGCTTATAGCTGGGATTCCGACCTCATCGCCTGGAACACCTATCCCGGCTGGTACGGCGGAAACATCAACAATCTGGGCGGCACCGTGGACGGTTACCACAACAACAGCGACCCCCGTCCCGTAGGCATCTCCGAGTACGGCGGCGGCGGCAACCCCTATCAGCATGAATTCAATACCAGCACCTCCATCGCCAACAACGGCGGTCCCTGGCACCCGGAGGAGTTCCAGAGCGACCTGCACGAGGCGGCCATCAAGGCCATCAAGGCCCGGGACTGGCTGTGGTGTACCTATGTGTGGAACATGTTCGACTTTGGCTCGGACAGCCGCAACGAGGGCAGCAACCCCGGCATCAACGACAAGGGCCTGGTCTCCTACGACCGGACGCTGAAGAAGGACAGCTTCTATCTCTACAAGGCCAACTGGAACCAGCGGGACTTTTTCGTCCACCTGACCAGCCAGCGCTGGAACCCCCGGGAGGACTCCCTGATCCCCGAGATCAAGGTCTACTCCAACTGTGACGAGGTCACCCTGACCGTCAACGGCGAGGTCGTTCCCAACGGCGTCAACGAGGGCAACGGCGTGTTCACCTGGGCCAATGTCACCTTCGACGTGGGCGAGAACACGGTGGTGGCCACCGGCACCAAGAACGGCCAGACCTATAGCGAGACGGTGGTGTGGGACCGGACCAAGAGTTCCTCCACCGACCTGAGCTCCGACGTGCTGGCTGTGGACAACGAGCAGAAGACCATCGGCCTCACCCAGGCCTGCACCGCCGGCGACCTGACGGAGTTGCTCACCGGCAGCAACGCCACCTTCGCCGTATATGAGTCCGACGGTGAGACGCCGGTGGAAGCCGACGCACAGATCCGCCCCGGCATGCTTCTGAAGGTAACAGCAGAGGACGGCACCACCACCGCCCAGTATACCTTTGTATCGGTCAACCTGAGCTATGGCAAGCCGGTGACGGCCTCCAGCGTCCAGAGCGGGAACGACGCCAAACACGCCGTGGACTTCGACGGCACCACCCGTTGGGCCGCCAACGCATCCGTGAGCTCTGGCGGTGAGCAGTGGATCACGGTGGATCTGGGCGCAGAGTACCACCTTACTTCCATTGACGTTACCTGGTTCAACAGCAGCTCCGGCGCCCGCAGTTACCAGTATATGATCCAGGTCAGTTCCGATAATCAGTCGTTCCAAACCGTAGTGGACCGCAGTGCCAATACGCAGGAAGACCTGGTCCACGACAGCATGGGAGACGCCGTGGGCCGCTACGTACGTATTTTGGTCACAGGCTCTACCATCAGTACGGCCAATGCCTCCATTTACGAGATCGCCGTAAATGGCTGGGCTCTGTCCTCGGAAAAATACGAGGTGGATGATCTCAACCGCGTCATCACCGTCCCCGCCGAGAGCATGGGCAGCGAACTCTACCCGGCAGAACTGCTGGCCAACCTCACCGTGGACGGCAACTGCACCGTCCGGATGGATGACATGGCCAACTACTACGTGGTGGACGGCGACCGGGTCGTTCTGGAAGGGGCCGACGGCACCCAGATCCGCTACACCGTCGACATGCCCTCGGGTGACGAGCCGGTGTACGGCATTGTCTCCACCAATAAGCCGGTCACCTTCAGCGCCGAAGAAGGTACCGCTTCCAGCACCAGCGGCGGCGGCAGCACCGTGGCCGCCAACCTCAACGACGGCAACGAAGCGACCCGCTGGTCCGCGCCTCAGTATAAGGATAAGGACCCGGAGACCGGCCTCGGCATCCCCTCCAGCGGCGCTGTCAGCAGCGGCTACCGCTATTTCCCCGAGTGGGTCACCATCGACCTTGGCCGGCCCTACAACATCAAGGAACTCCACATCCTCTTCTATAAGTACGGGCAGAATGACCGGGCCTATCAGTATGAGATCCTGGTCAGCGAGACCGGTGAAGAGGGCAGCTTTACCCAGGTGGTGGATGCCACCGGCAACCAGGATAAGGGCGGGGACTTCTCCCACCAGGTGGATGTCCGCGGCCGCTATGTAAAGATCAATGTCACCGGCTGTTCCCGGAGCGAAACCTGGGCGGTGGCCGGTGTGCAGGAGCTGGAGGTCATGGGCAAGGCCGTGGCCGGAGCCGATTTGATCACCGACCTCTCCTTTGACTCCGATGCCATCTCCATGCGCATCAACGACCGCGTGACCCCCGCCTATACCATCACGCCTGAGGGTCTGGACGACGTGGAGGTCGCCCTCACCAGCGACAACCCCGATGTGGTGAAGGTGGAAAACGGCACCCTGCTGGCCCTGAAGGAGGGCAGCGCCGTTATCACCATCACCCCCGTGGGCCGTCCTGAGCTGAGCGATACCATGACCGTCACCGTTGCCGGCGTGGGCCCCATCTCCGTGGGCAAACCGGTCCTCTTCAGCGCCGAGGAGGGGACTTCCTCCAGCGGCGAGAACACCGCCGCCGCCAACCTCAACGACGGCGATCCTGCCACCCGCTGGGCTGCTCCCCAGTATAAGGAGAAGGATCCGGATACCGGCCTCGGCATCCCCTCCAGCGGCGCCGCCGGCAGCGGCTACCGCTACTTCCCCGAGTGGGTCGCCATTGACCTGGGCGCCGTTTACGACGTCAATAAGCTGGAAGTGCTCTTCTACAAGCACGGGGAGAACAACCGCGCGTATCAGTACGAGATCCTGGTCAGCGAGACCGGTGAGGACGGCAGCTACACCCAGATCGTGGACGCTACCGGCAACCAGGATCTGAGCGGAGAGCATACTCATGTGCTGGATAAAACGGTGCGCGCCCGCTATGTCAAACTAAATGTCACCGGCTGTACTTTGAATCAGACCTGGGCCTGCGCCTCTGTACAGGAATTCTCCGTATACGGCGAGCCTGCCGCGCCTACCCCCGAGCAGTACACCGTCACCGTAAAGGCCCAGGGTGAGGGCGACGCATCCGCCGCGCCCACCGCGGCCGCCGAGGGGGACACCGTGACCCTGACCGCCCAGGCCGCTGAGGGCTGGCACTTTGTGAAGTGGACCAGCGAGGACGTGACGGTGTCCGAGGAAGGCACCTTCCAGATGCCCGCCAAGAACGTCACCGTCACCGCCGTGTTCGAGCAGGACGTGACCGACGTGAAGGTGGCGTCCATCACCGTCAGCGCACCGGCCGACGTCATTACCGAGGCCGGCGGCACCCTGCAGATGAGCGCCGCCGTATTGCCGGAGGATGCCACGGACAAGAGCGTGACCTGGTCCGTGACCGCTGAGGACGGCAGCGACACCGCGCTGGCCAGCATCGACGGCAGCGGCCTGCTGACCGCCGGCGAGACAGAGGGCGTAGTCAAGGTGGTAGCCACCGCCAACGACGGCTCCGGGGTCACCGGTGAGAAATCGATCACCATCGACTTTGCCGATGA
>NZ_JBBMFT010000022.1:0-4951 GCF_040095835.1 Flavonifractor hominis
ACTTCGTCAACGGCCACATCCTGTATGTGGACGGCGGCATCCTCGCCTACATCGGCAAGCAGCCCTGAGCGGGCACACCAATTCCATCTGAACTACACGATATCCACAGGCAGCCCTTGCGCGCAGTCTGTGGATATCGCGGCAATTGGGGAGAAAAAAGGAGGAAGTCATGAAACAGGCAAGAAGATGGTTGTCCCTGACCCTTTGTTTTGCCATGGCATTCCAGACGCTGCCCGCTGTTGGGGCGGCAGATGCCTCGACAGTGCTGGCATCCTGTGATTTCCAGTCAGATGCCGTGGGAGAAGCACCGCAGGGCTGGGATGCGTTTGCCACGGATGGGGCCGATCCCGCCCAGAGCTGGGTCCAGGTTCTGACTGACCCGGAGGACCCGGATAATCAGATCTTGGCGGTATCCGCGACCCAGACGGGGTATGAGTCCTACGCCACCTGGCCGCTGCCCGAGACCATTGACGGGGAGGGACTGGTGAGCCTGCGGGTTTACTTCCCGTCGGATGAGACGCTGAACCCGGATGGCCTGCCGGATTCGGCGGGTGTGCACCTCTTCGCGCCCTCGGGCAAGCAGGCGGTCAGCCTGATGAACAAGGGCAGCAGCAGTGCACTGGGGCACCGTCCCGGTACGTCTCCCACCAAGACTCTGGAGCTTCAGAGCATTGAGACCGGCGTATGGTATGACCTGGATATCCGGGTAGATGTACAGGAAAATACCTATGCCGTGTGGCTGGATGGGGTACAGCTGCCTGCGGACGCGGCGGAGCAGTTCTCCTTCCGCTATGCCCAGGATGGAGTCAGCGCCGTGCGTGTGGCTGCACCCAAGAACATCAACGGAACCATCTATGCCGATGATATCGTGGTGCGCACCGGGGCGGCGGAGGAGATCGTCTCCGTTGAGGCACCCGAAGGAATACAGGCGGCCTTTGGAACTGCTTTTGCGGAATTGGGACTGCCGGAGACGGTGACGGTTACCTTGGCTGGCGGCGGTAAGGCACAGGTGCCTGTGAGCTGGGAGAGCGCGGATTACCACCCCGATCAGCCAGGAGAACAGGTGATCTCCGGGATGCTGGAGACGGGAGCGCTCTATGAAAATGGACTGGGACTGAAGGCCGAGCTGCAGGTGACGGTGGCCGAGGACACGGTGGATCGCAATATCACCGCCGTGGCAGACCTTCCGGCCATTACTGTCCTGCCCGGCACACCGCAGGAGAACATTCCTTTCCCTGAGTATGTAGAGGTCACCCTGGAGCCGGGCGGTTCGGCCCAACTGCCGGTGTCCGGCTGGACAGCTGAAGGGGACTATACGCCCGACGTTGAGGGAGACTATGTTTTCCAGGGCGAACTGGCTTTGAACGGTACAGTAAAAAATCCGCAGGGACTCACGGCCCAGGTGACGGTACAGGTACGCCGGGACGTGGAGGCGGAGGCCTTCCAGACGGTGAAGGCGCGCTGGCGGGAGTATCTCATCGGCGGTACGCTGGATGAGAGCGATCCGGAGGTGGCAGCCTATATCGAGGGCATCAACACAGCCGCCAATGAGGTATGGGCTACCCTGATTAAGGCCAGTGAGCACCCTGACCGGACGCTCCTGTGGCCGGAGCTGGACATGAATACCGGTACGCCTCATTATGAACATGGCGATACCAGCGTTCCGGCCCGGGAGGAATTCAATGAGGTGGGCACCAGTTTTTCCCGGCTGCTGTCTCTGGTCAAAGCATACAGTACCAAGGGCTGCGACCTCTACCAGAATGAGCAGGTGCTGGACGAGATCCTTGCAGGGTATGACCTGTTGACAAAGAGCTACTACAATGCCGACGCCATGCTCTACGGAAACTGGTATACCTGGGAGATCGGTATCCCGCAGAGCTTCCTTCAGGGGCTGATGATCCTGGGGGATGCAGTACCTCAGGACAAGCTGGACGGCTATCTGGCCATTCTGGACCACTTTGTGCCGGACAGCACCACGGGAACCACGCGTCCTACCCTTACCTCACCCGGCGTTATGACGGGCGCCAATCTTTTGGATAAAGCCAGCTCCTGTGCCATGATTGCTGTGCTTTCCGAGAATGGGGAGCAGTTGGAGCTGGTGAAGAGCGAGGTCAAACAGGTATTCCGCTATGCCAACAACACCAACGACGCAATCAACAGCGGCGACGACGGCTTCTGGCAGGATGGCTCCTATATCCAGCATGAGGGAATTGCCTATAATGGCGGCTACGGAGCCACCTTGTACCGGCAGATCGGCATTTTCTTCGCTATGTTCCACGACACCCCTTGGCAGTTTACCTATGAGGACAACGCGCAGGATATTGTTTACAACTCCATCTTTGAAGGTTTGGAGCCGCTGATTTATGACGGGCATTTTATGGACATGACTGCCGGGCGCGGTATCACCCGTACAGCCGAAAATGACCGGCAGCGCACGGTGGGGATTCTGACTGCCCTGCTGCCTTATCTGGGGTCCATGCCCACCGAGGAGATGGAGCGTCGCTTTGAGAGCATGCTCAAGTACTACATCGGCCTGGACGAAGACTACTTCTATGCTCAGACCGGCAACATCCATGCGCTGCTGCTGGCCAAAGAGCTGATGGCCGACGACACCGTGGAGCCGCGTGGGGAATACGCCCTGCACAAAACCTATCCCTCCATGGACAAGACGGTACATAGTATGGTCGATTATTGCTTTGCCGTATCCATGCACTCCAACCGTACGTATAACCACGAATTTATCAACGACGAGGGCAAGCGCACCTGGAACATCTCCGACGGCATGACCTACCTTTATAACGGCGATGACCAGTACGGCGGCGGCTATTGGGCCACTGTGGATCCCCGGCGTCTGCCCGGTACCACCACAGAATTTGTGATGCGGGGCGACGGTGTTGGACAGGACAAGACCAATCCCTTCCCCTTTGTGGGAATGGCGGTGCTGGGCGACCTATACGGCGTCACCGGGATGCATCTGAAGACCCTGGGCAACGGCAGCAGCAAGGACGGAACTGAAGCTAAGAAGTCCTGGTTTATGTTTGACGATGAGATCGTGGCCCTGGGCAGCGGTATTACCTCCAATACCGGCAATTATGTGGAGACCGTCATTGACAACCGGCGCATTGCCGCCGACGCCTCCAATGAAGTGCAGGTCAACGGCGTAGTCCGGGACGACGTACTGGACAATGGGCCGGAGACGGAAGAAGTGACCTCCCGCTTCCTGCGTATCAGCGATGCCTCTGACGCCAGCGGCAGCTTTACCATTGACTTTTCCTCCTTCCTGGCAGAGGCTGGCGTGAAAGAGGGAGAATCTGTTACGGTGGAGACTCAGATCCGATTCCCCACGGCGGTGAATTTCTTCCAGACCAATTTGCTGGATGCCGAGGGCAATCAGGTGGCCTATACCTTCAGCCGGAACAGCGACAAGAGCTACCAGTCCCGCAATACGGATAACGGGAATGTGGACACCAAGCTGGGAACCTATAAAACCAATTCCTGGTTTACCCTGACTTTTGTCACAGATCCTCAAAACAAACAGTTCACCGTCACTATGGCGGTCTCTGGCAGCGAGCCGGTGACCAAAACCCTGCCTTATGCCAATGCTGCAGCCGGGGACGCAGTTAAAATCCGCTTTGGCACCCAGAGCAGCAACACGGTAAACGGGAGCCTGGATGTAAATTATGTCAAGGTTTCTGCCGGTGGGCAGGAGGTCTTTTCGGAAGATTTCTTCCAACTGAATACGTCATCTCTGCCTTCCTGGGCGTCCATTACCCAGAATCCTGCACAAAATGTGGAGGTTACGGTGGAAAATGTCACCGCACCATCAGCTCCGAAAGGAACTGTGATCGAAGAGGTCAGCACCATCCATCTTCAGGGGGAAGAAGGAAGCCAGATCGGTTATTATTTCCCTGAGCCCTCTTCCGTCAAGGTACTTAAGGAAGTACGCACCGGCGACTGGAGCGATGTGGGTCCTGGCAGTGGTGAGGTGACCAACGGTTTTGCCACATTTGCCTTTGACCATGGACAGAAGCCCAGCGATGCAGCATATGCCTATGTGGTACTGCCCAACAAGAGCGAGGAAGAGACCCAGGCCTATGCCGATCAGACTCAGTCGGATATTACCATTCTGGCCCAGACCAACGATGCCCATGTGGTACGGGAAAACACCCTGCACATTACCGCGGGCAACTTCTGGAATGCCACAGAGCAGTTCGTGGGTGGCATCCAGGTAAGCGCTCCCGCCTGTGTAATGGTACGGGATGGGGAGGGAGAATTGACGTTCTCGGTCTCCGATCCCACCCAGCGGGGGGATTCTATCACCGTAACATACGACGGTACAGCAACGGCGCTCCTCTCTGGGGAAGGCGTGGAAGTGATCAGCCTGGATCCTGTGACCTTTGTGGTAGACACTACACAATCCTATGGAGAGAGCTACTCGGTTTGTTTTGCATGTGAGCCTGATTCCCCCGTGGTTACCGGCGTTACTGTCTCTCCCGACACCGCCAGCGTGCAGGTGGGCACCACCCAGCAGTTCAACGCCGTGGTGGAGGGCGAGAACGAGCCCGACCAGGCCGTGACCTGGAGCGTGGAGGGCGCTCAGTCTGAGACCACTTCCATCTCCGACACCGGCCTGCTGACCGTGGCCGAGGATGAGACTGCCGAGACCCTCACCGTCACCGCCACCTCCGTGGCCGACGAGGAATTCTCCGGCACCGCTACCGTCACCGTTACCGCCGCCCCGGTGGAGACCTATACCCTCACCGTCAACGGCGGCACCGGCTCCGGCGAGTACGAGGCCGGCGCCCAGATCACCGTCACCGCCAACGCCCCCGAAGAGGGCATGCAGTTCGTGAACTGGACCGCCGATGGCCTGAAGCTGGAGGATGACACCGCCAGCACCCTGACCATCACCATGCCGGCCAATGCCGTGACCCTGACGGCCAACTACGAG
>NZ_JBBMFT010000023.1:0-4807 GCF_040095835.1 Flavonifractor hominis
TCACCGGTGACCCCGGAGCCGTCGTTGGCGGTGGCTACCACCTTGACTACGCCCTCTGTCTCGCCGGCGGTCAGCAGACCGCTGCCGTCGATGCTGGCCAGCGCGGTGTCGCTGCCGTCCTCGGCGGTCACGGACCAGGTCACGCTCTTGTCCGTAGCGTCCTCCGGCAGCACGGCGGCGCTCATCTGCAGGGTGCCGCCGGCCTCGGTGATGACGTCGGCCGGTGCGCTGACGGTGATGGACGCCACCTTCACGTCGGTCACGTCCTGCTCAAACACGGCGGTGACGGTGACGTTCTTGGCGGGCATCTGGAAGGTACCTTCCTCGGACACCGTCACGTCCTCACTGGTCCACTCCACAAAGTGCCAGCCCTCAGCGGCCTGGGCGGTCAGGGTCACAGTGTCCCCCTCGGCGGCCGCGGTGGGCGCGGCGGATGCGTCGCCCTCGCCCTGGGTCTTTACGGTGACGGTATGGAGCTGGACATTTTGGATGTAACCCACAATGATGGGACTCTGACTCAAATGTCCGCCGCCAAGCAGCACGGTACTATCTGTAATTTCCTTTGGGACAAAGCCCTCAAAAGTAACTTTGCCCTCCTCCGCCTGCGTCTCATTCAGATACAAAACATTTTCAGCCGTTATACGTACTCCATCCGCCTGCTCGTATTTTCCCTGCACTACTGCCAGAGTATAGACTTCGCCTGAGTGGATTGCGTCCTGAACATATTCCACCGTATAGCTACCATCCTGTCCAGGCAGCAGCACCTCGGGCTCCTGCACCGGCTCTGCGGCCATTGTTCCTGCAAGCAGCATCCATATAGACAGCACAGCTGCGGTGCAACATACTGCGAATCGTTTCATGAATACCCCTCTTTCTATACAAAAGAATGCATGGCAGCTTACTGAGCAAACCGTGCCTTCAGGGTGTCGGCACGCTCCTCAAACCGTTTGCTGCTGAAACCCCAACCGTGATCCCGCCAAGCACCGGCGTCATCTCCCCGGAACCAGTTCTCCCATTTGCCCTGGGAAGCGGGAATTCTTGCGGCATCGATTGCCTGGAGGCTGGCCAGAGCGGCATCCAGTTCGCTCACGGTCTTCTCCTGGTCGGAGGCGCCGATCGCCTGGAAGGCTGCATAGAGGTGCAGGCCGTAGTCGTTCATATTCTGCGAAGTAAGAATGTGGAGCATCATATTATTATAGAAAAACTTCTTACCGGATCCTTCCGGCATCTTTTCATAGCAGGCCTGTGCCCGCGCCAGGAGCGCATCCCATTTGCTCTCTTTCTCCTTCATCTTTTCGGGAGAAACCTGGAACCGTCCACCCTCTACAAAGGTCTGCTGAGCAAACCATTCCCGATCCTTATCCGGGGAGACCGCCTGCTTCATCAGGTTCAGACAGACCTCGTATATGGGTCCGCAGCGCATATCGCGCTCCAGGGCATAGTAGTCGTCGTAAATTCCTTTGATCTCCTCCAGCTGTTGCTCGCCATATTGCAGGCGCAGCCAGTCCTCCGTGCAGGTGTCCTCGATCGTCTCATCATACTTCCAGCGCTGGGTATCCCAGGCCACCTTCATCCCCACATACATGGACAGGGGAATCTCGCGCATGTCGCCCACATTGTAAAGGATGTATTCATTGGCCGTGGCATCGTAGGACTTCACCACTTCCTGGCGAATGATCTCAGGATTTACCCACTGGACATACTGGTTGTCGCAGTAAGCGATGTGGTAATAGATACCGTTGGACTGTTCGGGATCCAGCTCATAGAGCGCATTTTCCATAATACTGGTGGAGCCGTTGTCCTGCCAAACCATAATGCAGTTATCCGGCAACTCCAGACCGTTTCGTGCATAGACGCTCAGCTTGCCCCGCCCGGTATAGCTGGTAAGGAAATCACTGGTGCCCAGCACCTCGGTAAGGATCTGAAGCTGATCATCCACAGCTCCCTGGATGAACTCCACCTGCTCCTCCAACGACATTTCGTTGAAGATGGGATCTTCATAGTCAGAGTCGGTGGCACCGCGCAGTCCGATGGGCCAAATCGCGGGATAATCCCGGAAGCGCTCCACCGTATAGCGCCAGTAATCCTGTATAATCTCCTTATTCTGGTGGTAATCAAACGTAATATACTGCCCGTAGTTTTCCTGGCACCACTCAGGATAGTCCAGATAATACTGCGAGAGCAGGATGTCCATGTGGGAACCGGTCACCAGCACCTCCCGCTCCTTCATGTAATCCATGGCCTCCCAGGTAAGAGAGGGGTTGGTTCCGGAGTAGGAGGTAACAGAAAACATATTGCCCCGCAGGCGCAGCATGGTCTCCACCGCAGCGATAGTATCCTCGGCAGTCATAGCCCCAAGTGCCTGCCCGTCGGTATCCCCATCCCGCCAGTAAAGGAGGTAATTTTCGTCGTTGATAAAGAAGCCGCGGTATTTAAAGTCAGGGATCTGAGCCTCTGTTGTATAGTTCAGGGTCACCCGGCTCTTCTCAACCGGCTGCTGATCTGTCCAATAATAAGTGGGATCGATGCCAAATGCCTCTTCGGAGATGGTATAAATACCATATTCCACGCCTCGATTATTGGCTCCCACGATTACCAGTGCGCGGTCCACCGGTACGATCATAAAGGCATCCTGCTTGCCTTCAATCGCCGAGGCATCCAACTTGCCGGCCTCAAAGAGCGTCTGATATTCCGGCATATCCACAGTAATGGGCAGAATGATCGCACGGCTGGTATCTGCATCGGTGGTCACAGCCATTTCCTGTCCGGTGACCTTGAGGCAGTCACCGATCAAATCTGCGCCTGCGCCCCGGATCGCCACAGGGCTGCTCTCCGGCAAATAAATTTCTGCTACTTCAGTACCGTCTGCCAAAAGGTATTCGTATTGCTCGCCCTTTTCATGGGACTTAAATTCATCAAACGCGGTTTCCAGTTCCGCCAGTTCCTGCAACAGTTCTTCTTGGGTATGGTAAGCGTCAAAAATGCGTCCCTCCAGCTGGGCAATGTAATCCTGCATTTTATTTACCTGGAACGCATCATAGTTCTCTCCGTTTTCCTCCAGATAGGTCTGGATTTCCCGGATGCGGCTACGCAGGGTATTGATCTGCCCGCTGTACTCCTGGGTTCGATAGAGAGAATTCATCTTTCCATCCCACACCATCGTCTTGACCCGGGCATTATCCGGCACGTTTACCGTGGTGGTATAGGTGGTATAACCGTTTTCATCCGCTCCGTCAGATGCAAAACTGGCCGTAAGCATCTTCCCGTTATCGTCGTAAACCGCCGTTACAATATCGACATCCTGCTCGGCACGGTCATCCACCTCAATATGCATGGTGGCGGTACCGTCCTCGTTCACGCAAAAGGTTTTGTCTCCATTTTCATCTACCAGATACGCGGTATACATCGGGGCGTCTTTGGATACCAGGCGAATATATTCCACATAAGTCTCCGCGCCTGCAGATGCAGCCGGAATAAAAAACTCCATGCGCTTGATTTCGCTGCCGGGAGTGCCCGCTTGGCTGGAGGGCGTATCCAAAGAAAAGACCATATCACGATACTCGCTCTCGCCCTGTACCGCAGAGTAGTTGAACTGATAGTAATCCCCCGCGCTGGAACCAATGCGCAGCATGGCATTTCCGCCAATACCAGTATTTTTTAACCGTACCACCAGATGAGAATATGCCTCATATTCCACGCCCTGGTCGAGGGTATGAACATACTGGCGGCTGTTGCTTCCGCCGGGCTGGGTAAAGAAACGAACATTGCCGTCTACCACTTCACTGCTGTTGTTTCCAACTCCCAGGAAGGCGTTGCTCAGAGTCTGTCCAGAAAACACGAGATCATTTTCCGTAAACCGCGGCAGCTCATCACTCACCGCTTCCGCGGCAGACAGCATGCCCATTTGGAACGTCATAATAAACGCCAGGCAAAAAGTCAGAAGCCTACTGAATTTTTGTTTCATGTCGTTTCATCCTTTCCGTCACCTCTTGTGACTGACTTCGGTACAGGTGGAATCTTTCGCCTGATCCCGCCTCTCCGTTTCGGAAGAATCAACGTTTGATTTTTGCAACATGATATTTTGCTCAAATAATAGTGGAGGGATGGTCCATGGAATAATCTCCATGGACCATCCCAAAAGAAAAGAAAAGGAAAGGAAGGGAAGGATACAAAATTAGTTGTTTTCGCTCTGAGTAAAGCGCATGAGCATCATGGCTACCTCAGCGCGGCTGGCGGTGCCTTGGGGATCCAGAGCCGAGCCGTCCTTGCCGGTGAGGATGCCCTCGGCCACCGCCCACTCCATGGCGTCCTGCGCCCAGGCGGACACGGAGGAGGCATCGGCAAAGCCGGCCAGGCTGCCCTCAGTGGCGGGGGAGCCGGCGTAGCGGTAGAGCATGACGGCCAGCTGCTCCCGGGTGATGGTGGCCTCGGGGTTGGTGCCGTCGGTGATGCCCTCGGCTACTGCCCAGGCCATGGCCTGCTCATACCAGGTAGCTCCGCCGGTGGTGTCCACGCCATCCAGGCGGGCCAGGACGGTGAAGAACATAGCCCGGGTCATGGAGGCGTCGGGGGAGAAGGTGGTGTCGGAGGTGCCGTTGAACAGGCCCTCGCTCACCACATAGTCCACGGCCTCGCTGGCCCAGTGGGTGGCGGGCACGTCGGAGAAGTCGGGAGTCTCAGGCTCGGTGGGATCGGTGGGATCGGTGGTCTCACCGGGCTGCTCGGGCTCGGTGGTCTCACCAGGCTCGGTGGTCTCGCCGGGCTCCTCGGTCTCGGTGGGAGGCGTGGTGTCCTCATCGTCGGAGTC
>NZ_JBBMFT010000024.1:0-4508 GCF_040095835.1 Flavonifractor hominis
TCGCCCGTCAGCACTTCGCCTGTCGGGAAGTCCAGCGTGATGGTGATGGCTCCTTCCGCCTTGTTGGTCACGTCGGTTACCGATACCACCAGATTGCCGTTGTCGTCCGGCCCAAACATCACGCTGGCCGGACGGTCCGCGGAAACCTGCGCCTCCGGGCAAGCCCCGGCTGCAAAGAAGTTGGCCGCAGTGATGTCCAGAGTAGTCTCCCGCACAGCATGGATGCTCTCTGTGTTGGCGAGGATCTCCACATCGGGGGATGCGCTGTAAGCTGCTGTCTCCGCCTCGCTCATACCAGGGAGTATGACGTATTGATAGCTGGCATGGTCTGGGTTGACACCATGCTCCAAGTACATGGTAATAAAGCTATTGGTAACTTCAGCGTCATAGGCAAATTTCTCATAGGAGTTCTGATCCATCCAGTTTCCGGTCCGGGTTTCCCGCAGTCCGGTAACATCTGCGCCGCCGGGGAAGTAATAGCCCACATCAGAACCCTCTACATTGCCCTGCATGTGGATGTAGCTCACATCCTCGTGCTTGCCGGCAAAGGTATCCTCACGCGGAGGCGTGGGAGGCTGTTCAGTGACCGTTACCGCCTCCATCTTGCCGGCCGCATCGTTGCCGCTTTTGCTCCAGCCGTCGGGCAGAGAGCCGTCCGGGCAGAGGTCAAAGTTCTCCTGGAACAGGATGGTATCACCATTTTTCACCACAATGTTATCATAGTAGGCGGTACCAGTACCGTTGTTGGGCGTATAGAAGCCCAGACCGTCGATGGTGGCATCATCCATCAGAAGCGGAGCATTGACGATCTGCACGTCCTCTTTGGTCGCGTGGTTATAGGCGGAGTCTACCAGTTTGCCGTCCAGGTAGTAACTGGCCGTCTGGTCGTCCAGGTTGACCTCCAGACGCACATGGCACCAGCTGCCAGCGGTGAGGTTGTGGTTGTTGGGCATGGCATCCTGCGCACTTCCGCTTCTGTTGAGGCGGTAGGCCAGCTTACCACTGCGGGAGATGAGGTGCACCACATTGGTCCCGCTAGAGGTGGGAGACAGAGCCAGAAAATCTGCTCCGTCCGGCAGCATGACATCATACTCTACCACCACAGTTCCGGTGGTCTGCTCGGGGAAGGACCCCGCGCCGGCCACCGAGGCGCCTACGGTGCCGGAAGTAGTCTCAAGAACGTGGTGCTCGATGGGGTCCGGGGTCTCACTTTCTTCCCCCAGCACCTGCTCTACACCGTCCACACTGACCCGGTTGGAGAGATCCAGGTTGGCTTTGTAGTTCTCTACAATGGTCTCAATCGGATAGTTGCCCGCGGAGGTGATGTCAGAGCCAAGCAGCACCACCTCGTCGTTGAACATGAAGTAGGACTTTCTGGCGTGGGCACCATTGTCCAGTTCAAAGGCCGTGGCACCGTATTGTCCCATAAAGTCGGTACCGCCGGTGATGTCATAGGCGTTGGCGGTGCTCTTGCGGTAGCCTACTCCCTTGTCCGCGTTCCACTGTTCCACGGTGGTGCCGGGCAGACGGCTCGGGTCCACGGTGGCCCAGAAGTTGTCGGAGTACTTGGTCTTGTCCTGGTTATAGAGGTAGAGCATACCGTCGGCGGTGTGCCACATGCGCTTGGCCTCGCTGTTGCCGTACTCATAGGTGCGTACTTCAAAGCCGTACATGGACAAACCGACTGCCCAGGCCTCAGGTGAGAAACGGGTAACCCGGGCCATACTGGGGAACTTGAAATAGCCCGAGAGGGGTCCGCGAGACTCGATGGAGTCGTCGGCGAGAATCTCTTTGCCCTTCTGGATATGAGACAGTCCTACCCGGTACTCCAGGAAGAAGCCAGTATCATCCCGGAAGATCTGGTGTTCATCGTCCTCCTCCAGGAAGTACTTGACCATGGACAAGGCCCGTTCCTTCTGCTCCCCTTCCATGGCGTCGGTGAGCATCATAATGGCACGGATAACCTGGCGCCCAGCGATGTGATCCTGGCCACCGGGGCGGGAATTTTCACGACCGCGCACCATATCCATCATCACACCGTTGATAAGGAACGGTTCATAGGAATCAAAGACAGCGTTGAGGAAGTTCTGCTCGGTACCGTCGTCGTACTCAATGGCATACTCGGTACCCGCCAGCACCGCCATCAGCGGCGCCATGGTAACGATAAAGCCCTTGCCGTAGCCGCCGGTATATGCAAAATAGGTGTGCTGGATAAAGGAACCATCTGAGCGGAAGCCCTCACCAGATGTAACATACTCGAACGTACTCTTGACACCGGGCGCCACCAGTTTGAGCTGCTCGGCATTCTTCATAAGGATGGCGTTCTCGGCCACAATAGAACAGATCCAAACCCGGTTGGCGCTGGCATTGCTGGGCTTTGGGGTGTAATGGTGGACAGAGCCGGTAAAGTTGTCGATCTGCTCCTGGCTTAAATCATCATACATCAACACCAGCAGATCCAGGTAACGCAGAGGAGTGCCGATCTGCCAGTCGTACCAGTTGCCGAATGGCGTCTGAGCTGTGGAGCCGAAGGACGTTTCGCTGTACCGGTCCTCATTGTACATGAAGTCCAGAGCGGTGAGGATCAACTCCTTGATGGACGCATCCTGATAGTAACTGGTACCGGGAGTCTTATAGGCCAGCGCCAGACTCTTGAGGCGGTCGTAGGTCATCGTGATCTGGCTGGAGCCGGTGTTTCCGGTGTTGCTGAGCATGGGGTAATCCGTAAAGACCCGCATAGCATCCACGAAGCCGGCATACTGGTCGCCGTCCTTGGGGGCTACAAACTTGGGAAGAATTTCGGCAGCATTGTCGTCCAACGTCTTGAGATAAATCTGGATATCCGGATCGTTCTGGTCGAAGTCATCGCTGCCGGCGATCTGGTAGTACCACTTCTCCCGCAGCACATCGAACTCATCTTGCCCCACATAGACGGTAGCCTGTGCTTTGAGCCCCTGCGGATTGGTCACCTGTCCCTCAAGGACAAGAGTACCCTCAAAGGTATAGACACCCTTGACAGACCCGTCATAGCTACCCTCCGTCACCGTCCAGGTGGAAATGGGGATCTCACGCTCCACGTCGCCAGTCAGGGTGGCGGTGACAGTCTCGGGCAGGGGCAGCTGATCCTCGGGAGTATTCAGCTCCACACACACATCTCCGATGGTATCCAGAGAGAGGATCTCACGCTCCGTGGTATCCTCCCCTACGGTGACCGAAATAGTGGGTGTGAGGGCATCTGGATTGGCATAGTCCGGCGTCAGGACCAGGTTACCCGTGAGATGATAGGACCCGGAGTTGGAGGAATTATAATCCCCCTTGTCCCACTCCACTGGCAGCTGTACCTGGCTCCCCCCCTCCAAAGTGGCCATGACTGTCTCAGGGAGAGGCAGCTCTTCAAACGGGGTTCCATAGCTCACCTGGATGGGTTCCAAGGGAGAGAGGGCGGTAATCGCCTCTCCCAGGTTGGTTGTAACCAGAATATCGTCGGCGTACAAGGTTCCCATATATCCTTTGGGAGCAGCCAAACGCAGACCGCCCACATTTTCCTGGGCATTTCGGAAGGTGAAAACTTCCGTATCCTCCTCCTTCAGCTTTACCCCGTCGAGGTAGACCGAATAGGTGTTGGCCTGGGCATCCACGTCAATGATCAGATCGTACCACACATCCAGCTCCAGGGGTGCCAACGCCCGATCGGAGGAGGGAGCGGCACCCCAGCGGTGCCCCAGCGAGCCTTTGATATTCATCAGACTCACTGCCGGGTTGGAGGTGGTGTCCTGGGCAAAGAGGTGAATACCCGCCGAGTTAGGCAATCCGTCCGGGTTGAGCGCAGGATCGGAGGGATAGCAGAACCGCAGGGAAACCCGCGCTGTACCAGTGACAGGCGCAGAGAACGGAAGGGTAGCGTGAGTCTCAAAGCCGCTCTGGGTGGCCGAAACGGCCACTATTTGGTTATCCTCATTCTCCGGGTCTGTGATCACTTTAACCCAGTTTTTATCCGGATTGCCGCCACTGGTAGAGACAATATTCCATCCCTCCGGCGCGCTGTCCAGGGTCTGATCCTCAAAGTCATATTGAGCCACCACGTCATTGTTGTCCACGGTTTGGACTGCGGTGGCCACTCCCGGCAGCGAGGCAACTACAGACGCACACAATAGGAAAGCGGTCAGGCGGTGCACCCACTTACACTTACGCATCCACAATCATCCCTTCAAAATTTTTCATAATGCTCCATCGCAGAGTCTTAAATACACAAACTACGGTATCCTTTTGTACATATTTGTTTCCCGTCCGGAGTATCAGGCCCTCAGACTCACAAACCGGGTCACGATAATCGCAACCTGTGCACGTGTAGCCTCGCCCTGGGGATTCAGAGTTCCGTCACCCATGCCGGAAATGAGGCCATTCTCTACTGCCCACTCCATGGCGTCCTGCGCCCAGGCGGACACGGAGGAGGCATCGGCAAAGCCGGTCAGGCTGCCCTCCGTGGCGGGGGAGCCGGCGTAGCGGTA
>NZ_JBBMFT010000025.1:0-4413 GCF_040095835.1 Flavonifractor hominis
GCGGCGCTCATCTGCAGGGTGCCGCCGGCCTCGGTGATGACGTCAGCCGGTGCGCTGACGGTGATGGACGCCACCTTGATATCGATATCGCCCACAATCACCTTGCAAGACGCCTTTACCCCATTGTGTGCCGTAGCCGTGATGGTGGCAGTTCCTTCAGTAATTGCAGTGATCTTGCCAGTCTGATCTACTTCAACAACGGAAGGATCATCCGATGCCCACTTCACAGCCTGATTGGTTGCATTTGCAGGTTCCAATGTGGCCACAAGTTGGCGAGTATCGCCCATCTCCATATTGACGGAGCTTTCATTCAGTTTTACACTCTCAACGTCAACAGAAGGTCTTTCCGTTTTGACCGTAACAGTGCAAGTGGCAGAATACTTTCCTGCGGTAGCAGTGATCGTCGCCTCACCATCGCCTACTGCAGTCACAAAGCCCAGGCGAGAGTGGACGATGGCCACACTCTCATCGCTGGAAGTCCAGGTGACCGTTTTATCAGCAGCGATCCCGCCTTCCGGGGTCTCCTCGGCTTCAACCGTAGCAATCAGCTGAGCCGTGTTCTGCCCGGCCGCAGTCGTCATTGTCAGAGAAGTCTTATCCAGAGATATGCCGGTGACCTCTGCGACCGGAGGTTCAGGTTCTTCCGCCTTTTTCTCCTGCAGAGTCAGGTATTCACCCACAAAATCGCCTGCTTTGGTGCAAGTGAACTTTAGGCGATATTCGCCTGCCGGGATCTCAACCACTTCCTGTCCCTCAGGCAAAGTCAACTCACTGATCTGCATCCCTTCGATGGCACTCTTCATATCGATGTTGCCCAGAAGGATCCCCTCAGAATCATCTGCACCTTCAGGGATCAAGAATACGTCAAAAGCACCGCGGCTGCTGCTCTTTCCCTTGTATCTCATGCTTGCAACGTACTCATTGCTGTCGACTGTCTGCTGCACTTCAATGGGAGTATTGAACTGGATGCTTTCTCCCACATTTATCCCCTTGACCTGATACCAAACGGCTTGGTCTGTAGGATTCCATTGGATCTGCACATTATCCTTTCCTGCAGCCTCCAGACGCGCCTTCAGGGACTCGCTAGGCGTCATAGAGCTCAACAGATCGAAGTCTGTAGAATCAAGTGTAGCATAGATTTTTTTACTTCCGGTATCTGCAGGCGGCTCACTCCACTCTTCCTTACCACCCAAAGTAATGATATTGAAAGTCTGGAGCGTATCACTTGTTTCTTCCTGATGCAGGCACAGTTCCATGGCGGCCAGGTCGCCCGCATTCGTGCAGTCGAACCGCAGATAGTACTTCCCTTCCGGGATGGACACAGGAGAGCCGTCGTTGAGATAAACGCGGCTCAGCGTTCCTGTGGGGGCATTGGTCCCATTGATAGAACCCAGCTTATACTCTACGCCGCTGTCAACATCTACCAGGGTCACATCGAACGTACCGCGGCTGGCGCCGGACTTGTAATACAGCTCAGCGGTATAGTCACCGCCTGTGACCTCGATGGGCGTATTGAAATAGAAGTTGTTGCCCTTGACCAGGTCATAGATCTGGAAGTAGCAGATATCCAGACCCAAGTTGTACTGCACCACTGCCCGATCCTCGCCCATATTATCCAGGGAGAACCCGCCGCCGGGGGTGATCCAGTTCTTGATGTCGGACAGAGTGTACCAGTTCGTGTTTGTACTGCCTGCCTTGGAGCTGACAGTGGGGTCACCGCTGGCCAGATAGTTGATATCATAGACCAGATCATTGGATCCCGTATCCGCAAATGTAGAGTTCTCGATCTCTGCCTTTCCGGTAAACACACTTTCCGGCACATTGGACTGACTCAGGTCGCAGTTGCGAATCTGTATGTTTTTACAGGTATCACGCACTTTGCTCGGATTACTGCCACCGGTTATCGTCACATTATCCAGTGTCAGCCCATCTACGTAATCGAGGTCAAAAATCTGGGCACTGCCATTAAAAATGCTATTTTTAATGGTGAAGTTCTCGATGTAGCAATCAGTAAGGTCGTTTATATTCTCGATCGCAGTATTATTGGTCGGCTTACTAAAGCCTCTGATCTCAAAGGCTTTCCCACCGCCTGCACCTTCCACATCAGCCGGATTGACCTTCAGATCCTCAATGACCACATTCTTATACTCAGGAATATAGCCCTTATAGGACTCGATCTTACCCTGGCGCATCTTGTTGATCTCGTCCTGGATATAGTAGTTCAGATCCACCAGCACGGCGGGGCTATCACCGGACACCTTCCGAACATAGTCGTCCTTCAGGTATATATTTTCAATGACACCACCGCGGATATAATTGGTCTTAAAGCGATACGCCGCGGTCAGATTGTCGCTTTCCATGTCATTGTCACGGGAGAACACGTTCTTGATGCCGCCGGTAAGCTCGGAACCAATGACCACACCGCCATGCCCGTCCGCCATCTTGTTGCGCTGGATGACGATATTGTAGCACGGACGAGCGATGCGCCGGGCGTCACCATTACGACCCGCCTTCAGGGCAATACAATCGTCGCCGGTATCAAAAGAGTTGTTCTGGATCACCACATTGCTGCAGCTCTCCGGATCGCAGCCGTCATTGTTATGGAAATGCGAATTTACCGTGGTGTTGTCCACCATGATAGTATCAGAAAGGACCGGATGGATCTCCCACATCGTGGAATTGATGATCGTTACTCCAGAAATCAGGATGTTCTGGCAATTGTACGGCTGGATAAAGGCAGGACGAAGGAATCCGGTAGCCAGCATCGGATCGTAGGCTTCCAGTGCCTCCGGATCGTTAACAGGCGGAAGCTCATTTTCCCACGGATTGACCTTTTCAGTCTTGCTGCGGATATAGTTACCATTTTCATCCTTCGTGATCTTGTACGGCTCGCCATACTTGCGCTCCCCAACAGGGATACCAAGTTCTCCCTGTGCCCAAAGCTTGGTTCTGGAAGCTTCCTGGGGCGTATATCTTTTATCCGTCCCACTTCCCTCGTACTTGCTTCCATGCTTCCAATCGTGCCAATACATGGTATCGCCGTTAACCCAATCGCCCAAAGACGCTTGGCCATCCAGAGTACCTTCGCCCGTAATAGCAATGTTTTTCTTACCATATGCATACAGGAAGGGGGAGTAGTTCATACACTCTCCGCCCTCAAACTTTGCCAACGTAAGGCCATCCTCATCCACAGGGCAATTGGGGTCATCCGGATCGTAGTAGAGTTCCTTCATCAATTCCCCTTCATAGAGAGTGGTGTCGGTGGTAAAGGCCAAGACCGCGCCTTTCTCAATATGAAGATTTACATTATCTTCAAGATGAATGGCCGAGGTATAGAAAACCTCACCATCCATGTTGGGCACCAATACTGTACCACCGCCCGCCTCGCTGACCTCTTTGATGGCAGCATAGATGGCTTTCGTATTGTTGATCGCCAGCTCACGCTCAGCCTGAGCATCCTCATCCGTTTTATGCCCCATGCCATTGTTCTGGTTTTTGAACTGCTCACTGGATATGGCGCCGTAGTTGAGGATATTTACTTCCCGCTGGGCGAAAATCTTTTCCATATCCGCTACAGTGTCAACTACATGAGCCTCGATCTTATCCGCATAAGCCCATGCTTCCTCGGATGTTTCAAATTCCGTAGTATCTTCAAAGGACAGGCCCTCAGCCACAGTATAAGTCAAAGGAGTTGGCGACTGAACTTTGCCAGACAGATAATCAGCCAATGTCACATCTGTCTGAGTGTCTGGCACCATGCTATCGGATGATTCTGCCGCAAAAACCGCTGTGGGAAATGTCTCAAAAGCCAAGAGAACTGTTAGAAGAATTGGTATAATGCGCTTTTTCATATGCCTCACTGTGATCTCTCCATTTTACAATTTCTACTCTCAACACAATACCCTAATCCATTTTATGACTTACAGCACACTCCTTAAACAACACCAGCTCCTTTTATTTCTATAGCTCTTGTTTCAAATCTATCTTCCTGCTCATATACGGAGATTGAACTCTGGAACACCACCTCTCCTTTTACTCTCAATATCTCACCTTTCGCCGGTCGGGCGCGGAAGATATACTGAAACAAGCGCTCCATGGCCTTCCAGCCCTGTTGATACGGATTTTTGAAAATCAGATTTTGGAACACGTTCCGTCTCAGGCTGTCCAGATTTTTGGGAAAAATATCGCTTCCAATGGCCAGAATGCGGCCTGCCATTCCGGTGTGCTCCAGAGCCCGTGCAAGCTGTACGCTCCCCCGGGCCGTCACACTACAGCAGCCGCCCACTTCCTTTTTTTCCTGCAGTCGTTCTATCAGCTCGGCATAGAGCCGCTCGGCATCCCTGCGGCTATAGCCATAGTAAATTTTGTATATCTTTCGCTCCGGTGCGTATTCCAGCAGATACGCCTCCAGAC
>NZ_JBBMFT010000026.1:0-4398 GCF_040095835.1 Flavonifractor hominis
AAAAATCCGTATCAACAGGGCTGGAAGGCCATGGGACGCCTGTTTCAGTATATCTTCCGCGCCCAATCGGCGAAAGGTGAGATATTGAGAGTAAAAGGAGAGGTGGTGTTCCAGAGTTCAATCTCCATATACGAATAAGTGAAAGTGGAAATGAGGAGGAAAAAACATGAAAGCACACAAGCGGTTGCTAGCCTCGGCGCTGGCATTGGCTATGAGCACCTCTTTGCTCATGCCGACGGCGTTGGCAAGCGGCCAGATAGGCGGCGAGCCCTTTTCGCCGTTTGAAGAACAAATTGACGAGACTCTGGCCACCTTGTCCCTGCGTCACCGCGCCTCACTGATGCAGGGCGGCATCGAAGGTGAGGTTGGACAGGACGGCTGGTATCACCACCAGACCAAAGCCATTCCCCACATGGGGATCCCGTTCCTGAACATGGCAAACGGGCCGATGGGAGTCAACAATACTCCGGCCACCTCTCAGGTGGGCGGCACCCATACCTCGTTCGGCTCCGGTCTGATTCTGGCCGCTACCTGGAATGAGGAGCTGGTTGAGGAAGCTGGCCGGGTCATGGGCGAAGAGGCCAGGGCCAAGGATGTGGCACTGTTCGAAGCGCCTGCGTTTAACATCAACCGGGATCTCACCGGCGGCCGTACGTTTGAGTACTATTCCGAAGATCCCTATCTGACCGCCCGTACCGCGGTGCCCTATGTCAAGGGTGTGCAGTCCCAGAAGGTTGCCGCCAACATCAAGCACTATATGGGCAACAACCAGGAGGACAACCGCAACAATTACAGCGCTAATATGTCCGAGCGTGCCATGCACGAGATCTACCTGCCTGCCTTCCAGGCGGCGGTAGAGGAAGCGGATGCCTGGAGCCTGATGACTGCGGCAAACCGCGCCAATGGTACTTATACCAGTGACAACCGTTATCTGCTCACCAATTTGCTGCGGTATGAGTGGGGATTCGACGGTGTGGCGCTTACCGATTGGTGTGGCACCCGAACCAACACCATTGCCGCTAAGGCAGGCCTGGATCTGTCCATGCCCGGACGTGCCACTGGCGTCTATCACTGGTCCAACCTCCTGAAAGAGGTAGAGAATGGAAACCTGAGTGAAGACGTCATCAGCCAGGCGGCTGAGAACATGCTGCGCTTGCTGTACCGGACCGGCGTTATGGGCGAGGAAAGTCTGCCCGAGGGCTCGATCAATACGCCCGAGCATGCCGCGGTGGAGCGCCAGGTGGCCGAAGAAGGCATTGTGCTGCTGAAGAATGAGCCCGCCAAGGATGCGCAGGAGAACATCCTTCCCCTCAACAAAGAGGAGATCAAGAGCATTGCGGTGCTGGGCCCCATGCACTCGGCCGATTTCTACCGTCCCGGCCCCGGCGGCAGCGGAGCCACCAACCCGCCCTATGAGGTGACGTACCTCCAGGGTATCCAGAAAGCGGTGGAGGGCACGGACATCCAGCTCAATGTGCCTGAGTATACGTATAACCCCGAAAATCCCTATGCGCCTACCGAGGAGGAAAAGGCGGAGATCCAGAAGAGCATTGACGCTGCGGTGGCAGCCGCCAAGGAATCCGAAGTGGCGGTAATCGTGGCTGGCCTGAAAAACGGCATGCCCAACACCAGCTATCCGGAGCCTGATACCGAGAGCGGCGACCGTGATGATCTGGACTTCCCCCCTGAGCAGCTGCAGCTGATCCAGGCGGTGGCAGAGGCCAATCCCAACACGGTGGTCATCGTCACCGGCTCCGTGGTGGAGCTGACCGACTTTGTGGATCTGGTGCCGGGAATCTTCCAGGCCTTCTATCCCGGTCAGGAGCAGGGCAATGCCATGGCAGATCTGCTCTTTGGCGTAAAGAACCCCTCTGGCCGTCTGCCGCACAGCATTCCTGAGCGGTTTGAGGACACGGTGGGCTATGTCAACCGGGATCTGAAAAACCAGAATATCAACTACGACGAAGGTGTGTACGTCGGTTATCGCTGGCACAACCTGGACGACAAGGCCGACGCCCTGTTCCCCTTCGGCCATGGCCTGTCCTATACCACCTTTGAGTACAGCAATGCCAAGGTGAGCTCTCCCACCATGGATCCCGAGGGGACTGTGACCGTGTCGGTGGACGTAACGAACACCGGAACGGTGGCAGGCAAGGAAGTGGTGCAGCTCTACATCAACGACGAGGAGTCCACCATCGACCGCCCCGTGCGCGAGCTGAAGGGCTTTGAGAAAATCGAGCTGCAGCCCGATGAGACGAAAACCGTTTCCTTTACCTTGGATAAGTCTGATCTGAGCTACTGGGACGACGAGGTCCACTCCTGGATGGCAGAGGCAGGTACGTTCAATGCCCAGTTCTGCCGCTCCTCCTCCGAAGTGATCACCCAGGTCGCTTTTGAGCTGACGGAGGATACCCAGCCTGACGAGCGCTATCAGGTGGTACAGGCGGAGCGGGCCATGACCGACTCCACCGGGACTGCCACGGGCAGCGAGGGCGAAAACTGGACCGGCGATGGCTATGTCACATTCCAGGACAAAGGCAGCAACGGTACCTTTACGGTCAATGCCGATAAGGCCGGAACCTATTCCCTGATCTTCAAATACTCCCAGCCCAATGCGGGCAACGCCCAGTCTACCGTCGAGGTCAATGGCGAGAAGATCGGCGTGATCTATGGCCAGCCCACCTGCTATGTCCAGAACGGCGCCCAGGTCAAGGATATCTGGAACTATGACAGCGTGGATGTGACGTTGCAGGAAGGCGAGAATACGGTCAAGCTCACAGCTGATGTAATGGGGTTTGATCTGGACAGCATCATCGTACAGGACGTGGATTACGTGGTGGAGACCCCGGAGCCTGCTCCTGACACGCCCGATCCCGAGCCGCCCAAGCCCGATCTGGACAGCTTTGACGGGTTTGCCATCGAAGCCGAGGATCCCAGCGTGGTCATAACGGATGGCGTCATTGCCAAAAACCACAACGGTTACAAGGGATCTGGTTTCTATGATCCCGATAAGGACAAATTCGGTACCATTGAATGGACAGCCCAGATTCCTGAGACGGATGAATATACCGTGTCTTTCCGCTACACATCTCTGGGTGGCCGCCCCTGTGACCTGTATATTGACGGAGTCAAAGCGCAGAGCTACAAGTTCTATACCGATGGCGAGCTGCAGAACGCGGCCTGGGAGACCTGGCTGACCGAGGGCTATCAGTTCCAGCTCACGGAGGGTGAGCATACCTTCAAGCTGGTGAACACGACGAAAAATGGTCCCAACATTGACCGCCTTATCATCAGCCGCGACGGAACCGTCTACGAGGCTGAGGAGGGCACGATGGGCGGAGGTACCACGGTGCAGAGCAACCGTGAAGGCTTTACCGGCACCGGTTTTGCCGATTACGGCGGAGCCGGAAGCTATGTGGAGATCGACCTTTCCATCGAGACATTTTCGCCGTACGACATTGAGGTGCGCTATGCCACTCCCGATGCCGCCAGACCCTGCATTGTTTATGTGGACGGAGTCGAAGTGGGCCGGCTGGAGATCAACCCCACCGGTACGGGAAATGACGGCTGGACCACATGGGACAATGAGACACTGCGCAATATTACCCTTTCTACCGACAACAAGAAGCTGAAAATCGTTTCCATCGGAGCTGGCCCCAATATTGACCGCGTAGTGATCCGCGGCGGCATGGAGACCGGCGATAATGTGGCTCCCACCGTTCTTACCAGCACGCCTGACAACGGTGCGGAAAACGTGCCTGTGAACCAGACCATTACACTTGGCTTCAGCGAAGATGTGCAGCCCAGCACCGCTTATGAGTCCATCACGCTTACAGAAGCGTCCGGAACCCCTGTGGAGCTGACCAAAGAGGTGGACAAGCGCACGCTAACGATTGACCCCACCGCTGATCTCAAGAGTGGAACCACCTATACTCTCACAGTGCCTGCTAAGGCGATCAAGGATGCAGCCGGAAACGATCTGGCTCAGCCCTATACTCTGTCCTTTACGACAGAAGGCCAGGCGCCCGTGGAGACCTACGCCGTCACCTACGCCCTGACCAACCTGACCGCCGAAGGCGCTCCCGCCCAGGTGGAGGAGGGCCAGCCCCTGAATGTGACCCTGGCCGCCGAGGAGGGCTACACTCTGCCTGCCACCGTCACCGTCACCATGGCGGGCGAGACCCTGACCGCCGGCGAGGGCTACACCTATGATTCCGAGACCGGAGCGCTGTCCATCGCCGCCGTCACCGGCGACGTGGTCATCACCGCCGCCGGCGAGGCCGAGGTCCTGCCTCCCGTGGTCACCAAGGTGACCGTCTCTCCCGCCACCGCCAGCGTGCAGGCCGGCACCACCCAGCAGTTCAACGCCGTGGTGGAGGGCGAGAACGAGCCCGACCA
>NZ_JBBMFT010000027.1:0-2731 GCF_040095835.1 Flavonifractor hominis
CGACGTACAGCTGCAGGCGGGGGAAAATACCGTTAAGCTTACTTCTGATGTGATGGGGTTTGATCTGGACAGCATCATTGTTCAGGACGTGACCTGGGAGACGGAGACCCCGGAGCCCGCTCCTGACACGCCCGACCCCGAGCCGCCCAAGCCCGATCTGGACAGCTTTGACGGCTTTGCCATTGAGGCGGAAGACCCCAGCGTGGTGCTGGAGAACGGCGTCATCGCCAAGAATCACACCGGCTATAAGGGCACTGGATTCTACGATCCGGATGCCGGGAAGATCGGTACCATCCAGTGGACGGCCAACATTCCGGAAACCGACAAATATACCGTCGCCTTCCGGTATACCTCTCTGGGTGGACGGCCCTGCGATCTCTATATCGACGGGGTAAACGTACAGAGCTACAAGTTCTATACGGACGGTAACCTTCAAAATGAGGCGTGGACCACCTGGCTCACCGAAGGATATGAGTTCCAGCTCACCGAAGGGGAGCACACCTTTAAGCTGGTCAACACCACGGTAAATGGGCCCAATATCGACCGGATGATCATCAGCCGGGACGGTACGGTCTATGAGGCGGAGGATGGCACTATGAGCGGCGGCACGGCGGCTGCCAGTGCCCGTACCGGCTACACGGGTACCGGCTATGCCGACTACGGCGGCGCCGGAAGTTATGTGGAGCTGGAGATCACGGTCGCCACCTTCTCCCCTTATGACATCGAGGTGCGTTATGCCACCGCCGATCCCAGACCCTGCACCGTCTATCTGGATGACCAGGTGATCGGTACGCTGTCCTGTGTACCGGGCGGCAGCGGCGATGCGGCCTGGACGGCATGGGTAAACGAGACGATCCGGGATGTGCCCATCAACGGCGGCAGCCATAAACTGAAGATCGTTGCCAATGCATCGGGCCCCAATATTGACCGTGTGGTGGTCCGTGGCGGTATGGAGACTGCCGACAATGTGGCACCCACCGTGCTCTCCAGTGTTCCGTCTGACGGAGCGGTAGATGTGCCGGCCAACCAGAGCATTACCCTTGGCTTCAGTGAGGATGTGCTGGCGGGCAGTGCCTACGACGCTATTTCTCTCGTAGATGCGGACGGAATGGCCGTAGAGCTGACCAAGAGTGTGGAAAACCGCACGCTGACCCTGACTCCTGCGGCAGAGCTGACGGCAGGCGCTGTCTATACCCTGACCCTGCCGGCCAAGGCGGTAAAGGATGCCGCCGGCAATGAACTGGTGCAGGCCTATACCATGAGCTTTACGGTGTCCGGAACACCGGCGGAGCAGCCCATCCGCGTGGCCTGTGTGGGCGACAGCATCACCTTCGGGTCCCAGTCGGTACCCAATACCCGGAACTATCCCACGGCGCTGCAGGAGAAGCTGGGGGATGACTACGAGGTAAAGAACTTCGGTGTCAGCGGAGCGACCATGCGCAACAGTGCTGACAAGCCGTACACGCAGCAGTCCCAGTACCAGGCCAGCCTGGCTTACGAGCCGGACATCGTGCTCATTATGTTGGGTACCAACGACGGCAAGAGCCACAACTGGACCATCGGGCAGACGGAGAACAGCTATGTGGCCGACGCCATGGCGCTGGTGGAGAGCTACCGGGCGCTGGAGTCGGAGCCGGAAGTGTGGCTGATGACCTCCCCGACCGCTCACGGCACCAATTCCTATAATATCGTACCGGCCAATGTAAACGATGAGATCGTCCCGCTCCAGGGCGTCGTGGCCTATGAGCTGGATTGTCAGTTTGTGGATATGAATCTGGCTACCCGGGATGCGGCGGAATACTTCCCGGATCAGATCCACGGCAATAACGACGGCTATGAACTCATTGCCGAGACGGTGTACCAGACCCTGATCGGAGAGAAGAGCTGGGAGAACCCCTATGCACTGACGGCCGAGATTAAGCAGGCTGAGCGCAAAAACGCCAGCGACTACACGGATGACAGCTATGCAGCCATGCAGACCGTCTTGGCTCAGGCCAAGGAAACTCTGGCCGCTGGTGGCGGACAAAGCACGTATGACGAGGCGTATGAAGCGCTGAAGACTGCGGTTGACAACCTGGTAGAGAAACCCAAGGACCCCATTCTGTCTACCGGCAAACCGGTGAATGCCACCAGTGCCGAGACCAAGAACCCGGCCGAAAACGCGGTGGACGGGAACAACGATACCATGTGGGCGGCCCAGGACGACAGCTATCCCCAGTCCATCACCGTGGATCTGGAAGGAAGGTATGATCTCTCCGAGATCCAGCTCTATCTGCCCAAGTACGGCCAGGACAACCGTGCCTATCAGTATGAGATCCAGGTAGCCGGAGAGGATCAGCAGTTCCGCCTGGCTGTGGATCAGACAGACAACAACGACCGCAGCGGCATTGCTACGTTCCCCCTGGCAGAAGAGGGCGTGCGCTATGTGAAGATCCAGATCATCAGCTGTGATGGCGCTACCAATGCCAAGAAAAATGCCGGCGTCAATGAGATCTATGTCCGCGGTGTTCCGTCTGAAGAACCTGAACCTGTGACCTACGCCGTCACCTACGCTCTGACCAACCTGACCGCCGAGGGCGCTCCCGCCCAGGTGGAGGAGGGCCAGCCCCTGAATGTGACCCTCACCGCTGAGGAGGGCTACACCCTGCCCGAGGCCGTCACTGTCACCATGGCCGGCGAGGCCCTGACCGCCGGCGAGGGCTACACCTATGATTCCGAGACCGGCAGCCTG
>NZ_JBBMFT010000028.1:0-2720 GCF_040095835.1 Flavonifractor hominis
GACTACGGCGCCAAGCACAAGACCATCACGGGCACCGACAACGCCCTGACCAATCCCGAGGGCGTGAAGGAGGAGATCCCCGTCTACGTCCACGGCAATGTGGGCATGAGCGAGTACGGCGCGGACTGCAGCCCCTTCATCCACGAGGAGGAGCCCGGCTACTGGGCTGGCAGCCAGTCTGAGGAGTTCACCTCCCAGTGGCATGAGATCTACTACAAGGCCATCAGCGAGTCGGACTGGATGTGGGGCTCCTACATCTGGAACATGTTCGAGTTTGGTTCCGACGGCCGCACCACCACCCCCGACCGTCTGGGCATCAACACCAAGGGCGTCGTGGCCTACGACCGTGCCCTGAAGAAGGACTGCTTCTATTTCTACAAGGCCAACTGGTCCGATACCCCCACCCTGCACATCAACAGCAGCCGCTTTGAGGTGCGCAATCAGAACCAGATCGATGTCAAGGTCTATTCCAACATGGAGACCGTAGAGCTGTTCATGGATGGTGTGTCCCTGGGCAAGCTGACGAAGAATGGCAACAGCGAGCCCGCCCTCAATACCAGCGGACAGCCCGACGACACCCTGGTCCCCAACACCCAGCTGGGCAAGTTTGAGTGGCTGGATGTGGACATTTCTGAGCAGGGCGAGCATACGGCAGTGGCCGTGGGTACGGACAGCGAAGGTAACGTCTATACCGATACCGTTGTCTGGACCCGTGAATATTACAGCGAGCCGGGCATCAGCTCCAGCCGCTACAGCATCAACGAGGCCGACCCTGAGAACCGCACCATTGCCGGCGTGCCCGGTGACACCACTGTGGCGGCCCTGCGGGCAGGCCTGACCCCCCTGCGCAACTCCACGATCGCGTTCTATACGGCCGATGATCAGCTGATCGAGGACGAGGAAGGCACCCGCGCGGTTCTGGGTACCAAGGTGAAGGTTACCGCCGAGGACGGCGTGAATGTCGCATGGTATACCATCGTGGCTTCCCCGGTCTCTCAGGGCAAGGCCACCGGTGCCGGACATACGCAGACTACGCAGGATGTCCCAACGAAAAATGTGGTGGATGGAAATCCCAACACTCGTTGGGGCTCTGGTGGAAGTTATCCCGAGTGGTTCATCATCGACCTGGGGCAGCCCTATACCATCACCGAGTTCAACTCCCTCTGGTACGACTCCGCCAACCGGACTTATGAGTACGAGGTATACGGCAGCCTGACCGGCAGTGTGAGCAGTTCGGATGGGGACTACACCCTCCTCTGCCCCGAGCAGTCCAGCGTACAGGGTCAGGATGGCAACATTGCCTGGACCAAGCAGGTCCTGGACGAGCCCGTCATCGCCCGCTACATCAAGCTCAACATCACCGGCCACACGGGTTCTCCCTCCATCTATGAGTTCCAGGTCAACGGTTTTGCCCTGACCAGTAAGGAATACGCCATCGATAATGGCGAGCGCACCATCGCCGGTGTGGATGAGGACACCACCGTGGAGGAACTGCTGGCAGCCCTGACGGTGGACGGCATCTATGACTCCGTCACTGTCGTCAAGGACGGTGCGCCGGTCACCGAGGGGACGGTCACCCCTGATATGACGGTGGTCGTTGCCTTCAACGGCAGTGAGCAGGCTGTGTACACCCTGGTGAGCCACGGCCCCAGCACCATCCCTGTCTCCCAGGGCAAGACTGCTACCGCTCAGAATATCACCGTGGGCGACAAGGAAATCCCCAACGAGGACAGCGGAGAGGGCTGTGCCAACAGCGGACAGCACCACGATGTAGCCGCCAACATCAACGACGGCAATCTGAGCACCCGTTGGACCGGCGCTCTGACCGAGAGCGGCCACACCATTCCCGACACTGCCTATCCCGCCGATGTGCTCATTGACCTTGGTGCGGAGTATGAGCTGTATGATCTGTACCTGAACGCCTACGATCCCTCCACCCGCATCTATCAGTTTGTGGTCTACGCCGGCAACACCGACGATGTGGCCGCACTGAAGAGCGACGAGAACATTCTCCTGGACATGCGGGACAACACAGACTTTGGTGAGGGCAACAAGAGCGTTACGGGCTCGGCCCGCTATATCCTCCTCAGTGTGACCGGCAACACCGCGCCCAGCGCCTACCGCGCCGCCTCCATCTATGAGCTGGCTGTCTATGGCTATCGGATTGCCAGCGAGGTCTACGGCGTGGACCTGGAGAGCAAGACCATCTCCAATGTTCCGGAGCAGGTCAAGGTCTCCGACTTCCTGGAGGACCTGAAAGTAGAGGGCAACTACACCGCCAAGCTTCTGCTGGATGGTGAGGAGCTGCCCAGCGATGGCCAGGTCACCCCCGGTGTGGAGCTGGAGATCAGCGGTCTGAACGGCGAGGCTCCCCAGACCTACACCATCGAATTTATTGACCCGGCTGAAGCGATCCAGATCCCCGTCTCCCAGGGCATGGAAGTCTATGCCCACGATGTGGAGACCGACCACGGCACCGTTCCCAATGAGGATATCTCCTCCGGGCACAACGACGGCGCGGTCAACATCAACGACGGCAATGACGAGACCCGCTGGACCGGCGCCTTCGACAGCGCCCACGGCAGCTGCTACTATCCCGCCGCTGTGACCATCAGCATGACCGACCCCAAGAGCACCGATGATTATTACTATCTCACCGGCGTGAAGATCCACTTCTATGACAAGGGGGACGGCAGCCGTTCCTACGGCTATAACATCTA
>NZ_JBBMFT010000029.1:0-2576 GCF_040095835.1 Flavonifractor hominis
CAGCTGCCGTGGGCGCTGTCGAAGGCGCCGGTCCAGCGGGTCTCGTCATTGCCGTCGTTGATGTTGACCGCGCCGTCATTGTGCCCGGAGGAGATGTCCTCATTGGGAACGGTGCCGTGGTCGGTCTCCACATCGTGGGCATAGACTTCCATGCCCTGGGAGACAGGGGTCTGAATCGCTTCAGCCGGGTCAATGAATTCGATGGTGTAGGTCTGGGGAGCCTCGCCGTTCAGGCCGCTGATCTCCAGCTCCACACCGGGGGTGACCTGGCCGTCGCTGGACAGCTCCTCACCATCCAGCAGAAGCTTGGCGGTGTAGTTGCCCTCCAGGTTCAGGTTCTCCAGGAAGTCGGAGACCTTGACCTGCTCCGGAACATTGGAGATGGTCTTGCTCTCCAGGTCCACGCCGTAGACCTCGCTGGCGATCCGATAGCCATAGACAGCCAGCTCATAGATGGAGGCAGCGCGGTAAGCGCTGGGCGCGGTGTTGCCGGTCACACTGAGGAGGATATAGCGGGCCGAGCCCGTAACGCTCTTGTTGCCCTCACCGAAGTCCGTGTTGTCCCGCATGTCCAGGAGAATGTTCTCGTCGCTCTTCAGTGCGGCCACGTCGTCGGTGTTGCCGGCGTAGACCACAAACTGATAGATGCGGGTGGAGGGATCGTAGGCGTTCAGGTACAGATCATACAGCTCGTACTCCGCACCAAGGTCAATGAGCACATCGGCGGGATAGGCGGTGTCGGGAATGGTGTGGCCGCTCTCGGTCAGAGCGCCGGTCCAACGGGTGCTCAGATCACCGTCGTTGATGTTGGCAGCTACATCGTTGTGCTGTCCGCTGTTGGCACAGCCCTCTCCGCTGTCCTCGTTGGGGATTTCCTTGTCGCCCACGGTGATATTCTGGGCCGTCGCAGACTTGCCCTGAGAGATGGGATCGGTGTCGGCCACATTGGACTTGAAGGTATACGATACCTTCTCACCGTTGGCACCGGTAACCGTCACAGCCATATCCATGGTGATGGGGCCGCTGCTTACCGGCTCGCCATTCTGGGTAATCTCAATCGCGTTATAGCTACCCTCCACGGCGAGATTCTGGAGTACATCCTCTACCGTGGCACCCTCCGGAACGCCGCCGATCTGACGATCACCGTTGTTTACGTTGTATACGCTGCTGGTCAGACGGAAACCTTCGACGGAGAATTCATAGAGGTACATGCTGGCACCGTCGCTGGTGGAGCTGTTGGCAATCAGCTTCACGTAACGAGCGGAGGTGAGGTGGTCCAGCGTGTTGTTGGACCAGGCAGCGCCAGCCGTCTGATCAGGACTCTGAACGTGGTCAACCACGTTGGTCCAGGACTCGTTGTCAGTGCTGACCTCAATGCTGTAGTTGAAGGTGCGGTGCGCCTGAGAGTGATCCCACCAGAGCACACCTGCGCTGGAGATCTGGTACACGTCGCCCAGATCCACAATCAGAGTTTGGCCGGGGTTGGCGTTGACACCCTTGTTGGAGTTCCAGGCGGTGGAGGTGTTGCCGTCCACAGCCTTGGGTGCATCGGCGGCATAATCCTGTACAATAACCGTCTTGTTCTGCGAAACAGGCTGGGCGATGAGTGTGTAGACATAGGTGGTCGTTCCATCCTCAGAGGTAATAGCCACCTTCATATCCTTGCTCAGCTTAGCAGAGGGATCGGTCACCTCAGTGATGCCATCTGCCTCAAAGAACTGGATCGTGGTATTGTTCTTCAGGGTGACCTTTGTGAGGAAGGTCTCGATGGTGGTGTTCACAGGCACACCGGCAATGGTGCGGTTGTTGGGGTCGCTGTTGTTGATGTTGTAGGTGCTGCTTTCCAGCACAGGAGTATCATACAGGGCACGGGTCCAGACAACGGTATCGGTATAGACGTTACCTTCGCTGTCCTTACCCACGGCGACTACCGTGTTTTCACCCGCGGTCAGCTTGATGTCCCACTGGAACTTGCCCAGCTGGGTGTTGGGGACCAGGGTGTCGTCGGGCTGTCCGCTGGTATTGAGGGCGGGCTCGCTATTGCTGTTCTTCACCAGTTCGCCCTGGGAGACGCCGTTGACAAACAGTTCAACGGACTCCATGTTGGAGTAGACGATGGTAGTGATATCGTCCTGATAACGCTGCTCAAAGCGGCTGCTGTTGATGTGCAGGGTGGGGGTATCGGACCAGTTGGCCTTGTAGAAATAGAAGCAGTCCTTCTTCAGGGCACGGTCGTAGGCCACGACGCCCTTGGTGTTGATGCCCAGACGGTCGGGGGTGGTGGTACGGCCGTCGGAACCAAACTCGAACATGTTCCAGATGTAGGAGCCCCACATCCACTCCGACTCGCTGATGGCCTTGTAGTAGATCTCATGCCACTGGGAAGTGAACTCCTCGGACTGGCTGCCGGCCCAGTAGCCGGGCTCTTCCTCGTGGATGAAGGGGCTGCAGTCCGCGCCGTACTCGCTCATGCCCACATTGCCGTGGACGTAGACGGGTATCTCCTCCTTCACGCCCTCGGGATTGGTCAGGGCGTTGTCGGTGCCCGTGATGGTCTTGTGCTTGGCGCCGTAGTC
>NZ_JBBMFT010000030.1:0-2377 GCF_040095835.1 Flavonifractor hominis
TGATGCTGTCCAGATCAAACCCCATCACATCAGAAGTAAGCTTAACGGTATTTTCCCCCGCCTGCAGCTGTACGTCGATGCTGTCATAGTTCCAGATATCCTTCACCTGGGCGCCGTTCTGGACATAGCAGGTGGGCTGGCCATAGATGATGCCGATCTTCTCGCCATTGACCTCGACGGTAGACTGGGCGTTGCCCGCATTGGGTTGGGAATACTTAAAGATCAGAGAGTATTTTCCTGCCTGATCGGCGTTTACGGTAAAGGTGCCGGTGCTGCCCTGCCCCTCAAAGGTCACATAGCCACTGCCGGTCCAGTTTTCGCCCTCAGTGCCCACAGAGGTACCGGAGTTCTCGCTCATGGATTCCTCCGCCTGTACCACCTGATAGCGCTCGTCAGGCTGGGTATTCTCCGTCAGCTCAAAAGCGACCTGGGTGATCACTTCGGAGGAGGAGCGGCAGAACTGGGCATTGAACGTGCCCGCCTCCGCCATCCAGGAGTGGACCTCGTCGTCCCAGTAGCTCAGATCAGACTTATCCAAGGTAAAGGAAACGGTCTTCGTTTCATCGGGCTGCAGCTCGATCTTCTCAAAGCCCTTCAGCTCACGCACGGGGCGGTCGATGGTGGACGCCTCGTCGTTGATGTAGAGCTGCACCACTTCCTTGCCTGCCACCGTACCGGTGTTCGTTACATCCACCGACACGGTCACGGTCCCCTCGGGGTCCATGGTGGGAGAGCTCACCTTGGCATTGCTGTACTCAAAAGTGGTGTAAGACAGGCCATAGCCAAAGGGATACAGAGCATCGGCCTTGTCGTCCAGGTTGTGCCAGCGATAGCCCACATACACGTCTTCGCTGTAGGTAATGTTCTGGTTGGCTGCGTCTTTGGTCTGATAGGCACAGGTGTCCTCATAATTCACCGGGATGCTGTGAGGAAGACGACCAGAGGGATTTACGTCGCCAAAGAGCAGGTTTGCCATGGCATTGCCCTGTTCCTGACCGGGATAGAAAGCCTGGAACAGCGCGGGGACATCGTCCACAAAGTCATCCAGCTCCACCACGGAACCAGTGACAATAACCACCGTGTTGGGGTTGGCCGCAGCCACTGCCTGGATGAGCTGCAGCTGATCGGCCGGGAAGTCCAGGTTGTCCCGGTCGAAGTTCTCAGTGTCCTGATTGGGGCTGCCGGCATAAGGCCAACCGTTGGTGAGACCGGCCACAATCACGGCCACATCCGACTGCTTGGCTGCCTCCACCGCTGCATCAATGCTGGCCTGCAGCTGCTCGGGGGAGTATTTTCCGGAATTGTTGGGGTTATAGTCATACTCGGACTCCGGAACGTTCAACGTCACGTCCGTTCCATCCAGTGCAGTCTGGATGCCCTGGAGATAGCTGATTTCATAGGGCGGGTTGGTGGCACCGCTGCCACCGTAGCCGGGCACATAGTAGCGGGTGGAGTGCATGCCCAGCACCGCGATGCTGTCTACGCTCTCCTTATCGATGGGCAGCACAGTCTTTCCGTCCACTGCCTCATTTTTCAGCAGGACGATGCCCTCTTCGCCCACCCGGCGCTCCACATCAGAGTGCTCCGGGGTGTTGATGGAACCCTCACCCTGCTCCACATCTCCCATTACGCCGGTACGGTACAGCAGACGAATGATGTTCTCCGACGCCTGACTGACCACCGACTCGGGCAGATTGCCTGCTTCCACCTCGGCGAGGATCTTGCTGTAGTGATACTCGCTGGTCGTGGAGCCAGGCATGGACAGGTCCAGACCAGCCTTGGCTGCAATGGTGGTGGTACGCGTCCGGCACCAGTCGGTGAGTGCTACGCCGGTAAAGCCCCAGTCATAACGCAGCAGATTGGTCAGCAGATACCGGTTATCACTGGTATAAGTACCATTGGTGCGGTTAGCGGCGGTCATCAGGCTCCATGCATCCGCCTCTTCCACCGCCGCCTCAAAAGCGGGCAGGTAGATCTCATGCATGGCCCGCTCGGTCACATTGGAGCTGTAGTTGTTACGGTTGCGCTCCTGGTTATTGGCCATAAAATGCTTGATATTGGCGGCCACATTCTGGGACTGAACTCCCTTGACATAGGGTACGGCGGTGCGTGCGGTGAGATAGGGGTCCTCGGAATAGTACTCAAAGGTACGACCACCGGCGAGATCCCGGTTGATGTTGAACGCAGGCGCCTCAAACAGCGCCACGTCCTTGGCCAGGCACTCCTCACCCATCACCACACCGGCCTCTTCCACCAGATCCTCATTCCAGGTGGCAGCCAGAATCAGACCGGACCCAAAGGAGGTATGGTTCCCGCCTACGCTGGAGGTAGCAGGCGTATTGGCAATACCCATGGGGCCGTTGCCCATGTTCAGGAA
>NZ_JBBMFT010000031.1:0-1865 GCF_040095835.1 Flavonifractor hominis
AGATGTGCTGTGGACACCGAAACTCCTGCCTTCGTTGCCACATCTTTTAGCGTTACACGTCCTGTCGTTCTTTTCATGGTTCCATTCTCTTAAACCTTTTCAAAATGAATATATACAGTATGAACACCGTATTTTCATGGCACTTATGTTATATTAGAACGTTTTAATTCAAGTATATTTTTTCTCTTCTAGTCTTTTTACTTTCTCCGCTAAAAAACAGGCAAATATCCAAGCAGAAGATTTATCGTTTACGTTCACTAGTATGCTAATATTTTTTTACAGATCTGTCAACCCATTTCCCAATAATAGAATTCTTTTGTATATATTGTGCATTTTCTTATTTTTGTCCAACTGCTTTATTCCTGATTATGGATTGAAATTCACTCTTTCTATCCATTATTCAATCAATATCGTCCTATTTTGTTTTTATACAGTTTGGTCAATTTAAATAAATCAAACGTAAGCCAGCCGCCGGAATCGGATGATTCCGGCGGCTGGCCCGCTAAACGTTTTCTTTTGGAACATTATTCTCCCAATATTTGTAAACCCTGTACAAATCAATTTCCTTCTGTGTATGGTCAAAGAAGTTGGCCGCTTGCACGTGGACCATATGGATCGGTACAAAGTTTATACCACTCTCCTTTCCTTTGTAGCAAACGCGGAACCCGGAAATGCGCGGCTGGTTGACCGTAACACTGACATAGACTTTGCTTCTGCCCTTTTTTTCATAGCTCCAGTACAACTGAGGATAGTTCAAAACAAAGCACTGTCCAACGTACATCCCGATATCACGTATGATATACTCCGTAGTAGCAGTAAACTGCGTTCGGTTGATAAAGGATTTACCAAATATTTTGGCGCCTTCCTTCATCTTTTCGATCTCTTCCTTCGGCGTCCTTTCCATTCGGGCCGTTTTCAAAAACCAGCGCCACAGCAATATCAGGGATTCCGCCGAGTAGTCCAGTTCGGTGACGGACAGCTTCAGATCCTTCGCGCAGCGGGCTTTCAAATAGTCCATACGCTCAGGGATCTTGCTCATAAACCATTCAAAATGTTCCTCGCCCTGCCTGGCCGTCATACTGAAAAAATCCAGCCCCGTGGGCGGTATGGGCATATCATATTTTACATGACACAAAAATCGCTTTAACCCAAATAAGTTCATACACTCCCACCCGTTTTTCAGATCAATACCTAGTATCTGCCCTTAATATTGGTTTCCACTATGCCCACCATTGCAATCAGCCAATGGATTGAGATGAGCAGCATCCAAAACCGGTCGGGGGTAAAGGTACGGTCAAATAAAACAATTGTCTCAAATGGCGGCGCCAGAATCAGAATGATTCGAATCAATGTGATCACATAGAGAATCACCTGCATCGGGATTACAAAAATGCTGATCACAGGCCACTTAATTGAAAATATGAGCAGCTTAGCTCTGGTGTTGTCCCGTATCCAAACCGGGAAGAAACTTCTTTTGTCCGCAACACAGTTGGTTATAAATGTCATGAGACAAAAGTACGCGATCAGAAGCAGAAATTTTATAAAAATAGATTCCATAATTCTTAACCTCGCGCAAAATCTTACCACACTATGTTTTCTTTAGAATCTTCATTCTGTTTATCAGATAAATAATTATTAAGTAAACGTTTGAGCATTTTTAAGTGGGAAGGCCCATGAAATATCATTTCATGGGCCTTCCAGCCAAACGGATGGGGCAAAGCATAAACTCAGCCGTTTTGCTCCCGGGTAAAGCGCATGAGCATGGTGGCTACCTCAGCGCGGCTGGCAGTGCCCTGGGGATCCAGAGCCGAGCCGTTCTTGCCGGTGAGGATGCCCTCGGCCACCGCCCACTCCATGGCGTCCTG
>NZ_JBBMFT010000032.1:0-1595 GCF_040095835.1 Flavonifractor hominis
TTGAAAACTGAACAATGCAGATCGAAAGTATTGAGAGCAAGCAACAGAGGGCAATAACAGCAATGTTGTGGAACTTAAAGATAGAATGGCGAAAGCCGTTCTAGTGAATGGGTAAAACAATGTAGCCAATTGCAAACTTCTGTGATGCCTGCATAATTCATGATCGAATAGAGAACAGCTCAGAAATGAGACTGTTCTACTAAGGTCAAGCTAGAAAGAGCGCAAGGGGAATGCCTTGGCATCAGGAGCCGAAGAAGGACGTGACAAGCTGCGATAAGCCTGGGGGAGCTGCACATAAGCATTGATCCCAGGATTTCCGAATGGGGAAACCCGGCGGAGCAATACTCCGTCAGCCTGCGTTGAATCAAATAGGCGTAGGTGGGGAACCGCCTGAACTGAAACATCTAAGTAGGGCGAGGAAGAGAAATCAACAGAGATTCCGCTAGTAGTGGCGAGCGAACGCGGAAGAGGGCAAACCGGTGGATTTATTCACCGGGGTTGTGGACCGACACAACGGCGAGATAGGCTAGTCGAATGGTCTGGGAAGGCCAGCCGCAGCGGGTGAGAGCCCCGTAGACGAAAGCTGAATCTTGTTAGTCGGGATCCAGAGTACCGCCGGACACGTGAAACCCGGTGGGAAACTGGGGGGACCACCCTCCAACCCTAAATACTACCTGATGACCGATAGAGGAGCAGTACCGTGAGGGAAAGGTGAAAAGGACCCCGGGAGGGGAGTGAAACAGAACCTGAAACCTTGTGCTTACAAGCACTCAAAGCACGTTAATGTGTGATGAGGTACCTTTTGTAGAATGGTCCGGCGAGTTATTGTTACTGGCAAGCTTAAGGCATTCAGTGCCGGAGGCGAAGGGAGACCGAGTCTGAATAGGGCGTATGAAGTCAGTGGCAATAGACCCGAAACCGGGTGACCTATCCATGGGCAGGTTGAAGTGGGGGTAAAACCCCATGGAGGACCGAACGCACGCCCGTTGCAATGGTCGGCGATGACCTGTGGATAGCGGTGAAATTCCAATCGAACTCGGAGATAGCTGGTTCTCCCCGAAATAGCTTTAGGGCTAGCGTTGATTTAGATTACCGGAGGTAAAGCACTGAATGGGCTAGGGGCCGATAAGGTTACTGAACCCTATCAAACTCTGAATGCCGGCTAATTGATGATCAGCAGTCAGACTACGTGAGATAAGTCTCGTGGTCAAAAGGGAAACAGCCCAGACCCACAGCTAAGGTCCCAAATGTGTGCTAAGTGGAAAACGATGTGGAGTTGCGAAAACAACCAGGATGTTGGCTTAGAAGCAGCCACTCATTAAAAGAGTGCGTAATAGCTCACTGGTCGAGTGACTCTGCGCGGAAAATGTAACGGGGCTAAGCATGCAACCGAAGCTTGGGCTTGCCGCAAGGCAGGGGTAGGGGAGCGTCGTGTACGGGGTGAAGTCGTAGCGGAAGCAGCGGTGGACTTTACACGAGTGAGAATGCCGGAATGAGTAGCGAGAATTATGTGGGAATCATAATGGCCGAAAATCTAAGGTTTCCTGGGGAAGGTTCGTCCGCCCAGGGTAAGCCGGGAGCTAAGGCGAGGCCGA
>NZ_JBBMFT010000034.1:0-1085 GCF_040095835.1 Flavonifractor hominis
CGACGTACAGCTGCAGGCGGGGGAAAATACCGTTAAGCTTACTTCTGATGTGATGGGGTTTGATCTGGACAGCATCAATGTTCAGGACGTGACCTGGGAGACGGAGACCCCGGAGCCCGCTCCTGACACGCCCGACCCTGAGCCGCCCAAGGAACACCTGGACAGCTTCGACGGCTTCGCCATTGAGGCGGAAGACCCCAGCGTGGTGCTGGAGAACGGCGTCATCGCCAAGAATCACACTGGCTATAAGGGTACTGGCTTCTACGACCCGGATGCCGGGGAGATCGGTACCATTCAGTGGACGGCCAACATTCCGGAAACGGACGAATATACCGTCGCCTTCCGGTATACCTCTCTGGGCGGACGGCCCTGCGATCTCTATATCGACGGGGTAAACGTACAGAGCTACAAGTTCTATACCGACGGCAACCTTCAGAATCAGGCATGGACCACCTGGCTTACCGAGGGATATGAGTTCCAGCTCACCGAAGGGGAGCATACCTTTAAGCTGGTCAATACCACGTCAAACGGACCCAATATCGACCGGATGATCATCAGCCGGGACGGTACGGTCTATGAGGCAGAGGATGGCACTATGAGCGGCGGCACGGCGGCTTCCAGTGCCCGTACCGGCTACACGGGTACCGGCTATGCCGACTACGGCGGTGCTGGCAGCTATGTGGAGCTGGAGATCACGGTTGCAACCTTCTCCCCCTATGATATTGAGGTGCGTTATGCCACCGCCGATCCCAGACCCTGCACCGTCTATCTGGATGATCAGGTGATCGGCACGCTGTCCTGTGCACCGGGCGGCAGCGGCGATGAGGCCTGGGAGACCTGGGTGAATGAGACGATCCGGGATGTGCCCATCAACGGCGGCAGCCATAAACTGAAGATCGTTGCCAATGCATCGGGCCCCAACATTGACCGTGTGGTGGTCCGGGGCGGTATGGAGACTGCAGACAATGTAGCACCCACCGTTCTTACCAGCACGCCTGACAACGGTGAGGAAAACGTGCCTGTGAACCAGACCATTACACTTGGCTTCAGCGAAGATGTGCAGCCCAGCACCGCTTATGAGTCCA
>NZ_JBBMFT010000036.1:0-1035 GCF_040095835.1 Flavonifractor hominis
ATCCCGGAGGACAACGTGGTGTTCCACATGATGGGCGAGGGTCAGCAGACCCGGCACATCGTGATGCAGAACGAGCAGGCGGTGATCTCGCCCTCCTGGTCCATCCACGCGGGTGCGGGCACGTCCAACTACACGTTCATCTGGGCCATGGGCGGCGAGAACCAGGCCTTTGACGACATGGACGTGATTCCCATGACACAGCTGCGGTAAAGGAGCACAGGAGCAATGGAGATTTTGAAGCAGTTTTCCCTGGAGGGGAAGATCGCCCTGGTGACGGGGGCTTCCTACGGTATCGGGTTTGCCATCGCCCGGGCGCTGGCCTCGGCGGGCGCCACCATCGTATTCAACGACATCAAGCAGGAGCTGGTGGACCAGGGGCTGGCCGCCTATGAGGCGGAGGGGATCCAGGCCCACGGCTATGTGTGCGATGTGACGGACGAGGCGCAGGTGCAGGCCCTGGTGGCGCGCATCCGGGAAGAGGTAGGCGTGATCGACATCCTGGTGAACAACGCCGGTATCATCAAGCGCATCCCCATGCTGGAGATGACGGCCGAGCAGTTCCGCCAGGTGATTGACGTGGACCTGAACGCGCCGTTCATCGTGTCCAAGGCGGTCATCCCCGGGATGATCGAGAAGGGGCACGGAAAGATCATCAACATCTGTTCGATGATGAGCGAGCTGGGCCGGGAGACGGTGTCGGCCTATGCGGCAGCCAAGGGCGGACTGAAGATGCTGACGCGGAACATCTGCTCGGAGTACGGCGAGGCCAACATCCAGTGCAACGGCATCGGGCCGGGGTACATCGCCACGCCTCAGACCGCGCCTCTGCGGGAGCGGCAGGCGGACGGCAGCCGCCATCCCTTCGACCAGTTCATCGTGTCCAAGACGCCGGCGGCCCGCTGGGGGGAGACGGAGGACCTGATGGGTCCGGCCGTCTTCCTGGCCTCGGACGCCTCCAACTTCGTCAACGGCCACATCCTGTATGTGGACGGCGGCATCCTCGCCTACATCGGCAAGCAGCCCTGAGCGGGCACA
>NZ_JBBMFT010000037.1:0-917 GCF_040095835.1 Flavonifractor hominis
ATGGTGATCAACTTCTCACCGGTGACCCCGGAGCCGTCGTTGGCGGTGGCTACCACCTTGACCACGCCCTCCGCCTCACCGGCGGTCAGCAGGCCGCTGCCGTCGATGCTGGCCAGCGCGGTGTCGCTGCCGTCCTCGGCAGTCACGGACCAGGTCACGCTCTTGTCCGTAGCGTCCTCCGGCAGTACGGCGGCGCTCATCTGCAGGGTGCCGCCGGCCTCGGTGATGGCGTCGGCCGGTGCGCTGACGGTGATGGATTCCACCTTCACGTCGGTCACGTCCTGCTCAAACACAGCGGTGACGGTGACGTTCTTGGCGGGCATCTGGAAGGTGCCTTCCTCGGACACCGTCACGTCCTCACTGGTCCACTCCACAAAGTGCCAGCCCTCAGCGGCCTGGGCGGTCAGGGTCACGGTGTCCCCCTCGGCGGCCGCGGTGGGCGCGGCGGAAGCGTCGCCCTCGCCCTGGGTCTTCACGGTGACGGTGTACTGCTCGGGTACCTCACCAACGGTGATGGTATACGTAAAGGTATGGTCCTTAATGTCGGTGACGATCATCTTACTGCCGTCCGAAACGGTGTCGCTCCAGTCCAGAGGTGTGCCCTCCGCCGTTACGAACGACACGGTGCAGTTGCCATCCACATCCAGGCCGTTGCGCAGCCGGGCCAGCGTCATGGGGCTTTCGACGGTGATGGTCTTATTGCCCTCGTTGATGGCGAACTGCTGGCTCTTGATGCGCCAGGCAAAGACCTGCAGCTCATGGACGGAGGCGGCGGCCCAGGAAGAGGCGTCGCTGCATTTCTGCACGTTCAGGGTCAGGTCCTTGATCTCATTGGTGCCATTCTCGGTCCAGTGCTCCACCCAGCCGGGGGTGGTGTTGTCGGCAGCGTCCACCACAAAGCCGGTGGGGATGCCAAC
>NZ_JBBMFT010000038.1:0-848 GCF_040095835.1 Flavonifractor hominis
AGCTTCACGCCGGTGACGTTGGTGACCGGGATGGCCTCGTAGTTGGCCGTCAGGGTCACGGCATTGGCCGGCATGGTAACGGTCAGGGTGGCGGCGGTCTCGTCCTCCAGAGTCATACCCTCGGCGGTCCAGTTTACGAACCGCATGCCCGCCTCGGGGACGTCGGCGGTGACGGTGACCAGAGCGCCGGCCTCATAGTCGCCGGAGCCGGTGCCGCCGTTGACGGTCAAGGTGAACTTCTCCACCGGAATGGCCTCATAGTTCGCTGTCAGGGTCACGGCATTGGCCGGCATGGTGATGGTCAGGGTGCTGGCGGTGTCATCCTCCAGCTTCATGCCATCAGCAGTCCAGTTCACGAACTGCATGCCCTCTTCGGGGGCGTTGGCGGTGACGGTGACCAGAGCGCCGGCCTCATAGTCGCCGGAGCCGGTGCCGCCGTTGACGGTGAGAGTATAGGTCTCCACCGGGGCGGCGGTGACGGTGACAGTAGCGGTACCTGAGAATTTCTCATTGGCCACGGAGGTAGCGGTGACGGTGATGGTCTCGGCGGTCTCGTCCTCGGCCACGGTCAGCAGGCCGGTGTCGGAGATGGCGGTGGTCTCAGACTGAGCACCCTCCACGCTCCAGGTCACAGCCTGGCTGGGCTCGTTCTCACCGGTGACCTCAGCGGTGAACTGCTGGGTGGCGCCCACCTGCACGCTGGCGGTGTCAGGAGAGACGGTCACACCGGTGACCACAGGGGGCTTCTCCAAACCGGCAAAGGTAATGGTACGGGACTGGCCGCGGCTGCCGGTCACATCTACCGTCAATACGGTGGACGTCTCGGTCTGCTCCACGCGGATGGTATC
>NZ_JBBMFT010000039.1:0-713 GCF_040095835.1 Flavonifractor hominis
GCGGTCTCCTGATCCAGGTCCATGTGCACATCGCCCACAGCCACCAGGCTGATGTCGCGGTACAGCCCGCCGAACACGGTAAAGTCACCGGACATAGGCGTCAGGTTATTGACGTTGTTGTCCACGCTGATGGCGACCGTATTCTCACCCTCCTGGTTCAGGTACTGGGTGATGTCATAGCGGAAGCGGGAGTAGCCGCCCTCGTGGCGGCCCACATGCTGGCCGTTGACATAGGTCTCGCTGATCTTGCACGCGGCTCCCACATCCAGATAGATGTGCTTGCCGCCCTGGAGCAGCGCGGATACTTCTTCATCGGTAAAGGTCTTGATGTACCAGCCGATGCCCTTGACATAGTCGTTGCCGCCGTTGGCGCCGTCATCGGCGTTCCAGCAGTGGGGGATGCTGACGTCATCCCACTCGCCGTTGCCGTCCACAGTGGGCACCTGGCCGGCCTCGGGCTTCGTGGGCATGTCCTGCTGCATCTGGAACTTCCAGCCCTGGGAGAAATCGATCACGGTGCGCTGGGTTCCGTCGTACTCCGGGTCGATGACCTGGACGGTAAAGGTCTCGGTCACGCTGCCCAGGCTGCCCTGCTGATCCGTCACCGTTACGGAGACGGTAGCCTCACCCTTTCCAACCGCATGCAGCTTGACAAAATTATAGTTGCAGTTGTCCGTATCGCTGGGGTCATCCATGAGCTGGCCGGCGCTGTT
>NZ_JBBMFT010000040.1:0-562 GCF_040095835.1 Flavonifractor hominis
CCCTTCGGGGAAAGTTGAGACAGGTGGTGCATGGTTGTCGTCAGCTCGTGTCGTGAGATGTTGGGTTAAGTCCCGCAACGAGCGCAACCCTTATTGTTAGTTGCTACGCAAGAGCACTCTAGCGAGACTGCCGTTGACAAAACGGAGGAAGGTGGGGACGACGTCAAATCATCATGCCCCTTATGTCCTGGGCCACACACGTACTACAATGGTGGTAAACAGAGGGAGGCAATACCGCGAGGTGGAGCAAATCCCTAAAAGCCATCCCAGTTCGGATTGCAGGCTGAAACCCGCCTGTATGAAGTTGGAATCGCTAGTAATCGCGGATCAGCATGCCGCGGTGAATACGTTCCCGGGCCTTGTACACACCGCCCGTCACACCATGAGAGTCGGGAACACCCGAAGTCCGTAGCCTAACCGCAAGGGGGGCGCGGCCGAAGGTGGGTTCGATAATTGGGGTGAAGTCGTAACAAGGTAGCCGTATCGGAAGGTGCGGCTGGATCACCTCCTTTCTAAGGAGACTTCAAGCAACCGAGAGTTGTTTGTAACGTCCTAAGGTCAG
>NZ_JBBMFT010000041.1:0-508 GCF_040095835.1 Flavonifractor hominis
CCACCGCCAACGACGGCTCCGGGGTCACCGGTGAGAAGTTGATCACCATCGACTTTGCCGATGAGCCCGTGGTCACCAAGGTGACCGTCTCCCCCGCCACCGCCAGCGTGCAGGTGGGCACCACCCAGCAGTTCACCGCCGTGGTGGAGGGCGAGAACGAGCCCGACCAGACCGTGACCTGGAGCGTGGAGGGCGCTCAGTCTGAGACCACCGCCATCTCCGACACCGGCCTGCTGACCGTGGCCGAGGACGAGACCGCCGAGACCCTCACCGTCCGTGCCACCTCCGTGGCCAACGAGGAGATCTCCGGCACCGCTACCGTCACCGTCACTGCCGCCCCGGTGGAGACCTATACCCTCACCGTCAACGGCGGCACCGGCTCCGGTGAGTATGAGGCCGGCTCCCAGATCACCGTCACCGCCAACGCCCCCGAGGAGGGCATGCAGTTCGTGAACTGGACTGCTGATGGCATGAAGCTGGAGGATGACACTGCCAGCACCCTGACCAT